>CAYXVG010000221.1:0-1501 GCA_964468205.1 uncultured Solibacteraceae bacterium | reverse complement strand
CGGGAGTTTACTGGGAAGCAACAATCAAGAGCTGTAAGGAGTTGAGTTTAGAGGAACTTGCGGGGATGAGATTGGTATTACCTACCTTGGGTACTACGGAGTTCCTCGAGTTGGAACAGTTGGGCGAGGCTTTGTTGGGGTAGGGTCTGTTTCGACAGCACTGTTGCCACGCGGTTGGGTCCTTTCTTGCCGAGTGGCGGGTAGAGCAGATGGAACTGCTGGATTTGGCGTAGTTGCTCCAGCAGTTGCTCCATGGAAAGTCCTGGCCAGACGGTCTGCGCCTGGTTATGCAGATGCTTCAGCAACGAGATACCGAGCATACAGTAAAAGGCGTGAACCCGGATTTTGCTGTCGGTCCAGTGATGCATCGGAAGCCAGCCTAACCACCCGCCATTTTTGAGCCCACGAAAGACCTGTTCGATCTGCTGCTGGCCGGAATAGCCGGCCACGACCTGCCCGGCGGTCCAGTCCAGATGGTTGGTGAGAAGTACGGTCCGGCCTAGCCGCCGGGTCAGCAGGTGCTGGAAGGCTTGGTTGTCGAAGTCAAACTGTAATTGCCAACGGCCTTGGTGCAATTGCAGCTCATAGTGGACCAACTCCGCCACGAACTGCGCCGAGAGCCAACGGCTGATCCGCTGGCGGATGCCCGCCTCGGTGTAGCGCGCTTTGGGCTTCTGTAAATCGACCGACAATCGCCGCATCGCCTGCAGCGCTTTGCTCAACGAGGTAGTCACACTGTGCAGTTGCTCACTGGCAAAGGAGGCCGAGTACTTCACCACGCCCAGATACTGCTGGCCGTGGACCACGATCGGTTCGGCGGCGGCCTTGACTCCCGGCTGCTGGCTGCTGCAGGACGACAGTTGCTCCACCTCGCGTTCCCGCAACTGTTCCGGAGCCTGATTCCAGGGCAACGCCGAGATCCATCCGACCCCGGCTTTCTCCAACTCCAGCGTGTTCGACAATGCCGCCGAGCCTTTGTCCATCACCAGCGTGACATGGTCCCGCCGGATCTGATGATGGTCCAGTAGCGCCACCAGGCGTTCCAGAGCGACGGGAAACTCGTTGGCATCGGTGACGTTGCCCGGGTAAACATGATGGCAGAGGCTCAGACCGTGTTCCCCGTCTAGCACATAGCTTAAAGAGACTTGGCGGAGGTCGTGACGGCGTTGCTTGTTGTGCCCCCGTTGGGCCAGCGAGTTGCGGTCGTTGGTGCTGGCCACCCAGGTGTGGAAGTTGGTGGTGTCATAAGCCAACAAACGCTGACTGACCACTCCTTGCTGGCGCCAGAGCGCCAAGAGCCGGCGTTGCGCCTGGTCCAGTTCATCGTTGTCCGGCGCGGTGTCGATACGGTCGAAGCAGTCCCAGAACGCCTGAGAGGTAAACCGCTCGGGAGGGAAGCCCCACAGGGGGTGGAGGATCGTGCGGCGGTACCAGTCGGAGACCTCGGTCTTGGGTCCCGGATCACAGATGCGCTGGATGGCCGCCAAGAGCAGGTAATGGG
>CAYXVG010000220.1:0-1551 GCA_964468205.1 uncultured Solibacteraceae bacterium | reverse complement strand
CAACGGCGGACTTCAGATTGTGCGCACGTATCAGGAACGCTTCCGTTTGAGAAGTTGCTATCCGCAGCACCCGGTCTTCCGGTGCCCCCTCCGCGAAACTGGCGCCGAGAGTCTTGCTGTCCACGGACTGAACGACTCCTTCCGGGGCACTCTCCACCTCCTTGAGAATTCTCGCTTCCATTGCCGGCGGTCCCGTGACGGATTCCCGCATGTCAACGAAATACTCATCCACCAGTTCGACGAAAAACTGCGGCGATCCAGGGTCAGCCAGAATCAGCGCATCGGAGACTCGTTTGTTTTCTTCTACCCGGGTACGCAGGAGTCCGACCCGCTCTTGCCGGAGCTTTTGAAACAGCCGGATGAGATCGGCCGGGGGTGTGTCACTGCTGATCCCCGCAGCGGAAGCGAATCGTTCATAGGGAATGCGTGATTGCCAGTTGGCGCAGGCAAGGTGAAACAGCTCTCGTTCCCGTGGCGAAAAGTTTCCAAGTTGGGATAGATACTGTTCCCTTTGAATGTCGTCAAATGCGATATAGCTTGGATGCATGTTCTCCGTGCCCGTGAGACAATATACTAACACTATCGGGACTACTTGGCCGGTGTCTAATGGTCCGTAACGAAATCTTTACGAAGTGGAAGCTATTATCTTGCACGTGCCAACCGATCACTTTAGCCTGAAAAATCTGGAACAGCTTCATCAGGGAGCTCATGCTGAGCGGATCTCGAACAAAGACCGCATCGTCATATTCAGTGACCTTCACATGGGCAACGGCTCCCGAAACGACGACTTCAAGAACAATGGGGACTTGTTCATCACGGCTCTGGGTCAGTATTACGAGCCGGGACGATTTCGGCTGATTCTGAACGGCGATGTGGAGGAGTTGCAACGGTTTACCTATCCCTCCATCCGTCGTCGGTGGGCTCCCGTCTACCAGATCCTGGATCGAATGAATAGCGAGCAAAGAGTCCTGCGACTCGAGGGAAATCACGACACCGGTATTGGTTTTTTGTTGTCCGACGATGAGAGAGTCCTTGATGGTTTGAGATTGCTTTACGAGGACCATGAGATCTTCGTCTTTCACGGGCACCAGACGTCCCGTTTTTTTGAACATCATAACCGGAAGATTGAATTCGTTCTGCGATATCTGGCGAATCCGTTGCATGTAAAGAATTATAGCGTGAGCCACAACAGCAGGAGGCGTTTCAGAACTGAAAAGCGGGCGTACGAGTTTGCAACCGGGAAAAAGCTTTTAGCCGTGATCGGCCATACCCACCGGCCGCTGTTCGAATCAATGTCCAAGGTCGATTCAATTCAGTTTGAAATTGAACGGTTGTGCAGGAAATATCCGAAATCGAAAAAACAGACGAAGATCGCCAAGCGCATCGACCGGCTTAAAACGGAGTTAGTGGAAGTGGCTCTGGAAGAGAACCATCGCGACCGGGGAGTGAGTCTGTACGACGAGCATTTGGTAGTACCCAGTCTTTTTAATTCAGGGTGCGTACTTGGAAAACGAGGTATAACGGCTCTTGAACTCGAAGAGGGAATCCTCA
>CAYXVG010000219.1:0-1616 GCA_964468205.1 uncultured Solibacteraceae bacterium | reverse complement strand
GTGACTTCCATCTGGAACTGGTTGGCGATCTGGGCCTGGAGTTGGGTTTTCCAGGCGTGACAGCGACAACCATTACTGCCGCCGGTATCGGCGAGAATTAGTAGTTTGCGTGAGCGCGGATATCGTTCGGCGCCCTCTCGCAGCCACCAACCGGAAATCGAATGCACCGCAAAGGCTGGCGTGTCGTGGGAGACACCAACGAAGATGACGCCGCGATTGGCCAGCAGATCATAGATGCCGTAAGGGATTGCGACGCCGGTGGAGTCCGAGCGGAAGTCATGGTCGTAGACGGAAACCGGCAAGCGATCCCATTTCACACCGTTGTTCTTGAAGTTGCCGACGAGTTCTCGTTTCTTGGTATCCACACTGATGATGGGAAGGCCCTGACGCTGAAAGCGTTCCCGCAATGCGCCGATGAATTGGAATTGCTGATCCCGATCGGGGCTGGATGTAGTGGCGAGCGACTTGCGGTTGGTGCGCAGGGTGTAGTCCATATCGTGTAGCAAGCGGGCGACGGTATTGGCCGAGACGACAATATCGAGTTGCTGAAGAAGCTGAGCAATCTTGTCTGGGGTTTTGTGCGTCCACTTCATGCCGGTGATGGGATCGCCGGCGGTATCCTGTTCGAGCAGTATCTCGATGGCGGGGACTAACGCGGGCGTTTTTTTTCCACCCGCTTGCGTCCCCCGCCCGGTTTCCGGACACGGCCAACCGCGACGTCCTGCTCCAACAGTTGTTGTCGCCCGCGGGCGACGGTGTGAGGGTCGAGTCCGAGGAAGTCGGCGAGAATGGTATCTCCACCGCGGCCGAGCTTGAGCGATTCCAGGCCGGCGTACAATCGGCGCTGCCGTTCATCGAGCAGGCTGAAGAACAACACGATCGAAGCTTTGACTTCGTCCGGGGAGACCTCCAGCTTGGTAGCGTCGGTGATGGTGGGGACGGCCTGGACGCTGCGTCGCAGCAGGCGTTGCTGGCGTCGGGTGGTGGGATCGGTTGAGGTGTAGAGATACAAGCCGGTGGCGAGTTCGCGGGCAATACGCTTTCGCCGTGTGAGCTGCCGCAATACATCTTGCGTTTCGACGTGTAGTGTCTGCGCAAGTTCTTCGGCAAAGAATCCTTTGGGGGAATGGTTGACGAACGCCTCGGCCGTCGCCAACAACGTGCCGTGGCGGGAGAACCAAACCTGCTCGTGGGACCACAGTCCGTCGGCGCCGAAGTGAGCGGACTCGCGGAGCGCGTAATAGCCGCCGCGATGGGAGTAACTGGTGAGGTAGTCGAGTTGCTTGAGTTTGCGAAAGACCGTCAGATCGACGCCTGTGCCGAGGGCACGCTTGAGTTCGGGTAACGTCGCGATGGTGGAGCGTCGCAGAAACTGGCGGAGGGTATCGGCGGAGAAAGTGGCGGGTCTCATAATGTTATAGTTTCGACTCAGATGACATTACTATTCGAAACTATAACATAATCATACTCGTTGCAGCCTATCACCGATACAACACTCGGAGGGTTGTAAACATTCAGGTTTTGGCGGGCGACTACACGCTGCCTCGGCTTGTCCGGCAGAATCTAATCTGTTTTACTTACGACTGCGAAGTGTTAGTTGTTTTTGCGTCCGCTCT
>CAYXVG010000218.1:0-1621 GCA_964468205.1 uncultured Solibacteraceae bacterium | reverse complement strand
GGTGGCCTCAGACGTTGAGCGGAGAGCCGGATATGGGGGGCGGGTTGCTGGGGCGGGCAGGGGGCGGCCGTCCTGCCTGGATGCGCCGGGCTACCGGCGGAGTGCTTGCTATAAAGGCGGGAGGTTTCATGGGAAAGCAACCATGCCACGATTTCTTTCAGGCACTCGTCGGGCCCAATGGAAACGTCGATGCGCTGATGAAGCAGGTCGCCACAACGGCCGGACAGATCGCCTCTGGCGGGTACCTCTACGATGGTCGGTCCTCGAAAACTACACTGGACCCGGAGAAGTTTCCGAACACTGCCTACGGAAATGTTGACACAGTTGGGGAGTACTTCGATGACGTGGCTGGTAGGGAAGCTCTCTCGCAGTTCAACGGATTGGCCATCTGGCTTCGTCCGAGTGACTGGGGGTCTTTCGGACCCATGGTGGAATTCCCGGGAGGCTCTGCAAACTGGTATGGCCTCGGAACGCTCATGCATGAGATTCTACACAAAGAGATGATTGGTGGAGGCTTCACACATGAGCAGATAAAGTCTGCCCTCAGTACGTCACTGATAGCAGAGTCTTGGAACAAGAATGCGATCAGTGCAAGCTTAGGCAAAATATGCTTCTAAAACGTGCTTCAATGGGCCTACGCATACTCAGCCATTGCCGGGTTCTCGTCGTCGGCTTAGTCGTTGGATGCAACGGCTGTAGTGCTCAGACCCGTGCTTGCTACACCGACTTTCCGGTTTTCGATCCGGTCGGCAACATGTTGTCGTTCAACATCGTGTCGGTAAGCCCCGAAGAGAACGAGGACACGAACCTCCTGAAATCTGAGATCGGAGGGTATCAGATCGAAGGACGTGGAGGCCGGCTGTATTTTGGGAAGGAGCTCATCGGGTCCAGGACACTCGTGGTTGCGTTGGAAGATTCCCGCGGGCAGCGTGTTCGAACGGTGGTTGCACTCCTCGATTGTCGGCAACGTGTTTCCCTTCGCTTCGGGGATTCTGATAGCGGCGCAGATGCCCGCTGGACTAGGGTCGATGGGCGGCTTTCAGGATGTCATCTTGAAGGGAACTGGTGGATTCGAGCCGCGCCTATGTTTGGAGACTATGCACCTCCCGAGTCGGACCACAGCTACGTCAGCAAGGACGACGGTTCATTCTGGTTTGCAGCAAAGGGCGGGTATCGGCATGTCGTCATCGTGGGAAACGGCCGGCATGTGGTTGCCTCATTCGCGGTAGATATTGATCGAGGTAGCAGGAACGACGTGGGCACAATTGATCTGACTAGACAGTGCCGGGAGTTACGCGTCGAGTAGGATCGGTGCACCGTCTGTTATTACCGGAATCGGGCAAGCGAATTGCCGTCGTTCGGACTTCCGAGTAAGGTTATCAAGATTGACTTCGAGACTGGCGAACTCAGGCTGCGGCCGATTGGAACAAATTGAGTACGATTCGCTGAACCGGTTGGTGGCGGCGTCGACGGCGGCGGGGTCGAGCGAGGAGTGGGGGCTGGCGTTTGGGTATGACGGGTTTGGGAACCGGGTGTCGCAGACGGTGACGAAGGGGTCGGGTCCGTCGTGGAGCCAGACGATTTCGACGGCGACGAACCGGGGCGCCCTCGGGCGCATTCC
>CAYXVG010000217.1:0-1640 GCA_964468205.1 uncultured Solibacteraceae bacterium | reverse complement strand
GTTGGCGCAATCGGTCGTATCCCACCGCTTCCCCTGGACCACCCCGGTCAGGCCGGGAGTCAAGGCGGGAGTCAAGGCGTCGGAGTCAAGGCGTCAGACCCCGATCTCGCCCGGATCGTTGGTCTTCCAGATCGGGGTCCGACGCTGGATCTCGCCGATCTCGTAGAAGTGGATCGGCGGGCAAATCGACGTCGCTTCTCTGCTCGGGGGCGCGCTCGCAACGGGGCTCTGATTCTGCTGTGATTACCGATCAGCGACGGACTCACAATGAAGCATACCGTGACGCGACCTTGAGAAGATCTTCGTCTGCCAATCCAGAGGCGAACTGGGCGTACTCCTCCCGCGCCTGTTCTGCAGACTTGCCTAGCATGGAATCCAAGAACTCCGCCTTTGCGGCGTACAAGTTGTACCACTCGGTGCATGAGATTGCCCACGAGTGACCGTCGTCCGTCAGGAGAAACCGAAAGGGGCCGAGTTCGCTGTTGACCTTCCGGAAGTCCGCCTCATCAACGGACACCACATAGCACACCGGCATATCTCCAAGAGGCTCAGTCGCGAGTGCGACGCACTCGCTCGTTCCTGCTTGGCTCAAAACGGATACTAACCGAGGGATGTCCGGCTGTGGTAGCCGTGCCATGGATTCCACTGGAACGACCTTCCAGCCATGACCCCGAATCCAGTCAGGACTAAACTCGCACTGGTCATGCGCCAGCATCATCTCACCGAGAAGATTCTGATAACGTTCGACTTGTGATGATTCTGTGATGGACGTCATCAGTTGTACCGTATCTTCGTGACTTCGCCGGTCGCATGTTGGATTTCCAGCGTGGGCCGACTGTCTCTACTGAAGTTTCTGAGAACCGCCTTCGATCCGTCGGCGAGTTCCTTCAGCTTCACGGCACCAATCGTTCTCTCGGTGCCCGCCAGTGCTCCGAAGTCCTTTGTTGCTTGTGCAAACCCACCAGCCTTCTCGTAGATGGCAGCCGCAGAGAGTCCTCGCGTTGCCCTGGCAAGCTTCGCAGTCTGGAGTATGGGTCCGAGTTCTGGCAAGATCACCATAGCGAGGCCGACCTTGTCGCAATTCCCGGCTCCACATTCCGCAAGCACCATTGGTACTGGCGCCACCATGTAGCCGAACATCCTCAGACCCTGAGCTGCCAAATTGACCCCCGGTTCAGCCATTTGAGTGCCACGTATCAGTGCTCGCATGGACTCGCCATCGAACCAGTGAGCCGTACCAACGGTGTTGCCGTTCTGGTCGACGAGGTTGCCGCGCTCTCTCTTCCACCCTTGCGCCCGTGCATAGTCCTCGAAGGCTCGGTCGTCGACTACGACGCCACAGTTGTGCTCCTTGCCATCCGAATCGACTTGGCACACGCGGTAGTCCCGGCCGTCGGGATCCACATACTTCAGTGGGCTGTTTCTCGCGTAAGCGTATCCGTTCCAGCCCTGCGGATCACCCAGATGCAGGCCAAGATTCAAGTCCGGGTCTACGCCTGTAAACCTCCCCATCGCCCCGCCGTAATACCGCGCCCCAAAGTAATCCAGCCCCAGCCCCGACTCATAATCCCTCTCTTTGCCGGTGAACTTCGGATTGAACCAATCGCCGCCCCCGATCTCCTCGCCGAACGGGTAGTAGT
>CAYXVG010000216.1:0-1679 GCA_964468205.1 uncultured Solibacteraceae bacterium | reverse complement strand
TCCCCGACGCCCCCGGAACCCGCACGTCCCACCGCTTCTTCAACGGCAATCCGCCACCATATACTGGAATCTCTTTACGCATTCTCTTTCTTCCCCCTGTTCAGCGTAAAATGCTCTCTCCTTCGAGTACTTCAGATGTAGCTGAGCTATAGCAATACTCTCATCAGCCGCCAAAGAGCATAGGCTGTGGCGATTGTCGTTATCAACCCAATTCCCCTAAGGTTCAGCCGGCCCAACAGGGACTCGGCATGATCTCTCGATAGACCCTTATTGAAGGCCCATTTGGAGCGAAGCCACCTCCTTGGCGCGAACAGCATCAGCAGACCGTTTCCAAGCACAAACGACATCACGACAACTGCCACGACCAGGGCAATTTGATATGGCCATCCAGAACTTGGATGATTGGCAACATATTTCATAGCGTCGAAGGCTCACCTGGGGTCTGTCAGAAAACGAAAGAAGAAGTACCCCGAGACTAGCACCAGCACGATTCCTGTCACGCGATATGTCCATTCTCCGAATCGAGTGTTGATGAACTCGTATCCTCCTCCGCCCCTGAAACCCCATGGAGCCCGATGCCAACGCCGGGGAGCGATCAGCATTGCAATTCCACTGGCCAGAGCGTAGACGAAACCCAGACCAACTACGGCATACCAGAAGATTTCCACCATGATTTAATCATTCCCTTTCTTTCGCAGGACAATTGCCTCGCTAGGGGAGAGGTGTCACCGGCGTGACACTAATCACTCCTGTCGCATCGCCTGAAAACTGGGGAGTTCCGAACGCTGGGCCCGCGGACCAATCAAGAGTTGGAGTCCAGTTGATCTGTATTCCAACGCCCCAGGGGGAGATAACTGTGAGCGAGAAGCTGCTGCCTTGCCCATGTACGGTCTGGGCGAATCCGGGACTCCCAAAAACCTGCGGAGAAATAGAGATACCGGATCCAAGAATCGGCGCGCCGGCGCCGCCCCCGGTGGCAACGGAGGTCTGCCCGTTCGGAAGCAATGACAAAGATAGATCGAGACTCGGGATTGCCCACGGCGTTACTCCCGGGGGTATGGCTAATCCAGGTTGTCCGCTAATATCGAGAGTCACGACTGTCTCGGCAGGCAGAATCGCTCCAAGGAAGCTGATTACCGAATCTACAGCCGTTCCGTCCCGCTTGGGCGGCGTTGCAGGTTTAATTGCGACCGGATTCCCATGCGCATCCACCCTCACAGGAACCGCCCCGCCAGGCCCCCAAACGATGTCGGCGCCGCTATAGTCCGATGTCCCATCCACCGAAACCCAGCGGTCAATATTCGGCACGTCAACCCGGTCCAGCGTCCCCCAAACGCCCCCGTCTCCGCCGTTCGCACACATCCAGGACTGATAGACCTTGGCTTGCTTACCCATGGCGCAGGCCTCGCCGACGTCAATCGCGCTCAGTCCCTCCGGATCGAAGGCATTCACCGGATCCCCCTCCACATACCCATACCGGTTCCAACTCCCCGGATCCCCCGCGCCCGCGCTCGCCGCATACGGATCCGCACTCAAGAACCGCCCAGCCTCGCTCCCATACCACCGCTGCCGCGCATAATCCAGCCCCGTCCCCGCGCTCCGCTCATACGTCGCAAACCGCTCGCGATCCTCGCCCGCCCCCGCCCCCTTCGCCTCCCCATACGGATAATGCCCCAGCG
>CAYXVG010000215.1:0-1707 GCA_964468205.1 uncultured Solibacteraceae bacterium | reverse complement strand
TACCGGCCGGGTACGGGAATCGGACGGCGGTGACTGGCTACGACAGCGATTGGTTCAATCCGAAGTTTACCGCCAAACTCCGGGATTACGAGTCGGGGCTCAACTTGGACTACTTCGGGGCGAGGTATTACGCCGGGGCTATGGGGAGGTTTACGAGTGCGGACCCGCTCGTGCTTTATAGCGGTGTGGCGTCAGATCCGCAAAGCTGGAACAAGTACGCGTACGCGCGCAACAACCCGCTGCTCTACACCGATCCCACAGGGATGAAATACACGATCTGCGATACGAGCGGCAACTGCTACGACGACTACTCGGACGCGGAATTCGATAAGAACCTGAACAAGACGGCGAAGAACGGGGCGCTCTACGACACAGACGGCAACAAGATTGGTACCTACGAGCGAACGAGCTTCGATGACCTTTCCCCAATGGGAAATCTGTTCTTCAATCGAATGTCTGATCGAAGGCAAGCATCGAATCAATTCATCGGGGCGTTTGCCGTAGCCTCGGTTGCTGTTGGAACCGGTGGCGGTGTAATTGCCAACGCGACGGGCCTGACTGCCGGTTCTGGCTTGACTTCACTTGAGATTGGTGGTGTTGCGTCACAAAGTGCGGCAGGACAGCTGCTCGCTGCGGACCTGACATACACACAGACCGTGGCGAGGAATTTTGCACAGGCCGGAGGGCGCGCGAGGCCCTATGACCTGAAACTCGTTGTGCAGGAAATTATGAAGAGTGGCGGTCCGAAGCCTGATCCGGGTGGAATCGCCGGCGGATTGCGCTGGGATGTCTCGGGAACTATGAACGGTTCAAAGGGGGTCTATGAACTGGTGGTCAATCCGACCACGAAGCAAATCGTTCACTTTCTCTTTAAGAGCGTGAAATGATGACTGAGAAGATTGGTTTTCATTGGGTTCCTCTGCCGAAGCCGTTGCTTGGGCAACTGATGTATGTGGCAAGCGACTACGCCATCGACTTCGTAATCGAGCCCGAAACTCTAGAAAACGATCAGGCTCTCTGTGACCAAGGCTGCTCGATATCGCTTCAGACGTTGGAACTGCATGTGGCGTGTCAGTCTCACCGCCTGCTGTTCCCCCGTGGCTATTTCCCCAATACTTTATGGAGGCCTGGAAACCTCCCTGTGCCGGCCACGGTTCCCGGTCAAGTCACCGCTGTTGTCGATGGATTCCTAGCTGGTGTCGCGCGTCCCCTAACCGAGGCTGACCGGTGGGCCTGCATCTATGACTCTGCTACAGGATGGATCCGGTTCGGCGGAAGTCCACTTCATGTTGCGTCTACCATTGTTGAGTTTGCAACTGGGGCGGCTGTTGAGTTGACCGAGGGAAGCGCAATGGCGCTCTGGCTTCAGCCCGAGCTCGTTGCGGCGGAGTAACCACGCGGAATCAGCAGGTTGTCTTGTCTGGGCAGGAATCGCACGCTAGTTCTTTCAACGAGTTACCGACCGGTGCCGGAGTGAGCGCTGAGAAGCCGCCTTTGGCGGCTGAATCAGGGGTGACACGCCACCCCGAGGGCGGGTGCTGCGGGGGAGCGGGGCCGGCGGTCAGACGGTAACCTGTTGCATCCACGAACCTAGGCCGACTCCGGCCAACTCATTTTGTGAAAACCCGGAAGGCGCTTAGAATCGAGCCGTCATGCAAGTGGCGAGAGAGGCGCGGAGGAGGTCGGCGGGGACGAAGCTGACCGCGG
>CAYXVG010000214.1:0-1780 GCA_964468205.1 uncultured Solibacteraceae bacterium | reverse complement strand
GAGTTGGCTGGGAATAACGATCCCGCTTCCGCTGCTGCTGGCGGCGATCATCAGCCTGTCCACGCTCTGGGGCGGGTCTCCAACAACACTGTAGAACGTCTCCCAGCTTGTTCCGGTATGGGCCAGGATATTGTCGACGTAGACATTGACAATGTCATTGCCCGCGCCGCCGGTTCCAAGTCCGTCCACGAAGAAGATCTCGATGCCCAGCGTGTGCCAGTCCGTGTAGGAGAGATTGGTGTCCAGCGTTGTTCCGACAAAGCCGCCGGCTGCGTCTGTGTCAAAGAATGTCAGGTCGAATCCGGCACCATCGTCAAAAATGCGGACGAAACCGTGGCGCCGGTCGGCGGAGTTCGCTTGCACAGAAATCGCCAGCCCAGGTTGCGTGGCGCCGGTTACTGACTTGAATTGCAGTTCGCCATAGAAATTGGCAGTAGTGGGCGCGCCGCATCCAGCGTCATTTACGGCTCCACTCTCGCCCGCTGTCAGCGGCGTCACGTCTCCGTTGTTCGGCGCCTGTGGGGCGGCGCCCAGACTCCCCATGGGAGCCCCCTGGGAAAGGCGCCAAACCTTGCCGTTCGGGTCCGGACTCAGGTCGACAATCTCCTCGTCTTCCGTGGTTGGGCCTGCATTTCCTATGCGCCAGGCCTGGACGCAGTTGTTGACGTTCGTGATGTTGACGAAATTCCCGACTGGGTCGGTGTCATTAACCGAACTGCCCGGTACGAATCCGGTTTCCTCAAAGTCGGTGAAAGACGGGTTCAGCGTCCCAGCTTCGATGACAATTAAATTGACCGTGACTGCCAAAAAAGCCACGATCCCAAGGCCGTGCGCAATTCGACGCCAAGTGGTAGGTGACATTATCATCAGAATCCCCTCTGTTTGTTTTTGTTCACGCCAGCATATCCCTTCTGCATGGCCGCGTCAAGGTGCGCTGGGACGATCGGGACGATCTGGGACGGCTCCGTTACCGCTTGCTTCCGCAAGGATACTCGATCTGCCTCGTGATTCTAATACTCTTCGAGAGGGTCAATGCCCACCTCACTGCCGGCTTCCTGCGACCCTTTGCAGGAGACTCGAAACTACCACACGAAAAGCGCTCACAACTCGACCGGCTCTATCAGCGGGTCGTTCGACGATCTCAACAAGCTAATGGTGGCTGTCGGTCTCAAGGCCGCCTCACACGCTTGGCGACGGGAACAAAATTCCCGTTACGCTTCATAACGGTTCTGAGTTTAATTGTTGAACAACCCTTCGAAAAGAACCGTGCTGAGATAGCGTTCTCCCGAATCGGGCAGTACGACAACAATCGTCTTGCCCTCCATCTCCGGTTCTCGGGCCACCCGAAGTGCCGCGATGACCGCTGCCCCGCACGAAATCCCGCTGAAGATCCCTTCTTCCCTCGACAACCGGCGAGCCATCTCGATCGATTCCTCATTGGTGACCTGCTCGACACGGTCCACCATCGACAGGTCAAGCGTATCCGGGATGAAACCGGCGCCGATCCCCTGGATCTTGTGCGGACCGGGCTTCAACTCGTCATTCTTGAGCGTTTGGGTAATCACCGGACTGCCCGATGGCTCCACCCCCACAGAGAGAATCGGCTTCTTCTTTACCTGCTTGATATACCGCGACACACCCGAAATGGTGCCTCCGGTCCCGATGCCGGCAACCAGAACGTCAATCTCCCCCTCGGTATCGTTCCAGATCTCGGGTCCGGTGGTCTGGTAGTGAATCTCCGGATTGGCGGGGTTGTTGAACTGCTGCAGGAGAACCCAGC
>CAYXVG010000213.1:0-1781 GCA_964468205.1 uncultured Solibacteraceae bacterium | reverse complement strand
GCAACCCCGTCAGCCGCCCCGCCGCATCCCAAACCACCCCGTCCACCTCCGTGAAACTCCCGTTCTTCTTCATTTCGACCGGCCGGCCCATGAGGTCGGGCGAATACCCGTACTGGACGCCATCCGGATAGGTGACCTCGAGCGACTCCCCGGCGTTGTTATAGACCCACTGAGCCGACAACGTGCCGGAGGCCGTGCCCTGGCGCACTTCCCTCGGATTCGAGGCGTAAGAGGTTGTGCCGGCCTCTGGCCGCCCGATTCGACATCGAAAATCTTCGCGCGCAGTGTCGTCGAACCGGAACTGCCGTCTGTCAGATAATCTGCGGCCAATCGGAGGATCGATAGGAACCCGGAAACACACTGACTTTGCATTCGGCCCTTGTGGCTTCTTGACTCAAGTCCAACGTACTCGGTGGCTCATTGTTCCGATGTACCATCCGCATTAAACCGATACGTTTCCGGACCTCCTTCTCCAGTATTTCGGACTGTGATGGCAATATGGTCGTATTCGACCATGATCGTCGCTCGTCCCCTGCTTGATCGATGGAGAGACAGGATGGGCGTCTCCTTCGAGAATTGGACCGCATAGACCTGGTTGCGGGTTCGGCTAGCCGTAATCACGACGACCGTGTTCGCGGAAATCGCTGCGGAGGCAATGGTGAAATCAGATGTGTTCAGAACAATCTCAGGCTCCTCACTATCACTTGCCCAAGCCGCCAGTTGCAATTCTTCAATACCGTCAGCCCGGCATTGTCGTATCTCTACTCTCGCCAGTCGGTCAGGGGGCACCTGATATCGAATCTGTGGGATTAGAACTCCCACGACCGTCGAACACGGAACCGTAGACGTGTGCACGACTTGGCCGGAGGCAGAGGCAAGTAGCAGCGTGGCAAGTGCCAGGTGCTTCGTCATGGCCTTCCCCCAGCCACCCAACTGGCATAGTTCTTCAGTACACCATGCGCACCCGTAAAGTCCCCGCCCGCAAGTTTGCGTGAACAATCGAGCACCGCACGACCATATCGACCGTCATTCTCGCCGAAGTAATTAAACGCCTTCTCAAGCTGGAAGTCTTCGGGATTCGTGACGCCCGAGTAGCCGAGCTTCGTATACAACAAAGCTATCGCGACAATGCTTGCCGTGTATGGGTCCTTTGCGAGATCTCCACCGCCCCACGCGAAGCCGGTCCTGGCGTACTCCCAACTAACCCGGTCAAATTGGTAAAGCCCCACCCGTCCGTTCTGGGCAACAATCTCAGGGTCCCACGTTCGCCCAGTCTCTATGCCCGAGATACAGAGCAGATGCCACTTACTGAAGATGCCATCAAGACTGGCAGCGCGCTCGACCGCATTTTCCACAGCCCGCATCGCCTTCTCGGCCTGATCAACTATCGGACTTCTGATCGGCTTCCTCCCGCCCCCACCCGGAGCCACCGGGCCGCCACCCCGGCCCTCAAAATCCAGCCCCCCACCACCGGGATGATTCCAAGCGATCGTAATTCCACCGCCACCGCCGTCCCAGGTGATATCGCAGTAGACCGCGACGTGGCGTGCATCACCGATGAAACACCGTGGAGAACGGAAGGTCGCAGACTCCGTCCACAGCCCTTCCGGATCCACCCAATTCACCGGATCCCCCTGCACATACCCATACCGGTTCCAACTCCCCGGATCCCCCGCCCCCGCGCTCGCCACATACGGATCCCCACTCAAAAACCGCCCCGCCTCGCTCCCGTACCACCGCTGCCGCGCATAATCCAGCCCCGTCCCCGCGCTCCGCTCATA
>CAYXVG010000212.1:0-1823 GCA_964468205.1 uncultured Solibacteraceae bacterium | reverse complement strand
CATGTCGCAAGGACTGAACAAGACGCAGATTATCGGCTACCTGGGGCGCGACCCGGAAAGAGGTAGCACGCAAAATGGATCGACGGTGACCCGTTTCAGCGTGGGGGTCACCGAACGCTGGCGCGACCGTGACGACAACGAGAAGGAGCACACCGAGTGGTACCGAGTCGTCGTGTTCAACGGCGGCGGCGAGGCGTGCGCCCAGTACCTGTCACGCGGACGACGAGTCTATGTGGAAGGGCGCCTGCGAACTCGCAGTTACATCGACCGCGACGAACAGGAGCGGAAGGTGACCGAGTTGCTGGCAACGAGTGTGATCTTCCTGGACGGACCGAAGCGGAGCGACGCCGAAGAACCCGAACAACGGCCGTCTGCGGGAAGGCCGACGCAGAATTCGGGGACAGCCGCGGACACAGCAAATGAAAGCGGTATTGAAGATAATGACACCCCGTTCTAGCGTTCTCGGGGAGTGCTCACTTTCAGGTGGCGCTCCCGTCTCCCGCCCCTTCCGCACGGATCTCGAGTCGGACCACCTAAGCCGTTGCGCCTAAGCAGTCGCCGCCGGCCAAGGCCTCGTGGTTGAGTAACTCGTCCGCGTGCGGCTGGAGGACGCCGGTCGTGTGTTCAAGTCTGCCCAAGGAAACGGAGGACTGGTATGCCTAACTTGATTTGTGATTTCTGTTCCGAGCCGAACGTCGCCTGGCGATATCCGGCGCAGAGCTTCTTGGCCTATGTGGTCGCTGGCGTCTTTGGGGAGAGCGTGGGCGACTGGGCCGCATGCAGGACCTGCCATGATCTGATCGAAACCGGCGATCAGAGCGGTCTCCTGGAGAGGTCACTCGGCACGCTCCTGGAGAAGAATTCGGACATGCGGCCGGCGGAAGAAGAACTTCGCAGGCAGTTGGCCGACTTTCATCGGATGTTCTTTTCGCATCGGATGGGCGCAGCTTTTTCTGTTGAACAGGAGGTCTCTCCATGATTCGTTCCACGGAAGAGTTCCGCGCAGCGGTGAAGGCAGCGCGAAGGGTCGGCACGCCCTTGGCGGCGGTTCGGACGGCAGACCCCGCCAGCGCGATCGCCCAGGTGAGTGCAGGCGTAAATGGGAAGAACGGAGAGACGCCTCTGATCGTCTGGGATTTCATCGGCGGCCTTCAAGGACGCAACGACGCCGGCAAGTCGGCGGTCGCCAAGGTGCTCGGTGAGAATACTCCAGCCCTTGGTCCGGGCGATGTGCTGGCGCTCGCGGCGAGGCTTGCGGCCGATGCCGTGCTCTTCCTGCTGAACCCGCAACGCGTCTGGGAGCAGCCCGATGTAGTGCAAGGCATGTGGAACCTGAGGGACGTGTTCAAGGCCGGCGGCCAGATGCTGGTGCTTGTCACGCCTCCCGGTGCGACGCTGCCGGTCGAGTTGCAGAACGACGTAATGGTCTTCGACGAGCCCCTTCCATCCCCGGAGGATTTGGCGCTCTTGGCCGCCGATACGTTCGAGTCAGCCGGACTGCCGGCAGCGGGTGATGCCACGCTATCGAAGGCGATTGACGCGCTGGTCGGTCTGGCGGCGTTTCCGGCGGAACAGGTGCTGGCGATGTCGCTCTCAAAGAACGGCCTCGATCTCGGCCGGTTGTGGGAACGGAAGCGACAGGCCGTCGAGCAAACGCCGGGACTCACGATCTGGCGCGGCGGAGAGACCTTCGATCAGATCGGCGGCTGTGACTGCATCAAGCGGTTTCTGGCCGCGGTTCTTGAGGGCCGGGAAGCTCCGCGCGTCATCGTCTTCGTGGACGAGATCGAGAAGGCGTTCGCCGGGACCGGCACGGACATGTC
>CAYXVG010000211.1:0-1846 GCA_964468205.1 uncultured Solibacteraceae bacterium | reverse complement strand
GACCGTCCAGAAACACCCCCAGCCGGAACTAGAGATGGCTGGTTGGGACGATTGAGACAGGCGCGCCGATCGCGGTTCCCCCTCAGAATTGCTCGGCTTCGAGATTCTCGGGAACTTCGATCGGCGCTCCGGTGACGACGATCTTCACCGGTTCCTCCACGAGCGGCAGCTCGGAGTCGAGGGCGTCGGCGAGGGCGCTTGTGTCCACTTTCACGGGTTCCCACAGGCGGCTCTCTACCAGCCCGCGCTCCACAAGGTAGGCCCGGACCGTTTCGGCGCGCCGTGTCGGGAGACTGTGGCTGTCGCCATCGCCGGCTGTTGATAGTTCCGAAGCAACGGCGGAGAGCCGCAGTCCCGGGTGCGCCAGCAGAATCCCGGCCACCATCGCGAGCTTCTCTCGGCCCTCGGGCCGCAAGTCCGCCTGGCCACGTTCAAACAGGTCCGCGGGAAGTTCGAGTTCGAGTCCGTTCTCGGTGTCCCGGGTGAAGACCACGCGGCTGAGTTGGCTGTAGATACGGACCCGGAACTCGGCTCTCTCGAGCGCCTGCATGCGCCGCACCCGGTCCGCCGCCTCCGCCTCCCGCTGAATCCGTTCCTGCTCCCAGCGCGCGCGCTCCTCGCCGAAACTCGCCGTCCGTTCCTTCAACCGCGCCATCGCGCGCTTGGCTTCTTCCTCGGCCCGCTGCGCCTCGAGACGGGCTTGCTCCACTTCCTCTTCCAGCCGCCGGCGCTTTTCGGCTTCTTCCTCGGCCAAGCGCCGGGCCAGTTGCTCCGCGGCTTCCCGCTCTTTCCGCAGCCGCTCGGCTTCGGCCCGTTTCCGGGCTTCTTCCTCGGCCGCCGCACGGGCCGCCGCTTCGCGCCGCGCGGCCTCCTCACGCTCGCTTGTCAGGCGGGCCTGCTCCCGGCGCCGGATGGCGATCTCGCGGGCGTCCTCCGCCGTCTGCACCGCCTCCCGCGCGAGCATCGCCACGGGCTTGTCACCGGCGTCCCGGGCAAGGTAGGCCTCGGCCTGGCGCAATGCCCGCTCGGCCTTCAGGAATATATCCTCCGCGTACTGGTCCGCGCCGGTCGCGCGGGCAATCTGGACGGCGTTCCGGGCCTCGTAGAGCTCCAGCGGGGTTTTGGGGTCGATGGTGAGGCTGAGCGGGTTCGACAGGGGCTTATACCGGCCTCGCTTGAGCAGCTCATACTTCGCGTCAATCACCTCGTACTTGCCGAGAGTGTCGGGGCGAATCTCGTTTTCGAGCACCACCAGGTCGCTCGGCTGGCGGACGGCAAAGTAGGGCTCCGCGGTTACTACCAGCCCGAAGACCTGCAACTCGGTGGTCACGTTCAGCTTGCCGCGGCCGTTGTTGAGGTGGAGTTCGCCCACGTTGGCCGCGCGCCCCTCGGGAGTGATGGCCCACAGAACGTAGGTCAGGTACTCGGCCCCGAAGCGGATTGCCGGCTCGATGCCGGTGAACTTCGCCTCGATCCGGATGTAGCCCTGCTTGCTCTCCACCTTGGCCTGCCCGCTCGCTTGCGGCATCAGCGGCGTTCCCGAGAAGTCGATGCGCGTCGCGCCGCTGCGGTGACGGTAGTTGACCGCCGAGGTCACCTTCTCGACGACGTCCACCTGGAACACCGGCCGTTCGGCGAGCTCGTGGACGGTGTCCGATTGAGCGCCGGCATCCACGCACAACAGTCCTCCGGCGACAAGGATAACAATGGTTCGCAGCAGAGTCATACGCTCCGGATCGGCGAAGGTTTTGCCGCCCGGGAAGCAGCAGGCAGTCGTACCTTCGATTATAGGACGTGCCGGAGGCCGCCGCGGGATACGTGTCCCGCGGGGGTGCGCCGTCAGGCG
>CAYXVG010000210.1:0-1874 GCA_964468205.1 uncultured Solibacteraceae bacterium | reverse complement strand
ACAACTCCGGTTTCCCGGAACGTCTTGAATCCGGGCGAGCTTACCTCCACCGTGTAGGTGCCCACCTGCAAGCCCGAAGCCAGATAGGTTCCCGTGCTGTCGGACTCGAACGTGCGGGCCACCCCCGTTTCTTCGTGAGTTACTGTCACCGTCGCCCCGGGAATGACCGCGTTGCTGCTGTCTGTAATCAACCCGACAATCGATCCCAGGTTCTGTGCGTACGACATGGTCGCGCTCATCGTCAATAACGCCACCAAAGCGAAAACCCTCGTCAGTGTGTACGTTCTCATTAGCGTCTCCCTCGGGCCGGCTGGGCCCGACTTGACCGCGAGGGAGCGGGCTTCAGGCTCGCCCTCCATTCGCGGCCTCCCCTGATACCGGGAAGCGCTGGGTCTCCCCGGAAGAAAACCGGTCATCTGGCGGGCCGTGAATCCGGCCCCCCAAACAACCCTTCGAAATCTGTTCCGCACTGCATCGTCGCCCACCCCCGCGGGCGAAATATCTGCAGCGTGGCAGGCGCGGCGATATCCCACCCGCCGGCGATCGCTAACCCGCCTCTTGTGCCGCGGTCGAAAGAACCTCGCGGAGGTGCGCCAGGCTCCGTTCCGCCTGATCGGAGGAGCCGCACTCGACCGACAAGACTCCCGAGAAGCCCGCCTCATCCAGGATGGCGGCGGTCCGCTGCCAATCGATGACTCCCTCGCCGCAGGCGCAACCAACAGGAGTTCCCGTGGTTTTGCCGCGTTCGGCCTCGGCCTGCTCGAAGGCGATATCCTTCGCATGGACGTGGACCAGCCGGCTGGCCACCGCTCGCAATCCCTCGTACGGGTCTTCTCCGCCCAGGAACGCGTTGCCGAGATCGTAATTCACGCCGAGCAGATCCGAGTCGACGAGCGTGGCGATCCGCAACAGCCCTTCGGTGGAACTCGAGATGCTGGAATGCGGCTCGATGCCAATGGCTATGCCATATCGTTCAGCGGTCCGCAGTACGGTCCGCAGTGTGTATTGCATTACCGGGAACGCCTCCTCGCGGCTCACCCACGCCGGCAGGCGGCCCTCGTCCGTATTCACCACCGGCGTCCCGATCGCCGCCGCTAGGCGCACGGCCTTCTCGAGGTACGGAACGCTGATCTCCGGCCGGATGAGCGGGCAATGCGAACTTAGAGCCGACGCCTTCACTCCGTGGCGATCGAGGACGTCCTTCATCTCGAAGGGATCGTTATCGAGCGAAAACGAGTGGAAATAGCCGAGTTCACTCAGTAATTCACGCCCGTTGTGGACCATCGGCTCAACGTACTCGTACCCGATGGCCGCCGCCCGCTCCACTCCCGCTTCGAACGATTTGTCCTCGGCGCGGATGAATTCCATGTTCAGCCCAATTTCAATGCTCATACGTGCCAGTCCATGCTCCAAGGAACCTTGCGGCCCTCTTTGTACGCGATGTTGCCGATATGGCACGCCATGGCGGAGTAGTGCCCCTCCACCGCGTCGGCGTGCGGCCGCTTCCGGCTGCGCATGCAGTCTAGCCAATTCTTCATATGCCCGATGTTGGTGAGGTAGTCGCCGGCCTGCGCGCTCGCCTTCACCACGGCCGGCCCGCCATCGGCGGGCCGCGGTGAAAACTCGTAGCCGCGGCGAAAGATCGAGAGCCGGCCGCCGGTGCCGAGGAAAACGATGTCGGCCTCCATGCTCGATTTCCGGACCTCTGGATCGCGCAGGAAGTCGCTGAACTCCTCGTAGATATCGCGGGTGCTCCCCATCTGGCGCGTGACGTGGGCGTTGGCGTGAGTGGAAAGCGACGCTTCGAAAGTTACATTGAGGCGCTGCGGGTATTCGAGGATCAGATTGATGTTGTCGGGCGTGTCGCGCCCGTC
>CAYXVG010000209.1:0-1882 GCA_964468205.1 uncultured Solibacteraceae bacterium | reverse complement strand
GACGCCCCGCCCGCGGCTGCGGACGCTCCTTGTCCTTGAGCACCAGATCTCCGAGCCCAAGCATCGCCGGATCTTCGGCGATTCGATTTTGAAGCCAGCGCTCGTCCAGTTCGGGGTGATGTTTCAGCCAGATCCGTTCCGGCTTCATGTACTTCAGCGATGCCATCGTTTTCTCCGTCTCTGCTCAAAAGCCGCTGAACCGGTTGTTAGAACGGCTCCTGTGCCTACTGACACGAGCACACCCGGCTCGCCGGATGCCGTGTCCACGCCCCACCGCGGGAATAGAGATGTACTGCTTGCTTCGTTGTCGAACTTCCCCCAGCACGCCGGCAAAGGGTACACAATCGACGCGAGGCAAGCCCAAGATAGGTGCTGCCCGGGCGGCTCCTGTACCTGCCATCGCTCCGCACCCATGTGATCGACGGAGGGCCATTTTGAGCAGCGACCGCCACAGCCCTGTACGCATTCGCGTTTGCCTCTGATCCGTGGTGCGGCGCCGTTGCTATGGCACGATCAAGCTGGGCAGGAAGACCTACACCCGTAAGATCGGAATCGGCGGTGAAGAGAACTCCCGGGTGATGTTCCGTGGGCGGTGACCAGAACACGAGACTCTCCTGATTCGACACCGTCAAAGCCAGCCACTCCAGAAGTCGACCAACAAGAGGACGAACTCTCGCGACTGCTCGCGCGTTGATGGGTTGAATCGCCGACACCCCGCTCGAAGGTGCGGCGGTATCGAACTCGAACCATCGAACCGGTATGCCACGGTGGAACGCTTCGGTAGCGATGGCACGAATCCGAGCAGCAGCCTCGATGGCGGACCACAGGAGCTGAACGCCCGCCGGCCCTAACCGCCAGTAATGGGGGTATGGCCCGAAACGCCAGTCCTCGGGGTCCCCGGGTCCAAGCCAGTGCGGATGGACTACCCACGGTTCGGCTTGCTCCAGCATTTGGAGGTACGACTGCGGCCAACCGTCCTCCGCTATGGACGGCCCTGCTTCGTTCGCAGAAGCGTCAATCAAAGGTAAGCGTCAGACCAACTGCATCTTGACGGGGTCGGGGCGCTTGGTTTACCCTCGGCGGGTGGCCCACGCCACGGGGGTGAATTCAGGGACCTTCTGGATGCTGACGTCGGCCAGTCCGGGCAGCACCGCCGCCAGGTACTCGCGCACCGGAATCTCCAGCCGCTTGCAGGTTTCCACCACCGACAGGATGGCGGCGACCTTCGGTCCGGCCTGTGGACTGCCCACGTGCATCCAGTTCTTTCGCTTATGTACACGTGTGCATAATGCAGAGCATTTTTAGCTCACCGTCGCGGCCCTCGGGTTTGTCTTCTTCCCTCAGCCTATACCGGCCGCGCCGCCGAGCTAAAAATGCTCTGCATTATGCCGGTCTTTTTTCGGAAATATTCGATTCGCTTCCCATCCCCGCAGGCCGCCGGTACCACGCCCGCCGCTGGCTCGACTCCATGTCGATCCCGCCAAGGAGCATCGCCAGCTCCTCCGCGCTCAGAACCACCTTGGCCTCGCCGCCGGCCTTCGGCCACCAGAAGCGGCCCCGCTCTAAACGCTTCGCGCAAACCCATAGTCCGCTGCCATCCCAGAACAGCAGCTTCAGCCGATTCCGCCGCGCGTTGGCAAAGACGAACACATGCCCGCTCAACGGCTCCAGCTCCAGCCGGTCGCGCGCCAGCCCAAACAGCCCGTCGAAGCCCTTGCGCATGTCCGTCGCGCCCGCCGCCAGGTAGATTCGTGTCGCCGGTCCCCAGGCGAACATGCTCAGAACCGCTCCAGCGCGTTGATCAACTCGACCAGCGTCGGGGCGTCGAATCCGCGCCCGACCTCGATCTTCCTGCCCCGGCCGATGACCACCGACAAGCGGC
>CAYXVG010000208.1:0-1924 GCA_964468205.1 uncultured Solibacteraceae bacterium | reverse complement strand
TCGGCTATGGGTACGCCGACGGCACCGCCAACACAACTGCTGATAGGGAGGAAACCAAGGCCGTTCGAACTCAACCGGTCCGCGGGAATAACATTGCCGGGGAATGGCGTCCCCGTGGACGGATCCCTCACGGTCACTTCCTTACCGAAGAACGAGTTGCCCGGGTTGAGCAACTCCGAGAAGTCACCCGAGCGCATCGCGAGTGACGGAACGACGATGGTCGACGTCGAGCCGCGTCGACGGCGCGCCCATTCCTGGCCCCACAGAAAGAACAACTTGTTCTTGTTCGAGTTGAATTTGCCCGGCCAGTAGACCGGGCCGCTCACGATGTAGCCAAACTGGTTGAACTTATTCGCATCACGCGTATCCAAACCTGCCTGGTTCCGGCGCCAAGTGTTGGCGTCTAGCTTCTCATTGCGAAAGTATTCGTACAAGCTGCCATGAAAGTCGGGAGCGCCGCTCTTGGTCACGAACCGGATCTGCCCCCCGGCGGAGCGTCCGTACTCGGCGTTGTAGTTTGCCGTCAGCACCTGCATCTCCTGGACCGTTTCCAAGTCCGCCGTGCCCACGCTTGTTCCATTCGCCCGCGTCCGCATATTGACCGCGCCGTCCATGGTGATGATGTTGTCCTGTGTCCGGGAGCCGTTTATGCTGAAGCCCCCTGAGCTCAGGCCGTAGCTGAAGCCGAGGTATCCACGGCGGACACCTGGTTTGAGCATTGCCAGAAAGAGCGGGTTCCGTCCGTTTAGCACCATGTTCTGAATCTGGGTCGATTCGACCAGGCGCCCCACGGTAGCGGTTTCCGACTGTATCTTGGCTACCTCCGCCACAATCTCGACAGTCTCCGTGACATCGCCGATGTCCAGCACCACGTCGATGGTCGACGGAACGTTCGGATCCAGCTTGTTCTGAGTTTGCACGAAGCGCTTGAAGCCCGGAGACTCGGCTGTCAAGGTATAGAACCCGGGCGGCAGATTCGGCACAACATAGTAGCCGCTCTCGTTCGCGGTCACCGTTCGCGCCAGACCTGTGGTCTCGTTGGTGAGAGTGACCTCTGAGCCCGGAATTACAGCGTCGCTCGAATCCTTGACGTACCCGGAGATCTGCGCCGTATCGGATTGACCAAAAGCAGCCACATGTGTAAGCATCAGCGCCGTTACGAGTGTCAATAGACAGCAGTATCTTTTCATTGAAGTGAACCCTCCATATCGGAAATCAGTCCGTCTAGCCTTCGCGTCAACAATCTACACGCTTGGCTACAATCCTGAGTTGACAGAAACCTCTCTTGTCCGCCAACAAGTATAGCAGGCGATTTCTAACCTAACTTGTAAAGTTTTTATAAATACATCACCACTAAGTTCAGGGCCCGGATTAGATTTCCGGTGACTATACACTGAACTTACGATCGTCTGAGCCGATTATGTAGTAGCGCGAAGAAGCGAGCGGAACGGCTTATTACAGGCGGCAGGCTGGAGCGCGGAGAGCAAACTTATTTCAATTCTCTTACAAAATGGGGCTTATCGCCGGCAGGCAATAGCGCGGAGTTGTTTCCGGTTTAGCTATGATGTTGCCTCCATGCTGATCCTCAATTTGCAGGATTGTCGACATCTTCTTCATGCCCATCTGGTATGAGATACTAAGCGTCTCATGAGTGAACGCTCACGGGATCTCGACCGAGAATACTCTTCCTTCGGCGGCTGAGTCCGGAATCGACCTCGTACGAGCCGGTGCGGGCCGAATGTGAAGGCGAAGGCAATTGGCTGGAGAGAAATCGTTCACCGAGCAAGGAGTTTCGGAGCAAGGTGTTTTGTACGCTGCCCGGCATACTGCGGTCGCTCCGGGGGCCCCACATTCATGAAAGACGGATGGTTGTGCGGCGAGGAGGAATACGATGGCGGAAATGTCAAGGTATCCGGCCGGCAGC
>CAYXVG010000207.1:0-1951 GCA_964468205.1 uncultured Solibacteraceae bacterium | reverse complement strand
ATCCGAAGTTTACCGGCAAAGAGAGGGATTATGAGTCGGGGCTGGGGCTGGATTATTTTGGGGCGCGGTATTATGCGGGGGCGATGGGGCGGTTTACATCTCCTGACCAACCGCTGCTCGATCAAGACCCGGCCGATCCGCAGAGTTGGAACCTATACGCATACGTCCGGAACAATCCCGTCGTCTTGACGGACCCTGACGGGCGTGCAGTCAACTTCCTTGCTGCGGCCGGTGCCGGAATCGTTGGTTTCGGGGTGGACGTCGGTTTCCAGGTATTCGGCGAGGGCAGGAAGTTGAGCGAGGTTAATTTCCGGCGATCTGCTGGGGTCGGGACAGCAACCGCTGTCGCGGTTGCCTCGTTCGGTATCCTCGCTCCTGCGGCCACATCCGCTACTCTCGTAACCGTTGCTGGTGAAACGAGCCTCCAGGTAGGCAGCACGTTGGCCCTTCAAACGGGTCCAGCTGTTGTCAGTGGAGTCGTGGGTGGCGCGGTCGGTAAAGTTGTGGAAACGGGAGATCCGAGTCGAGCCTTAGGGGACACACCTTTAGAGCCTGTTGCCAACGGTGTTAGTGCTGTTGTCGGGAACGTGGCACAGGCGGCAGGTAATGCTGTCGTTGGTTCAACCCGCTCTTCTGGTGCGCTAAAGGAGCTACAACGCCAGAGAGGACGGGCGCAGGCACCCACACTGCAGCGCAAGCTTGAAGGGAGAATAAGCGGGCGCGCTGCGGATGTAGCAGGACAGCAGAGAGTTGCCAATACCGCAGCGCAAGCCTCGACGGAAGCGGCCGCGCAGGTCGTCCGAAAGCGCCTCGAGGAAGACGAGCAGAATCGCTAGGACCTTCTTCGTATGACGAGCTACTACTGGATCGCCATCGCCGTCGGCATAGTCATTTACCAGTGGCTACGCAGTGACACCACCGAGGAGAAACCTAGGCACGAGCACGGCGCGATAGTGTTTCCTGTTAGAAGCAAGCAGCGTAGATTCTGGTTGTTCAGTGTGATCGGAGCCGGAGTGCTTTTGATCCTTGGTTTCACGATCATCGCAGATGGCGTCGTGATTTGGTTCGCAATAATCATACTGTTCTTAGGCCTCGTGTCGCGACCCAGGGATATTGAGATTTCGGAACGGAGGATAAGCAAGGTGTGGGCGGCGGGCCTATTCCGGACATCGATACCTTGGGAGCATGTGACGCATGCAATCGACCACTCTTCAGAACGTTCTGTCCGGGTAATGGTGGGCGATCGGCCAAGAATCGTCCATAGTCGCCTTCATTCAGCTAGGGGGGAATTCCTCAGTGAGCTGCAAAAACACACACGAGTGCTACCATCCGCACGGGCAGACCTCCACGTCTAGCGGTGGAGGGTCATCGGCCGGTAACCACAGTGAAATCAGTACTACTGGAGGAGACGGCGGGCTCGCAGTGGTCCGAAGATCCCTCAGCTACTACGCCGAATCAATAGGTTACCGCGCGGTACCGGAGCGAGCACCGGATAGCCGCCGTTGGCGGCTGGATAGGGGGTGACACGCCACCCCGGAGCGGGTGCTACGGGGAAGTACGTTGGGGCGCTCATCGGTGCCCCCCTCTGTGCCCAGCGGGGGACGAATCGGTAGCCGATCTTTTTCACTTCCGGCGACCGGAATACGTACTTGAGGATGCGGGCTTCCTTTCTTGCCGAGGCGGAGGCTCGGGTGTGGGCTTACTGTCTGATGACGAACCATGTGCATTTGGTCGTGGTGCCGGAGACCGAGGAATCGCTGGCGGTGCTGTTCTGGCGGACGCACGGGCGGTATGCGCAGTATCTGAACGGGCGGCGGCAGCGGAGCGGTCACCTTTGGCAGAACCGGTTCCATTCGTGTCCGCTGTCGGCCGGGCACTTGCGGGCGGCGCTGCGCTATGTGGATGCTTACTGGCACGCGAGTTCCCCGGCGACGCGGAACGCCCTCCGGCG
>CAYXVG010000206.1:0-1975 GCA_964468205.1 uncultured Solibacteraceae bacterium | reverse complement strand
AAGTGGTTTCGCCGAGTGGAAGGCCTCCCAACCCGCCCAGCAAGCCGATCGGGCCAGCGCCAGCATCCCAAGGACCGAGAACTCGCCCGGTACCGCTCAGCATCGCCAGGTGCCCTTGTCGGCCAAGCGCCGGGGCGACATCCTGATGGCCCGCAAAATGTACCGCGAGGCAATCGAAACATACAGTGAGGCTACCCGGGACGCCCCGATTATCTACAACAAACTGGGGATCGCTCATCAGGAGTTGCAAGACCTCGACGCCGCGCTCCAGCACTACCGAAAGGCGCTCAGATTCGACCCCGCCTCCGCCGAGGCATTGAACAACATCGGTACCGTCTACGACGCCCGCAATGACCATAAGCAGGCCATCAAGCACTACCAGTCGGCTCTTAGTCACGCTCCGCGCTCAGCCTTCATCTACCGGAATCTCGGCACGGCCCACTTCTATCGCGGAAACCAAGACGAAGCCGTCGTCGCCTATCAGCGGGCTCTCCGGTTGGATCCCGACGTCTTCCAGCAACACGATCCTCCCGAAACGCTCTTTCAGTTGAGAGAGGTGGCTGAACCCATCCAATCCGACCTGGGAGAGGCCGCCCGCTTTGCCCGGGACGGCATGGTGGATCAGGCGCTCGATCAGATCCGCACCGCCCTCGCGTCCGCCGAGAAGCCGCGGAAAAAAAAGGGCTTTTTCGAGCGGTTATTGGATATATTTAAGTAGAGAACAGTCTGAACTGGAAAGGAGGCCGCAATGATTTCCCGACTCGCATGCAACATGCTCTCAGTCGGATTGGCCTTCACTGTTTGCCTAGCCGCGGCGGCTGACCAGCCAGCGCAGCACTCCTCGGAACCTGCCGAGAAAGCCAGTCTGGCCAGCAACAACGTTCCGAACGCGGAGCCGCCAGCCGCGCCTGGTGAAGAGTTGGAAGCACCTCTCCCGCCGATGCGCCGGGGTGACATCCTGATGGCCCGCAAAATGTACCGCGAAGCAATCGAAAGCTACAGCGAAGCCATCCGCGATGTCGCCGTCATGTACAACAAGATCGGAATCGCCTATCACCAGTTGATGGATTTCGATTACGCCCTCGAATACTACGAGAAAGCCCTCGAAGTCGATCCCTCCTATGCCGAGGCCATCAACAACATCGGCACCGTTTACTACGCCCAGAAGAGGCACAAGAAGGCGATCAAGTGCTATCAAGAAGCCTTGGAGCACGCCCCTTATTCGGCATCTATCTATAGCAACCTGGGCACCGCCCACTTCGCCCGCAAAAAGTACGATGAAGCCTTCGCCGCCTATCAGAAAGCGCTCGAGCTGGATCCGCAAGTCTTCGAGCATCGCAATACCGCCGGCTCGCTGCTCCAGGAGCGAAGCGTTGCCGAACGAGCGAAGTTTCACTTCTACCTCGCCAAAACCTACGCCAAGGCCGGCATGGTGGACCAAGCGCTGATCTACATCCGCCGCGCTCTCGAAGAAGGCTTCGACGACCGCGAACGGTTCTATCGCGACAAGGAATTCGAGGTGCTGCAGGAAAACGAGGAGTTCCAGCAACTCATGGCCATGGAGCCGCGTGTTCTCTAGCCTTCGACTCCTTCCTGCCAGCCTTTGCTTACTATTCGCGGTTGGGTGCGGGGGCGCTCCCGAACGTTCTTTCGAACGGGTTGTGATTCTGCACCTGGAGAACCTCAGCGCTGATCCTGCCGCTGAATGGATCGGCGTGGGCGTGGCCGCCCTCGCCGCCGAACAACTCGCCGGCGCTCCCCGGCAACACACCGAGACCGCGGAGTCCGCCCGCGACGCTGTCGCCGCTCGCGCCACCAGGCTGGTGGACGGCTATTTCGACATCTTCGATGGCCGGATCATCGCCCACGCCGAACTGCGCGACGTCGATTCCAACCGCGCCATCGATCGATGGACGTGGCGGGTCGATCATCCCGCCGGCATACCCGAACTGGCCGCCAGTCTGGCAAACCACGC
>CAYXVG010000205.1:0-2004 GCA_964468205.1 uncultured Solibacteraceae bacterium | reverse complement strand
CCGACTGGAACATCAGCGACGCGCACCGCATGTTCGGCCGCTACTCGATTCGCGACGAATTCGTGGACGACCCCGGGCCGCTGCCGCTGCCGGCCAACGGTGGTACCGGACAGACGATCGACCTGCCCGGCCACAATTGGGCGGGGGGACTCACATCGACGATCGGCGCGACAATGTTCAACGAAGTACGTTTTGGCTATACACACTTCCCGACCACTTTCGACATCCCGATCACCGAACCGCTGAACGAGCAGTTCGGCATCAAGGGGGCTCCGGGAGACCAGCTCAACGACGGCCTGAATCATGGGTTTTCGCTCTTCGTTCCCGGCGGCTTCGCTCAGGTTGGACCGCGAGGCTTTTGGCCGAACGTCAACCATCTGGATAACCTGCAGATCGGCGACAGCTTCTCGATCATCAAGAGCAACCATACGCTAAAGTTCGGCTTCGAGTTCCGCCGGACGGACATGCCGCGGTCGCCCTCAAGGCACCGGCGCGGCCGCTTCAACTTCGGCGGCGTCTTCACGGCGGAGATGCCGGACAATGCGGCCAGCCGCGGCGCCACGGGAGCCGGCTTGGCCGACATGCTCCTTGGCTGGGCCAACAACGGCAACTGGGGCTGGCCGCAGGGCGAGGAGTATATTGGCAAATACTGGGGCTTCTTCGTTCAGGATGACTGGAAGATCACCAACCGCCTCACGCTGAACCTCGGCCTTCGCTATGAGCTCTACCCGACTCCAACTTTCTTAGACCCACAGAACCATGACCTGAACAGCACCGTCGCCCGGTTCCTGACCGAGGTGAACGGGCGGCCGTTCGGCGAGGGAGAAGGGCTGCCGTTGAATGCGCCGGGAGCGTGGGGCGAAGCCGAGTTCCTGCCCCACTTCGATACGCCGGCCAGCAGTTCGGACTGCGGGGGCTGCGGGTTGGATAAAAACAACTTCGCTCCCCGCTTGGGCTTGGCGTACCGGTTTGACGACCGCACTGTTATTCGCGCCGGCGCCGGTATCTACTACGGAGAATACGACAACGTCCAGGACGAGGCCGCACGGTTCGTTACCGGCCCACCTCTGGCGAACGAATTCACGAACGCGCAGCCGCGGGACTTTTCCAGCTTTATAGTTCAGGAGGGTTTCCCGGCATCGAGCAAGACCGGCTTGCCGCGAGCCGGCCTCAACCCGCGCACGTATCAGGATGGCGCATGGCCGCAGTTCTATGCCGCGCAGTGGTTCCTGGACGTGCAGCGAGAAATCGGTTTCGATACACTGTTCACCCTGAGCTACATTGGCTCCTCCACGTCGCAGATCCCTGCCGCCATCAATATCAACCAGCCTCTGACCCCCCACCCGACTATCCGCTGGCAGGACCGAAAAATTCGACCGTTCTTTAATAACGTCACCCTGCAGGGCGCTCAGTTCCTGAACGCGAATTACAACTCCCTGACGGCGAAGGCGGAAAAACGCTTCACGAAAGGCCTGACCTTCCTGGGGTCCTTCACCTGGTCGCACAACATCGATTACGGTAACGAGAACCTGTTTCAGGGTCTCACTGCACAGCAGGCGTTCACATACGACCGTACCTACGACCGCGGCAATGCATCACTCGACCGCCGGCTGGCTTTCGTCATGAGCGCTGTCTACGAATTCCCGCTCGGAACCGGCAAACCTTATCTCAACAGTGGTGTGGGACGGTGGATTCTGGGCGACTGGCAGGTAGGCGGCATTTTCTCCGCTCTTGGCGGCACGCCGGACGGTCACACGATCAATGTCGACACAACAAACGTCGGCGGAGCGAATCGGGGCCAGTTTATCGCCGATGTTAACCTGCCGTCTTCGCAGCGAACCATCGACCGCTGGTTTAATACCGAAGCGGTGATTGCCGGGCCGCTCGGAGAAATCGATCCGGCCGGCCGCAACATGATTTGGGGGCCGGGACGGGTCAATCTTGATTTTTCGCTGTCCCGCCGGTTCATGATGCCGTGGGAAGGGCACTCGCTGCAGTTCCGCT
>CAYXVG010000204.1:0-2037 GCA_964468205.1 uncultured Solibacteraceae bacterium | reverse complement strand
CATCCCCACGCTGGTACAAACGATCTTGTAAGGACCTGGAGGCACCGACGGAATCCGATAGAAACCGACTGCGTTCGAGCGGGCCCGGTATTCCACACCTGTTTCTGTATTGGTTGCGACAACCTCGGCGTCGGGTATTACCGCGCCGGTATTATCGGAAACTACGCCCTGAATGGAGCCCGTGGTCGTCTGAGCCACACCGAGCGTCGCCGCAAGTAGACACACCACGGCAATAGCGATACTGCTAGTCAGAAATCTCATTTAGTTTTCCCCTGTACTGGTTGCGGAAGATCCACGCTGGATCTTCACCCCCAAAACTCCCGCTAAGAGCAACAGCGGGTTCGGATATTTGTAAACGGCAATAGGCTCTCAATTGGCTTCTCAGCCGGGTTCCACAACGCTTACACCTCATCGGCTAGAGGCTACTCCCTGCCTATGCCGCTCATTTCAAACTGCTGTAGAAGACTAACACCGGAAACCGATGGATGGAAGGCTAAACCTGTTACGCTCGAATAAGTTTCTTACAAATCGTTTACATAGTTTTACATACAACCTGCCAAGTAACGGTTACACGCACCGCCACTTCGGCTTTCTAACAAGTTAAGAGTGTGAGGTTCGCCGGGCCGAAAGGACTGCCGTTTGGCCAAATCGTCCGATGGCTGGCATAGCTATCTAGTCCAGTACGCGGATGCGGACATTGCGCCAGCGTATCTCGCGGGGTTGGAGCTCTTTGGTGGAGTGGACCTGCAAACCGAAGTAGCCTTCCAACGTCATGGCGTCGAAAATGTGTGAGATTAGCTTGCCGTTCAGATAGGTCTTGATCACCGGACCATCAGCATAGATGCGGAACTCGTGCCACTTGCCCTTCTCAAGCTGGACGCGGCGGTGGGGCAGGTAGTTCAGCGGGTGGAGCCAACCCCGGCGTGCCTCATCGTAGATTCCGGCGCTCCAGGCGCGTTCGCTGGGATCGATTTCGCATTGGTAGCCGACGGCGCGGTTCTGCCGGCCGCGGCCGCCCTGGCCGCTGGACCGGAACTGAATGCCTGCGTTGAAGGCTACATCGCCGTGGACTTCAACAGAAAACTCAAAGTTGCGGTAGTCGCGCTCTGTAACCAGGAAAGTGTTCGGCGTGCCCACTTTGGTTGTCCCGATGATCTCGCCGTTCTCGCGCCGATAGACGGCCTCGCCGCCGTTGACCTCCCACCCGGCGAGCGAGTTCGCGTCAAACATCTCCATCCACGGGATGGCCGGGGTATCCCGACCCGGAACAAGCGGCGCCACCCAGAGGTCGCGTATCACGGCTTCGCGGCCGTCGCCCAGCTCGAGCCAGAGCGCCCCGAACTGTTCGCCGCGTTCGTTGATGCGTTCAGCCGACGCCGGCGCCATCGGAGGGATCCTGACTTCCTCGCCATTCACGATCAGCTTCGCGGGGGCGGCGAGCCTGGCGCCTGCCCAGCGCGGTGCGCGGAACTCCACTTCGTGCACCGCCCAGACGTCGTCGACCGGGCGGGTCACGTCCACTTCACCGAGAAGTTTCACCTTGGCCGGCCCCTTGAGTTGGAAGTACAGACGGCAATCGCCCCACATCCAGTGCGTGAACCGGACCGGCCTCGCACCATTCAGGATGATATCAGAGGGCAACTCCGCCAGCGTGGCCGGATTCTGGTTGGGCAGGCGGCCGGGTTTCGGATCCTCCGGCGTGCCCCAAATCACGGGTTGCCACTTGCCGGAAAGCTCGATCCCGTCGGGCAGACCGGCTGGCAGTGCGGAAGAAGCGAAAAGCAGAAACGCAAGCGTCAGCCCGGCAGGGGCGGTCTTCGTGGACATGCAGACTATTATGACAGCGCGCCCGCCATCAAGGAATCACAGGTACCAAACGCTGCAACGCCGCTTCCCGGGTCACGGGCAAATAACCTATCGCGGGCGCCCCTCGGGGCGCCCGCGATAGGTCGGCTACAGGTTGAAGTCCGGTTTAGAACGCATACTTCAGCCCGAACTGGATGCGCCGCGGCTCGTCGGCCGAGGTAATTCTGCCGA
>CAYXVG010000203.1:0-2037 GCA_964468205.1 uncultured Solibacteraceae bacterium | reverse complement strand
GACTCGAAGCTGTTTCCGGATTCCCTCAGCCGGATCCGCGAGAGGCTGGCCGCGCTCTCGGCGGATCCGGAAGATCTCACTGTCGTCTACGACATGGGCAATCTGTCGAAGACCAATCAGGCACTGGTCGACCAAGCGCCGTCCGGCTATGTGGCGTCGCTGACGCGGCGCACCAGCGGGAGCTGATGGCGATTCCCTCATCCGAGTACACGCCCATCAGCGGCGGCCCTCTGGGCGGCGTTTCGGGAAGGAGGCTGGCCCGGAGATCAGCCGAGCCCGTAGGCCGAGAAGTCGCAGTCGCCGGAGAACCGCGCCCGGCCTTCCGTGAGCGCCTCGCCCTCACTGGCCGGGAGGCGGCTGAACTCGGTCTCAATCTTATCCAGCCACTCGATTTCCTTCTTGCCAAGGGAGAGGCGCCCGCCGGCCAGACCGGTGCGGAGAATGCTGATCGCCACTCGCCCGGCGGCGAGGGTTCGCGCGTAATCGGTGTCCTCGGACACGATAGCGCTGGCGATCTCGAATACCGCTTCCGGGGACAAGACAGCGGCCTGCGGGCTCAACCACTCATCGGAAGCGACCAGCCAATCGCGCAGGCGCTTGGCCTCCCCTCGGTTCAGCGCTTCATTCATCAACCGGCAGTCATAGATCAGAGACTCGGCGTAAGCTTCCGGAGCGCCGCCGGACAGCAGCCGGACGTTTTGGACCGATTCATTGCTCCAGAGGTCGCATGCGGCCGCGGCGATATTGCCCACGGGGCTGAAATGCGCACAAGTTGCGGACTTGCCCTCCATGGATATCGGGCAACCGGTGATCGCCTTGATCACAGGCCCCTCGTACGCGCAATCCTTCGACGGACCCTGTGCACCGTGCTCGAAGGCGACCAGGCTTCTGACCGCGCTCATGGCCCGGACGACTGCGGCGAGCACCTCGGGCAGCATCTTCTGATGCGCCAGTTGCATGGCGGTGTTCGCGAAACCACAGGCCGTGTCTCCTCCAGGCGCCGCCCGTTCGCCACAGACGTCCGTAATCTGGTCCCAAAGCCAAGCCACGTCGCGCGGCGCGAGCACGCCAAGCGCGAAGACAATGCCGAACAGGTCACCGTATAGGAGCGCCTGGTCGTGAACCTCTTTCCCGCCCACGGACTCGATCGAAATGATGTCGGCTCCAGCGCCAACACACGACTCAAACGACTCGCGCAGTTTGAGCCATGGCTCTCCCGACCTCAGGGATGGGGGCTTGCCTTGGTCCCGGATGTCAGTGGGCGTGACGCGCAAGGCGGACTTCAGCCCGCTGCGCTCGTATTCATCGATGAGACGGCGCTTGAGCAGTCCCGTCAATTCAGCGCCCCATTCGGGCGTTTCGGTCATCGCGGGCAGGAGTTCGAACTCGAGGACAAGCCCAGGAACGTGTAGTGCCTTGGCCCTCCGCATTACCTGCTGGACCATGTCTTCGTACTGGGCGATCACCTGGGGCCAGGTCTCGCGGTCGATGAGGATGGCGGGCAGAGTGAAGTTGACTTCGGGATAGACTTCACCGCCGCCGATCTTCAGACCGGATCCACAAGTGACGGGCAGAGGAGAGATGCCAAAGGTCAAATCATCGGGCGACTCCATGGCCAACGTTCGATACTTGCCGGTACGCATGTTTGTGTCAGTGCCTTCCCGAATTGTGATTTGGTCTTCCGCCGCGAGCGTTCGAGCCGGTTTCGGCGGAGCGTCCGGCGGTTACGAAGGCGGCTCATCCCAGAGTGGAGCACTTGCGCCGGTTTTCCGATTGTCGGTGAAGCGGCGCGGTTCGTCAAGCGGCGGGGGTGCGCTATAGGGTGTGTGGGGTCCGTCTGCCGAACCGAAGTTAATACCGCAGCGCGAGTCTCATGCCTCGACCTGTCCGACGAGGCTTGATTCACGGGTGGTCTTGTGTGGCCGGTTTCGCATGGCGCTGGCGTGGTTCGTTGAGGTTGGCTGGCGCATTGACGCATGCCCAGAGCAAGCCGGCTGAAACCGACGGCGGGGATTGGGGGTTGGGTTCCCCGAGAAC
>CAYXVG010000202.1:0-2087 GCA_964468205.1 uncultured Solibacteraceae bacterium | reverse complement strand
GTCCCCTTGTGCAAGGGGGGGGGGCGCATTGGGCGGGGGATGTTGCTGTAGAGTAGTTGCTATGAGCGTGGATGTGAAGATGCTTCTGGCTGACGTGGACGCTGGGCTGAGGCGGATTTACGGCGCTCGACTGCGGGGCACCTATCTGTATGGCTCCCGTGCAAGGGGGGATGCCGGGCCGGAATCCGACGCCGACATCCTGATCGTGCTGGATCGCCTGGAATCCTATGACGGCGAGATCGAGCGGACGAACCAGTTGGTGTCGGATCTTTCGCTCGAATACTCGGTCAGCATTAGCCGGGTCTTCGTTGCCGAGCGGGATTGGCGGGATAAGGACAGTCCATTTTTGGCGTCCGCCAGAGAAGATGCGATGGCGGCGTGAAGGAGGAGACGGTCAAGCTGCTGGAGAAGGCCGAGCGGGCGACCGTTGCCGCAGAGGTGCTGCTTGGCGCCGGCCACGCGGAGTTCTCCGTTGGCCGGGCGTATTACGCGATGTTCCATGCAGCGGAGGCGTTGCTCCACGAGAAGGGGCTCCATGCCAGCAAGCACGGAGGAGTCCACGCGCTCTTCGGCGAGCACTTCGCGAAAACCGGGCTGTTCGACGTCAAGTATCATCGGTGGTTGCTGGGGGCGTTCGATCGACGCTTGGTGGGCGACTACGGGTTTGATGCGGTGCTGACGGAGGCTGAGGCGGCTAGAACGATTGACCAGGCTCGCGAGCTGCTGGCAAAGGTCCGGGACTTTCTCTCGCCGAGAACGGAAGAGGGCGAAGCGCGGAGGCGCTGAGGCCGGAAGGGAATCGGATTGACGATTTCGAGATCCAGGATTTTCCGACCGTGGTTGAGATCTTCGGTGTACACGACAGCGGCCCGCTGCGTGAGGCGGCGATGAGGATGAGGGCGCCCCAGAAGGAAATCGAGGATTGTCCGGTGGGTTCGCCGGCGGAGCGGATGGCGGCATGGTCGATGGAGGAGCGGGGGCGGGCTGGCGTGGAAGAGCGGCGGGGCGGAGCGCGCGGGAAGAGCGGGGACAGGCAGCCGTGTCTGCGCGCCGGGCGGAGCGCGCGGGAAGAGCGGGGACAGGCTGGCGTGGAAGAGCGGCGGGGCGGAGCGCGCGGGAAGAGCGGGGACAGGCAGCCGTGTCCACGCGGCGCGAAAAGCACGCGCCTTGGGACACGGTAGCCAGTCCCCTTGTGCAAGGGGGGGAGACGGTAGCCAGTCCCCTTGTGCAAAGGGGGGGAGACGGTAGGCAGTCGCCTTGTGCAAGGGGGGGCGTTGTGGGTAACAAGAAACTCTGTGTTCCTCTGTGCTCTTTGTGGTTATCCCTTTTCCCCAACCAGAAACGGATTGACGATTTCGAGATCCAGGATTTTCTGACCGTGGTTGAGATCTTCGGTGTAGACGACAGCAGCGCCGCTGCGTGAGGCGGCGATGAGGATGAGGGCGTCCCGGAAAGAAATCGAGGATTGTTCGGTGAGTTCGCCAGCGGAGCGAATGGCGGCATGGTCGATGGCGAAGAGCGGCCAGGCGGCCAGATCATCAATGACCGACAGGGCCTCGGTGGCGGAGCACGGCCGGGCGACCTTCCGCGTCAGGGTGACGAAGAGTTCCTGGAGGACCTGGGTGCTGACGCGGAGGCGGTCGGTCGCAATGAGGCCGCTCATCAGCCGTGCGGCGGTGCGCTTCTTCGGGGAATCGCTTCGCTCAAGAGCGTAAACCAGAATGTTCGTGTCAACGAAGGCCGGGGGCGCGTCAGCGGTCATAGAGTTCCTCGCGTGTCCATGTCCGGCCGCCAATGTCGATCAGGCCTTTGTCGAGGACCGTTTTCAGACGGGCCCTGGCGAGGCGGCGCTGGTTGGGTTCCTGGACCACGGACGCGAGATACTCGCGGACGAGTTGCGTCACGCTGGTCCGTTCATCGAGCGCGATTTTGCGCGCGGCGCGGAGGATGTGTTCGTCGATGACGAGGGTCAGGTTCTGTTTTCGATTTTGCACGGGTTCAGTGTAGCACGTAATATGTGGAAGAGTGGAGACAGGCTGGCGTGGAAGAGCGGCGGGGCGGAGCGCGCGGGAAGAGCGGGGACAGGC
>CAYXVG010000201.1:0-2101 GCA_964468205.1 uncultured Solibacteraceae bacterium | reverse complement strand
CTTAGCGTTCTAGTTGCCGTCGCGACATACGTAGTCGTTTCGCCTAACGTGGCCACCGAACGTCAACCGTTTACGGCTACGGTCAATCTCGAGTATTTTGCCAGCAATGCGTTGGTGGACACAGCCACGGTCACCGTGGCCTACCGGCAGGATGGAAGCAAGTCGGAGACGACTACCATGCACCGCCCCGATTCTATCCCGACCCGGTCGATAGTCAGTTAGGAGTTCGCTCAGACTATCGACCCGCTGACCCGAACTATCGGCCGCCGGCCGATGAACCCTGTGCAGTGGGAAGCGATGAGCCGCTTTCCCGAAACCTGCGCTCAGATGTTTTACAGCAAAGACGTCAGCGTCCGTTGCGCTTCTACGTCGGAGAAGATCCTCGGCTATGACGTCGAAGTCGTGGAAGCCGATTTCCCTGGCGGGATCCGGAAGGTAATCTGGGCTGCGCCGGCACTGAACTGGTTTCATCTCCGACGGGAGGAATACCTGGGCGAGGAGTTGAAAGCTCGGAGTGTGGCCGTTGCGGTGTTGGAAGGAGCCCCCGACCCGAGGCTATTCGAAATCCCGGATTGGCCGGTTCTAGACCCCGCGGAACACTTGAGCCGCAGCATCGAGGCCCGCGGAAAACCCGTGCCCGAGAAAACGATCGAGAAACTCCGTGACGTTCAAGCGCACCGGAGTTCGGGGGTTGAGGTCTTTGACTCCGAACTCGCCCCGAACTCCCCGAACTCCCCGGCTTTGACTCCGAACTCACCCGAACTCGACCCGAACTCGCGAACTCCCCCGAACTCCCCGAACTCCCCCGAACTCCCGCGAACTCGTAACTCCGAACTCGACCCGAACTCCTCCGAACTCCTCGAACTCCGCTTTGGAACTCCTTTTGCGTTACTGGCTCATGCCGCGGGCGGTGATGGGCCATACTTCTTCGACTTGGCCGGCGCGGAGGCAGAAGAGGCGGTCGTAGAGGTTTACCGTCGGATCGCAGTGGGGGATGATGAATTCGAAGCGGTCGCCGAGTTTCACCTCGCGGGAAACACTGCTGAGGTCGAGTTGGCCGTGTTCGTCGCCGCCCCAGGAGTATGCGAGGCCGTCGATGTCCTTGGCGGCGGGTCCGAAGCTGCGGTCGGTGGAGAAGGCTTTCAGGCCGCCGTCGACGACAGCCCGGTCTTTGTCCGGCTTGCTGACGACGGTGGTGAGCACGGTCAGGGAATTCTGGAAATCGCGGTACTCGGGGCCGCTCTCACCGCCGATCCGGTTGTAGTCGAGGTCCATGAAGATGTAGCTGCCGGGCTGCAGTTCGGTGACGCCGTCGATGTCGCAGTCGATGTTGTACGTGCCGGTGGAGGCGCCGCTGAGCCAGTTGCACGGCAGACCGCTCTTCTCGAGCAGCGCGCGCGTTTCCACGGCGGGGGCCATGTCTTCCCGCGAGCTGACCCGGCGTTCCTCGAATCCCATGACATGCGATGCCGGTCCGGCGTAGGCCTGGATGCCGGCGAGTTCGGTGTTGGGCAGCTTGTCAATGAGGCGGGCGAGTTCGAGGGCGGGCTCCCCGGGCGCGATGCCGGTCCGCTTGCCGACGAGCAGGTCGATGGCGAGATTCAGCCTGGTTTTGGCGGCCCCGGCCGCGTCGTTCAGGTCCCGCACGTTCCGCGCATCATCCACGCAGAGGATCGTGTCTGGCCGGCGGGCGGCGAGTTGGACGCCGCGCTCGATCTTGTATTTTCCGATGACGGCGGTGGTGACCAGCAGTCCGGTGAGGCCGGCGCGGGCGAACGCCTCCGCCTCGCTGATCTTGGCGGCGCAGATTCCGACGGCGCCGGCTTTGATCTGCCGTTTGCCGATCTCCGGACATTTGTGGGTTTTACCGTGCGGCCGCAGGGCCTTGCTCTTCTGCCGGGCATGCTGGGCCATCTTAACGAGGTTGGCTTCGAAGGCGTCGAGGTCGAGCAGCAGGGCGGGCGTGGGGAGATCGCCGCGGGTCAGCTTGCCGCGCACATCGCCGCGCGCGATGAGGTTCTCGATCTCATCCCAGCGGTAACTCTGGGCCGCCGGCGCCGGGCGCAGGATCGCGGGCGAGGCGAGGGCTCCCGTTAACAGG
>CAYXVG010000200.1:0-2119 GCA_964468205.1 uncultured Solibacteraceae bacterium | reverse complement strand
TCTGCCCCGCGTCGTTGTACGCCCACTCCGCCGCCAGCGTCCCCGACGCCCCCGGCGCCCGCACGTCCCACCGCTTCTTCAACGGCAATCCGCCCCGCGAGTACTGAAACTTCTCCACGTACTTCTTCCCCCCGTCCACCACCGGACCATACTCCACCTGCGACAACCGCCCCAGATAAAACCCGCCCAGCACGTCCGCATCATAGGTGAACAACGAGTTATACATGCAGGCCGTCGGGGTTCGCCCCGGCTCACATCAGCTGTTCCGGCTCACCCGGCGCTCGAGCCGTCACTACAATCTCTAAGGTATCCAAGTCCTCCAGACGGAACCACAAGCAGGCGCTGCCGCTATTCTTGGTCGTGACCGGTGCAATGACCCAGCGGTCAAGATCCGCGTAGTCCAAGAACTTGGCTTTGCGGACTGCTGCAGGAACCTTCAGCGAGAACTCGACGGCGATTTGACCGAGGGTTACCTTCACCTCCGCCAGGTCGATCTCAGTGGAATACAACTCCGTGCGCCGGTCAGGAGGGCTGCTCGCGTAAGCGACACCTCGCGGCAACCGTTCACCACGCTTCACCACGCGCTTGGCAACCGCACGAATGTCGGGGTTCGGAGAATCCAACTGGCCGACAAACCATTTTCGGATCCGGGGATCGTTGACAGTCGCTATGTCGTACAGATCACCGACCAACAACGACTCAGTCTCCAGCGCCCGGACCAACCGATCGCGAACTTGGCGGGCTACGCTAGGAAACGTCGCAAGCTTCGCCCACAGTTCGAAATATCCGCCTCGAAATGGGATTGTGTTCGACAGTTCCCAGAGCCGCGCGCCGTGCTCCGGCGCAGCACACTTGGTGATTGCTTGATTGACACGGCTCAGACCCAAATCACCCGTTTCTTGCTGCCACCATTCGATCAAAGCATTCATGTGTGCAGTCGCATACGGCGTTATGAAGCGCGAGTAGATTGCACATCTCACGTTCTCCGGCATCTCCCCCAAATGCCTGACGGCCCACTCGCGCAACGCGGGCAGAACAGCGCAAGCGATCTCTAAATTTTGAGTGTCGATTCCAGCCACCTTGTCAAATCGGAGCCCCGTCTTGGCATAAACTTCCTGAAGGATCTCACGTTCGATCTGAAGGGACCTTCTGATCTCTTCCCGAGTCATCATCCGCTTGCGTCTCCTAAGGCCAAATGTAGGTCTCTATCACAAATCCGTACTCCCGCTGAGCCTGCTGAAGTGGACCACTCAGCGTAGCGCCCCTGGGTACATAGAGCACGAAATTGTAGTCGTTCTGCCTTGCCCAATAGGCCATGTCTTTGATCTGTTGGACGAAGTTTATCGTCGGTGAGTTCTTAACCTCGTAGATTGTCCGCGTTAGATCGTTCCAGAAGTCCGGAGTTCGCATTCGTCCTGAAAGGGACTCCCACTTCCCAATGTGCGAAGTCCCGTTCTTGGGTAATCCGAGCAGCCTTGCCACGGCCCGCTCGCCGACCAAGCCGTTCACGCGAGCCAATGCCCACCATCCGGCCGCCCACGGCGCAAAGCGTCCGGCGGCATACCTCCCGAATCCGATTGCTGCAGTGCGTCCGGCGAAATCACAATCCCCCTCAAACGCGATTTCCGCGATACTGCAACTTTCCGCCGGGATCGCGGCTAACCGTTCCAGCCATGCCGATTCGCCACCCTCGGATGAATCGGTGTCTGGGGTCCAGCCGAATTGGTCGTAGTTGCTGGAATACTGCAACCAGTAGTCCCACGAGTCGAGGATCTGTTGTGTGAGAGGATCGAGGCTCGGTTGGACGACGTCGCAGACCAGCACTCCATTCTTCCAGTTGCAGTCCATGTCCGTCCCACGGCGGTCGGTTGCGTTCACCGGGTCGCCTTGAACGTAGACGTAGCGGTTCCAGCTTGCAGGGTCTGCGGGGCCGACGCTTGCGACGTAGGGGTCGGGGGAGAGGAATCGCCCCGCCTCGTTCCCGTACCACCGCTGCCGCGCATAATCCAGCCCCGTCCCCGCGCTCCGCTCATACGTCGCAAACCGCACCCGATCCTCCCCCGACCCCGCCCCCTTCGCCTCCCCATACGGATAATGCCCCAGCGCAACCCACGTCCCC
>CAYXVG010000199.1:0-2130 GCA_964468205.1 uncultured Solibacteraceae bacterium | reverse complement strand
CCAGCTCAAATCCGAGCACTCTCGCCGTCAGGAAAATGGCCAGGACGTTCAAAGCGGGGCCGGCATATAGGAACGCCGCCGCCGGCCCGAGACCCGCCCCTACACGGTAAATGCCGGCGAACATTGGCAGCACACTACAAGAGCAGACCGCCAGAACCGTGCCGGAGACCGAAGCCACCGAGTACGCTTCCACCTTTTTAGCCTTCGGCCCCAGGTGCCGGAGCACGGCCTCCTTCGAAAGAAACGTCGTGATCGCACCGGCAATAAACAACGCCGGGACAACGCAGGCTAGCGTATGGTTCCGCGCATACCACTGCAGCATCCGGAACGCCTCCAGGATGGCCGTCTGCACCTTCGGGTTGGATAACGGCAAATAGTAGGCCGTAACGAAAATTGCGGCGAACGCCGCGAAAATTTTCCACTCTCTCGACATATCAATCGCCAAATGGCCATATTCAGGCCAGAAAAAGAGCTACTACATCGAAACCAGCGCTTGCTGGGCTTTTAGGTTGTCATTGAGCACTGCCTCAATGCACCCGAAGAAGCCATCCAGACATTGGCATTTCACCGAATAGAAGCTCATCGATCTATCTCGCCGCACACCGACCAGACCGGCTTCCCGGAGGATGGCTAGATGTTTGGATACGGTGCTTTGATCGGCGCCCGCGAGTTCCGTCAGATCACAGACGCACATCTCGCCCTGCTGCTTGAGGGCGTCAAGAAACATGAGACGTGTGGGATGGCTCAACGCCTTGGCGATCTTGGCGCGTAGTTCATAGCGTTCTCGGTTGGCGAGGTTCATGGCTCCATTGCCATATTGCCATGAACCTTAGTACGCTGTCAACTGCCAAGTCTTCTTTCTGGCTCGCCATCGGACTGCGCGAGGACTGACACGCCGCGAAATCCTGCTCGGTCCCCTGCGGCGGCGATGGCACGCGGTAGGAGAGAGCCGACCTCGTGCGACATCAACCGAGTGTGGTTCGATTAGTCTGCCGGCGCCCGATTGTGAAGACCGCGCATCAATCGCAGGAAGTGATGACATACCGAACTGCTGTTTCAGCGGATCATCGACCCAACCGGTCTCGGACGCCTCCCCGGAGTATCGATACCGATGTCCCGGATCGGTTCAACCGCTTCAGGGCGAACCAACTCCGGCCTCGAAGGCGTTCTCAGTGTTCGCGTTTGTCGCTGAGCTCGGCCCAGAACAATCTGTCCCGCAGCTCGCTTCGGGCCAGATTGTCAGTCCACAGAAACCGAAGAATCCATCGCTTGACTGCGTATCTAAGACCTCATCGGCATAGCTTAATGATCACGTCGGGCTTGATCGCCTTACTACGGGTGCAGCACTCGGCGTAGAGGAATGTGAGGAGATCTTGCAGTGCTTCGGTATTCGCCGAGTACCACAGGTATGTGCCCTCGCGCCGCACGGTCACCAAACCTTCGTGTTTCAACCTGTCAAGGTGGTGCGAGAGGGTCGACGCAGGGATACCTAACTCGGACTGGAGATCGCCCGCCACCATCCCTTCCGGGTGGGCTTTAAGCAGCAATCGCATAATACGCAATCGCGCCTCGGTGCCCATCGCTGAAAACATCTCGGCGTAGCGTATGATCTGTTGCGATTGTGCTTTTCTTTGGGCCATGGTTCTGCCGGACGGTTTCGGCCAAGGCGCCGACGCTCCTTCGAAAATAGCAAAAACACCGTAGATGCGCCAAGGCCGCGAACCAAGAAGCCAAAAAAGCTACGAGATTTTGGCAGTAGAATACATCTTGACAAAATTTCTATATTTCCGCTATCATCGAAATATGAGGGCCGGAGTTAGATCTGACCAGAGTTCGGAGAGGACAGTTCGCCGGCACGATCGGACCGCCATTACAAGCTTGCGACCACCGGATTTCAGCCGATCGGAGTCGAACCCGTTCGGGCGGATCGCGCGGTCGATGCCCGCGATTGTTGCGCCGAAGCGGATTGGACAACCTGGACCGGGTGATGTGGATGGGCTGGCGGTTCAGGTGGTGGAAACGTTCTTCAGTGCGCTTCTGCGTATGAGAACTCCAGCCTTACCAAAACTCAACAGGAACGAAAGGAAACAAATGAAGAGAGTTCAAGTTTTTGATCCACCGATGTGTTGC
>CAYXVG010000198.1:0-2141 GCA_964468205.1 uncultured Solibacteraceae bacterium | reverse complement strand
CCCAGGGACTGGCTTCAGTGTCCCAAGAGCTCCGCTCGCGTGGACACTGTTGCCTACAGTTGGCCAGGGCCTACTGTGCTGGTCATCACCGCCGATAAGGCGGCAGACTGGTAGTCGCAAAGGCATTGACGACCACTGGCAACATTTGCCCTTTCCCAGAAGCGAGACGACAATGGAATCAAGGTGAAGCGCTATGCCTGAACCGATCAAGATCTCAGCCGCAAGTGCAGAATATCGGGCGCGGTTCGTCCGCCCCTATATCGGTTTGATCGGTAATGACCGCGCGAGAGCCTTTGAAGCGGTCGTCACTGCGCTGCTGCCTTTCAACTTCCGGCTGGCGAACACTGAGATCGTAACAGCCGGGACCCTTGCCGATCACAAAGTCGTGTTCAGGATTCCCGAACGGGGTGTCCGATTCCAGTTCTCGGCTGAAGAGTACAGCTTCGGCAAAGACGGATCATCCTGGGCTACAGCAGATGAGGACGGCCAAGTGTTGGCCGCAGCGGAGCGGGCATTGCTTGAGGACAGCGGCGCAACGATCGACTCCTGCACGCTCACGATTGCGATGCATCTGCAGCCGTTGGCAAAGACGCGCGAGGAAATACTTGCGCCGTTGGTACCCGGACCGTTCAAGAAGCTCATGGTGGAACGCAAAGCCGAAACGTTCGGCAATCATCTGAGGTGGGCCGACGGCGATGTGTTGCTTGATTTCTCAGTTGCCTTGGCAAACGGGATTTTTGTGCGCCTAACGTCCCAGTTCAAAGGACAGCCACCGCTATCAGACATCCTGGCCAAAGTCCGCAGTGATGAAGAAATGCTGTTCGAGATTCTAGGCGTGGAGGAGGCACCCAGTGCTTAGTGCATTCCCCTATGATGTGCCGCAGGCATTCCCTGCACCGCCGCCGCCTTACCCTCAACATCAAAGGCCTGAATGGTACGAACACCCGCAGATGATGACGTGGTCCACCGACGTTGCTCTCGAACCCGTTGACGTACGAAGCCGTGGCGGAAATCTCCAATCACAAGACAATCCCTACGAACAGATACTTCCGACTCGAGAGCTAGCTCGGCAAATTCGGTCACTGCAACAGCATTACACCATCGTGGACAGAAATGATCTCATCATCGAGATTCTTGGTGAACAACCGGCCCTTTACGCGATCCTGATCGAGGCCGTCGCACCCCTCCAGCGAGCCTTCGGCGACAGACGTATTATCCAGCTTCGGGCGAAGTTCTCCGAGGACGACAGCTTGCTCAAGGTTGCGGTGCAATTGCCCGCAGATCTTCGTGACCCGGAACGCGCTCTGCATACCTTCGACGAGAATTGGTGGCTAGAAAACTGCCACCGTTCGGGCGGCGCGCTCGTCTTTGACTACGAGATTCAGGATGCCGTTTAACTGGCGGGAGTTTCTCATTGTTGCGCACCGCTTGCGCAATGAACCGGGTGAAGGTGCTCAAAGAACCTCTCTTGGCCGAGCATACTACTTTGTCTTCAACCTTGGTTTGGCCAAGGCTCGGACATTGAACTTCAACGCGACCCACCCAGGTTTGCACAAGAAGCTTTGGGATTATTGCCAGAGGCACAATGACCCGATCATCAAGCAGATTGGTGTCTTTGGGCTTCGCATGCATGCATTGCGAATTGATGCTGACTACAAAGACGCAACGATCCGGAATCTCGCTATCGAGGTCAGCACACAACTGGACAGGGCGCAGCGCTTTGAGCGTCTAGTCGCACAAAGTAACGGGCAGCCGCCACCCGCAGCTTTGGCACCGTGAATCCACGGGATGTCTCGAATTGTCGCACCTGGATGATTCACCCGGACTTATAACGCCCGACCGTGAAATGTGGCCTGCCATCGGATAGATCTCCCCTCGGGCATTGCACAAACCGGCGCTTTGTCCCGAGCCACAAGCCCCCGTCTGTGCCGAGTAGGACCTCGTCATCAATCGTGGCAAGCTTCCTCAAGAATTCCGGCAAGGATTTTCACCAATTCCGTCAACCTACAAAAAGAGGGTAGGTTGACAGAGTTCGTGAAAATGCCCGGCGGTGGATGATTGTTGCCCCGGCAGTGCCCCCACTCACCGACCCCCCCCCCCCCCCCCCACACCCCCCCCCCCCCCCCCCCCCCCCCCCCCCC
>CAYXVG010000197.1:0-2451 GCA_964468205.1 uncultured Solibacteraceae bacterium | reverse complement strand
GCAGCTTCTGGAATCGATGCTGGCCGCTCAGTTGTTGTCGGTCCTAGACCAAGCTTCCGCGCCGCCTGCGCAGACCCCACCGGACTAGTTCCGGAGATCATCCCAACTGATCTGCGGCACTATGCGCGCCGCAACTCTGTTTTCGCCGCCAGAACGGATACCTCTCCGACGCATCACGCCGCGGCATACACCATCTGCGCTTCGGAGAGTACCTAATCCCGAAAGTACGGGCTCAAGAATCGCGGCGTGTTCAAGTCCACCTTCCGCCCGAGGATTTCGCTCAGCTCCATCTCCATCCCGAAGAAAGCCAGCCCCGGCACATGGCCCGGCTCGAACTCCACCAGCACGTCAATGTCGCTGGCGTCCGAGAAGTCCGCCCGCAGCACCGAACCGAACAGAGAAAGCCTCCGGATATGGTGCGTCCGGCAAAACGCTCCGGGCGGTTCTCTGTCGACTGGAATTTCCGCCATAACTCTCTCCACGCCCCGATTCTACGCACCGCGCGCCGATACCCGCAACACGCTCACGACTGCTATCGCTCAGGTGTCTGCGCCGCCTCGAATCTCGCCCCGTCCAGTCGCAACCACAACTCCATTGACGTTCCAAGCAACTTCGCCAGTCCTGCGGCCAACTCCGTATCTACCCGCCGCCGCCCGTCGAGCAGCACCGCCATCTCCCGGGTCTCCATCGCCAACCGCCGCGCGGCATCCGCCGGCGTCCAGCCGCGCTCGGCCAACTGCTCCCGCGGAATCTCTCCCGGCGCGAACACCTCCGCCGGTCGCCCGATCTCTTTCACCGCGATAGTCTCCAATCACATTCTCCCGCTATAATGTTGTTGCCGCATCAAGGAGGTGAGGCTTCCTGAACTACCAAGAACGGCCCCTGCGCCTGACCACCGCGGATGATATCCGCCACCGGCTGCCGCTGGACACTTGCGGAAACCTTCTCACAAGACTCAACCCTCTGTTCGCGGGCTCGCTCCGCATGGCCATCGAAGGCGCCAGCGCCGGCCGGGGCCGCGCGCCCGACTGGCTCCGCCGAGCCGCCGACGTGCGTCTCCTTGACTATGCCGCTGACAAAGACGACACTCTGCTTGTCCTCGGCGTTCCCGCCCTCGGCGAAGCCGCCGAGGACCTCTACCGGCAAAAGGAACTCTGGGACACCCGCCCATCGGAGAAGGAGACCGCCGTCGACGTCTTCGCCCGCGTCGTCGCCGAAGTCGGCGGCGAGCAGGAAGAGAGCGAATGGTTTGACACCGGGCTGCTCAAACGGCTCTCCGCCCTGAAGCCGGTCTTTGGCGATCAGCTCCTGTCCCTTACCCTGCCCGGGGGCCGCACCCGCACCGTCCCGCGCGGGCGGACCGTCCTCGATACCGCCGTCACCGCAACCGCGACGTCCCTCTCCAGCCGGACCCCGCCCGAGCGCCAGGCCCGCGTCGTCGGCGTCCTCGACATGATCCGCTACAGCACCCGCTCCTTTTCGCTCAAAATGGACGACGGAGCCGAGTTGCGGGGAGTCCTCAAAGACCCCAAGGATGCTCCCGAACTCGCTGCCTACTTCGGTCAGCGCGTCCTCGTCCACGGCCGCGTCGTCTACCGCCCTTCCGGCCGCGCCCTGCGCATGGATGCCACCGCCATCCGCTCCGGCGAAAACCAGCCCGCTCTGTTTGCCCGGATTCCTCGCCCTATGGTGCACCGGAATTATCGGCAGATCATCGCAGAGAGCGGCAAGCGAAAAAAGGGGGTCGCGGCTTTCTTCGGCATCTGGCCCGGCGACGAATCTGCCGAGGACTTCGAGCGAATGCTTCGTGAGGTCCGAGGCAAAGCCTGATGCCGCCGAGTTCTCCAACATTCCTGTTGGACACCAACATCATCCTCAACCTCGTCCGCGCCAATCCACTCGGACAGTACATCCAATCGACGTTCGAGTTGTCCGACCCGGCGCTCCGCCCTCTCACCAGCATCGTCGTTCACGGCGAATTGGCCGTGATGGCATCCAGCAACAAGTGGGGGCCGAAGAAGATCGCTTCCCTCGCCAAGGCGCTCGACGAAGTCACGACCATCCCGCTCGACTCCGGCGACGTCATCGACGCCTACGTCACCGTCCGTCGCACAGCGCTCGCCCACCCCGCCGGAGCTCGGGCCATGTCGGACAATGACGCCTGGATCGCCGCCTGCGCCATCGCCTCCGACGCCGTCCTCCTCACCACCGACAAGGATTTCCTCTACCTCAATCCCTTTCCCTGCAAGGTCCACTGGGTCGATCCCACTCTCAAGCCCTGAGCCCGCTGCCCCCCATCCGGCATAAAATACAACTTCACCCATGACCTCCCAGTCCATCGTTCAGAAGCTCTGAAACTACTGCAACCTCCTCCGCGACGACGGCCTCTCCCAAAATGGCTGGCGAGCGCGAAAAACTCTACCCCGAAGCCCCCCTTAGCAGACACCCAGG
>CAYXVG010000196.1:0-2463 GCA_964468205.1 uncultured Solibacteraceae bacterium | reverse complement strand
GTATCCGTCCTGTGAACCCATGTTAGCCGTGCCCCGTATTGCGGCTTTGTTGGATGATCACGCCGAGGCAGGTTTCCAATTGGCGGGCAACAGTTCGTCGAGCGCTTTCACCGGGTGCGCGGCGATGCGTTCCAGCACGTCGCGGAGGTAGGCCCACGGCTCAACCTTGCTCTGCTGGCAGGAGGCGATGAAGCTTTTCAGCACCGCCGCGGTCCGGCCGCCGGCATCGCTGCCGAAAAACATCCAGTTCCGCCGGCCCACCGCCACGCCGCGCAGGCTCCTCTCGGCGCCATTGTTGTCGATCGCCAGATTCCCGTCGGTGGCGTAGCGGCTCAACGCAGCCCAGTTCGACAGCGTGTAGGCGATCGCCATCCCTTCCGGACTCTTCGGCAGCACAGCGACCCGCGCCCGCTCAAGATATGCCCGCAACTCCTCCAGCACCGGCGCCGCGCAACGCTCGCGCAACTGCAATCGCTCCGCGCTCGTCCACGCGCGCGCCTTTCGCTCGACCTGGTACAACAGCCCGATGTAGGCCAGCGCCGGCCCCGCGCAGGGCAGATTGCTCGACCGCGCTTCGTAAAACTTCCGCCGCGCGTGCGCAAAGCAGCCCACCTCCACCAGGCCCCGGTCCGGCTCCTTGAACAACTGGTCGTAGCCGGCATAGGCGTCGGCTTGCAGGTATCCCTGATAGTCCTGTAGAAATTCCTCCGGCCCATCCCGCTTCCGCGTCGGCGTGTAGTCGTACACTGTCGCCTCCGCTCCCACATAAGTCCAGATCCGCCCGGTGCGCGTTTTCGTCAGTTTCCGGTCCAGCACCGCCACCGGCGTGTCGTCGGTCTGCACTACTTTCGAATCCAGCGCCTGCCCTTTCAACCGCTCGTACAAGGGTGCCAGCAACTCGGCGGTCTGCTGCATCCAACCGCACATCGTCTTCCGCGAGATCTCGGCTCCGTGCCGCCGGAAGATGCCTGCCTGCCGGTGCAGCGGGCAGTGATCGGCGTACTTGGCGACCGCCACCTGCGCCAGCAACGAAGCCCCGGCCACGCCCTTCTCGATCGGCTGCGGTGGCTTGGGCGCCGTCTTCAGCCCCCCGCCACAGGTGCAGGCGTACTTCGCGCGCACATCCTCGATCACTTTCAGCGAGGCCGGCACATACTCCAGACGCTCGCTCACTTCCTCGCCAATCTTGGCCATCGGCTGGGCACACTGCGGGCACTGCCGCTCGGCTTCTGAGAGCTCATGCTCGATCCGCTCGCGCGTCAGCGACCGCGGCAGCGGCTTGCGGCCGTGGCCCCGCCGCTTGGCCGGCTTGGGTTCCGGTTCTTTTTCCGGCGCCAGCGGGTCGTCGTCGTCCAGTCCCAACTCCTCCGCCAGTTGCTGTGCGGAACGGCCTTCGGCCTCCCACTGCACCGCGAAGAGGAACATCTGGCGTTCGTCGAGCTTCTCCCGCTTCTGGCCGAAGCGCCACCGCAGCAACTGCTCCAGGATGTTCTGTACCCGCTGATAGCGCCGCTCGTGCTCCTCCAGTTGTGCAGTCAGATCGACCACCATTTGCCTCAGTACTGCGGGGTTATCGGGCAGGTTGGCGGGGTCGATCTTCACTACAAGAAGTATACGATTTGTAGTGGCCAAAGTGAAGCGAAAAATGCATGGAAACCCAATGTTTATTGGGGTCCAATGCACTTTTGTTGCAGCGGTGCGACATAGCGTTTTCGCCGTTTTGCACTCCCCAGATCCAGCCCCTCCAGCAGCGCGCCCAACTCGGCAGCCGTGATCTCTTTTCGCCCCGAGGAGGCGAACGGAAACGCGTAGGTGCCCGCCTCCAACCGCTTCGCCCACAGCGCCCAGCCGTCCCGATCCCAATACAAAATTTTCAGCCGGTCCGCCCGCCGACTGCAGAAGACAAACAGATCCCCGCCCAGCGGATTGACGCCCACCCCGTACTCGGCCAGCGCTTTCAGCCCATCGAAGCCCCGCCGCATGTCGCACGGCGCCGTGTACAGATACACCCGCACCGCCGCCGGTAGCCCGATCATGGCCGCCTACCGCAGCGCGGCCAGCACCGCACGCAGCGTAGCCTCATCCACTCCACGCGGAATCCGCAGCCGCCACCCGCGATCCAGCGTCAACTCCAGGACGGCCGCTTCGCCTCCCGCCATCGTTTCTGGCTGAGCTTTCGGCGCCGGCTGCACGAGCACGAATTCTGCCCCGGCTGAAGGCTTCGATTGGCTCTTGCCGGATTCCAGTTCAAGCCGGTGGCGCCAGTGATAGAACTGCCCCTCGTTGACGTCGTACTTCTGGCAAAACTCGCGGATCGACATCCCACTGGCTTCCGCCCGCTCCACGATGCCCGACCAACGCTCCCGCCGCGCCAACATCTCCGCTTGTTTCCGCGCTGATATCATGCCACCAGTATGCGGTTGGACTTCAGGCGAGGGAAGATGGGTTCACCGGACGCGTACG
>CAYXVG010000195.1:0-2517 GCA_964468205.1 uncultured Solibacteraceae bacterium | reverse complement strand
AACCTTCACCTCCCTCACATTCCCATACTCGTCCACCGTCCGCTCCACTTTCGAGACCTTCGCCTGAGGCGTCCCGAAGCTGAGAGACGTCTCGATCGACCCGATGTAAGGCCGGCCGGCCGCATCGCGCTCCCAAGTGTAGGCGCTGCGATTCAGCGCGTGCCAGTCCGTCGTTCTTCGCCAGTAGTCGTAAGATACAAGTCCCAGGTTCCACGAGCCAAGATCAGAGTGGAATTCCCATACGTGATCCTCCGGCCGGTCTGGATTGTAAACGTTCGCCACGTCGCGTATCGGCCCCGTCGTTACCGGCTTGTGCCAGAAATGATGCAGCGTTTCGTTCCCCCCACTTTCGCTTCGAAGGTACCGTGACATCAGTTCCCTAAGTTGGCGCCCATCGCCGTAAGCCCACGAGCGATAGACCCACCGCAATTCGCCGCCGTAAGGCAAAATAACCTTCTCTAGTTCACCGGACTGGTTCGAGCTGTATACAAAACTGTGCGTCAAGCCCGGACCGCTGCGCGTCACGCTTTCCAGCAGCTTTGCCTCCCCGAACCCTTCATTCCAGTCAAAAGGCGACCGGATGGTCTGACTGCTGGAATACGTAAAAGAGTAGTGTTCTCCCGTGCCCACGTCGTTGCTTATGGCCGTCAGGTGTCCGTCCGTGTACGCAAATTCATAGGTCCAGAAATCGCCCTCGTTGTGTCCTCGCACGTCTTCTACCAATGCGATGCGTCCGCTTGTGTTCCATTCGGCTGCGCCTGCACCGGGCCGGTATACGATTCCAAACCAGTTCCCATTCGAATCCTGAACTCTCGTTGGATATCGTGTCCCGGCATCGGCCTCTATTCCTCCACTTACGGCGCTCATCTCCCACCGTGATCCGTCGGCGAATCGCAGCCAATGCCGCGTCGAGTCGTACCAGACATAAACACCCTCGCGGTCGGTAAATACCCCGTCGCCATTCTCGTCGTACAGGCGGTATTCCGCGCCGCTGGAATCGATGTACCGGTAGTGATCAATGTCCCAATAGCTCCGCCATGAAGGCGTAATCGAACCCAGCAGCATCTTCCAGCCAAACCCGTAGCCGATGTCGTGATCCATCTTCCAGGATGACCCGCCATCGTTTCGCCAGTTTTGAGAGTTGTAGCAGAGTCCTAAGGATAAGACCGCTCCAGAGCGGCCCTGCGGGCGAATCAATGGCAAGGCAAAGTTCAGGTTGCCCGAAAGCATATCGGTCTGTTCACCCATCCCGCCCCAATAGGCCCCTTGCGGGCGCACTCCGACTCGTCGCGGATCGATATGCCCGGATGGTGGAGTCGTGAGCGCGAAGGTCGCAGGCGCGGAAATCGCGGGATGGTAGCTCTGGACCTTAATTTCATAGGTGTATTCGGCCTGCGGCTCTGCTAGTAGATCAACAAATTCTGGGCTTCTAACGCTTCCGAGAAGCTCTCCGTTGCGATAGATAAGATACCAACGGACTCCCGGCCCTTGCGACTCGTCCACGCGTTGCCACTTCAACTCCACTTTCTCGGCGAATATCGCTGCCCCAATGGTCGTTGGATCCACTGGGTCGGGAGGAGTGTAGTCAAGGGCGCCTAACTCCACCCGCGCAATCGAATTGCCGGAAGGCGCGTCAAGAACCCCAACGCCCGGTTGTCCTGCCAGGCTCTCGTCGACGAAATGTCCGAAGACGAAGATGCCATCGATATATGTGTTGATCAGGGTATTACCGGCGACGCTTTTGATGACCATGCCGTCGTGGCAACTGACTGTCTTAGTCCCCAGAAGGGTGGTGACTGCCGCATCGGTATGGAAGACGTTCAATTGCGCCGTGCATCCTCCTCCACCGAACGTCGGCGCCTCCAACTCAATCGAAACGAATGTTCCGGTCCCCGAAGGTCCGGTCAGCGCGTCTGAAGTTGCCCGGAAGTACTGCACATACGTCCCGCCAGATTCTGTCAGCCGCAACGTTGTCTGAACCTCGTAGTTCTCTGTACCGTCCGGTACGGGCGCCATGGAAATCAGGGATCCGCCATTGGTGTCCGGCGAAGTCAACCCCTCTGGACCAGCCGTCAGTGTGCCGTTTTGCCACCAAGCCAGGGGATCGATCGACGTTAGATTGTCGGTGTAATAGTACGTGTATTCCGCCTTCGCGCCGGCGGCAATGGTTAGCGTTGCGATGAACAGGATCGCGAGTCTCATTGGCGGCCTCCCCGGAATCTCTGCCAGTCGAAGCTCTTCTTGTGCTTCCGGAACTCTCGTTCGACATCCTGTCGTGTCGTATAACCACGTCTGAAAATCTTAATGACTGGAATGTTCTGCTGGGCTGCGTAGATGTGTGCAAACGCGCGGAAGTCTCGTGCGGTAAATTCCGTCAACGCGAATTTGCCATCGTCACTCACCTGATAGTGGAAGCCGGTAATGCGTTTGTCCGGTTCGTAGCGGCTTTCTCCTGGCCGCTCCATCACCACGCTCCGCCCCACCGCCATCTCCCCGGGAGCCGGCGCGAACATCGGC
>CAYXVG010000194.1:0-2520 GCA_964468205.1 uncultured Solibacteraceae bacterium | reverse complement strand
GCCGATGTTCGCGCCGGCTCCCGGGGAGATGGCGGTGGGGCGGAGCGTGGTGATGCGCAGGACTCCGGAAGACTGGTACAAGGGCGGCGGCGAGCAGATTCTCGGCTACCGCTACGAGGTTAGCGATGACGGGAAGTTCGCGCTGGTTGAATTCATGGCGCGAGAGTTCCGGGCATTCGCCGCGCTGTATGACGAGCAGAAACGGCAGCCGGAGATCAAGGTGTTCCGGCGCGGACACGCAAAGAAGGCGGATATAGAGAAGGAGTTCCGGAAGCACAAACGAGAGTTCCAGATCGAGAGTTTCGCGGCGGTGCGGCCATGACGGGGCTGAAAGCGTTGCTGTTGCTGGCTTGCGCCAGTGTAGCGTACGGGGAGTATCAATACTACTACTCGGACGAATTGACTATCATCGATCCTTCGAAATGGACACAGAATGGCGCGGTGACGGCCACCCCTGACGGGCTGACATCGGCGGACCCGAACGGCGGCTCATTGATTTCAACTGTTGCGGCGCCGGACGGGACGAGCGACTACGAGGTGAAGATGACGCTTCGGCTGACGCAGTCGGGCGGGACCTACGTGCAGTACCTGCGTGCGTCACAAGACGCGCTAACCGGACCGGCGAGTTCTGGAACCTACTACTCAGTGGAATTGCAGAACCCGACCTATGCAGGAGGCTCCTGCAATGCGACGCTCGTGCTCTACAAGCGCGAAGGCGGCGTGGTTTCCACGCTGGCGCAAGCAGGGACGCCGTGTTGGGATGGGATGGAGATTCGGACTTACGCTCGCGGCAATTTCATTGAAACGCACATCGGCGGACGAGTCAGGCTCGGTCACTATCAGGGGATTTCGATTCCGGCAGGGCAGGCTGGCGTGGGAGTCATGAACGCCGCGGCTGGCAACACCATCCGTGCGGTGAGTCTGGGGCCGGCAGACAGAGTCGCGCCAGACGCCGTGGAGCGATCGAGTATCGGGACATCGGTATATCCTGATGCCGTTCATTTCCAGTGGAAAGGGGTTGCCGACGATTCAAACGGAAGCGGCTTGTCGAGATATCACGTCTACCGCGATGGCCATTACCTGCAGGCGACGCCGATTCCCGAGTTCATCGACCGGACAGTTGCCGCCTCGACAGAGTACGAGTATTCAATCGATGCGACCGACAATCACGGCAATAAGTCGTGGGTTACTTTTTCCGTCGCGACTTCGGATCCAGAACAACTGGACCCGCGGCGCGTGGGGGTTCGGCCGGACGGAGCGTACTGGGGAGGGATGGGTGAACAGATCGACATGCGGAGCGGCAACCTAAATTTCAGCCTGCCGTTGGTGATGGCCCGAGGGCGCAACGGAGCGGCTGTTCCAGTGATGCTGTCCTACAACTCTCAGAACTGGCGGCGCGACAACGGGGGTACTTGGAAGTTGGGGCGCGACACCGGATACGGTTTCGGCTGGAGAGCGCTGATTGGCTCACTGACCCCTTACTGGAGAAGCTACTGGGTGATTGACCATTACGTATACAGAGACGCCACTGGGGCAGAATACCGGCTCTACGACGATGACGGTGATCAAGTTTTCTCGGATCGCAGCGGAGTCTATGTATGGTATGAATCCACCACCGGCAAGATTCGCTTTGCCGATGGCTCGTCGTGGTACATGGGCTGTACGAGCAGCGGTTCCGAAGAGGACGCCGGCACGCGCTATCCAACCCACATTCAGGATTCTAACGGGAACTGGATCGGGATCCTCTATGAGCAAGGGGAACACTTTCCAGATTGGAATTCAAGCGCCCGGATTCTGACCATCGAAGATGTGCGCGCAGACGATACTTTCTCGCCTCCGCGGACTTTCGAATTCGAGTATACGGACCGCTATCTCACGAGCATCAGAAACTACATCGATAGCGGTGAAGAATATACATTTTCGTATTCCCCCGTGGAGCCTCTGCAGTCACCGTTCACCCCTTCGGAACAACACGGCTCGGCAAAGCGCCTTGAAAGCGTCACGATTGCAGGGCTGAATCTAACTCACCGTTTCGAATACGCGCCCAATGAGGCCGGCGAACTGGAACGGGTCGTCTTTCCGTATGGTGGCGAACTCAGGTGGGAACATACGAGCTTCACGTTTCTGGGAAATCGAACGCAGCGAGGAGTTCGGTACCGGGATTTGGTGGACACTGCCGGCGGGGCAGCGCAGAGATACACTATTCTCCGCAACGGGGGAGACACCGAGCGGTGGTTCCATTGGTATGGGCACGTGGTGGGGCCAGATGGCGACAGCAGGATCTACTGGCATCATCTGACAGGCCCCGAATGGCAAGTTGGTCTTCCCTACCACTCTCCGGAGGTTCGAGACTCGAGTGGCTCGACGAAGGCGAGGACTATCTTCACCTGGAGCCAGGATGGCGCCGGACGGCCGTATGCCTCGGTGGTGGAGAAACTGATGGACCCCGGACCCACTTCCAGAACCTCGAAAGTGGAGCGGACGGTGGACGAGTATGGGAATGTGAGGGAGGTGAAGGTT
>CAYXVG010000193.1:0-2686 GCA_964468205.1 uncultured Solibacteraceae bacterium | reverse complement strand
AGCAGGTTCCCGGCATCGTCATAGCTGTAGCCGCCATCCGTAATCCGGTTCGTCGCGATCTCCTGCCCCTCTGCGCTTTCTCTACGTTTCCTCGCCGTCCCGACTGTCCGCGAGACCTCCCACCGGAACCGCTGACTCTACGACGCTTGCCCGATGTCCCGCCATATCTGTTCGTAGATCTCATCTCCAACAACCACACGGTGGGGCTCCTTTCTTTTTGCGAAGGTGTCACAGATGCGATTTATCGCAAAAGTTCTCTCCTCCTCGGAAAGCGGCTGACCATCGTCCCACACCATGTGATTAGGGACAAAGATTTGTGTTTCAGTCGTTGGGAATACGAGCCAAGTTCGGCCGTAGCGGTCGGTTGCCTCTTCGTCACCGGTCATCAGAGTGAGCCTCTTCTCGCTTTCGCAGTACCGGACTCCATAGCGAGAGTAAATGCGCACGGCAAAGCCGTCGCCTGCGAACAACTTGGATGGGAACCTATCGAATGTATCGTGTAAACGACGCGCGAGTATCCGCCAGTCCATGGCTTCACCTATATACCAAACGCACATTTGGGTTGCCAAGCAGTCTCGGCAACTCGACATTGTAGAGCGTTCCCCCGGTCCCCGGTTGGAACCGACCAGGTTGAGCAAACACTTGGACAGACCCACTTGCGCCTGAGGCCCAGGGACGTGAGAGCAGACGAAACGCAAAGTTCCTCACGGACTGCGGAACAGACAATGACGAGATGAAACGCCCAACTCTCGTTTCATCGATCAAGCGCCCGGCATTACCCGCTTCGCCAATTCTGGCGTAGTGATAGAAGACTCTGCCTGTCGCAGCACCGAGCGCAAGCTCATTCGCGAATCCAGCAGCCGCAGGGACACCCACGGCGGCGAATGCTCCCGTAGCCGCTGAGAGCCCCGCGACACCGGCTATCATCTGGTTCGAAGCGTCGGCTCGCTCTGCCAGGCCGCCAACTACAACCTGCCCGAGGTCGCTGAGATCCTTTCCCCAATATCCCGCAGTGCCGAGCTGATCACCCTGCGTCCCATCTTCGTTGCGTGAGTAGATCTTCCCGTTGGCGACGATGTAGCTCTCGTTCTGTCTTAGCTCGTCGTAATCGTCGTCGGAGTACACCCCGCAGTCTCCGTCCTGGTTGCAGACCCTGTGCGCCCGGCCATCAGGGTCCACAAATTTCAGGGGATTATTCCGAACGTAACCGTAGAGGTTCCAACTCCGTGGATCTAGTGGGTCTTGATCGAGCAACGGCGCATCCGCACTCGTAAACCGCCCCATCGCCCCCGCATAATACCGCGCCCCAAAATAATCCAGCCCCAGCCCCGACTCGTAATCTTTCTCTTTGGCGGTGATCTGACGGCGCATGTGCCGGAGAAGGCCGTCGTAGTTGCAGAAATCCACAGGTACGCCAGCCGAACGGCTCGGCGCGGGGCAGATAGGCGGGGTTTCTTGTGCGTCGTAACGGTAGATCCGGACCGAGGAAGCCGCAAGGGTCGAGCCCACCGTCTGTCGTACCCGTAGATCGACGGGCCGCTCGACGTGTGCTCGGGCACTAGATGGCATCATCAGCAGCGCAAGTGCCAGAGCCACGATCGTTGATGCGAGCCATCTCATCGTGCCAAACGTCTCCTGCGTCCTCGGGTTCCCATGTATGCAAGACCCAGGTGAGCACCAATAAGCACTGCAAATAGCAGCAAGTCAACCACAGTGAGCCGAACATAGCCAACGGTCAGAATGAACCCCGAGTCCGCTGATCTCAGCTGCAAATGCCGAGGCCAGCCACCTTCAGACCACAACAAAATCCCAATCGACACATCGACCCAGACCAATATCAACGCCACAACCACCATCGAAACAATGCGGATTCTCGGCATCGTCGTGCGTCACTGCTTGGGCTTGTTCGCCTCGGGGTTGAGGGGCGCAGCATAGCGGCGGTGTTGCAATCCCTCACGAAAATCCTGCTGCGGGTGCCCCGAGGTCTGATCTCTGACTCGGCTGTCTACTTCGCGTTCCCTCCCCCATTTCTCGAAGAAGCCAGGTTGGGGAAGGTAGACGTGTCCCAAGAACTGATGGCCGAGTTCATGTGTTGTTGTACTCGTATAGAAGTACGATGGCGCATCTTGAGCTTTGCTCATGTCTATCCACGAGAGTGCGACATCCCTCCCCACATCAGCACCGGAGGTCCCTCGATCGCCTGTCGGGGTCCACGTTCCTGCTATTACGTTGAGAGTTCCACTCCCCGGTTCCGGATTTACATGGTACCTTCCATTCCGGACACTGGTGTCTGCGGCCGTATAGGTGACATCGAGCTGGATGTTCGATACACCGTAATCCTTCTTGGCCCTCGCAATCTGTTGCTCTCTGAAGCGTTTCTTCTGCTCGGTCGTCAGGCCCTTCCCGTTGTTCGCCGTTCTGTCATAGATTGCGTTGACCTTGACAACAATCGTGCAATTTGGATCTTTGACACACTCCTCGGGCACTTCCATTCCATCAGGGTCCACGTACCGCAGCGGATTGTTCAGCGTGTAGGCGTAGCGGTTCCAAGTCTGCGGATTGCTGGCCTTCGCGCTCGCCATCAACGGATCCGCACTCGTAAACCGCCCCATCGCCCCCGCATAGTACCGCGCCCCAAAGTAATCCAGCCCCAGCCCCGACTCGTAATCCCTCTCTTTGCCGGTAA
>CAYXVG010000192.1:0-2688 GCA_964468205.1 uncultured Solibacteraceae bacterium | reverse complement strand
GCCTCACGGCGGAGAGGATGCAGCGCTTCGCTTCATCGGATTGGGGGGGGCAGGGGATGGGGGAACGGAAGGGGGAGTCGGGAGGGTGGCCCTTTCGGGGGGCGCCGGTTCGTCTGGCTACTCGGTTCCTTTCCACACTTCGTACATCGGAGTCCAGAAGATGCCGAAGCTGAAGGCAAAGATGTATTCCTCGAGCGGGGCGTCGGCAATCCAGATGCCTGACAGGCGCTCGAGTTGCCAGTGCTGTTCGTAGAAGTCCGGGTAGGCAAGACCGGTGATGGCGAGGACCATGGTGTAAATGACGGTGAAGGTGATCCCTCCGCCGATCACCTGCCATCGCAGCTTCGGCCGCCGCCAGGTGATGAAGATCGCGCATGCCAGGCAGACGATGGCGGCGTCGTAGATGATATTCAAGCCGAACTGGGCGGTGGCGCCAAGCATCGCGGCGAAAGTGGTGACCAAAAGCATGTTTTCGACTCGCAGAAGCGACGGCGAGGTTGGCTGCCACAGGGGGCTGTACGACACAATGTACAGACCCTCCGGCTTGCGGCCTTGCACCGCGTAATGTAGAGCCACGGAGAGAATCCGGATGACACGCCAGACCAGGTAATCGAGCCGGAGCGCTAATTTCCTCATCCACGAGAACTCGGTGACGACCGAGGCGATCCCGCCGATGGCGAAACAGAAGATGAAGCTTTCGAGATCCCAGCGGTGGAACGAAAGGATACTGGGCGGGACCCAGTATTCCGGCACGAAGAGCGGTTCGGTAAATCCGAGCGCGGAACAACCGAGACTGGCCCACCAGAACTCTTCGAGGTCCGCGCGCGACATTTTCACGCGCGCAAAGATCCAAGTGGCAACCCAGAACGCCATCAGGACCAGACAACCGAACAGATACGGATTCATTTCCGGTGAAAACGTCATGACCGCGTCCCTCTGCCCTTTGGTTCCAGCATCAATTCTATTCGTTTCCAACCAGGAATGGGACCTCAAATAGAAAACGCCGGCGGCCCACCGAGAGGGCCGCCGGCGGATGGAAGCGAATTGCGAGGTTAGAATACCAGCTTCAGGCCGAACTGGAGTTGGCGCGAGATGCCGGCCTGGGAGCTGATGATACCCACGGTGTTGGGCTGATCGATACTGGAGTTGGGCAGCCCGAAGTTCGGATGGTTGGTGAAGTTGAACATCTCGACCCGAAATTCGAGCCGGGCGCGCTCGGTGACGAGGAAGTTCTTGGCGACCTTGAGGTCCATGTTGCTGAAGCTGGGTCCGAACAAGATGTTGCGCCCTGAGTTGCCGAAAGTGAACTGCTCCTGGGTGACGAACGCGGTCTCGTCAAACCAGCGGTCGATCGAACGTTGACCGCTGGGCAGCGTGCCGACACCGAGACGGTCCGGATATCCGGCGGCACCGATGTTGGTGATGCTACCGGAGGTGCTGGGCGAGAAGGGCCGGCCACTGCGGAGAGTGAGGATGCCGCCGATCTGCCAGTTGCCCAAGATGGCGTTGGTGACCGCGCCCCAGTTGTTGCCAAATGCGCGGCCGCGGCCGAATGGGAGGTCATAGACGAAGCTGCCGACGAAGTTGTGGCGCAGGTCGTAGGCGGAGTTGCCGCGGTCGAGGCTGATGTCATGCGGATTGCGGAAGCCGCCGCCCGCGAGGCCATCGCTGAGCGTGCCCGCCCGGTCGTCAATCGTGTGCGACCAGGTGTAGGAAGCCAGGAAGGTCAGCCCCTGCGAGAAACGCTTCTCTATCTTGCTGGTGAAGGCATTGTAACTGGCATTGCCGCCGGGATGGCGCAGATTGATGCCGCCGAAGAACGGGAAGGGCCGGCGCGACTGGACAGAGCCCGGTCCGGGAACGAATGGCTGGTTTATGCCGCGTGTCCAGACCATGTTCCGCGTACCCGAGCCCATGTAGGAGACCGTCAGGACGCTATCCCATGGCATCTGCTGCTGTACGTCGACGAACCATTGCATGGCGTACTGGTTCGGGAGCCGGACGAAGGCGTCCTTGACGCTGACGTTCTGCCGGATCTCATCGGTGGGCAACAGTCCCGCCGGGAAGCCGTCCTGAACGATGAGGGCCGGCTCAACGAGGCGGTCGGTCGGGAACCCGATCTCAGTGAAGTCAGGGGGTTGATGGAAGAACGCCGCGTCGCCGTCGTGCGCGATGGCGTCCGGCGCTCCATAGTACAGGCCGAACCCGGTGCGAATGACTGTCTTGTTGGTGGCCTGGAAGGCGATGCCGATGCGGGGAGCGAAGTTGTTGTAGTCCTGCTCACAGCCGCAGTCGCCACTGCCGTCCGGCCGGACAATCACGGGGTCCGGGTTGCCGTAGGTGAACTCGAACCGGCTGACCGGAGATTCGAAGGCCGGCCGGCCGAAGTAGTCCCACCGGACGCCCAGGTTCAAGGTAAGCCGGTTGGTAAGCTTCCAGTCGTCCTGGAAGTAGAACGCCCAGTTGGGGGCATTGGCGATCTCGCCGTTCTGGTTTCCGATGGTGCCGCCGGAGGCGTAGCCGACGAGGAAATCGGCGATACCGTCGCCGGTGGGCCCGCGGTTGCCCGGATCCTGCGTGAAGGAACGGTCAAACGCCATCTGTCCACGGGCGAAACGGGCCGCGCGGCGGAAGGGGTACTCGTGTAGCCGATGCGCAGCTCGTTGTTGGAGGAGGCCGAAACCACGG
>CAYXVG010000191.1:0-2810 GCA_964468205.1 uncultured Solibacteraceae bacterium | reverse complement strand
TCTCCGCAAGCACCATGCAATCTGTGGTAGCTGTCACAAAAGCTGCTTGCCAGACCCCGATTCCCGATATAAGATCGTCGGCGTAACCACCCAACAGCGTGCCGGTCAGGATTGCGACCCGGTCCGCGCAACTCGCGAGTGTTCCCAGCCCGTTGCCTTGTGCCGTGTCGCCGGCGAGTTGGTGCGCCTCATCGCAGATCGCGTAGTCGAACCAATGCGGCATGTATCGTCCAATGAAGTCGAGAGGTGCTACACGCCGGATCCGGCTCTCGTCGGCCTGCCACAGCGGGCTGTACAGCGGCTTTCGGGGCGCACTCTGAGCTTTGCCATCATACTGCCCATCCACGAATTCGCTTAGCCGGGCCTTGCGGAAGTCCGTGCGCCGGAGTTGGTCCTCGGCCGTGAAGACCGGCACGCCGGTATCCGGATTGACCACACATCCGACGTGGGGTCCCGAGCGGGCCACTTGATAGGCATGCCGCCAGAAGTAGCCGAGCTTGGCACGATCTCGGCCGATAACGAACAGAGACGAGCCTGGGCAGATGGACTGCTGCCACCGTGCCCGAGCACTTCGGTAGTGTTTGCGCAGCCGCAGGTCGGTCAGTGTGGTGTACAGGCCTTGGCGGATTATGTGCCCGTGCCTCCATTTCACCTCGCTGACGCCGCTCGGCGCTTTGCTTCCTGCTCCGGAGTTCCGGAGCGCGTCGACCATGAAGACTCGTAAGCTCGGTATCGTCAGCAGAGCTTCTCGGGCCCACTTCTCTGTCAGGTGGGGTGGAACCATGGCGATCGCGGTGAAAGGCTTGCCGGCACTATGGACATGGACCGCCGCCAAGGAGATTAGAGTCTTGCCGGTGCCGCACTCGGCTACTACCGCAGCGGTTCGAGCTTGCTCCCATCTCCGAACGACGCCCATGATGGCCAGGGTCTGTGCGGCGAAAGGTTTCCTCAGCAGGCTTTTTGTCCGCGGTGAGACGGGGTCGTTCACATCGTGCAGAGCTGGGTAGCTCGTGAGGATGCGCTCACCTAACTCACCGGAGAACCGGCGTAGATAAGCCTCGATTGACTCCGCATGTGACATTCTTGTCCCTTTCTGTTTCAAGTGCAAACACTGCTCAGGTACGGCAACCTCCGCCAAACTTCCTCGTCTAAACCGCATGGCGATGGACCCGTGCGAGGTGCGTTGGACGCATTACCCTCAGGTGTCAACCGTACTGCCCGCTCGTACCTGGCTTCGTATCCAAGCCAACCTCGGCCTGGCTCAAAACACGATCGATGCCTACGGACGGGCGCTGAACGACTTCCTTGCCTTCAGTGCCGAGCGACAGAGCGATGTAGTCAACGCAAACCGCGATCACATCTCACGCTGGGTGCGCGATCTTCTGTCCCGTCCGAACAGGAGGTCCCCGAAAGTCGCGGTGATTGACAGCGGAGCCGGCTTGTCAAACGCCACGCTACAACTGAAGATCACCGCTGTCCGCCTCTTCTATGACTTCCTGATTGAGGAGGGCGTCCGATCCAGCAACCCCGTGGGCCGTGGCCGGTACACACCCACGACGGGTTTCGCGTCGAAGCGCGACCGGGGATTACTGCCACGGTTCCGCAAGCTACCGTGGATCCCGAATGACGAACAGTGGAAGGCGATCATCGATGCCACCCGACCGGAACCGCTGCGCAATCGTCTGATGCTCGCGTTGTCGTATGACTGCGCGCTTCGACGAGAAGAGCTCTGCGCAATCGACACCAACGACATCGACCCTGCTCTTCGGACGATTCGCATTCCGGCGGAGAACACCAAGAACCGTCGAGAGCGCCTGGTCCCCTATTCCGACACGACGGCTGAACTGTTTGCTGCCTACCTCCAAGCGCGGTCCAGAATCAGCCGCAACCGTGGTCCCTTGTTTCTCTCCGAGTCTCGGCGAAACGCCGGCCACCCGCTCTCCATCTGGACATGGTCCAAGGTGGTTAAAGTGATCTCCAGACGTTCTGGAGTCTTGGAGTTCAGCACCCACACTTCGCGGCACCTTTGCTTGACGGATTTGGCTCGGTCGAACTGGGACGTCCACGAGATTGCTTTGTTCGCAGGGCACCGGAGCATTCAAACAACACTGTTATATATCCACCTCAGCGCCCGTGAACTGGCCTCGAAGCTGGCTGCGGGAATGGCCGAAGTCCATGCCTGGCGGCTCGGGGTACTGCAGGAGCAACTTTGTGAAACGCCTGATTCGAGCCTGTAGCTCCCCCACGCTTGTGAATCAGGTCCTGGCGCCCTGGAGCTGGCCAATCGATCCATCCGCATACGACCGCTGTGCCCGTCTGCAACGAAACGAGCGGAAGGAGCTCGACTACATCGCTGACCGGCCGCATCCGTGGACACGTCTCCCTCAGCGCTCGAAGGAGACACTCTTTCGCCTCCTTCGCCCCTGGGATGACATCATGCAAGCCGTCGATCCGCCCAAGCAGCCTCAGGCAGGTGCCATCACCATCCTGTTGGCCGAAATGCATCAGCGACAACGCCCATTCTGGGACTGGAGACGGAACGACTGGCTTGAGATCTTTCGCGCCTCAACGAAAGACTTCGTGATCAGGTATCCCCATTCGAACAGCCAGAGTCGCCAACTCTTGGTCTCCGGCGCCTATCTCCTTCACCTGTTCCAAGACTTCAGGAGCCTCGGTCTGATTGACAGGCCGGCCCTTGCCGGACGGATCTTTGGCCGGCATCGAGTCGAAGGTGCCATCGAGGAGGTGGTGAGACCGATTCGGTCTTGGGGCTATTCAGAGTATCAGGCGAAGCAGGTTCAGTGGGTCCT
>CAYXVG010000190.1:0-2827 GCA_964468205.1 uncultured Solibacteraceae bacterium | reverse complement strand
AAATACAACAAGAAGGCGAGGGGCAAGCCGGACGAGCACATCTGGCCGCTCCGCAGCATTCTCTAGGAAACCGACACGCGTGGCCTCGAAGTGGAACGGAAACTGGCGCGGCGAACACCACAGCATGTCGGCAAACGGTACAATTCAAGGGAGAACAATGGCCTGGAAGCCGGACAAAATAACGTGGAGTCAAACGAGACCAAGATAGTCGCCGGTGGTACGGAACCCTCGGTGGAACGTGTACTGCCGCCGAGTCTCCTTAGACTTTTGGAAGGTAACCCCCAAAAAGCCATCCCCGCCCTAGCTAAGGACACGAACCTCTTACGAGAGGTTCTTGCCGCCGTAGCTGAGATACAAACACATCATACGCTCCTGCTTGGTGTGTAATGGACCCCAAAAACTGGACACGAAATTGGCCTTTTCTTAAGTGGTGGACAGCGTTAACAATGAAGGAGAAACAATGCCGAAAATTCGTAAGAGCCACCCGCCCAGTCTGAAGGCGAAAGTTGCCGTGGAAGCGATCAAGGGGGTCAAGACGACCGCTCAGATTGCTCAGATGTTCAGCGTCCATCCGAATCTTGTTGGCGGCTGGAAGAAGCAAGCGCTGGCGGGGTTGGCCTCAGTGATAGCCGCAAGATGGAGCAACTGCCGGATGAGAGCGTTCATCTTGCAGTGACGTCCCCCCCTTACTGGACGCTGAAGAAGTACCCTGATCACGAAGCCCAACTGGGTCACGTTGAGGACTACGACGGGTTTCTCGATCAACTGGACCGAGTCTGGGAACACGTGAATCGCCTACTTGTCCCAGGTGGGCGGTTGGTAATTGTGGTCGGAGATGTGTGCATCCCTCGCAGGAGGCTCGGGAGACACCTCGTGATGCCACTACATGCGAGTTTGCAGGAACGGTGTCGAAAGCTCGGCTTCGACAATCTGGCGCCAATAATCTGGCACAAAATCGCAAACGCTAGGCTGGAGGTGGAGAACGGTTCACGGTTTCTGGGCAAACCCTACGAGCCCAATGCAATCGTGAAGAACGACATCGAGTACATTCTCTTCCAGCGCAAACCCGGTGGATACCGCCAGCCCTCCGTGGCATGTCGTCTTCTGTCGGTGATTCCTGACCGCGATCACAAAGAGTGGTTCCAGCAAATCTGGACACTCGGAGGCGCGTCCACACGGGACCACCCAGCACCTTATCCCTTGACCCTCGCTGAGCGACTCGTTCGTATGTTCTCTTTTGTTGGCGACACGGTCCTCGACCCCTTCATGGGAACAGGCACGACTAACGTGGCCGCTGCTCAGTGGGGACGAAACAGTATCGGGATTGAGGTGATACCTCGCTTCTTCAACCATTCCCGGCAAAGAGTCGAGGGCGCCTCACATACCCAGAAGGCGATCCGCTTTGGTCTCGACGAGCTTACAGAAGCGGTTGGTTGATAGAGATTCAGACATCAGGCAACCTACGAGCGCCTGGAGTGACTCGTGTGCCGGCCCGGATTGCAGGGACTCCTCGCATTGAAAACAGGTAACGCCGAAACCTGAACGAAGATAGACTGGTGGCCTATGCCCGATGGATACAGCACTCATGCAGACTACATGCTCCATGTCCAGGAACAAGCGGCCGCACGACAGAAGGAGGTTGAGAACTCGCTTCGCGCAGCCTTCGCCGGATTCATCGAGATCCGCTCTGTGGAGGTTATCGTGTTCGCAGGCGTATCGGTGCATGACCTGGCTGAGGCCCTGATCGAACATCCTTTGATTCTCAAGCCCCTTACTGCCGCCTGCAATATCGCTGGACGAGCGATCGAGCGTGACCTCGGGATAAAGAACGTGAACACCTACATGCCACGGCTTTCTGAAAAGCAGGCCGCGGCAATCGCAGGTTATCTGAAACCGTTCTTACCTCCCTACCTCGAGATACCGGCACTCTCCACCATCGACCGAGTCGAGTTCGTAGACAAGGAGATTCGCATGAGCAAAGGGCGGTGGGAACAAATGATCCTTGCGGCCCTTAATGAGTTCGCAGTCCCGAAGTTCGGGAAGCGAAAGTTCAATGTTCACGGTGAAGACTTTGAACTCGATGCCGCCTGTCCACTACACGGTGACGTAAGGATCGGGATCGATGTCAAGCGAATTGAGGCCCGGCGCGATATCCACAAACGCTGCGACGAGATCATCAATAAGGCTGACAAGCTGAAAGCAGCTTAACCTCAAGCGAAGTTCGCTGCGGCAGTTTACTATCCATTCATTGACGAACACGTCAACGTTCAGAACCGGCTGGAGTCACCGAACATCCACGGAATTGCATTCGCTTCGGCCGACGAGGAATCGGTGAAAAGTGCTGTGAGGATGCTACTGTCAAAACTTGGGGTCCAGCAGAAGAACTAAGGATGAACCCCGCTTAGCCGCCTTGTGAGCGCTACATTTGGCCCCACCTGACTACGGAAAGCTTACTCTATCCGGCCGGGGTTAGGTGTTTGCCGCTCCCGGCGGGGTGGAGCCTGGCGACGCCCGAAGAGGGAATCACCCGCACCGATGTGAAGCTAATGTGCTCCTCGCCTTCATCACTGGCTTCCGAATCTCGGAGGTTGTCTTAGTCATGTACGCTTTCTCGCAGAAGGAAAGCATGGGACTTTCGAATCAAGGCCATAACCGCGATCATAGGTCCCATCGGCACTCTAATCGGGCTCTTATCGGTGTGGCGGCATTGAGTTTTGTGGACCGATTCCGTGTCAGCCGAACAGTCGGATTCTGCGTAGGTGTTTGAAAGGGATGGTGGGCTCGAGCAGACTCGAACTGCTGACCTCTACCGTGTCAAGGTAGCGCT
>CAYXVG010000189.1:0-2877 GCA_964468205.1 uncultured Solibacteraceae bacterium | reverse complement strand
CCGGCGGCGTCCTGCTTCCACGCGTCGTGCCTCTGCGAGTTCGTCCGCCGGCAGCTCACACCTTCAAAGGCTCACCCGCGGCAAAAGGCGCCGCCATTTCGATTGGGCACGGCGTCAAGAACTTTTTCCCGATCAATGTCGAATCGACACCCCAGCATTACCGCCTGCAAGCCGCCCAATCGGTGCGAGGATACGATCTTCTGTTTCACCGTCTCGAAACATGAGCAATCCTTTCATCACGTAACAATTTTGGCTGTCGAGTTGCGTGGGTATTCGGTGAAGGCCAGGCCGGAGTGATGACATGAGCATGTATGCCAAAAATGAGGGCCATGACGAGAGCATGAAACCGGCGGAATCGCCTTCCAATACGAGCGCGCGAGCAGGCACGAACCTGGGAAAATCCTTCACGATTAAAGGCGAAATCCACGGCGACGAAGACGTCATGATCGACGGAAACCTGGAGGGCCGGCTGGACATTGGCCAGCATCGCCTGGTAGTAGGCTCGCACGCCAACATTCGAGCTACGATTGCGGCGAGAGACGTCGACGTCCACGGTGTCGTAAACGGAAACATCGAAGCAACCGAGAAGATCATTCTTCGGACGAACTCGAAGCTCGTCGGTGATTTGAAGATGGCGAGTGTCGAGATTCAGGACGGGGCTTACTTCAAGGGGAGTATCGACATTACCAGGGCCCGGGAAGCGGACGCCACCGCCGGAGTCAGCGCCGCTCGAGTTCGCGAATGAGTGTTTTGATTTGCTCCGGCGATCCGGCGCCCTCCATCCGGTGTGTGTTCACATACAACGCCGGAGTTCCGGTGACGCCGTTCGCCTTCGCAAACGCAACATCCCGTTCGATCTGTTTTCGGGTTAAGCCCCCATCCACGCAGGCACGATAGGCGCCCTTATCGAACCCTTCAAGATGCGAAGTGTATTGGCCGAGTTAGCGCCGGTCCGGAGAAAGATAGAGCGTCACGTGAAACGGAGGCCGTCTGCTATCGGCGGCAAAACCCAGTTGGCGATAGCAGCCGGGAGAAACGACGCCCGTCTCCGTTAGCTCTGGCGGGACCGGCAACTCGAACTTCTTTTGCACATAAAGCTGGAGCCGTGCACGATCCGGCTCCTCCAGGGGAGGGCACGCGGCCCTATCGACAGTGCCGCAGCCGGAAGCCACGATCACCAAGAACGCAGTCGTGAGCAATAAGAACCACCAGCTTGCGGTTCCTTTCATCTCGTCGCCGCTCATGGTGCGGTCACGAGAATCACGTCGTAAGCCCATTTGTCAGGCCCGCCGGGGTGGCCGGAGCGTTTTGTTTTGGCCCGGTACCGAAACTGGTTCCCGTGAATATCAGCCCACTTGTGTTCCTGGTAGTTGAGCGCGATCGCCGTTACTACGGATTGGAACAGCGGCGATAGCTCGCCCGCTTCCGAGATGCCATTGTGGTTGACATCCCGCCACAGCAGCAGGGAGTGGAAGATCGAGTCGCCGGCGCTGATCCAATTGTCATCATTCCCGCCATTCTCGGCTTGGTCGAAGATCTTAAGGGCCTCAAATCCGTTTGGTTCATCATTTTCGGGTTGGGGTGTGGCCGTGCCGAACAACTCCGATCCGTCGTCGATAAACCCATTCCGGTTGCGGTCGAGCGCGAGCCACGAGTCGTCGGCCCCCGGGGCCGTCCAGGAAACGCGGACAGCGCCCCCGATGGCGGAGATGTCGAAATCCACTCCGTCTACCGCGGAGGTCAACGCGTAGCCATTCGCCTCCACGTCAATCACGATCGGCGACGGCGATTCGTCCCGGCAGCACCCATCTTCGGTACAGGTGTATTCCGGTTCGCTGCAAGTGTCCTTGCAGAAAGACTCTCCCATATTGCAGTAGCTGGGCTGACAAGTTCCGCTGTCGCACCAATAACCATATGGTCATTCGTCGTTCCAACTACAATTTATGGGCTCACAGCAGCCATTGTTGCATTCGTCCCCAGGGGTGCAGGTGCCAGCGGCGTCGCATTCGTAGCTGCCGGGGCAGCGTGGAGTCACTTCGCAGACCACCGAGTCGCATAGATTTTCCGTGCACTGGTAGCCGGGCACGGCCGTGCATCCGAAAGACCCGTCGTTTCGTGCTCCTGAATCTTCTTCACCGTCCGCATCGTAATGCGCATAAGTGAAAGTGCCTTGGCATCCCGACCCGGAACACGTCAAGTTGCCTTGAACCTGCCTGCTGCCGCCACAGACTGTTGACGGACAATTCGTTGCAGCAACCGGCGGTTCGATGATCCCCATGATTCTCGCAAGCTCACTCTCTGTTCTATTTGCGATACAGAGGTGTAGCCCTTGCCGTACCGAACTGAAGGCGGCAGGTTCGTTCCTAGGATCAGGCGGTAATCGGTCAAAGATTGAGACCAGTCTGGTACCATCCTCGGCGAGCGTCGTCTGTTCCCTGTTGGTCGTCGCAATGGACTTCCGTGTTCCGCCTTCCCGCAGCACGAGAAGCGTCGCCAAGCCGATGACGATGCAACCGATTCCAATAATGGCCATTCGCACACAATTAGTCATAGAATCCCTCTTACTTTTCTGGCATTCTTGCCAATGGGTCAACTATTGTCAGGAGGCTACTATCCAGGGTTGTGGCTATCTCGGTTTGAAACGAACGATCTTCCCGTTCTGGGTTGCTGTGACAACCGTAGTGTTATCAAAACCCAATACTCGCGCCCATGACGGGGCTTCCTTCGTCGGCAGCGACACCGCGGTCCACTCCCCAGTCTGCCGACTGAGAATGGCGAATTCCATCATCCCTTTCTCGAATACCCCGGCGAGTACATTGTTCTCTTCGCTTATCGCTGCGCCGCTCACATCACCGTCCTCGGAGCCCGGAGGGCCCT
>CAYXVG010000188.1:0-2934 GCA_964468205.1 uncultured Solibacteraceae bacterium | reverse complement strand
CCGCGGGCCGGGCTTCGCCGGACGCGCATGGACGCCGAAGTCGTTTTCCAAGCGATCCAGAAACTCGTCGTCGCCGAGCGGCCAGCCTGGCAGATCGGGGTCCGGACCCCGATCTCCTCGGACCCCGATCTCCCGATCTCCGACCCAGCCGGTTCCCCCCCCGGTTACCCCGCTTCTGATCGGGACCGAGTGTCCCAACTTCGTTCGAACCCTTCCACTAAAGCCCGAGCAACTGAGATACGATTCTCAGGTTAGGACGGCAAAAAAGTAGAGCATGGGCAATCTATTCTTCGAAAAGCCGATTCTGAATTCTCCTTATGAGTATCCTGGCCGTCATTGGGAACTTGACGACCAAGGGCAGCCCACGCAGAAGATCATCGAAACACGTCGCAAGGCGGAGTTCGTGTCGCCGATTCCGAAGCCCAAGAAGCGGAAGAAGGTAGCCGAACAGGGGGAGATTGTCTTTCAGGACGAAGCCGGGTTGTCGAGTAAGGCCCAGCAGTACGAAACCACGCAAACGATCAACGCGGTTCGCCAGGCGGTGGACGCTTGGCGAGCGCTCAAGAATCCGAACGATTGGCAGGTGACGCCAGAGACAGCCCGGCTGCTGCAGCACTGGCGCCACCACCAATCCAGCGATATCCGCCCGTTTTTCTGCCAAGTGGAGGCGGTGGAGACGCTGATCTGGTTGACGGAGGTGGCGAAGAAGGCGAAGGTGAAGCGGTGGCAGGAGATACTGGATCACCTGGACAGCGCCAACCAGGCGGCTAATCCGGAGCTGTCGCGGTTGTGTTTGAAGCTGGCCACGGGAGCGGGCAAGACCACTGTGATGGCGATGATCATCGCGTGGCAGACGATCAATGCCGTCCGGCGGCCGGGCAGCAAGGAGTTCACGCGGGGGTTCCTGGTCGTGACGCCGGGCATCACGATCCGGGACCGGCTGCGCGTTCTCCAGCCGAACGATCCGGATAGCTACTACGCGAGCCGGGAACTGGTTCCCCGGGACATGCTCGGCGACCTGGACCGGGCAAAGATCGTTATCACGAACTACCACGCCTTTAAGCTGCGCGAGCGGATCGATATTTCCAAGGGCGGCCGGGCGCTGCTTCAAGGGCGGGGAGAGCCGTTAAAGACACTCGAAACCGAAGGGCAGATGCTGCAGCGGGTGATGCCCGAGCTAATGGGGATGAAGAAGATCCTGGCGCTGAACGACGAAGCTCACCACTGCTACCGTGAGAAGCCGCAAGCCGATGAGGAAGGCGAGCTGAAGGGAGACGAACGAAAGGAAGCAGAGAAGAACCGCGAGGCGGCACGGCTGTGGATCTCCGGTCTGGAGATTGCGAACCGGAAGCTGGGACTCCAGCGGGTGGCGGATCTGTCGGCGACTCCGTTCTTTCTACGAGGCTCGGGCTACGCCGAAGGGACTTTATTTCCGTGGACAGTAAGCGATTTTTCGCTGATGGATTCGATCGAATGCGGCATCGTGAAGCTGCCGCGGGTGCCGGTGGCGGACAACATCCCGGGCGCCGAGATGCCGAAGTTCCGGAACCTGTGGGAGCACATCCGGACCCGGATGCCGAAAAAGGGGCGGGGTAAAGGCGGTGAACTCGATCCGCTGAAGCTGCCGACTGAACTACAAACCGCGCTCGAAGCCCTTTACGGGCATTACAAGAAGACCTACGAAGTCTGGGAGAAGGACAGCGTCGGGATTCCGCCGTGCTTCATCGTGGTGTGCAACAACACGTCGGCGTCGAAACTGGTTTACGACTATATTTCCGGGTTCGTGAGGGAAGAGGAGGACGGCTCCGCGACGGTGGTAAACGGCCGGCTGGGACTGTTCCGGAATTTCGACGATTATGATCAGCCCATCGCGCGCCCGCGCACTCTTCTGATCGACAGTGAACAACTCGAGTCCGGCGACGCCCTGGACAAGGATTTCCGCAAGATGGCGGAACCGGAGATTGAACGATTCCGCCGGGAGATCATCGAACGCACGGGCGACCGGAAGCAGGCGGAGATTATCACGGACCAGGACCTGCTGCGGGAAGTCATGAACACGGTCGGGAAGCCGGGCCGGCTGGGAGAGTCGATTCGCTGCGTGGTGTCGGTTTCCATGCTGACCGAGGGTTGGGACGCGAACACGGTGACGCATATCCTCGGGGTGCGGGCCTTCGGTACCCAGTTGCTCTGTGAGCAGGTGATCGGCCGGGCGCTACGGCGGCAGTTCTATCAAGTGGATGAGAATGGGCTGTTTCGCGTTGAGTACGCTGACATTCTTGGCATCCCGTTCGATTTCACGGCGAAGCCGGTCCCGGCGCCGATCATCAAACCCCGGGAGACGATTCAGGTGAAGGCGGTGCGTCCGGAGCGCGATCACCTGGAGATTCGCTTCCCGCGGGTGACGGGATACCGGGTGGACCTGCCGGAGGAGCGGCTGACGGCGGCGTTCGACGAAGATTCAGTGCTGGAGCTGAACCCGGGGCTGGTGGGCCCGTCGATCACCCGGAACGAGGGCATCATCGGCGAGGGCGTGGACCTGACCCTCATTCATACGGGTGATCTGCGGCGGTCCACGCTGCTCTACTTCCTGACCCAGCGGCTGCTCTACACGAAATGGCGCGACCCCGGCGGCGCCTTGAAGCTGCACCTGTTCGGGCAACTGAAACGGATCGCAAAACAGTGGCTGGACGACTACCTGAGGTGTACCGGGGGCACGTACCCGGCCCAACTCATGTATCAGGAACTGGCCGACATGGCCTGCGAGCGCATCGACACGGCGATCAGGGTCGCCTCGGTGGGCAAGCGGCCGATGAAGGCGCTGCTGGACCCGTACAACCCCACCGGCTCAACCAGCCACGTGCGTTTCTACACCTCGAAGACGCACCGCTGGCAAACCAGCGCCCGGCACTGCCACATCAACTGGGCGATTCTCGA
>CAYXVG010000187.1:0-2997 GCA_964468205.1 uncultured Solibacteraceae bacterium | reverse complement strand
GATCCGGGGAGGTGGAACCGGTATGGGTATGTGCAGGGGGATCCGGTGAATTGGGGGGATCCGGAGGGGTTGATGGCAATTCCGGCGGGCGTCTTCAAATACAACCCATGGTTGGATGACCAGCTACTGAGGAAGGAGAGGCCGAAGAGCTTCTACGAGCAGACTGGGGATCCGCTTTCGAATAGAGCGGGAGGTGGAGGTACAGCCGGCGACGGTCCAATCGCTCGGTTTTCGCGTTTGAGCCAACCTTGTCGGAATGGGCTCACCACCGCCATGCCAGCAGCAGGAACAGGTCCAGGCGTGAGTGCTCAGCTGCGATTGGATGCGCTTGGCAGGGCCGGCGGCGTGACTGGGATTCTCGCACGTGCGGCGGGTGAGCACGGAATCGAATGGGAGCTTCTGGCCGCCATCGGCATCAGAGAAAGTGGCTTCAGTGACACGCTTGAGCGCGGTGGCGGAGACGGCGCTGGAGTCTTTCAGATTGATCTGGGATGGAACCCAACCGTAACAGAAGAGCAAGCTCGTGATCTTGAGTGGGCTGCGGACTGGGTCGCGAACCGGCTGGCAACAAACATGGCTGATTTGGCCGCAGCACACCCGAATTTCAGCAGCCAACAGCTTTTGCAGGCAACAGCAGCTTCTTACAATTTTGGTGTGGGCAACATAAGCGGCAATCCAGACACAATAGACGTCGGCTCGACCGGGGAGAACTACGGAAGCAACATTCTTAATCTCATGGAGTGCTTCTGACCCGGCACGTCATCCGTCTTCGAGAAAGAGGCCCATATGTCAAAGGCTCTCGCAAGAACCTGGTGTCACATAGCCCTAACATGGATGTTGTTGTCGCCCCCGGCGGTAAGCTGCATCGCTCAAACAGAGAATCAACCAACACCCAAGTCTTTGACGGCGGAAGATTCCCTGAAGAGATTTCTTCAGGACTACGCAAGATCGAGGTCATCTGCGGACCGAGAAGTACGATATGTAGACGCTTTCGAAGATCTCAACGAGGATGGCATTCGAGAAGCAATCGTTTACATCATGGGCGGAGGATGGTGTGGAAGCGGTGGCTGCATCATGCTAGTCTTGACACCGGAACCTGAGGGTTCTTCGTACAGAGTCGTAACCAAGACAACGATTACGCGCACTCCAATACGCGTGTTAGACCGGGTTTCGAATGGTTGGCACAACCTGAGTGTCTGGGTACGGGGAGGAGGCATCCGCCCAGGCTATGAAGTTGAGCTTATCTTCGATGGAGAAACCTATCCCACCAATCCAACTGCTCCCCCTGCTCGACCGTTGAAGGGGAAGGTACCCGGACGAGCTGTAGTATATCGAGGTCAGGAGACGAAACTTCTCTATCCGTGACGTTTACTGCTGGTCTACATCTGACTGAGAGCTGCGTCTGGAGCGCTCGATTAGAAGACGGATGCGATGGGGCAGTGGGTGGAGTACGATTACGACGCCTACAAGCGGGTGACGAAGATGGAGGCGCGGGAGAGTGGCGGGGCGCTGGAGCAGGAGGTTCTGTTCACCTACGACACGAACGTGCTGGGCGGGTGGTATCTGGGGCGGTTGTCGAAGGTGGAGTACGGGCCGGAGGTGGCCGGGGTGAAGAAGTACGTCGAGAAGTTCAAGTATTCGGCGGGCGGGCGGACGTTGAAGAAGCAGTGGGACGTGCGGGTTCCGATCACGGGCGGGGCGGCGACGGGGTCGCTGACGGCGGAGTGGGCCTACAACGAGGTGGGGACGCTGCTGGAGGTGACGTATCCGGGCGGGGTAAGCTACGAGCAGAGGCTGGACTGGATGGGTCGGCCGCAGCATTTGTACCGAAACGGCACGGAGATGGAGGTCGAGTGGGCGAACTGGAACGCGGCGGGGCAGTTGACCGGCTGGTGGCGGGCGTCGCAGAACTCGGACAGGAACTACAACGAACAGTTCACCTACAATGCGCGGGGGCAGTTGGTGAAGCAGAGGTCGATGACGGGGTATGATCCGGTGACGGATCCGGAGGTGGAGATCGACTACGAGTTTCCGGCGCTGAACGCGGGGCGGATCGTGAAGCGGAAGGACCGGTTCAAGACGAACGTGGAGACGATTGAGGAGGTGGGCTACACGTACGATTCTCTGAATCGGCTGGTGCTGGCGGAGACGACGGCGGGGTCGGATGAGACGTGGGGCTTGTCGTGGGGCTTTGACGGGTTTGGCAACCGGGTGTCGCAGTCGGTGACGCAGGGGTCCGGGCCGACGTGGAGCCAGACGATCAGCACCGCGACGAACCGGGTGAACGCTTATACTTACGACCTCAATGGAAACGTGACGGCGATGCCGGGGAAGACGATGGCCTGGGATGTGCTGAACCGGATGGAGTCGGTGGCGGTGAGCGGGGGGACGGAGGATTACGACTACGCGCCGTCCGGGCTGAAGGTGCGTTGGGAGCGGGTTGCGGGGGCGACGACGACCGAGCGTTACGTTTTCTACGGCGCTGGTGGGGAGCGGATGGAGGAGTTTGCGGCGACGGTGAACGGGTCGGCATTGCAGTTTGCTTCGACGGGGCGGGATGTGCGGTTCGGCGGGCGGCTGATTTATCAGAAGGGGGAGCAGGTGTTTACGGACCGGCTGGGTTCCGTTGTGCTGCGGCGAGAGTCGGGGACGTGGAAGCGGCTGTCGAGCTATCCGTATGGGGAGTCGAAGGGGGCGGCGTCGGATGATGATCGGGTGCGGTTTGGGACGTATGAGCGGAATGAGCTGACGAACTTGGATTACGCGCGGCAGCGGTGGTATGGGAGCGAGGCGGGGCGGTTTTTGAGTGGGGATCCGTATGTAGCGAGCGCGGGCGCGGGGGATCCGGGGAGGTGGAACCGGTATGGGTATGTGCAGGGGGATCCGGTGAATTGGGTGGATCCGGAAGGGCTGGATCGCTATTCGAGTGAGGTTTTCCTCGACGGCGGAGTGGTGTGCACAACTCGGATTGACCCTGAAGGTGGACGCGAGATTCTG
>CAYXVG010000186.1:0-3037 GCA_964468205.1 uncultured Solibacteraceae bacterium | reverse complement strand
GGGGGCGTGGGTTGCGCTGGGGCATTATCCGTATGGGGAGGCGAAGGGGGCGGGGGCGGGCGAGGATCGGGTGCGGTTTGCGACGTATGAGCGGAGCGCGGGGACGGGACTGGATTATGCGCGGCAGCGGTGGTACGGGAGCGAGGCGGGGCGGTTTTTGAGTGCGGATCCGTATGTGGCGAGCGCGGGCGCGGCGGATCCGGGGAGTTGGAACCGGTATGGGTATGTGCAGGGGGATCCGGTGAATTGGGTGGATCCGGAGGGGTTGCAAAAAGGAGACGTTGGAACTCAACCTCCCTATGATCCCTGCCAGGATCCGATGTACCGCCTGATTCGACCCGATGTCTGTGCGTCAACCTCGACCGGGAAGATTAGGGAACCGGAGACGAAGGATCCGACTACTTGCGAAGAAGACATGGAACTGGAGATTCCCGAGGGGGGCGTGGAGTTGACAGCCCTGCAAATGTTACTGGGCGAGGATTCAAGCACACTTATAGGCAAACGGGCGTACCGGTCGGGTGACGAGTGGGGCAGCCCTACGGGCAGGATCATCACGGACGCCGACGTCGAGTTAGAACATAAGTTGATGCTGCAGGTGGCCTCAACAAGAGCCGAAACGTACAATCGCAGTCTGGAACAGGAGTTGCAGCCCAGTACCTACCACGGCCTTAATCAGCGGTTCGGGCCAAGATACCTCAGCATGTGGCGTCGGGCTCCGGCAAATAGCCAGTGGTGTGATCACCTTCGAAGGGCAAATGCATCCGTAGCAAAGTACCTCGGTTCTATTCCCACTGATTACAGGATTTTCCATTGGGTTGCCGTCGTGGATGGCCGGACGGTCCGTTCTCCACAGTCGTACGACGTGATCCAGGCGGGACAAACGGTTTTCTACTGGCTCTCTCCCTTCAAGTCGCCATGACAAGAATGACAGCAATGAAATCCGGCAGATCTTTCTCATTTCGGGGGATGGCTGTGCTGCTGCTCCTCTCAGTCCGCCTCGGCCAAGCGGCACCGCTCGAACTTGTCATGAGCGAGATCTCCAGGGCGCCCGATGGGTCAGTTGAGCATCTACAGTTTGCCGGCAGTGAAGTAGGGTGGCTCGCGAGCCGGACCGGGGAACTATGGCGAACTGACGATGGGGGCATTAGCTGGCTCAAGCTAGCATTGCCTGGGTGCCTTTCTGACTCCGATATCATGAAGGGCGTCAGAACTGCGGTGCTTTGGGAAGACCGCAAGGGTTTCATCTTCGCGTGTGGCGAGGCCTATCTGACGAATGATGGAGGGGCATCGTGGCGTTCCTTCCCATTGCCCAGAACCAGCGGAGACGGAGAAGGCGTCGAGAGCGTGCTGATCCTGCCAGACGGACAAACGGCTTTCGCTGGCGGTTCGGTCTGGCGAACGCATGATGCTGAAGCTGGACTGGCGCCGAATTGGGCATTGGACAGAAGTGGCGGCCATCCTAGCATCGCCGTTCCTGTGATCTACAAGACTACCAACGCTGGAAAGAGTTGGAGTCAAACACATCTGCCCCAGGGATACGCAGTCGACCACTTCTCGTTTCTCTCGCCCCTAATAGGATTCGCATTCGCCCACCGGGACGTCTATCGCACCACCAATGGCGGAGACACTTGGAGCCTCGTGGACTATCCCCGATCCTGTGTTCCGGAGACGTTTCTGCGCCGCGAAGGAGAGCCCGTGACACTGTCCTTCATCGACGAACACTCGGGCTGGCTGAGTTGGGACGACGGACACCTACTTCGGACCGGGGATGCCGGTGCGACGTGGTGTCTTGTTACCCAAGCAAATCAGACGAGGCGCCGGGGGCTACTCGCGATGCACTTCTTCAATGCCGAAGATGGGATCGGCATCGGCGATCCGGGTGATTTGGTGATCACAGAAAACGGTGGACGAGACTGGGAAGTAGTCAAGACTCGTGGACTCTGTCGAACGCTGTACTTCCAATCGCACCTAGGATGGCTGGTGACAGACAAAGCAGTTCTTCGGCTCCGAATAACGAGTCCCGGGGACAAGTGACCCTCGAATTCGAGAGAAAGAAACGATCGGTAGTGGTAATCACCAGAAGCCTCGCCTTCGGCTGTGACGAAGGCTCCTGGGCGCCCGGAGGACGAGGCCGATGAAACGAATGGTCTTTTTCGCACTTCTTAGCGTTCTGTGCGGGGCGGAGGGAGCACCTGATTCCAGAGTAAGCGAATCGAGAGCAGCAGTGCTGCACTACATTGCGTGGGCTTCTGTCTGGCTGGGTGAGGAACTCCCCACATCGAACAGATTGAGCTTCGAACTGCAGCGGTATCAAGAGTGTGATGTCTGGCTTCTTAATGAGGTGAATCGCTCGTATGCATATTGTCCCGATCGCAACGGAAGTCGCGTACTGGCATCGACGTGCCCGTACAGGGGACACGCCAGACTGCAATGTCTGCAGAACCCAATGTCGACTTCTGACAGCATGAGTATTCCCGATCTGGTTCTTGGACAAGGCCGGGGCGTATCTGGAGCAACAGAGATCGCTCCAGAGACCGTGGTGATTGATCGAAGTGCAATTCCCAAATGGAAGCCATCACCACAATCCGCCGCAAAGGCTGCTATTCTGTCGGCTACCAAGGAGCGAATCCTAGGAGGTTTGGTGGAAAGTGAAGTCTTGCTATCCGGAAAGTGCAACAACTTCGATGTCAAAGACCCGATGGTGATGGTCCTGGCAGAGGTGCGAACGGCAGATCAGACAACCGAACGACGACTGTATTGGTTCGAAATCAACCGGGAACGTCCGCCATATTCCTGGCAATTCAGAGTTGCCGTCGAGCCGTCTTTGTCATTGGTGCAACAGATCCTCGACGCGCCCATCGATCTTTAGTGAGTTATGAAGAACGTCGGTATCGAATGCGAATACGCGCCGCCGTCGGGGTTGCGGGTGCGGTGGGGGCGGAGGAGGATTGGGACACAGAGGGCACCGAGTGTTTTGGGAGAGGGGCGGGATGTGCGGTTTGCGGGGCGGTTGCTGTATCAGAAGGGGGAGCAGGTG
>CAYXVG010000185.1:0-3071 GCA_964468205.1 uncultured Solibacteraceae bacterium | reverse complement strand
AACCGCCTGGGAGCTCTGTGCAGGTTTGTATGATCGTCGCGCGAGAATCGGAGGCTTAGAAGCAGCGCTTTAAATTAAGCCGCTCCGCTAACACTCAGACGAGAGGAAGGTCGGGCCAGGAGCGACTCCCTTCAGGACAAGTCAAGGTTGGCTCAACATCTTTCATGGCGTGTTCCAAACGATGGGGGGCGCGGTGTACCGCCTAGGGTTGCCCTTCATGGTCCTGACGAACCAGAGAAGGTTCTGGGTGTCGCCGACGAGTGGATCTTGCAGCCGGAAGATCCGTGGGAGGTGACCGGCTACGTTCCGAACGTCGTCTTCTGCTGCGGCGCAGTCCCCGAAGCGGGCGGAACGGTCAAGCTCCATTGGGGTGGAGCCGATACCGTGATGTGCGCCGGCGAAGTGCGGGTTGAGGACTTAACGAGTCTCTGCCTCGAAAAGCCTCGGCCGGCTCTCTGATCTGGAATGGCTGATGAAGTCTTGGTGGGCGGTACTGGACTCGAACCAGTGACCTCCTGCTTGTAAGGCAGGCGCTCTAACCAACTGAGCTAACCGCCCGAAACCTTCCAACTGACTGATTCCAATGAAGTTCCTTGCGTCTCCATTATACCATCAAAGTACATCGAACATCGCTAAGTTGTTGAAACGTGCCAAAACCGTGCCAAAAATCCCTCAGTTCGGCTTGACCGTGCCTAAAACGTTCGTGTGCTCGTTGGCCTGCCGGTCGAGTCTGTGCAGGGCTTCGCGCATCATGTTGAGCTTGGCCTGGCTGTAGCGCTTGAAAACCGCGGAATCGCCTTGCCGGAGCATCTGCGTGACGAAATGATCGGCCACGCCCCCCGCGCTGAGCCGGGTGGCGAACGTGTGGCGGAGCTGGTAGATCGGAAAATGCGGAATTCCAGCTCGCCGAAGCGTGGCGGCCCAGACCTTCTTGAAGCTCGTGATGTGCGGCTTCTTGGTCCCTCTCTTCGTCGTTGGAAACAGGTACTCCGTGCCCGGTGTTGCCTCAATCTGTGCTTTGAAAGCCTCCCGGGCGAGTTCGGACATGGGCATGTCAGCTATTCCATTTGGGGTCTTCGAGTCCGGAATGTGCGCGACCCAGTTGTCAAGATCGACCTGGTCCTTGCGCATGGGCGTGAGCTCCTTGTACGGCCGGAGCCCCATCTCAACCAAAATCACCATCGCGTTGCGCAGGTACTCGGGGGCAAAGAACTCAATCCGAGCTTGCTCGGTCGCCGTCATGTAGTGCGGCTTCCCGGTCGCACCGCTCAGACGAACAGGAAACTCGACTGACCCGCAGGGATTCATGGCCAGACGCTTCTGCTTCACCGCCACGTTCAGGATTCTGCGCAGGACCCGGAACTCCTTGTGAACCGTGGCTGGCTTGAGCTGGCCCCTGAGTTCAAGGCCGAGTTTCTTGTGTACCCTCCTTCCCGAGGTCAAACGTACCTCGATGTAGTCTTCAATCGCCTCCGGCGTAATATCCGCCAGCCGGAATTCTCCGAAGGCCGGGCGCAGGAACTTGAGCGTATCAAGATTGGCCTGATGCGTCTTCTCCGCGCGATATGGCGGTTTCGAGCGCCGCTCCAGGAACCAGTCTGTCAACTGGTTGAACGTGAGATCCTTGCTCGCCAGAATTACCGGCAGCCGGCCCTCGTCCCGAGCACTGAGACGTTCCCGAAGCATACGCTCCGCTTCTTCCTTGTCAGTTGTGCCAGTGGGCTCTCTTTGGAGCTGTCCCTGGCGGTCCCGATATCGCATCCACCAGAAGGCCGAGTCGCTGCGTTGGTAGACTGTGCCGCTGGTGTCGCGTGGTCTTCCTCGTTTACTCATCCGATTCCTCCATTCACATGAAACTGCTGGCGCCACTCGGCCAGCTCCGACAGGCGGAACCGGATCGAGCGGCCCATCATGCGGAAATGGGGAATCTGCTTTCGCTCGACATAAGCATACACCAGCGACGAGCTGACCCCGAGGAAGCGAGCAGCCGCCTTCACGCCGACCACATCCTCGATCGGCCGGTGCTGATGCGATAGTGCAGCCCGCCCTTCGGCAACCGTCATTCCCTGGTCTCCCAAGCTCGCTGTTTCGGTCTGTCGTTCGAGCCCCATTTCTACGCTCTCAGTCGGGAAGGGGAAGCAGTCACTTAATCAGCGCCTGCTCGGAAACCGATCCACAAGCCCCAACGCCGTCACCTTGCGTTCTCTTCAGCAGGGCTTGCGAGAAATGGCGCTCCGCCGTTTCGAGCCGCTGTAGAGCATCAAGGAGCTGCATTCGGACTTCCGTCATCACGCCTTGATCGTGGCCGGAGTGTTCGCTGGACTTGATGGCGAAACGGATCTGGTCGCTGGCCACGCGGATCTGGTAGGCCATTTCGAAGCTCTCCGGCACTCCCAGGTGATCGTCGTCTTTCCGACACGACCTCGGGTCGGGAGTTGTGCTCACGTTGTGATCTCCGTACTCAGGCACGACCGCAGAATACCGTCAGCGTGCCGAATCACAAAGGGAGTTGGCGAATGCTCCACCCGGGCGAGTTATGCGTAGAAAGAAATGCTCCCAGGTTTTCCGTTTTGGCGTTCTTGTGCCCTCTTAATCCATACCTGGGAGCAAATCTGGAAAGGGTCAGGCGCCATGAGGAGATGGACGACGAAGGAGGCGAAGGCTGTTCTTGAGTGGGCGCGCGCCACCAACGGTGATCGCCGCTCCATGGAAGAGCTAAGCGAGGAGTTGCGCCGTTCACCTGCCGCGATCAAGCAGTTCATGCGCCGTGAGTTCCCAGAGGATGTTCGACCGTGGCCGAAGCGGAGGCGGTGGCAGTCGGAGGAAGTCGAGGTCATCTTGAATGGGGCCGAGCGAGCACCGGCGGCACTGGGGCGAACCAGAGAGGCTGTCAGGAAGTACGTGAAACGCAACGGACTGAGGCCGAAGGAGCAGGCAAAAGAACGGCTCGATGGGGGATACACGATTGCACAGGTGGCCGAAGACTTCGGGAGATCGCGGCGGACCGTATACCGGTGGATCTCCAGAGGCATCCTGCGCAGGTTTCATGGCAGTATCGCCGAAAGCTCGTA
>CAYXVG010000184.1:0-3327 GCA_964468205.1 uncultured Solibacteraceae bacterium | reverse complement strand
CCCCCAAGTGCCCCGCCAGCGCCCCCCCTCAGGCGGCTACCTGCCGGAAGCCACCTGAATCTGCTGAGATAGGTGCAGGAGACGTAAATCCGTGAAGCTCCTTTCTTCGAAGGAAGTCTACAAGAGCAAGATATTCACCGTCACCGAAGAGCGCGCTGCGGCCTCTGATGGTTTTGAGATCGAGCGCGCGATCGTCCAACACTCCGGCGCTGCGGTGATGTTAGCCTTGAACGAGGCCCGTCGCATCCTCCTCGTCCGCCAATACCGTCTGCCCGCGCGAAAGCGCCTTTGGGAACTCCCGGCCGGCCGCATCGACCCCGGAGAATCCCCGCTCCAGGCCGCCCGCCGCGAATTGAAGGAAGAAACCGGCTACCGCGCCGCGAAATGGAAAAAGCTGATTTCCTTCTACCCTACCCCCGGCTACTGCGCCGAGAAGATGACCGTTTACCTTGCCACCCAACTCACTGAAGGAGAGCCCGAACCGGCCGGCGACGAGCGCATCGAGACGCGCTGGCTCTCCTCCAAAAAGGTGGACGAAATGATCAAAAAAGGCCAGATTATCGATGCGAAGACCATCGCCGGCTACCTCTTTTGGCGCCGCGTAAACTGCCCGCTGGGCCGGTGAACCCGCCGGTCCGCTCTCAGATCTCCGTACGTTTTTTGCTATCCCGTGGATCCGGATCTTGCGTCTGTATATCGCGAATCGCGTAGATCCGCCGCCCCTGGCTCTCGAAGTAGGTCCGCATCATCACCTCGCCCAGAATGCCCGTCGTGAACATCACCAGACCGGCAAGCAGCAACACCACGCCCGCCATCATGAGCGGCGTATGATTTGGAACAATATCGTTCCCCATCACCTTGTAGACCAGCAGATAGGCCAGAATTAGGCCTCCCGCCGCCGTACCGGCCAGGCCCGCCCGGCCGAAGAAGTGCATTGGCCGGGTTAGATAGCTGAGCAGAAACTTGATCGTCAGGATGTCGAACAGTACATTGAACGTCCGGCTCAGTCCATAGTGTGACCTGCCGTTCGGCCGGTTCACGTTGCCGATCGGCACTTCGGCGATCCGCGCCCCATAGACGCTCGCCAGCGCCGGGATAAACCGGTGCAGTTCCCCGTAGAGATTGATCTCTTCCAGAATCTCGGCCCGGTAGGCCTTGAACGTGGTGCCGAAGTCGTGCAGATCCACGCCGGAAGCCTTCGACATCAGCCAGTTGGCGATCCGCGATGGCAGCCTCCGCGTCAGCGCATTGTCCACCCGGTGTTTCCGCCAACCGCTCGCGATGTCAAAGCCCTCATCGATCTTCGCGACCAGTTTTGGCAGGTCTTCGGGCTCGTGTTGCAGGTCCCCATCCATCGAGATGACGATCCCCCCCGTCGCCTCATCGAACCCCGCCGCCAGCGCCGCCGTCTGCCCAAAGTTCCGCCGCAATCGAATCACCTTCAGGTGCGGATCCGTCGCCACCAGGTTGCACAACAACTGGTAGCTTCGGTCCGTCGAAGCGTCATCCACGAAAATGATTTCATACCGCCTGCCCAACCCCTCGAGCACCGTCGTCAACCGGTCATACAGCCGCAACAGCGCCGGCTCCTCATTATGCACGGGAATTACAACCGAAATCATCTCGCTTCAGTTTACCCAAACCCGGGGACAGGCCGCGCGTTCCCCCTTTTTTCCGTACTCTCCAAACCAGTGCACAGCTCGGTCTTCCAGTTCGTTGCCCCGGTCCCTGCCGTCGCCCTGAGTAGGATCCCGCCCGTAACAACGTTCGTAACACTTCCGGCTCCCCAAGGTCCTCCAAACGAAAGCCATTGCAGGACGCAGAGGAGTTCCTCCAGGATCTCCTCTTTCGTCCCGCCAGGAGTATAACATGACACTGCCAGAAAGCCGCCATGGGATACTGCTCGTCGCGATAGCCATCACCGTCTTTGCGCCGAGCCCGCTTTTTGCCCAAGCTTCTCTCCCCGACCAGACTTACATGGAAGTTGCAGTCGAGGAGGATTTTCAGGCGATCTATGACCGCGACGTCGCCGATAAAGACCGCTTTATGCAGCGGCACCAGAACCTTCTCGAACGACGATATGACCTCGCTGACAATCCTTCGGACACCATGATGTCCGCCGGGCGAAAGCCCGTCCAAAAAGGTATTCGTATCAGGTTGCCATCGGGAGTCACCTGGGAACAACTCGGCGCCATGACCCCCGAGGAAATTCAACAGAAGAACCTCTTCCCCATGGGCTTTCGCCCGCTCCCCCACGCCAAGCACGAGGCAGGCGGTCAAGTCTTCCCTACCGTTCACATTGACGCCATCATGAAAGCCGAAAGCAGAGACCTCGCACGCTTCGACACTGAATTTGACCTGCCGGAGCACTTGACCCCGGAATTCCCGCCGCCCATCTATCTCACCAGCCGCCCGGACCTCGGCGACGTTTCTCAAGGAGAGGTGCTCACCATCAAAAACTACTATCGCTTGATGAAAGGAAAACTGACCCCCGTGCAAATGGACGGCCTGCGGCTCCTGCTGACTCCCTTCCCACAGCAGCAGTTCAACCAGACCGAAGACCGCAAGGTCAAGGAACCCAGCCTTGGGGTCACGTGTCTGGATTGCCACACCAACGGGCACACCAATGCCGCCTTTCATCTGAACCCCGACACGCGCCCCCAACCGGCGCGCCTCCGCCTCGATACCGTGAGCCTGCGCGGCATGTTCAACCAGCAAATCCACGGTTCGAAGCGCTCCTTGCGATCCGTCGAGGATTTCACCGAGTTCGAGCAGCGGACCGCCTACTTCGATGGCGACCATGTCATCGCCGCCAAAAAAGGAGTCCATCTGCCGGAAAGGTCCGCCCAGGTCGCCCTGATGGCTCAAATGCAGAACATGTTCGACTTCCCGCCCGCGCCCAAACTCGACGTATTCGGTAAACTGATTCCCGAAAAAGCGACCGACCTCGAAATGAAAGGTCAGGAGGTCTTCTTCGGAAAAGGCCGCTGCGCCGACTGTCATCCGGCTCCCTTCTACCTCGACGACAAGATGCACGACCTGCGTCTCCAACGTTTCTATGAACCGGAAATGATCAACGCCCACTACAGCATCCCCGACGGTCCGATCAAGACATTCACGCTCCGGGGAATCAAGGACTCGCCGCCCTATCATCATGACGGCCGGCTTCTAACCCTGGAAGATACCGTCGAGTTCTTCAACGTTGTCCTTCAACTCCGCCTGACGCCCGACGACAAGCAAGCCCTCGTAGCCTTCATGCGCTGCCTCTAATACGGGGACATCCATGATAGGGGGAAGTCAATAGGGAGATAGAGATCCCCCTTCCCC
>CAYXVG010000183.1:0-3342 GCA_964468205.1 uncultured Solibacteraceae bacterium | reverse complement strand
TTGGCGTCAAGTTGTGCAGGGGTAGACATTGTAGAAACCTCGTGTTGGGGTGAGCGGCCAGAAACGCGGGGGCGGGCGTTTGATTGGGGCTCGAAATGGAAAAGGGAGGCGCTCCGCGGCGGGAGGCCTCCCTTCGGATGATAGTGTAGCACGGCGGGGGAAGGGTTTTCGGGGAAGTTGTTGAGTTTATTGGGGGAAGTGGGTGTGACTGCAGAGGGCACAGAGGGGGCACGAGAGGACAGAGGGGGTTGGTGTTTGTTTGCTACTTGTACTCCGTGCTTTGCGCGATCCCCCACTGGTTGCCGCCGGTAAGGTAGTCGACTCCGTCCGCGAACATCCGCACTCCCGTTCCTACCGAGGCGACCGCCAGGGAGCCCCGCTGCAGGAAGCTAAACGTTCCGGCGGTGATCCGCTCGCTGGCCGGGAGCTGTTGCAGGACGGACGCCGGTATCGTGAGCTGGCGGTCAGGATTATTGGCCCAGCATGTGGCCGTGACCGTGTGTACCATTCCGTTATCCATGACGAAGCTGGTCGCCTGCACGGAAACCAGAGTGGTCGGCTCGCCTCCGCTCCACATCAGTGTCAGCGGCTGGGCGCGGTCAACCACCGGCAGCGCTTCCCGGTTGGTCCACTGGAGTTCCGGCGCCACATTCATAGTCCCGGAGAAGGCCCCGACGTCGGGGCCGCCAGTTCCCCACACGCGATAGTTACCGGGGTCAAGGAAGTTGCCCGGAGTCCCTGTGCCGATCTCCGCGGTGTAGAAAATGGAATTCACCTGAACCTGTTTCACGGCGGACTTGGCCCCATTGGGTCCCTCGGTGTTCACGGCCGGTCCGGCATCAAGAGCCGTATAGATGAGATTCGGCACGGGGTTTGGCGGGATGCCCACAGTCACCGCACACTTCCCCGGCTCCGGCGCGAACACGCCTGGCAGAGAGACATTGAACAGATTCGGCAGATCCGGCCCGGTAATGCGGTTGAAACCAGCGGACAGGACGTCGGACCGGATAATCTCGGTCATCGGCATTCCGGTGAGGAAATCGTCGGTAATCGAGTAGCTGGTCTGCCTTGTCAGCCCGATGGAACCCTGCCGGTACTGCTCCGAAGCCAACCAACGGTCAATCTCCTCCTGCGAAATCGACAGATCGTTCGTACTGCCTCCGCCCCCAGTGCCGGGAGGAGGCGGACAGTCCCCGCCGGCCGCTGAAATGGGGATGGTGACGGCATTGCTGGCGAAACCTCCAATCTGAACGTTGACCGGAACGGAGCAGCCAAACTGCGTGAAGGCCGTAATCGAAGCCGCGGCGTTTTGGGCGGGGCTGGGAATCTCCACGTTGATTTGATCGAGACCGGGGAAGATCCGCCCACGGAACAGTACGCGCGCCGGCGTTTCCGCAATCTCGACCCGGACCGGAATGTGCACCAAGTCCACGGGCGGCTGCTGGCTGTTTTCCGGCGCCGTCACCGGCCCGAGTCCCGTACCGTAAAGCTGAATGACGTCGCCGGGCTTCGCCGAATTCGACGCCGACAGGAACCGGTAATTCACGTCGAAGGCAGCGGCGGTTCCCGAACCCGCCCCGTTAAGGGTTAACACCCCAAAGGCGCTGTCCACCACCAGGATCTCCGCCGGGGGGCTGATGGCGCCGTTATTATTGACGACAATTGTCCCGTTCCCGGCCGGTGTCGCCGATGGGAGGATCCCGCCCAACTGGCCCGGTGTCAGGTAATACCAGAGCACGCCGGTCGTGACTCCGTTCACCGTCACTTGCGCCGAGACGCCATCGAGCGTGGTCTGTAGGAACGGCGGTTCGGTAGAGCTCTGCAGACCCGTCGAGGTATTCGCCAGGTTTGCTCCGTAGATGATGAAGATGGAACCCCTCGCAATGCCATAGCTCGGGCTTCCTGGATCGAGAAAGCTGTAGTTGTTTTGAAGCGCGTCGATCCGCGGCTGCCCCAGCGCCGCGATGACGAAACATGTGCACGCGAAGCCGGCGCGCAGGAAGCTGGTGATCATCGTATCCCTCCCAGAGCACAGGCTGGAATCCCCTCACTCGCCCAGGCAATTGCCTAGGATCTCCGTTTTGGAGTCCTGGGCCGGATTCAGTATACAACCAGTGAGGCGCAAACGATACGGTTTTTTTCAAGGATGGCGCCCAGAAAACCTGGGGCGCTCCGCCGGCTTTGTGGACGGGGAGATAATTGAGAAATGACCTTTGCTCTTAAGCCAGAGAGAAGACGGGATTTGGTCTAAGATAGTCTGGCAAGTTCGACTGGGATTCGGGAGGGGAGAATGGCGAAACAGGTTTGGGGGACGTTTTCGGTCAAGGATCACACGGCGCACGGCGCGTTCGTGACGGAGGTGATGCTGTATGACCGGCTTGTTATTCCCGTGCCGCCGGACGCCGGCGAGCGAGCCCGTTGGAAGAAACGGGGATGGCAGCCGAGGCGGCTGGAGGCGCTGCTGCGGATTTTGGGTGACCGCGCAGTGCCCGTGAAGTGGGATGAGCATCGACGGGGCGCGTGGCGCACTCGATACGAGGCCGGCAAGGGCGTGTCGGAAGCGACGCCGGACTACGCGTTTGCGATTTCGCGAACGGAGCTCACCGAGGGACTGCCTCCACACGTGACCGGGGTGCAGGCGGTTCCATCGTTTTCGTCGCTGCCGGAGGCGGAAGCCGAGCTTGGGCTGCGGCCGTCGGCGGAGGGGGAGGTGTTGGCTGGCGGGGCGGCGGTATCGATACTCGCGCACGAATTCCTTGTCCCTCATGATCCAGACGGGAGGGGTGATGACTGTCTTCGGGCGGCGGTGGAGATTGCATCGGATCCGTCGTACCGGAGGAAGCGGGCCTCGTTTTGGCGGTGGCTGCGGGAGTACTACGACGACGAGAACATGTGCCACGCGGCGGCAATCCGGGATGCGGTGGAAGAGATGGAGGAACTTCTCGAGGAGCAGCGGGCGATTGTGCGCAAGGCGAAGGTGAAGACGGTCTCGAAATACGCGTTTGCGATCGGAGGCAGCCTGGTGAGCTTTGCTGCCGCAGGGCCGGCGGCGCTGGCCTTCGCGGGGTCGTTCGTCTCCTTCGGAGGCTTCCTGGCGGACCGGCTCGTTACCGAGCCGGAGCAGCCCCGGCAGGTGGCATTGCTGCACGACATCAGGAAGCACTTCGGTTGGGGCGATGCCGGCTGAGGATAGGTGGTGTTGGGGCACGCCTTGCCGAGGTGGGCCGCAATGATTGGTGGCTGAACCTGAAATGGGGGAACGCGCGGGCTGTTTGAATGTATAGGGCCGGCGATGCAAGAAAGATCTCCTGTTGGTGAGATGGATAACGGCGGGTGGCCTGT
>CAYXVG010000182.1:0-3436 GCA_964468205.1 uncultured Solibacteraceae bacterium | reverse complement strand
GAAGAAGGCCGCCACACCGCGCCAGAACAGCAAGAAGGCCCAGGTGATCAAGATGATCGAGGCGGCCGACGGCGCCACCGTCGCCGACATCATGGCTGTTACGAAATGGCAGTCACACAGCGTACGTGGCTTCATCAGCGGGAGCCTGGTCAAGAAGATGGGGCTCAAGGTGGAGAGCTTCAAGCGGGAAAGCGGGGAGCGGGCTTATAGAATCACGGGGGTGCAGGCATAAAGCGGCGTTCTTACATGCGAAGCTTTGTCAAGGAGCCGGAGATTGCCTTCCGGCTCCCGCAACCGGTCGCAGCCGATCCCTTCCTGGTCACGCAACGGATGATCACCATCATCAACAACCGCTGGGGATCTCAACAAGCCTCGGGTTTCCTCGAGCGCCTTCGTACCAGCCGGCTTGATCTCGTCGAAGTCGAACAGGTGATGCAGGACGTCTTCGACTACCTCACCCAGCGTCGCGAACCCTACGCGCTGCACTTCAACGCCGGCGAACCGGAAGGTGAACTCGTCCCGTACGGCTGGTGGCCCGATCCTCCCGAGGTGCGAGAGGAGTTCGACCGGCAAAAACAGAGGAACCTGCTCACCGTCGACGCCGACGTTGCCGCCGCGATGGAATCGCTCGCTATCGGGGAGATGCGCCACTACACCCGGCATCCGAATGGCGAGATCAGCTTCGAGATCGATCAGGACGTCCAAGCTGCGCTCGAACAGAAGCGGTTTCCCGGGGAGTCGGACTCGGACCTGGTGCGGCGGCTGATCAAGGAGCGTACCGGAGTGGAAATACCTCAGCCAAAGCCGAACTGACTCGACACATTTCGATTCCTGAGCCGCCGGGCCTCACGACTCGGCGGCGTTTCTTCGGGAGCGTCCTCGACTCCATCGAACACTTGGCAGGGAGTTGAAATAATCCCTGTGAGTCAATATCCTAACGGCAGTTGATGCCATGAAAACCGTCAAGCAAGATACCAGACGCAGCTTCCTGAAACGAACCGGCACAGCCGTCGCCGGAGGAGCCATGCTCTTCGATATCGTCCCGGCGCGAGTGCTCGGACAAGGGAAGCCGGCGCCCAGTGACACTCTCAATCTCGGCCATATCGGGATCGGCGGGCGGGGCCGACGCTTCCTTCGTCCCGAAGCTGATGTCGGTCAGACGGTCTACGCCCCGACTAACCTCGGCGGCGACGGCACGCGGGTCATGCACCCAGCCCGCTCTGTAGCGTTGTGCGACGTGGATTCCGGCCGACTCGACCAGGCGGCAACTCGCGTCGGAGGCCGCCCCAGACTCTACAAGGATTTCCGCCGCCTCCTCGAGGACAAAGACGTCGACGCTGTCTACATCGCATCACCCGATCACTGGCACGCGCTGCACACCATCCTCGCGTGTCAAGCCGGCAAAGATGTCTATGTCGAGAAGCCGGCCTGTAACACCGTCGAGGAAGGCCGGGCCATGGTGAACGCCGCGGAACGCTACGGCCGCGTTGTCCAGGTTGGCTCCCAGGGCCGGTCGCAGCCCGCTGCTTGGCAGGCCAACAACTTCATCAAGGGAGGCCGTATGGGCCGCGTGCGCAAGGTGCTTTGCTGGCACTACGCAAGCCCCGAGGGAGATTGGACACCGGACAGCGAGCCACCGCCGGAGCTCGACTACGAAATGTGGGTCGGCCCCGCGCGTTGGATTCCTTACAACCAGGAGCGGACCCATGGCCGTTTTCGGTGGATGATCGACTTCGGTGGCGGTCAAATTCGTGATCGAGGGGCTCACGTCATGAGCATCGCCAACTGGATCATGGGTAGCGACGCCACCGGTCCGGCTACCATCACGGCAACGGGTGAGCCGCCTCACGACGGTATGTACAACTCGGCTGTCACCATGGAGGTAACCTACGAATTCAAGGATCCAGACTGGACGCTGGTCTGGGCCCAACCTGGTGTACCATCCACTGAGCTTGACGCCCGTTACGGGGCCGTCTACTGGGGTGACTCGGGCAATTTGACAGTCACCTTGGGGGACGGCGACCGGACCGCGACCGAGCAACAGGCCATTGATTATGCCCAGCGCTGCGATTGTGGCAAGGCCTTCCGGAGTCCAGGTCACAGTGCGAACTTCGAGGACTGCATTCGGACTCGCGAGAAGCCAATCATGCACATGGAAGCCGCCCACCGCGTGGCCACGCTCTGCATCCTCGGCAACATCGCGTTTCAGCTCCAGCGCCCGCTCGAGTGGGACCCGGTCCAGGAGCGGGTAAAAGATGACGCCGAGGCAAATCGCCTGTTGAGCCGCCCTGGCCGAGCCGGATGGCACCTGTAGAGGAAGAGGTACAAATGCCCACCGAACAAGAATTCCTGACCAACATTCAGAGTGATAACGCCGACACCCGTTTTGCCGCCTGGCGAGCGGCTGGGGACGCGCCGGACTCGGTGATCCCAAAGCTGGGCGCCCTGGCGGGCGGAGACAACCGCGGTGTGGCAAAAGCGGCGCGTGAGGCGCTCACTACGATGACGCACTCCGTGGGTAAGGACTCCGGGAATCCCAAGCGCCCCGCGGTAGTCAAAGGCCTCCTTGGCCTAACCAGCCCGGATTACGCCATACCCGTTCGCGTACTCGCCTTCCGCCTGCTTTCCAATATCGCCGGTGAAGAGCATGTGGCAGACATTGCTAAGACGATCAGCGACCCAGAATTGCGGGAGGAGGTCGTATTTTGTCTGGAACGGATTCCTGGAAAAGCGTCCCTGGATGCTTTGTTGAGCGCCTATGCCTCCGCTGACAGTGAATTCAAACCTCGGATTCTCGCGGCATTCGGCCACCGCCGTGCAGCGGAAGCGGTGGAACTCTGCGTTGAGGAGATGCAGTCGGCAGACATCGTCGTCGCGCTGGCCGCGATGAAGGCGTTCGGCCGGATCGGCAAAGCGCCGGCAGGGAACATAACCTATCCTGACGAGTCGCGGCTATCAGACTTCCAGAAGACCGAATTCGTTGATAGCCTGCTGCGCTACGCTGACGCCCAGGCCGCCTCCGGTAATGCAAGCCGGGCGTTGGCCATGTACAAAGACATTTTGGGCCGCCCGGAAGAGCACTGGCAATGCGCTGCGGTCATTGGCGCAGCGAAGATCGCGACTCCGGAATCCGCCGCGCTTCTTCTGCCGGTGCTGGAGAGCACGAATTCGACTGTTCGGATCACAGCGCAAAAAGCGTGGAAGTCTATCGCAACACCCCAGGGTGACGGCTCCGATTCCCCCGGTTAGAACGGGGCCCTGGGAGTCTCGCTGTCCCACTATTCGACGCTACCTGAAACGCCGACACAAGCAATTGCTCAACATCCTCAAGCCACTAGGCTCCCAACTCTTAGCTCACGGCGCTTCCTCTCCAGAATTCGTAACTCCGCCGACCAGTCCGCCAGCGCCAGACACAGCCCCTCGACCTGGGGATTCC
>CAYXVG010000181.1:0-3542 GCA_964468205.1 uncultured Solibacteraceae bacterium | reverse complement strand
TCGTCTTCCAGCGTGAACTGGTAGATCTCCCCAAGACCGGTGCTGATGGGCGCCAGCTCCGGAGTGACCCCCGGCGGCAGATCATCTCTTGCTTGGATCAGCCGCTCGAGCACCAATTGGCGCGCCCAGTAGATATCGGCGTCGTCTTCGAAAGTGACCGTGACCTGGGAGAGGCCGAATTGCGAAATGGATCGGATCTCCTCCTTGCGGGGGAGATTGCTCACGGCGAGCTCGATCGGGAACGTGACGTACCGCTCCATCTCAACCGGCGCAAATCCGGGCGCCGTCGCGTTGATCTGCACCTGGTTGGTGGTGACGTCGGGAACAGCGTCGATGGGCAGATCGAGCCCGGCGCGGACGCCCAAACCGATGAGGGCGAGAGCGAGCGCCACAATAAGCAGCCGCCACCGGATACTGAACTGCAGGATGCGGTTGATCATGTCCGCTAGTGACCGTGGCCGCCGCCGGCGAAGCTTTCCGCGAGCAGGGCGGACTTCAGCGCGAAGCTGCCCTGTGAGACGATCCGCTCACCCGCCTGTAAGCCGTCCGTGACGGACACCCAATCGCCGGTCTGCACGCCGGTGATTACAGGCCGCGGTTGAAACTCCGTCTCCGAGGTTCGGACGAAGACGACGCTTGCCCCGTCGATCTCCTGGATCGCCTGTCGAGGCACTGTGACAGCCGCGGAGCTCGCCTCGGTCGCGATGACGACCGTGACGAACATCTCGAGCTTGAGCCGCGTCTGGGGATTTTTGACCAGGCAGCGGACCTTGGCCGTACGAGTTTGCGGGTCAATCACGTCGCCAATGTAGTCGACAATGCCGCGGAAGATCTGGTTGGGGTACGAAACGCTCTCCACTTCCGCGGGCTGGCCGAGACGAACGGCGCCAAGGTTCTTTTCATAGACGTTTGCCATGACCCAGACCGTGGACAGGTCCGCGATGGACAGGACCTCGTCTTCGGGATGGATCAACTCACCGGCAGCCACCTCGTAGCCAATCACGATGCCGGCAAACGGTGCGCGCAGGACGGCTTCGGAGGCCGTCGGATCAAGCCTCTGCTGCCCACCGGCCCGGAATGCTTCCAGCGCTTCGCCGGACATGCCGAACCGGCGTAGTTCGATTTCCAGCTTTTCGACGGACGCCAGCAAACGCTGCTCTCTCGCTTGCGCTTCCCGGTGTTCGGCCGCGCGCAATTCATGGGTCGTCTGCGCGACGGCACCGACCTTGAGCATTTCTTCGCTTCGAGCGAGAATGGTCCCCGTCACCTCGGCCCGCGATCTCGCGCTTTCCAGTTCCGCCAGCGCGCCGGCATAGTCGCCCAACACCGCACCCAACTCCATATTGTCGTAGGTAATCAACATGCCCCCGCTCTCCACCCGGTCGCCTGGCCGGACATGGACCTGTTTGACGACCCCGCGGGCGAGGGGACGAATGTGAGCGACGCGGGTCTGGTCGGGAGCAACGACACCGGTCAGTGGGAGAGTTTCCGCGGCCGACCGAATGGCCGCTTCCACCACCTCGATGCCGCTGGCCTTCTGCGCGTCTGGAGAAAGGTGAACGACACCTTCCTCCTCCGCTTCGTGTGTCTCGTGAGCTTCCGCCTCCATACCTTCTTCGGCGTCAGGCTGTTGGCCGGCAGTCCAGAGGGAGTGGAAGACGGCCCCGAACACAATCCCGACGACGAGCAGCCCGGCAGCGCCAAGCCAGCGCGCTCTGCCGCGCGTGGGTTCTTCTCGCGTCATTGGACTTCTCCCTTCCCGACAGCGGCCGCCAGTTGGAACCGGCTGGTGCGCTCATCGAACAAAGCCCTGTTGAAGACGCGCATCGTGTCACGGTAGCGGCGCTGGGCATCGAGGTAATCCATCAGTGGAGAACCACCCAGCCGGTATGCGGTCAGCGTGACTTGACTCACCTGTTCGGCGCGCTGCACCTGCTGCGAGCGGATGTATTCAACCCGCTCAAGATTGATCTGAAATGCGTTGTAGGCTTGCCGGATCTCCAGTTCGATCTGTTTTCGGGTGGCTACCGCTACATTCGCGGCTCGCCGGCTCTCGGCCTCCGCGCGCAACACGCCGCCCTGGTTGCGGTCGAAGATCGGCAGAGGAATCGTGACACCAAAGACGAGGCTGTTGTCGGGTCCATTGCGTTTGTATCCTCCTCCGACCGTGACATTCGGTGAAGAGACGGCGCGTTGCAAGCGGTTCTGGGCGGCGGCTCGTTGTAGTTCGGCTTGAGCTGCCTGGAGATCGGGCCGCGTACTAGAGGCGAGTTCGTACAGCTCGTTCGGAGCCGCCTCAAAAGGAACCCCAAGCTGGGGGGTCTCATTCAGATCTCCAACTATGGTCACGTCAGCCCCCAGATCTGGAGCGTTGAGCAAGGCCAGTAGCACGGCTTTCGCGTTTCTCACCTCCAACCTGGCCTGAAAAACATCGTCGGCGAGCTGCAGACGTTCCACCTGGACCCGCGTCAGCTCCAGTTCGGAGATGTCACCCTGCTCGAACCGCGTCCGGTTGAGCGCGATCACCTGATCGGTCTGTTCCAGGATCGACTGCGCCAGTTCGAGATTGGACTGGGCGAGCAGAACGCGGTAGAAAGCCGCCTGCACCTCCAGGCGCAGGAGGCGCACCTCGTTGTGATAGACCGCCTCCTCGCGTGCGACCGCCTCCTCGGCGGCATCGGCTCGCAGCTTGAGGCGGTTCCGGGTTTGAATCTGGTAGTCGAACCGGGCGGTGATCTCCTGATTGCTGAAATACGGGCCGGGATTCGACCGAAAGTACGGGTAGTTCTCCGTCTCCACGGTGACAGCCGGATTCGGATGCAGCCTGGCTGTGACAGCATCCGCCTCCGCCACCTCCACGGCGTTGCGCCCGGCGGCAACAAGCGGGTTGCGTTCCATTGCGAAGCGTGTCGCTTCGGCGAGTGTGATGCGCTGAGGAAGATGTTCGGCGGGTTGTTGAGCCAGGCAGGTGAATGCCAGAACGGTGGCGAGGAGGATCGCCTTCTTCATGCCCGCGCCTCGCGGAGCTCGCCGGACGCGCGACGCGTGACCTGCCATGAACCCTGCACCGCCAGAGCTCCCATGACGGAGGCAACGATCACATCGGGCCAGCCTGTCCCGGTTCCGAACACGCCGAGCGCAGCCAGCAAGACGGCACAATTGCCAATCACGTCGTTCCGCGAGCACAGCCAGACGGATTGCATATTGCTGTCGCCGGAACGGTACGCCCACAACAAACCGAACACGAGGACGTTGGCGGCCAGCGCGGCAAAGCCGACAACACCCATTGTGATGGGCTCAGGCGTGATTTGGTGGATCGCGTTCCACGCGGATGCGGCGATCACGCAGATGCCGAGAATGCCCATCGTGAGCCCTTTCACCAAGGCCGCCCTGGCTCGATGGTGTAGCGCCATGCCCGCGACGAACAAGCTGATCGCGTAGTTGCCTGTATCGGCCAGGAAGTCCAGTGCATCGGCTTGTAGCGAGACTGAACCCGCGGCCAGGCCCGCGACGATCTCGATGAGGAACATCGCGGCATTGAT
>CAYXVG010000180.1:0-3615 GCA_964468205.1 uncultured Solibacteraceae bacterium | reverse complement strand
CTGCCTAGAACGCTGGAAGAATCTGTCGAGCACCTGAAGACCGACCGCACCGAGCAGGACATTCTGTTCGAGCTTCTCCTGAAGCTGGGGCTGGATCTGAATGTGCCCATCGAGCAGAAGACGATCGCCGGCAAGACAGTGCACAACATCGGCGCGGGCGTCCTTGTCGTCTGCCTAACGGAGCGCATCGCCACCAACGAGATCGAGCCGCTGGCGCTGGGCATTGTAGCGTGGCACAAGCAGCTTGCCCCCGTGGGCGAAACCACGGTGGTCTTCCGCGACAGCGCCTTCGCCGACGATGTGGCGAAGACGAACCTAACCGCGATTCTCCAGCAGCACGGGCTGGAGACCGTGCGGAGTATTTGACCTATGCCCGTGCCGGCGGCGCCCACAATCTATCACATCGTGCACGTCGATCGGTTGGCGTCGATCATGGCCGACGGTTGCCTATGGTGTGACGCGGAGGTGGCACGGCGTGACCCGGGCGGTACAACAATCGGCATGACGGATATCAAACAGCGACGGCTTACGTTGACGCTGAGCAGCCATCCCCTTTTGCACGTGGGCGATTGCGTTCCGTTTTACTTCTGTCCACGATCGATCATGCTCTACTTGATCCATCAGGCCAATCACCCGGGACTGACCTATCGCGGCGGGCAAGGTCCAATCGTCCACCTGGAGGCGGACCTGCATGCGGTAGTCGAGTGGGCCAGCCAAAACGACCGTCGCTGGGCTTTCACATTGTCGAATGCGGGGGCATACTACTTCGAGGATCGGTGCGACCTGAACTGCTTGGGTGAGATCGACTGGGACGCTGTTGAGGCGAGAGACTGGAAGAACTGCAAGGAGGGCAAGCAAGCTGAGTTTCTTCTGGAACGGAGCTTCCCTTGGCGCTTGGTGGAGCGCGTTGGCGTGTATTCGAGAGCGATCTATCAGCGGGTGATCAATGAGCTTCCCGCTGGTGGCCACCGACCGCTAGTCGAGATACGCCCAGATTGGTATTACTGAAGAGAAAGAGGTGTCAGCCATGATCGAATTCAAGAGCGGTGACATCCTGAGAGACGACGCGGAAGCTCTGGTCAACACAGTGAATTGCGTTGGCGTGATGGGGCGGGGTATCGCGTTACAGTTCAAGCGCGCTTTTCCGCAGAACTTCAAAGCGTACGCCGCGGCCTGCCGGGAAGAGGCGGTGCAGCCGGGGCGCATGTTCGTCTTCGAGACCCAGCAGCTATCTCCGCCCCGCTACATCATCAACTTCCCTACCAAGCGCCACTGGCGCGGCAAGAGTCGCATGAGCGACATTGAGGCAGGGCTGGAAGCGCTGGTCGACACGCTCCGGGAAAAAGGCATTCGCTCTGTCGCGCTCCCTCCTCTCGGCAGTGGTCTCGGAGGGCTGGAATGGACCGAAGTCCGGGCGCGTATCGAGGCGGCGCTGCGGCCACTCAGCGATGTCCGCGTGACAGTATACGAACCCACGGGTGCGCCGGCTTCCGACAAGATGACGCACAGCCGTGAGGCACCCACGATGACGGCTGGCCGTGCAGCACTGGTGGAGCTGATGCACCGATATCTTGGTGGGTTGCTCGATCCGTTCGTGACGCTGCTGGAAGTACACAAGCTGATGTACTTCATGCAAGAGGCGGGTGAACCACTCCGGCTGAAGTTCAAACCTGCTATGTACGGTCCATACGCCGAGAATCTGCGTCACGTTCTGCACGCCGTAGAAGGGCATCTGGTATCCGGCCATGCGGATGGCGGCGACGTACCCGACAAGCAGTTGAAGCTGGTGCCAGGGGCCAGGAATGAGGCGGCAAGATTCCTGGAGCGGCATGAAGATACGCGCTCCCGGTTCGACAGAGTGACGGCACTGGTTGAAGGTTTCGAGTCGCCCTTTGGCTTGGAACTCCTGTCCACCGTGCACTGGGTGGTGAGGCATGAGGACGTTGGTAGCCTCGACGACGTCATCGCTCGCACGTATGCCTGGAGCTCTCGCAAACGGCAGTTCACCCCTCGTCAGATTGGCATAGCTGTGAACGTTTTGTCGCGGCAGAGCTGGATTGACCCTTTGGGTAGCGGAAACGCCAGATGAAACTACATTTTGAGCCGAACCTGGATTACCAGCACGCCGCCATCGAAGCGGTGTGCGGCCTCTTTCGTGGCCAGGAGATTTGCCGCACTGAGTTTACTGTAAGCCTGGAGGCCAACTCGGCGCAGCAAGCCTTGGCCTTCGCCCGGAGCGAGCTTGGCATCGGCAACCGCCTGCGACTGCTCGACGATGAGATTCTCGGCAATCTGACGGACATGCAGATCCGCCATGGCCTGCGTCCCTCCGCTTCGCTCGCCTCCGGCGATTTCACCGTCGAGATGGAGACTGGCACGGGCAAGACTTACGTTTACCTGCGCACAATCTTCGAGCTCAACCGGCGCTACGGGTTCACCAAGTTCGTCATCGTGGTGCCGTCCGTGGCCATCAAGGAGGGCGTCTACAAGTCGCTCCAGATCACGGAGGACCATTTCCGCTCCCTCTATGCCAACGCGCCGTTCGAATACTTCTTGTACGATTCGAGCAAGCTGGGGCAAGTGCGCAACTTCGCCACCAGCCCGCAGATCCAGATCATGGTAGTCACCGTTGGCGCGATCAACAAGAAGGATGTCAACAACCTCTACAAGGACACCGAGAAGACCGGCGGCGAGAAGCCCATCGACCTCATCCGCGCGACCCGTCCGATCCTGATTGTGGACGAGCCGCAAAGCGTGGACGGCGGCCTCGAGGGTCGGGGCAAGGAAGCGCTGGGCGCGATGAACCCGCTATGCACCCTGCGCTACTCCGCAACGCATGCGAACAAGCACCACATGGTCTACCGGCTCGACGCGGTCGATGCCTACGAACGCGGGCTTGTGAAACAGATCGAGGTGGCCTCCCTCCAGGTCGAGGGCGGCCACAACAATCCCTACGTGAAGCTCCTTTCCACGAGTAACAAGCGGGGCCGCTTCACGGCGAAGGTCGAGCTGGACGTCCAGCGCGGCGCGCGCGTCAGCCGCGAGACCGTCACCCTTCAGCCGGGCGAAGATCTTGAGCAGATCACCGGCCGCGCCATCTACGCCGATTGCGTCGTTCAGAATATCGGCTGCAAGGCGGGCGACGAGTTCCTGGAACTGAGCAACCAGGAGAACCTGTTGCGGCCGGGCGAGTCGATCGGCGACGTGGACGATGAAGCTGTCAAGCGGCTGATGATCCGGCGCACCATCGAGGAGCATCTCGACAAGGAACTGCGCCTGCGCCCGCAGGGCATCAAGGTCTTGAGCCTGTTCTTCATCGACAAGGTCGATCACTACCGCAGCTACAACGAAGACGGCGAGCCGGTCAAGGGCAAGTACGCCCTGATCTTCGAGGAGGAGTATCGCAAGGCCGCCGCGAAGCCCAAATACAACACCCTTTTCAAAGAAGTGGACCTGGACTCCGACGCCACCGAAGTCCATGACGGGTATTTCTCCATCGACAAGAAGGGGCGCGTCACCGACACCGCCGAGAACAACCAGGCCAACCGCGACAACGCCGAGCGCGCCTTCAGCGACCCGATGGTGACCCACGAGTCGACCGGTGTCCACGGACGC
>CAYXVG010000179.1:0-3617 GCA_964468205.1 uncultured Solibacteraceae bacterium | reverse complement strand
TTCCTGTACGTCGCCCCGCATCTTTGGATTGGGCTTCCTTCAGACCCCGCCTCGCGACGACGCCCTTGCCCCATGGGATAGGTTTATTAACCAACGGGGCTTGCCGCGTAAGATAGTTTATCCCACGGGGCGAGCCCTTCTCCTAACCTTAGGCTCCGCCTACACCTGGTATGGGGACTCTCACCCCACTAGCTACGGGCCATGCCCGGCACACACGAGTTTTTCAGCCGTTGCGGGATTTCAATGCACTGAAGCTGCTATTTAGAAAAGACTTGGGAAGTGCCCGAAACTCGAAAATCACGCACGAGCCCCGCAATCGGCTGCAAAAAAATGTTATGCTTTGGCTACGACAGAAGGCGAATCACCCCCGCCGTCCCGTCGACTTCGACCCGCTGCCCATCATGAAGCTTCGTTATCACCCGGTCAATGCCCACAACGCACGGTTTTCCGTACTCGCGTGCGACCACCGCACCGTGCTGCAGAATCCCGCCTACCTCAAGCACGACCGCGGCGGCGGACACAAACAGTGGAGTCCAGCCGGGGTCCGTCGTGTAGGCGACCAACACGTCCCCCTTGTTGACGGGTTTCTCGTGGGGGTCGCGGAGCACCTTGACCGGACCCGTCACCACGCCGGGCGACACGGCCATCCCGCTCAGCTCACCGGATGTCTCCTCGCGAGACGGCGGGCGAAGAATCCGGCCACGCGAGTCAATCACGGGCGGGAACTCCGTAACCTGAGTTTTGAGTATCTTGAGAAAGCGCGTTCGCTCCTCACGGATTGCCCGCAAGTCCAAGGTGGGATTCATGCTGGCCGACTCAAGGTCGTCAAACGTCAGATCGAAGATCTCCTCGGCAACATCAAGGCGTCCCTCCTGGACCAGGCGTCTGCCTTCAATCAGGACACGCTTGCGGACCGCGTAATAGAACAAGAGCATCTGGTGTTTAGGCGTATCGCGGGTTCCAGCAAACAGGTCGATGATGCGATGGACGTGGCGCAACAGCCCTCGTCGCAACCAACCCGAGCGACTCATCAGCACTTCGTAAGCGCTTCGGCGCTCTTCGACGTGGCGTTTGTGTGTAGCCCTCGGGTCAAAACCCTTGTCGTCTCCGGTCATAAAGGACATCTGCCGAAGTGCGAGACTGGGGTCGTCCCCGTAGTGTAGACTCGCCAAGTCCATCTCCATTGGCCCCCGACAACCGTAGCTCGAGATGAAGGAGCCCCACGCACTCAGGAACTCTGCCGACATCTGGCGATTCTCGATGCGTTCGGCCAGACGGGCCAGGTACTCAAAGTCCGAGGGGTTTAACAACTTGGCGAGGCGAAATAGCGCGATTCCCATCTCGACGACAACGTTGCCTGTGAAGCCCAGCTTGAGTTTCTCGGCCAGTGCTTTTTCCTCCGCCGAGTTCGTGTGGACCACAAGATCGACAGCGCTCACCGCACCGAGGGCTGCCATAAGCACGGACATCGTGAGGTCGAACAGCTCTCGTGTCATTCGTTCTGTACAGCGCCGCCGGAATTCGTCGAGCGGTAGGCTGTAGTCGAGCCTTTCGGCAAGGTTTACCTCGTAGGCGTTGAGCCTCTGCTGGTATGCTCGGTGTGCGCGTTCGGGAGACAGTATAGCCCACAGTATATTCCGAAAGAGGCCGCGGAGCCCCCACAAAATCTTGGGAATAAACCGCAGCATCCGTAATCTTGCCCACGAGGGTCTGACAGCTGAGCGGTACCGCTTCTCGTCAATGCTTGCGAAAAGTTCTGCCATCAGCGCGTCGCTCGGGGCGGTGCTCTTCGACATTTTTTTTAGACTTGCCAGCCACATCATGTTGGACAAATTCATGTACATTCGTCCCCCCGTAAAGAACCACGCGGCTTCCTCAGGCATGACGTCACGTTTTAAGGGTTGACCGGCAAGAGAATCGATAAGGCTTAAGTACATGTCTTCCATCCAGGCGAGCCCCATCGGCGACACAGGCGCGTTGATGGTCATCCCCTTCGACAGCGCAGCGTCCGCGTACAGCCGCCTGTGTTCGCCGGGCTTCGTCATCATTTCGGGCGGGAGCGGCACGTAGGTCGTTATGGGACGCGCCTGCAGCGCGTAGAGCTGACCGCCGGCGTAAGCCCACTCGATGTCCATCGGCTTCTCGTAAAGCGTCTCGATTCGACATATCACGTCGGTCAACTCGTTGAGCTGGACATCGGTGAGGGTGAACTCGGCCGAACGATGCCTATTCCGTTCGATGGTGCCGCCCTCCGGCCCCAGCCAAATCGAGACCTGCTTGGGACCCAGCTTCTTGTCCACTACCTGTCGACCGACCTTGTCAACGATGAACTGGTCGGGTGACGCAAACCCGGCGACGACCGACTCCCCCAGGCCCCAGTTCGCCTCGATGACCGCCTCGTCGTAGTCATTGGTGAGCGGGTTGAGCGAGAACCCCACGCCGGCGACCTCGCTGTCCATCTGCTGCTGCACGACCACAGCGATGCTCGGCGACAGAACGTCGAAGCCGTGCCCCTTCTTGTAGACCAGCACGCGCTCATCGAGACTCGAGGCAAAGCAGTGTCGCACGGCGTCGTCCAGATCGGCCAGGCGCACGCCCAGTCGGGTCTCGTAGCCGCCAGCGAACGAGGCAGATGCCAAGTCTTCCTCGGGCGAGGACGAGCGCACCGCAAACAGCATGTCGTCCCCCAGCGCCGCGAGGTTCTTGCACAGGAACTCCAAGGCTTGCTGCTGGTGCTCCGTGAGCGTAAGGGCAGGACAGAGTTTCTTCAGCTCGGCGCAGAGAGTTGCCCACTTGTCCGGCCGCGCACGGGCCAGCGCCGCCCACATCGCGGACGCCTTGATTTCGTCGAACCAGGGCGTGAAGAAGCTCGTGGTGAGCACGGCACCGGGCGGAACCGGCAAGCCCGCCTCGATCATCCGGATCAGCGAATAGCCTTTGCCGCCGACCTCCGCGAAGGTCGTCTGCTCGGTGCCGGGGAACGAAACGATCAGGGTCATGTCCATACCTTCGTGCTCGATTGTTTGGGTCGAAGACGCCGCTCGCAACGCCCATTGGTGGGTCACCTTTGTCAAGTGGTGACCACCCGATTAGCGTGTCTCCGTTGTATGGATAGAAAAGCCTTGCGCGGTCATAATCAGCATAGAGGGGAGCCTCACGGCTCCACCCCTGCTACACCACCGGGCATACGGATCACGTACCACGGCGGTTCGGTTGGGCTAGCTGACTGTCGCCAGCCGGATGTTCAGGGGCGGTTTGCCAAAGTGCAACAATCGCTCCGTCCATGGTGCAGCCTGTCGGCTTAATGTGCACTCGCGCACCGTCTTCGTCTTACTTATCCACCATACCGTTCGGGCCTTCAGTGTGGCGTCTGATGGCTTCAGGATGAAGGTCTGTTTGCACTCGGTTTCCCGCCATGCCACTGTCCAACTTCCATACCTAAAAGACTTCTCCACATCTACTATGCCTTCTGCTGACTCCTGCCATACGATCAAGGCCGATTGCTCGCCCTTCAGCCATGCAATCAGTCGCAAGCGGCTGGCAATGGCAGTATGGCAGGCCTCCCGGGGTAAGGACCGTTCACCCCGTGAGATAACTTCAGCAACTCTGGCTTTCTC
>CAYXVG010000178.1:0-3722 GCA_964468205.1 uncultured Solibacteraceae bacterium | reverse complement strand
AGTCCAAAAAGCGGGACTGCGTTACGAGCGTGGCGCGGCCGAGAATCTGCATCAGGCGTCCGAGGTGGAAGCACCCGGCTGCGTATTCCATATTGGGATGGAAGCGACTATCCGGAGCCCTTCGCTGAAGTATTGCGCTCGCGGCGCCATTTTCGAGTTCATTCCGGCGGCGCAGGAGTGAATGTGAGGGGCACAAAACCAACCAAACTTCCCCGTCTGCGCCGTTTCCGGCGGAGCCGAGTAACTCCCGGTAGAAGGCAAAACCGCCAGACTCGTCAGCCAGCGGACGAAAATCGAGCCAGGACAACGCCGCGGCGGCAACCGCGGCGGCTGCGATGAGCCAGGGGATGACTCGTCTGCCGTTGTCCGCCGCAGATTTGTCCCGCCCCGCAGGTCGGTGGTAGCGGGCGCCGGTCCCTTCAAGCACGGACGAGGGGACTGCGGAGCGGGGCTCAAAGCGAACCACGTAGCGGCCCTTCGGAATGGCCAGCACAAGTGGCTCATCTTGGCCCTCATGGCTGAAGTACATCTCCAGCTTCATGCGGAGGTGCCGTATCTGAGCCCGGACAATATTGTCGTGGGCAGGATCGAATTCTGCCCCCCGCCGAAGGACAACCGTTCCGATTTCGTGTTCGCTAATACTAACGGGATTTTCCAGTATCGTCCGAGCCGCAAGGTAAGCAAGGATGTCACACAACTGCGGAGCTCTATGAAACAGGCTGCTGGCGATAATCCGCTCAACTAGCACCCACCGCTCGTCCAGCGGGGGAGCCTCGGTGATTCCCCAATCAGTCGGCAACGTCTTCATCTGCCCACCAACTTGTTGTGCGGCAGGATTATATCACATAACGGGAAAGAGAAGTAACCCACCAGTCGAAGTACACCCATCACGTGAACCATAGGTTAATCACGGTTGAAACACTTGCCGTTCACTTGACACAGGTGGTTTTGCGGAACACTATTGGCCGGAATGGTTTCAAGCAATCTTTGATTGCTCTGAGGTGTGGGAGTGTCGCTCTCCCGCGCGACGAAACCGGAGTGTTGATGGACCACCTGAACGACTTCCAGTCGCCGTGGTGGTTGCGCCGGGGGTGAACACTGAGAATAACGGCTCTTTTGTCGGTTTCAATCAAGATTCACCAGTGTGGCCTCACGGCCACATGTTCCCCTCCGAGAAATAAGGAGACTTGGAATGCTGAAAATGCTGATTGTCTTTTTCTTGGTGGTTAACTGCGCCTTTTCCCAGGCGGCCGGAAGCGCCACGCTGGTCGGCGCCGTCACCGACCAAACAGGAGCTGCGATCATTGCCGCGAAGGTAACTGCCACAAACACCGGTACCGGATTCATCACCACCGGCGAAACCAACGAGATCGGGAATTACTACCTGCCTTCTTTGAACTCGGGCAATTACGAGCTGCGAGTGGAAGCTATCGGATTCCAGACATACATTCGCAAGGGAATCGTGCTGCGCATCGGCGAGGTTCCGCGCATCGATGTGCAGATGGAGATCGGCGGCGTCACCGAGTCGGTCACCGTCACCGGAGCGACTCCGCTTCTCGAGACAGAGACTTCGACCTCGGGAGCCATGCTCGAGAATGAAACCTTCATGAAGATCCCCGTGATGCAGATGAGGACCTACAACATGCTCACCTATCTGCCGGGGATCAACGTTACGGGTTTCAATGCCTTCCATTCCGTTGGGCAGCGCGTTTCAGCCATGGGCTATGCGGTGGACGGCATGAGCGCCCGCGAACCAGTGCGTTCTACTTCGATCAGCCACGACCGGACGGTCCAGACCACGATGGACGCCATGGCCGAGGTGAAGATCCTGACCACCGGCATACCGGCCGAGTACGGCCGTGCCGGCAGCGGGATGATGGCGGTGGCCTTCAGAAGCGGCACCAACGATATTCACGGTTCGGCCGAAGACCGCTTCCTTTGGAAAGACCTGATCCACCGCGCATACTTTGACAAGGTGCGCCGGACAACACCGAACAACTACCACGAGATATCCGCGACGGTCGGAGGCCCCGTCTACCTACCGAAGATCTACGACGGAAGAAACAAACTCTTCTTCTTCGTTGCGTACCAGCGGCACCACGAGGGGGCGTCCGAGGGCAACGTGCTGAGCGTACCTTCCCCAGAGATGCTAAACGGCGACCTCAGCTTCGGCGGTCTAGGCTATCCGATCTTCGATCCGGCCAGCACCCGGCTGGTAGATGGCAAATGGGTTCGTGATCCCTTCCCGGCGAACCAGATTCCTCAATCCCGGTTCGATCCGGTGACCAACAATTTCCTGGCCCAGAACCCGTACAAGGCGCCGAACACCGAGGGCTACGTCGACAAGAATGGTCCACACGAGAACTTTCAGGGCAGCACCACCTACAAGTCCTACCGCAGCCGGTTGGACACTAAGATCGACCACCAGTTCAGCCCAACGCACCGGATCTTCGGCCGCTGGTCATACAACTGGCACCGCCGCTGGAGTGACCGGAACTACATTCACTACAATTGGGAACTGCTGATGCCGGACGCGCAGCCCCATCCGGCCGACCAGCACAATATCGTGCTTTCCGATACCTGGACGATAAGCCCGACCATCATCAACGAGTTCCGAGTTGGTTTCAACAGGCGCAGTTATAGCCGCACGGGTCAAAGCTACGGCGAGGACTGGGCCGGGCAACTCGGCATTCCGAATGTGCCGGCCGACACCTTCCCAGTGTTCCTGAACACCGGCTACAACTACGACCCGCGAGGGTTCACCCAATCAGTGGGCGAGGACCTGACAATCTCGGAGAACCTCACCAAGATCACCGGACCTCACACAATTAAGTTTGGGTACGAAGTCTTCCGGTCCCGGTACAACAGCCGGGTCGAGGACTGGCCGTCCGGCCGCTACTCGATGGGCGGGACCGATTTCCCGTTCCAGCCGAACACCGGGAACGGTTTTGCGAGTTTCCTGCTCGGGAGCGTTTCCCAGGCCAGTTTCACCCAGACGCGGGCTTCGTGGTTACCAAGGTGGTGGACCCATGCCTTCTACGTCCAGGATTCGTGGAAGCCAACGCGCAACCTGACGCTCAATCTGGGGCTGCGCTGGACGTACGAAACTCCTTACGAAACCAAGTGGGGACAGCAAACGCAATTCGATCCCAATATTGTGGATCCCGTCAGCGGCAGGATGGGCGCGGTAACCCACCCGAGCGGGCAGTTGGCGAAGAAGGATCTGAACAACTTTCAACCTCGGGTTGGCGTTGCTTGGACCTTCGCACCCAAGTGGGTATTCCGCGGCAGCTTCGGAATCAACACGATTGACATCCTCAGCACCTCGGAGAACATCGCTTTTGAGGAATACCTGGCCACCACTTCGGCACAGTCGCCTCCCGGGGACCCGAGGCCCGCTTTCAACCTCTCGCAGGGGCCGCCTGATTTTGACGTCCCGGTCAACCCGGACGGGACTGTCCCATTCGTGGGCACGAACTACAGCGCGCGAAGCGTCACCTGGTACGACCCAAACATGCGGATGCCCTATATCGCAAGCTGGTCGGCGGGATTCCAGTGGCAATTCATGGAAAACTGGCTGGCGGAGTTGAACTACCAGGGCAGCTCGGGGGTAGGCTTGATTAACCGCTGGAACATCAATGCCGTCCCGCTCGACATATCAAGCGATATCAGCGAACTCGACAAAATTCGGCAACAACAGCAGAACTACAAGCCGTATCCGC
>CAYXVG010000177.1:0-3732 GCA_964468205.1 uncultured Solibacteraceae bacterium | reverse complement strand
CCGGTTCAGCGAATCATACTGATACTCCACCTCCTCCCCGCTCAAACTATTCCGCATCACCGACACCCGCCCCGCGTTCGCCGCCGGATACTCATACTCGACCTCCACGCTCGGATCCTCCCCCCAGTTGCTGTTCGCCCACATCCGCGTCAACTGCCCCCGCGCATTGTACTCGAAACTCTCCGCGTAATACCACGGATTCGACGGATTCGCCGACGGCCGGTGCAACCCCGTCAACCGCCCCGCCGCATCCCAAACCACCCCGTCCACCTCCGTGAACGTCCCGTCCCGCCTCATCTCCACCGGACGCCCCATCATGTCCAAATGCACGTCATAGTACGCCCCGCCCGGATACGTCACCCGCGTCATCTGCCCCGCGTCGTTATACGCCCACTCCGCCGCCAGCGTCCCCGACGCCCCCGGCGCCCGCACGTCCCACCGCTTCTTCAACGGCAATCCGCCCCGCGAGTACTGAAACTTCTATCTCTTCCGCCCGACATTTCCCTTCCCGAGAGGACACATCACTCGCGCGAAGACCCCTACAATCAAGCCTAGAAAAACGGCTTGCAGCAGCGAAGTCGATAGGAAAACGAGGTGGCTAAAGTCGTTCTTCAAAGACGTTGGAACAAGAGAGCCGATCAGTATCGCCGGTATTTGCGTCACGCCGAACGCCAAACTCCTCGGGTCCACGGCGACCGGGATACTGAACCCAAACGATGCGAATAGCCCAAAGATCAGGCCACCCTCGATCAGGAGTCCGACTAACAGTGCCCGCCACGTCGAACAACCAATCCAACAAGCGAATCGCGTAACCATGTCATCCTTCACAATCAAGGTGTTGGAAATGGATGGGGAAGTTCCGCAGCCTCGCCACCAGCTCCGATGGTTCGCCGTCCACTACAACATCGCCGTCCCACATGCACGCCGTCGAAGCAAGAGCCCCAAGGAGAGCGACGCGGATAAAGATTGATCGAAACGTCCCGTCTATCGGCATCCTTGCTCCCATGCCTCGAAATAGCGGATTCCCTCAACAATGTCGTGCTGATCGACAAGCGCAGAAACCCCCAAGCCGATTGCCCTCACGGAGATCTGCCAGTATCAAGGCAGGCCATTCCGGCCTGCGTTATCAAGAAATGCAGACCTGCCATGTCATGAGGAGATACCGGTTTCACCAAAACCGCATAGGGCGGAGTTGTCGATAGTCTGTACCCTTCGGCAAGGCCATCTTTAACTAAGCTGAAGAGCGCTTCCAGGACTTCTGCTTCCGCGATCGACTCCCCTTTCTCTCCAAGCCACTGCTCCACATCGGAACAAACAGTTGATAGCTCCTCGTAGTCATTAGCGATCGCTTCCAGAACGAGCAACCGTGTGAGACATCTGTTCGCCATGCTAGTCGCCGCCTCCTCCCTTGGGAGCAACCGCTTCTTCAACGGCAATCCGCCCCGCGAGTACTGAAACTTCTCCACGTACTTCTTCCCCCCGTCCACCACCGGACCATACTCCACCTGCGACAACCGCCCCAGATAAAACCCGCCCAGCACGTCCGCATCGTAGGTGAACAACGCCTCCTGGTCCAGTCCCGGATCCAGCCACGGATACGCCGGCGGCTTGTACGCCCGCATCCGCGTCACCCGCTTGTAGCCGTCATAGAGATACTCCACCCACTGCCCCTTCGCGTCCGTCTTCCGCTGCAGCGTCCCGTCCGGGTTCCACGCGTACACCGTCGTCCCCGTCTCCGGATGCGTCGCGCTCGCGAGCCGCCCCGTCACCAGGTCGTGCTGGGCTGGTGGGGGGAGAGACTACTTAGGCTGAAGCAAAATGGGCTCATCGGCTCCAGAGACATACCTGACAGCAACTTCTGAGACGAAACATAACCTCTCTAATCCGAAGACGATAGCCGCGTACCTACCAGCCTTCAAGTCTTTGACTGCGAATGCCGTGTTAGCTGTCAAACGTGAGACGCGTGGAGATCCCTGCAAATAAATCGGGATCAGCTTCACGTACCCACACTCTCTCCGACTTGTCAAACCTTCAACTCGAAACTTCGTCCAATTCGGGGCGCCGGAAGAGGTTATCGCTCCTAGGTCAAACGCGAGGAGTACAGCTTCTCGAGGTTCATCCACAACTATTTCCTTTACTATCGTTTTGAACCCGGAGAGCGTAGCTGTAACTCTATAGACTCCGTATTCCAACTGCGTCTCCTCCGTGCTTCCGCTGACCGTAATCTTATTCGCGAAGCTTTCGCCATGAATTTCGATCAAGGCGCCGTGGACGCCGGCCCCGAAACCATCGATTGTCATGAACTCAACTGTGCCAGATTTGTTGGATTCGTCGAATGTCACATACTGTCCATGCAGTGTTCCAGCAAGGAAACCCAGGATTAGTACCGTCGCAACGATTCTCATTTCCACAGACAATCCTCAAGAAACTTCGCCGTGATGCTCCGCGAGTCCTTCGTGACTGGCAATCCCGCCCGCGTTCGCCCCCGCCGGATACTCATACTCGACCTCCACGCTCGGATCCGCTCAGCAGCGGCTCTCAACGAAGAGTCTTACGGACTCTCGCGACCTTGGATACGAGGGCTCTTCTTAATGACCGAAACATCTTCAACAGCTTGGCAGACTAATGCGACCGGATATCCTCCGAGATGGCCAAACCCATTGGTTTGAACTGGTCGGCCCTGTTCGTCTTTGACTAATCGGTATACATCCCTGGCGAGTAGGAGTCCAACGAAGGTCGCCTCGAAGGTCTCGTCTGGCCCAAGCTGGTTTACGACATCCCGCAAATCCTCCAATGACCTCCTTTCAACCTCTGAGATTCGGAACGGAACCTCGCTGCGCATGGTGCGTTCATATGCCTCCGTTGACATTGTATAAACTGCCGAGGGCCAAACACCCCCTCCTCTGTCAAACGGCCGGCTACAAGAAGGCGACTCCGGCACGATTGCGCCCTGAAGGTTCGAAACTCCCCGAATTTTGACAATCTTCCCTCGGTACGCTTCAAGATTACTGAGTACGTCGCAAACAGACGCAGCAACTCTGGCGTCCGGAGTCATGGCGGATTGCCCAGCCAGTTGAGAGAACCCACTAAGCAAAGCGCAGCACGCTATCGACCGCGATAACCGAAAGATTAGGGGAAACACTTGGACCGCACCTCATTATCGTTCTCTTCAGATTGACCAGGCGCAACACCTGGCACGGCAGGATTGTCATAGATAATCCGGGAGGCCGACCGCCCCCATCTTGCGGTATAGACGTGGCCGAGTTCGTGTAGGAGCGTTTCGGCACGAAGCTGTGGGTTCATGTCGAACATCGGCCGCCGCGGATCCGCATACGTCCCCTCGCCAACCATCGGCACAATTGCCAGCACCCGCTCGTACCGGCTCTCCGCCGGAACCTGACCCCACACGCCAGCCGGAAGAATCCCAAACAACGCCGCCTGAAATAGGACAAAAAGTAGAAGTTTCATCTCCTCAATACCAACACAACACGACAAAATTACCCATAACTCGGAAACAATGTCAACCCCAGTCATCACTTTTTCAAAAACCTAGTTAATTCCCCTATCCCCCGAAACTTCCCAGAAATATCCCAAGCCGCAACAGACACACACAACCGCCCCCGCCCGGAAGCGGAACACCCCCCAAACACGAAAGCGGAACACCCCCCAAACACGAAAGCGGAACACTCGCCAAACACGGAAGGGGGACACTCGCGGCTGTCCCAAGGCGTG
>CAYXVG010000176.1:0-3751 GCA_964468205.1 uncultured Solibacteraceae bacterium | reverse complement strand
CTTCGAAACCAAGAACACCTTGTCCCGGATCTCCGGGATAACCGGGCCCATCTTTTCCTCGGAACGCAGGTAGTTCGGAGCGGTGTCGAGGTAATTGACTCCGAGTTCCACTGCGCGATGGAGTATGGCCTCGCCTTCCGCCTGGCTTACTTCGTCCGTGCCGATGAAGTAGCAGCCGACGGCGAGCTTGGATACCCGGACCCCGGTGCGCCCGAGCGTTGCGTACTGCATTTGCCCGCCGTCTTGGGCGAGCGATAATCCGCCGGCCAGCGCGCCGGTGAGAAACCCTCTTCGATTCATCGAGACACCTCCAGCGCCTCACATGATACCGAAAGTGCGGGGCCGCCGGCGCTCTCGCGGCGCCTCGTTTTCCTGCGGCTTGACAGTGAATCCGGCTGCCTGGGTTGCACATGTAAATTCTCGGCCGGAAAAGATAACTGACATTGTCGTGAAACGGCAGTCCCCATCGAAGGCGCTAGGTATATCAGATACCAAGAGTAAAGGAGGTTGTTATGAGGTTGGTTGTATCCGTTTTTGCAAGAACTCTCTTTGGGTTTCTGGTGCTCCTGTTCACGGGATTGCCGGTCTTCGGCCAAGCGGCCGGGGGCATCATCGGAGCGGTTGTGGATGAGAGCGGTGCAGTGATTCCAGGGGCGGACGTGCGCGCCCATCAAACAGCGACTGGCACTGAACACACGGATGTTACTGACGCAAACGGAGCGTTTCAGTTTCCGCAACTACCGCTGGGAACCTATGACATCACCGCTACCAATGAAGGCTTTGAAACGACGGTCCGCCGCGGGGTAGAGGTAGTCACCGGGCGCACCGTGGATCTTCGGATGGCTATGAACGTCGGCGCTGTCAGCCAGCAGGTTGAAGTGGTCGGGCTGACGCCGGCGGTGCAGACGAGCTCGGCCGAAGTGCAGGCGACGATCGACAGCCGGGCCATCCGTGAGCTTCCCCTGAATGGGCGGGATCCCTTGCAACTCGTGGTCTTGACGCCCGGAGCGGCGTTCACGGGAACCTCGTCATTCGGCACGCCTGAAACCGGTGGATTCGGTCCAAATGAAGGGGTCACTGTTAACGGGCTTCACTCGACCGACAACAACTACCGCATTGATGGGGGCGACTTTAATGACACGGCGACCAATCAAGCGCCCGAACTGCCCAGCCCCGACGCGCTGCGGGAGTTCACCATCAAGAGCTCGAACTTCAGCGCCCAGCATCCCCGCGCGGGGGCGCTGGTGCAGCTCTCGACCCGGTCCGGCGGAAATCAGTTTCACGGGAGCATTTTCGAATTCTTCCGCAACGATGATTTGGACGCGCGGCCGGCCTTCGCCACCGAAAAGCAGGCTTTCGTGCGGAACCAGTTTGGCGGCACCTTCGGCGGGCCCATCGTCAAGAACAAGACATTCTTCTTTGGGTCAGTCCAAGTGACGCGGCGCCGGGGCAGCCCGAACATCAAAAGGTTGACGGTGCCAAACGCCAGAGAGAGGAACGGGGATTTCGGTGGCCAAGCCCCGGTGGTGGACCCTTCGACAGGGGAGCCGTTCCCGGGCAACCAGATCCCCGAGTCACGGTTCAGTAGCATCACGCCTTCACTCGTCGGCTTGTACCCGCTTCCGGAGGGGGACGCGAACACGGTGTTCCTGCCGCGGCAGGTAGACAAAGACGACGACCAGATTCTGGTCAAGGTCGACCACCACTTCGCCACCAATCACCAGATTGACGTGCGCTGGTTCTACAGCGAAGTCGATGCCCAGCGAGACACAACCTCGCCTAGCGGCATCCTGGGCATGCCGTCGTTCAACAACCATCTGATCGGCGTCAACGACACTTACACGGTAAACCCAAACTTATTGGTAACAACGTCGTTCAGTTGGTCCAATACCGAAACAGTTCTGGCGCCCGAGACGCCCTTAACATTGCAGGAACTCGGCGCGCAGATTCCGAAGGCCACGGATCGAACCCCACGCGAGATACGGTTCAACCCCTCGGGGTTCTCGAGGCTCTTCTCTGGGGGGCTACTGAATTTCGACCCGCAGACGTTCGAGGCGAAGAGCCATGCGTCGTGGACCCTGGGTAAGCATACGCTGCAATTCGGATTCGACTTCCAGCGGCAAATCCATGACTCCTTCGACGAGTCGAACGGTTCCGGCCAGTTCTTCTTCAACGGGACGCGCACGCAATCCCAGGCCATCGCGGGTTCCGGGCTAACCATCGCGGACGTGTTACTGGGTTTGCCGAATCGCTTCACGCAGCGCGGAGGAGCGCCGCAAGAGTTCCGGGAAAACAAATACCATCCATGGATCAACGACACCTGGAAGATCCACCCGCGTGTCACGCTGAATCTCGGCCTGCGCTACGAGCCCTGGATCCCCTTCACGGACAAGCTATCGCCGCTCGGCGGTCTCGTGCCGGGAGCGCAGTCCTTCGAGTTGCCCGATGCTCCGCCGAGTCTCGTCTTTGCCGGCGCCGGACTTTCCGATCTTCCCGGCCGCGACCGCCTGTTCGCCGATGACCTGAACAACTTCGCGCCTCGTTTCGGCTTGGCCTGGGACGTCTTTGGCGACGGGAAAACGGTATTTCGCGGCGGGTATGGCATCTTCTACCGCAACCCGCCGTTCAACATTCTGCGCGACCAGTCGCAACGGCTGCCGTTCACGGCCAGACAGGTAGACATCTTCGACCCCCCGAGTGTCGTCAATCCGTTCGCCGACGACCCCGAGGGAACGCCTTTCCCGTTCTCGCCGGTTCCGCCGGAACAACTGAAAGACTTCGAGTTTCCGCGCCCGGTGAACATCGGCATCCTGGACCCGTTTGCCACCACGAGCTACGTCCAAAACTGGAACGTCACGGTTGAGCGGGAACTCGCCCAGGGCTTGGGACTGTCGATCGGCTACGTGGGCAACCACGGGGTGAAGCAACTCCTGGTTACCGAGGGCAATCCGGCGGTGTTCGGCCCCGGCGCTACCAACGGCAATACCAATGACCGCAGGCTGTTTCCGGGCGTTGGCTCCGCGCGCTTCATCACTCCCGCCTTCGGTAACAGCAATTTCCAGTCGCTGCAGGTGGGGGTCACGCGCCGCAGTCCCTCGGGCCTGAACCTCATTGCCAACTATGTATATGGACGGGCGATTGACGTGAGTTCCAGCGGCTCGCTGGGTGGTGGCGGCTTCCCCCGAAATCCGTTCAACGAGCAACTCGACCGCGGACGGGCGGACTTCGATGTGACCCACCGGGCGAACATCTCGGTGAACTATCCTGTCCCGGCGATTACCTCGCTTCGCGGCGTTGCCGACAAGGTGCTCAACCACTGGCAGTTGAATAGCATTGTGACGCTGCAATCGGGGAGTCCATTCACGGTCAAAGCTGGAAGGAACCGTTCGCTCACCGGCGTCGGCAATGACAATGCTGATCTGATCGGCGACCCGGAACTCGACAACCCGACCACGGAACGCTACTTCAATACGGCGGCTTTCGCCCTGCCCGCGGAGGGCTCGGTAGGCACCGTGGGCCGGAACACTCTGGCTGGTCCAAAACAGATTACGGTGGACTTCTCGGTGTTCAAAGACGTGCCCATTACGGAACGGCTCAACTACCAGTTCCGTTTCGAGGCGTTCAACCTCTTCAACCGCACGAACTTGAGCAATCCGGTCAGCAACCTCAACAATGGCAACTTTGGAAGGATTCTCGACGCTGGAGACCCGCGCGTGCTTCAGTTCGCGATGAAGCTAACCTTCTAAAGTTG
>CAYXVG010000175.1:0-3783 GCA_964468205.1 uncultured Solibacteraceae bacterium | reverse complement strand
GTTCGCGATGAAGCTAACCTTCTAAAGTTGCGGCGGGACTTGCTTGCGCCGTATGTGATTAGGCAGGGCCAGAGCGACCGGTGCTCCTACCATACCGTCCCGCAAGAGGGATTCGGATGACGAAAAAGGGCCGACCTGGATGGCGGCCCTTTTCTTTCGGTCGAATGATTGTCGAGCGTTACCAGCCCAGTCGGAGGCCGAGGCGGAAAACCCGCTGGTCGATACCCTCGCGGCCGGTGTTCTGCAAGCCGGTGACAACGCCAAAGTTGCCACTTGTGATGCTGGCAGTCGGGTTGTTGAAGTGCGGGGTGTTTGAGATGTTGAACGACTCCGCCCGGAACTGCAGATTCACCCGCTCGGAAATGTTGAACTGGCGGAATACGCCAAGGTCGGCGTTGATCAGTCCGGGGCCGCGGTAGGAGTTGCTGCCGCAGGTACCGAACCTGGGGGTGTCCGGGTCAACCTCGTTCGGGTCGGCGAGGCGGGTGATGTCCCACCACATGTCGGCGGAACCGATCACCCTCATCGGGCCGATGCAGTCGGCGCGTTGGCCGGAGCCCGAGGTATTGAGCGAGTTGCCCGGGGCGCCAGGTGTCGTTGGCCGGCCGGTCGACATGCGGGCGGTCCAGTTGATCTGCCACCCTCCGAAGATCGCGGCGCCCACGCCCTCATTCAGCATATTCTTACCTTTGCCGAAGGGGAGCTCAAAGACGCCGACAGTGTTGAAGACATGTCGGTAGTCGACACCCATCGGACCGTAGTTCAGGCCCCAGAAGTCCGGGTGGTCAATGGCGACGCCGCCGCCGGAATCGTTCGGGCCAAAACTGCGGGCGTGGCTCCAAGTGTAGTTGAACTGCATCATCAGTCCGGCGGAGAATCGCTTCTCGAACTTCAACTGCAAGGCATCGTACTTGGGTGTTCCGACGACGCCGAACCGGTCGGTCCGGGCCGTGCGGCCGAAGCGCTCGAAGAGCTGGCGGCAATTGCTGCCACAGCCGATCTCGCCATAGTTGGCATCCAGTTCGGTGAACCAGCCCGTTGAGCGCGTGCCCACGTAGCCAGCCGAAACCAGCCAGTCGCCGGCGAGCTGTTTCTCGATGAAGAAGTTCCAGCTTTGAACATAACCGCGATCTATCTGGTCATCCATCGATTTCAGAGCGGCCGCTGTCGGCATCGGGAGAACCGAACCCGTGGGCTCCGGCGGATGCGGTGGTAGGCCGTCATCCAGGGTTGTCGCCCAGGAACGGCTGTGCCCGTGAATGGTCGGGAAGTTCTGGACCTCCATAATCGGGTAATTGGTGCGCAGAGGGCGAGCCCAGTTGTAAGGATCCACGGTCAGGCCGTAGCCGGCGCGAACCACCATCGTGTCGGTGACGCGGTAGGCAAGTCCTACGCGCGGTCCAAGGCCCCACTGGGTACCGAATCCGCAATCTTTCGGGATATCGCCCGTGCCACAGACCAACATTTCATTGGTGTCGAAGTTGTAGCGTTCGAGACCGCGGTCCTTGCGGGTTGGCTGGGGGTAGAATTCACCGCGAAGGCCGAACGTCAACGTCAGCTTCTGGGAGGCTTGGAAGCGATCACGGATGTAGAGGCTGTACAGGCTCGTACGCGTATGGTATTCCGTCGGCCACTGCATAATGCGGCCGGCCGCTTCGGGGAGGCCAAGCAGAAAGGAGCCAAATGCGTTAAATTCGGAAACCGTTGAGGAGCCCTTCTGCGACGTAGCCCCGTTCCGGTGCCGGAAACCTCCAGATGCTGGCGCGACCGAGCCGGTGAACTCGGGTTGCTCGTGGTTCAGATTCTGCCAGTACAGGTCCGTGCCGAAGCGGATCTCGTGGCGGCCCTTAGTCCAATTGCCGTTGGCTACGATTTGCCACTGCGGGTCGGAGCGGAAGTAGGGCATGAAGTTGTTCGAGATTCCCAACTGCTCAAATCCGTCAATTTGCATCCGCGGCCACCCCCCCTCAAATGTGCGGGTTCCATTGGTGTTTGGTATACCGAGAAGATCCGTGCCAATGTTCTGATCCAAGTTGGCCTGAGCAACGTTGGTGTCCATCCAAGTGAATCCGAAGTACCCGTCGAACACCAAGTTCGGAGAAGCGACATACGTAGTCGACCAGGTACCGGATGTGGTGAAACCGAATCCGCGGCCCGGATTCGAGTTTGTCCGGTGCAGGCGATTGCCGCCGAATTCACCGAAGACCTGCGGATTATCCATGTCGTAGTCAAGATAGCTGAAGCGCGCAAACGACGACAGCTTGTCGGTCATGTTGAAGTTGACCTTGGTGTCAAGGGTGTCGCGATCGAAAAAGTACTTGCCGCTTGCCAGGAAGTTCTGGTTCAGGCCAAAGGTACCGCGCCCCGGGAAGTTTGGCAGCGGCCAGCGGCCGTCGTTCAGCATCACCCTGGTCGGGCCCGAGAAGCGCGACTGCGGGATGACGTTGCCGGCGAACGGCATGCGGCCGGCGCCGTCCTTATCGGTCGGGTCGCCCGTCATCGGATCGAAGATCGGGTTCGGGGATTGTGACAGGTCGCCCTGGCGCATGGCTTCGGTCGGCACGTCAACAAAACGCTGCTCGTTGGTGTGTTCGCGCGTGCCTTCGTAGCTCAGGAAGTAGAAGATCTTGTTCTTCTTCACGGGGCCGCCGATGGTTGCGCCGTACTGGTTAAAGATGAACTTCGGCTTGTCGTTGTCTCGGTCGCTGAAATACGGATAGGCGTTCAGGTGCTGATTATTGTGATACCAGAAGGCCGATCCGTGGACGTCGTTCGTACCGCTCTTGACCGAGAGGTTGATGGCGGCGCCGCCGGCGAGCCCCTGCTCGGCATCGAAGGAACCGGTCACGACGTTGACCGTGTCGATTGACTCGAGCGAAGGCGTGTAGGCCGTCATGTGTGGTAGCCACACATTGGTCTGCGAAGCGCCGTCGATGCGGGTGTTGTTGTTGGAACGACTGGTACCGTTGACGCTGAACCGGATGGCCCGCGACGGGTTGGACGGGACCGAGTGCGCGTTTTCCGCTTGGGAGATGCCGGGCAGCAGGGCGACCAGCATCTGGTAGTTGCGTCCGAGAGGAATCGGCGCGTTCTCCAATTCCTTCGAAGTGACCTCGCCCCGAACCTCGGCGCGGTCTGTTTGCAGTGTTGCCGCGTGTGCCGCCACCGTGATCTGCTCGGTCACCTGACCCAACTGCAGTGTGACGTTGACGCGGGTGGTGGTGTTGATGGAGACGGCCACGCCTTCTTGAGTGTAGGCGCGGAAGCCATCCTTGGTGACGGTCAGATTGAAGGTTCCAGCGTTTACAGTTGGAAAATTGTACTGACCGGAAGCGCCAGTGACGCTCGTACGCTGCTGTCCCGTGTTCATGTTCATGATCGAGACTTCAGCGTCCGGTACTGCGGCCCCGGACGGGTCGACCACAGTGCCGGTGATCGAACCCTGGATTAACTGGCTAAACGCCAGCGGACAATTGAGTGATAGCAGAATAGAAGCTACCATCACCGCCCCCAAAAGTGTTGGGAAACGTAATTCCCAAGATGATGGACTCATCCGTTTCTCCTTATTCAGTTGTAACCACACACAAATTGAGTTCGTTATCCGTCTACGCTGTTCGCGCGACCCAAACTCAACCGAATCCCTGTAAATCTCCGTCTCGACTTAGGCGAAACGAAGACGCCGTGAGTATACCCTTTCCCGGGGATCATGTCAAGGCCTCCGGTTTCCGGGGGTGCGCGACACACAAGTGAAGAATTGCGAGATTCTTTTATTGTGAGTTGATT
>CAYXVG010000174.1:0-3787 GCA_964468205.1 uncultured Solibacteraceae bacterium | reverse complement strand
CCCCCGGTGACGATCGAAATCGAGAACCGGCCTTGGGCGTCAAGCGGGGAAGTTGTTTGATTGCAGAACGGCTTCGAGAACGCTCCCAGGCCCGGAACAAAGACCAATGCCGCCACCCGCGCCTCCGCCGGGTTAACATTCCTCACGCGCCCCGTGATCGACCCCGTCTTCGCCCCAAACGCCGGTACGGACTCAACCTCTATGGCTACCGCCGCGCCCCCGTCCGCCTGCGCGTATCCAGGCGCCCTCACGCAGGCCGCGAGCGCCGCAATCACCACCGCCCATCCTCCCAGCCGCTTGGCGCGCGCGAAAGTGAATATCATCTGGCCCCCTGCACTTGGATTCCAGATCTCCAGTTGCCCCAAAGCTTATCACGACAGAGCCGGTTCGCCATCGTAGATTTTCACAAGACGAAGAGCCGGTCTCCTGTCCCCCGGTATCGGTTCGCGCTCCATCGAGAGTCCTTTGCTACAAGCCCGGGTGGCATCTTGTGGCATGGTGCGAGCCTCTTCCACCGTGTCGCATTCCGTAACCGATCCCGGCAGTGTAGGGCACAGCTTGGGATCGAATGAGCGCGCGTTACTGCGGAAGTACGATTGCATCGTCCACAAAACTTCCTACTTCATGAGTGCAGCAAACTTCAGCATTCACCCTCTGTCGTCATCGGCTGAGACAACACGGCAGCCTTCACCTCGGCCCACACCTGCTCGTCGGGATTGAATTCGGGACTGTACGGCGGGCCGCGCAGGGCAAGGACAGATGCTACGCAGTCGCTTGCTTCATCCCGCTCCATGACCACGTCAAGCTCCCCCCTCATGGCCCAACATTGCCTCAGACGCGACGGGCGCACGCTCTCAGGCACGGTCCGCAAAATCACATTGAGTGGGCTCGGCCGGCCGGAGCGTTCAAAGAGGCCGGCCGCATCGTCACGAATCACTGGTCAGTTTAGCGTTGGATTCCAGACAGTGGTCTGATGTTGATTGAAATGCCATCAAGAATTAGTCTTGTTATATCAGCGCGGTGACCGTCGACCCAACACCGCCCAATAAACAAAATGCCTCCCACCCCGCAAACACCACGCATCAGCCTCGCAGTTCTCCAAGCGTTCATCGGCGTCGGCGGCCTCGCCGCCGGAATCGGCCTCGTCCTGGATCCAACCGGCCGCAACCTCGGAATGTCCCCACACTGGTTAGCCGCCTCCCCGTTCCAGGACTATCTCATCCCCGGCGTCGTCCTGCTCGCCGTCAACGGCGTCGGCCAACTCCTCGGAAGCCTCCTCTCGTTCAAGCGCGCGCCAAGGCACCCCGAAGTAGCGATGGCGCTCGGAGCCTTCCTAATGGCCTGGATCGCCACACAACTCCTTTCGATCGGCTATCGCAATTGGCTGCAACCGCTATACTTCGCCTTCGGCGCCGCCGAACTCGGACTGGCCGCCTTCCTCGCCGCCCGATCTACCAGCCGCTCCTAAACTCTCGGTGTCCCTCTGCGCCTCCTCTCCGTGCCCTTCGTGGTTTAGGTGTCCAGTTCCACGAAACTACGGGCCAGAAGCGGGAGAGGAATCAAGTTCTCATCGATGCGCTGCAGGCCCTGGGCGGATCCAAAACCAAGCCGAGCAGGTTACCCGGGCGAACTTCATCCTGGCATCGGTGCAAGGACTCTCCTGCCGCTGATACCGAACTACTCGGAACTCGGGCGCGAAGTGACGAATCTGGGCTTTGGCATGGACAAGCGCCTACTGAAGCGCCTCGGCAGGGGCAGTGACGAGATTGACAAGCTCAACATGCGCTGGGACCTGCTCGTGCGTCACCTCCTGGCGAAGCTCGCCCCCGCGGTCGTCGATGTGGCCGTGAAGGTTGCTGGCCTGGGTGACCGCGGAGGAAAGCCGTTCGATCGGAAGAACCCGCCCGCCCGGCTGAAGCTCCAGCAGAAGGGCATTGACGAGGGCGAGGAGGTATTCGGCATCTTCCGGACTTCGGTTCTCATCCCGATCAAGCAGACGTTTTCGACGATCATTGCCGGCGCCCTAACGCCGGGGTACAGCCGGTCTCGATTCGGAACAAGTAGGTTCGGGAGTTTCGGCGGGCGGTTCGTCTCAGCCGCAAAGGGTCCTCTGCCCGGCTGCCGCGGATCTGCAGCCGGCCGCGGGTTCCCCTCGATCCGCGCCGGGTGCGGCGCGGCGGCGGGGCAGGTCAAGACGGCCGGCCCGCGAGACGGAAATCCCGCCCCACAAAGGGGCGTGATAGCATAGCCGTTTGGAAAACTGTCCGGCGGCCCGTTGGGAAGAAGGGCCGGCTGATCGAAACCGGGCTGTGGGGGCTTCGGGAGCGGAAACATGTCCAGAGAAACTGGTGCGGTAATCGGCCGGCGCGAATTCCTGGCCGGCGCGGCCTCGGCGGCCACCATCCTTTCCGGCGCTGCAGCCGGCGCCCCGCCCGATGCGGAATGGAGGAACCGGCAATCGGGCATGACCTATCGCCGCCTCGGGCGAACCGGGTTCATGGTGTCCTCCATCGGGATGGGAGGCAACAACATTCGTCCGGACAACGTCGACCACTTGCTCTACGCAATGGATCACGGTCTGAACTACGTCGACACGGCGCCTGGCTACGGCCGCGGGAAGAGTGAGGAAGGCTACGCAGTGGCGATCAAGGCGCGGGGCCGCGACAAACTCTTCGTGACGAGCAAAGTGCCGGACGGGGCAACGCGTGACGCCAAAGCGTACGAAGACATTTTCGACAGTCTGCCGGCGGCGGAGCAGACGGAGTTCCGCAACCTGGCGCGGGAGAAACTGGAGGAGTCGGGCGCCCTGGAGAAGGACTACATGGTGCACTACTTCAGCCACCAGCCGCGGCGCATCCGCCAGGAAGTGCTCCACAGCCTGCTCGCCGGGAAGTTCGCGAACCGGATCGAGCGGAAGACGAACTATAAGGATGACATCATCACCTCGGTCGAGGGAACTCTGAATCGGCTCGGGACGGACTACCTCGATTGTCTGCTCGCTCCGCATGGCGTGGACGCTCCTTACTACCTGTCGAATCGCGACGAGGTTTTCGAGGCGTTCGAGGTTCTGAAAAAGCAGGGCAAGGTGCGGTTTCTCGGTTTTTCCTCCCACAGTGATCCGGCGGCGAACTTGAAGGCGGCGATCGAGGGCGGTCAGTACTCGATGGCGCTGATCGCTTACAACTTCGTCAACCACCGCTTCGTCGAGAAGGCCCTGGAGCAGGCGCGGGAAGCGGACTTCGGCGTGGTGGTGATGAAGGCGAGCCGGGGGCTGCAGAATCCGTTCCGGAGAACCAGCCTGGTGCGGGAGCGGGTGAAGCAGATCGACGAAATGATACCCGGAGACTTATCGCCGTTCCAGAAGGCGTTCCAGTTCGTGCTCGACAACCCGAATGTCAGCACCATCGCGGCCGGGATGGATGATATGGCGTTCACGAAAGAGGATCTGCCGCTGGCATTGGAGGAAGGGGCGCGGCGGGAGGCTGGAACGGGGCGCTCACCGGCGCCCGCCCGGCTTGGGTGCATCCGCGGGCACGGGACTGCCCCCGTCGCGGTGTAGAGTCCGCTCTACGATCCAATCACACCCAATTCCCCCAATAAAATCAACAACTTCCCCGAAAACCCTTCCCCCGCCGTGCTACACTATCTTCCGAAGGGAGGCCTCCCGCCGCGGAGCGCCTCCCTTTTCCATTTCCGAGCCCCAATCAAACGCCCGCCCCCGCGTCCCTGCCGGCTCACCCCAACACGAGGTTTCTACAATGTCTACCCCTGCACAACTTGACGCCAA
>CAYXVG010000173.1:0-3835 GCA_964468205.1 uncultured Solibacteraceae bacterium | reverse complement strand
CCTGGGTGTCTGCTAAGGGGGGCTTCGGGGTAGAGTTTTTCGCGCTCGCCAGCCAATTTGGGAGAGGCCGTCGTCGCGAAGGAGGTTGCAGTAGTTCCAGAGCTTCTGAACGATGGACTGGGAGGCGGTGGACATGGGTGGAACTTGTATTGTAGAGCCTTTGAGCCACTCAAGGACAGCCAGCGTTGCCAGAAGGAAATTGCCACGGCGCAGTATCGCAAAACTGCTATACTGCGAAAGAGGATATGCGATGGACGGTAGAGACGTTGAACGATGTCGTCGACGCAGAATTGGACGCTCTGCCATCCGACATGAAGGCGCGCTTTGTGCGGATCGCCGGGCTCATTGAAGAGTTCGGCATTCAGCGCGTCAGAGAACCATATGTGAAGCATGTGCGCGACCAACTCTGGGAGATAAGGATCAAGGGAAGGGACGGGGTATCGAGGGCGCTCTATGTCACCGCAGCCGGACGACGCGTGGTGGTGGTTCGGCTATTCGTGAAGAAGAGCCGCAAAACGCCACACCGAGAGATTGCGCTGGCGCTTCGCCGCGCGAAGGAGGTGGAAGAATGAGCCGGGTGAAGGATCTGCACCGAGAGTGGTCGAGAGATAGCGCGTACCGAAAGGCGTACGAGGAGTTGGAGCCGGAGTTTGAACTGGCTCGGGCCATAATCGAGGCGCGGGTAGGGGCCGGACTGACCCAGGAGCAACTGGCCCATCGCATGGAGACAACACAGTCCGTGGTCGCGCGGCTGGAGGGAGGTAGGGCCCGGCCTTCGACTCGGACACTGGAGAAGCTGGCCGCAGCAACGGGCACGCGGCTCCGGATTCGATTTGAGCCGGTGCTAAAGGGGGCCGCCAAGCGCAAGAAGGTCAGCCAGACGAAGTAGACGAGCAATGAGAGATGCAGCAGAACTCTTTGCCCCGGGGGAATTCCTGCGTGAGGAGTTTGCTGAGCGCGGATGGACTAACGAGTTCGTGGCTTGGCACCTGGGAATGCAGTGCGAAGAGTTGGAGGGACTCCTGGCTGGGTGCAGTCGCGTAGATGTCAGAACGGCAAGAATGCTCTCGAAGCTACTGGGAACGCCGGCGAGTTTGTGGCTTGGACTGGAAAGTAGCTATCGGTCCGAACGCTGACAATTGTTGAGAATTGACCGCATCTTCTTTCGGAAGTTCTTTGACAGCTCAGAGTTCCAATCGCTGTGCTCGAGGTCCAAGGCGTAACTGGAGATCAAGCCGCGTAAGGCTTCTGCGAACCGGTTCGCGTTGACGGTAAGACTGTCGTGGTGGAAAAGCTCACCATCACGGTTGTCCTTGTGGGCCGCGTAGAAATCTTGAATCAAGTCCAACAATCCCCGCTGGTCGAAGAGTCCAGTGCAGCCGACTGTCATGGGCGGCGCCTCGTCGCGTTGCGCTTTGTGTGGTGGGAGCCCGGTACGTTTCTCGCCCAGAACGAGAACTCCCGAACGGTCAGCCTGGCCAGACATTCACCGGTATGGTGTAATTTGGTGAAGTATTTCTTGAGGCCATACTGGATGAAGACGACCCGAGAAAACGGGAAAGCTAGGAAGAAGGCCGGCCCTCTCGCCGTCCGTGCGTCGATCAGTTTCCCGCCCGATCTCTACGCGGCTCTCGAAAGCATCGCCACAGACAAGAAAGTCTCGCTGGCGTGGGTCGTGCGCGACGCGGCTGAAATGTACGTGGAGAACGAAGCGAAGGACGGCAACAAGGGCCGCCGCAGAAGCACTGCCAGGCGCGCGTCATGAGACTCATCAAGAACACAGGCGGTGACCGCGTCATCGACGAACTGCGGAAATCTCTCGCACCGCCCTCCTCGCTCGACCTGGCTTCGCCCGTCTTTTCGCTCTTCGCCTTCGCGGAGCTGCGCGACCTCCTTGACAAACTTGACACGTGCCGGGTCGTGCTCGGGGCGAACGGCGAACATCCGGGCTTTACCGGCGCCGACGCCGACCGCCCTTTCCGCAACCGTCTTAATACGCACTGGCTCGCGCGCGAATGCGCAGCCTGGATCGCGAAGAAAGTGAACCTGCGCGGCGCGCCAGGACCTTTGCCGCAATCCATTCTTATTGCGGGCAACGCTGGAACAGCGCGCAGCGTCATCACCGGCAACTGCGCCTTCAGCACCGAAGGCCTCGGCATCACACCCGGCAATCAGCTCAGCCTGATCCAGTGCTCCGAAAAGCCGGAAGAATCCGCGATCCTAAGCGGGTGGTTCACGGATCTTTGGAATGCGCTGCCCGCCTCCGATGCGGACAAGGCCGCGGTTTTGACAAGAGTCCAGGAACTCGCTGACCCCAAGCCACCGGCCCTAATCTACTACTTGACCCTGTTCCAGATCTTCAAGGATCTGGAAGACCAGCTTGACGAGGAGCGGATCGTCAAATCCGCCACTGGCATCCGCAACACAACCGTCTGGAAGAAACTCTACAAGTTCCAGCGCGACGGCGTCGTCGGCGCCATCGACAAACTCGAACGCTTGGGCGGCTGCATCATCGCCGACAGCGTCGGCCTGGGCAAGACGTTCGAGGCGCTGGCAATCATCAAGTACTACGAGCTGCGCAACGACCGCGTCCTCGTGCTCACGCCTAAGCGCCTGCGCGACAACTGGACTCTCTATAAGGCAAACGACCGCCGCAACTTCCTCGCCTCCGACCGGTTCAACTATGACGTTATCAACCACACCGATCTCTCGCGCGACGGCGGCATGTCGGGCGACATTGACCTCGCCCAATTGATTTGGGAAAAGGGACGAAAGAACGACGCAAGACTATACTCAATCGGCCATGATTATATGTTGGTCTATGCGAAGTCGAAAGCGTACCTGACGGAACAAAAGGTACGCTGGCGCGAAGCAAAGCCGGGAGCATTCGAAATCCAAGAGGAATACCTTCGCTTGAAGGCTATACACGGGGATGACAATAGTCTTATACAACGTGACCTTCGGGAGTTCTACGCGAAACTCCCGAAGGGTCACCCATCAAAGAAACATTCACGTTATTCGAATGTAGACGAGCGCGGGGTCTGGCGAGACGATAATATGTCCTGGCCTGGCGGTGGGGGTCCGACTTACGATGTGTTGCATCCGGTTACGAAGCAACCCTGCAAGGTTCCTGAAGGCGGATGGCGTTACTCCACCAAAGAGAAGATGCAGCAAATGATTGACTCAGGTCGCGTACTTTTTCGAGACGATCACACCGAGCCACCGATTCGTAAGACCTACTTGGTCCGTGGCGATGACTTCGAAGCTGATGAAGATGATGAGGCGAATGGCGAGGATGTGGGCATTCAGGTGGCCGGAACTTATTTCTACCGCAGCACGTTGCAGGCATCGAACTTAATGCTGGACCTGTTCGGCGCAAAGGTATTCGACAGCCCTAAAGATCATGAAGTAATAGCACGCTGGATCAGGTATGTAGGCAGTCCCGGGAAAGACGATGTCATTTTAGATTTCTTTGCCGGTTCAGGCACTACAGGACACGCTGTAATGTCGCAGAATGGGCTGGACTCGGGTACGCGGAGATACGTTCTCGTACAACTACCAGAGTTGCTTGATCCGGACAATAAGGAGCAGCGAATGGCTGCACAGTTTTGCGATGAAATTGGTAGGCCCCGGCACATTGCTGAATTGACCAAAGAGCGTTTGCGTAGGGCTGCTGCGAAAATCAGGGAAGAAAACCCGATGTTTGCCGGTGACCTCGGCTTCCGAGTCTTCAAACTGGCCTCCAGCAACATCCGAGCGTGGGAGCCGGACCGCGATGATCTGCCTAGAACGCTGGAAGAATCTGTCGAGCACCTGAAGACCGACCGCACCGAGC
>CAYXVG010000172.1:0-3844 GCA_964468205.1 uncultured Solibacteraceae bacterium | reverse complement strand
TGGATTATTTTGGGGCGCGGTATTATGCGGGGGCGATGGGGAGGTTTACGAGTGCTGATGCCCCGTTTGCAGATCAGGATGAGTTCGATCCACAGAGTTGGAACCTCTACCACTACGTCCGGAACAACCCGCTGCGCTTTGTTGATCCGACCGGCACAACGTGCGGTGTGGCTAGCAACGGGAGCTACTACGACATTGACGACGGCCAAGGGACTTGCGCGGACGCCTATCAAGGTGACAAAACCGCTGAGGTCAACCCAAACTCCGTGCGTGTCGAAACGGACGGCCCGCCTTCGCCTGAGCTTGCCGCAATCGCACAAGGCATGCGGCAGGCAGAACCTGTGGTGCAAGCAGCCGCTGCAGGTACAGCTATCGTCGGCGGCGGATTGGGCGTCTACGGAGTTGGTGCCGCGCTAGCGGGTGGAACAGGAGTCACCACACTGACTTCGGCGATTCCGCACGTGCCCGGTGGGGTGTACGTGATCGGGAAGATGAAAGACCTGGGACCTGGGACGCTAAACAAGCTTGAGCAGGCGGTAGCTGAAACACTTCCGAATCTGGGATCGCCGAAGGCGAATTGGGCAGCAAATGCCAGTGCACTTCGCCAGGTTATGAGTTTCGGGAAACCGATCCGAGATGCAAGTGTGAATCGGCTCACGGGGATTCAACAAGCAGTCGGAAACTCATTTCTGAACATGGAACGACGGCTTCTGGAGGTGCGAGGCTGGGTGTATAACCGAGCCACTACGTACTACCATCCGCCGAAGTGACGGTGACAGCATGGATCGTACGACGCAGGGAGCGAAAAGTGATGAGGGCCTCGGGTTTCAGAAAGCTGTCACTGCGGCCTTTGAGTACCTGGAGAAAGAGTTTGGCTTTCGCGTCGACAGTTGCGATGAATCGTCTGTCACGTACTTGTCTAGCCAAGTAAAGATCGTGGTTGAGATCGAATCGTTCTCCTATCAGATCGACGTGTGGATCGGCCCGCTTTTGAAGGACGGCTACAGCCTTGATGAGATCATCGGATCTCAGCGTACTGATCAAATGCGCCCCCGAGGATCTGCACAGTCCTCGACACGTTCTGGGGTGTGGGACTCCGTCCACAACTTGGCGGCGCTAGTTCGCCAGTACGCTGGACCGACGATTACTGGCGACTCTTCCGCATACCGGGAATACGCATCTTACCGGAGACGACGGGAATACGACAGGACTGACCAAGCCATGAATAGTGCCACACGCTCGGCTGCTGAGGAGGCGTGGCAGCAGAAGGACTTCGAGCACGTGATCGAGCTCTATCAGTCTGTGCAGGGAAGTCTTCGGGCGAATGAGGAGCGGAGACTTCGCTACGCTAGGCGGAAGGTTGCGGCGCAGAACGAATAGGAGTTCCGCACCATGATACAGCTCCGCTCACGTCAAATCAACGAGTTACTGTCCGGTACCCAAATGGTTGCCAAAAAGCCGCCGATGGCGGCTGGATAAGGGGTGACACGCCACCCCGGCTCGGGTGCTGCGGGGGAGTGCAGATCGGGGTTCGGATGCTGTGAATCTTTCAAAACTTTCTTGCGACAAGTACTTTGTAGTGGTAAAATAGTTCCATGAAGCCCCCGCCGCGCTTCCAGCCCATCGACCGCCAACAAAACCTCCTCCGCGTCGTCGACCGCCTCATCGCCTCCGGCCACCCGGCCCGCAACATCTCGGAGTTCCTCGGCCGCCTCGACCTCTCCCGCTTCGAGGCCGACATTCGCAGCGTCGAAGGCCATCCCGGCCGCGCTCCGTGGCCGCCGCGCCTCCTCATCGCCATTTGGATCTACGCCTACTCCCGCGGCCTGCACTCGGCCCGCGAGATCGCCCGCCAGTGCGAGCAGGAGCCCGGTCTCAGCTGGCTGGACGGCCTTTAGACCGTCAACCACCACACCCTTTCGGACTTCCGCACCACCCACGGCGAAGCCCTCCGGGAACTCTTCGTGCAAGTGCTCGGCATTCTCAAGCGCCAGAAACTCATCACGATCGAACGGGTGGCGCGGGACGGCACGAAGATCCGCGCCAACGCAAGTAAGAAGTCGTTCGGCAAGGCCGACACCATCGCCGAGTCGCTCGCCGAGGCGCGCGAGCACTTAGCCGAACTGGAAGCGGCCGAGGAGGCAGAAGCGCAGGGACGGGCAACCGCAGCCATACGGCGGGCGAAGGAGCGCGAGCAGCGGCTGGAGCAGGCGCTGAGTGAGGTGGAGCAGTTGCAGCGCGAGAAGCGCTCCCACCGCAAGCACTGCACTCCGCAGAACAAGATGCCTAAACGTGGCCGGACGGTATCGATTCGGATCCCGGACGAGCGGCTGCAGGCCTTCCGGAAGAAGATGGAAACAGAGGCGGCGAAAGAAATCTACCGCGAGCGCGGGCAACTCGCGGAGTTTCCGAACGCCTGGTTCAAGACTAAGTTCCGATTCACGAGGTTCCAGAGCCGGGACCGGAAGAAAGCGAAAGCGGAAGCAATCTGGGCAGCCTTGACTTACAACCTACAGCGGCTATTCAGACTGCTCCCCAACTGGCAACAGGAACTGGCCAGAGCCTGAAGCGTGCCATAGAGCGGCCCAAAAGGCCGCCGCAGAGGCCCGCAGGCAGTCCAGATCGGAAGCAGACCGATCTCCCAACCCGCAAAAGCCGTCTTCCGCTCCAGAACCCACTCTTGCATCGGCCCTTCCGGATCACCCGACTCTCGGTGCGCCGGCTCCCTCGTCGTCCGAGAATCGGTTTTGATTCACAGCATCCGGACCCCGATCTCCCCCGTTCGATGGGATGCCACTCAAAACAAACAGATCGTCGCCGACCGGAATGGAAACACGGTTGAACTCCTCGAATTCCAGGACGGCACGGACATCATCAGAAACCTGTCGCAACCCCTGACAGCGGGTGTAGACCGTTTCATCGAACTGCGGCGCACCACCTCAGGCGACATCATCACCCAGTCGGGATTCGCCGGCAACACCTTGACCTGGAGCGTGTATTGGACAAACATCAGCGTTGGCGGCGACGGAGCTGGCGGCTACTACACGTACCTCTGTACGGAGGAGAGCGACATCTGCAACCTGGCCGACAGCACCAAGGCCGTGGAGAGAATCGAACTGCCGGAAATCACGGCGCCGCTCTCGTATCAGTTTGAGTATCACCATCAGTCATCTTCTACAAAAGGCTGGGGAGAATTGGGGAAGGCCGTCTTTCCCACCGGCGCTTACTCCACGTATTCTTATGAGTACGATAACCAGACCTACCGCCCGCTATTTGCTCTTCTCCGCAACCGAGTGACCGCCAAGAATCTGACGCACGACGGCACAACGGACCCCTGGACCTACGCCTACAGCACCGGCGGCGGAACGTTCACCAGCACCATCACCGCCCCCGACGATGGCGAGACTACGAACTGGTTCTTCGATCCGAACGATGCTCTGGACCCCAAGCGCGGCCTGGTCTACCGAATCGACCAGCCCCACGGGAGCCGGATCGAACGCGAATGGGCGACGAACCGGCCGCACTGGCAAACGTCGCATCCCGACCCCGGCAACCCGTTCGTGCTGCGGGAGTTCCGCTCGGTCGGGTCGGGGACGAGCCCCACTTTGACGGCGGTCACGGAGTTTCAGCAGGACAAGAACGGGAACCTCCTGGAACGATCCGAGTATGATTGGGCCGGCTATCCCGGCCCTGGGCAAACCGCCAGCCTGCCGGCGGGCGCCACGTTGAAGCGCAAAACCGTCAACACCTATTTCGCCGTAACCGGCGCAAGCAGCAACACCGATAACGATGTGGATGCTTACTGGCACGCGAGTTCCCCGGCGACGCGGAACGCCCTCCGGCG
>CAYXVG010000171.1:0-3947 GCA_964468205.1 uncultured Solibacteraceae bacterium | reverse complement strand
ACACGGTGGAGGTAAGCTCGCCCGGATTCAAGACGTTCCGGGAAACCGGAGTTGTTCTCAACATGCGCGACCAACTCCGCGTTAACGTAACCCTCGAACTCGGCGACGTGGCCGAAACGATTGAAGTTGTCGGCCAGTCTGTTTCGCTGCAGACCGAAGGGGCGGCGGTGGAGGATGTTGTCACGGGCGCCCAGATGCAGAACATCTCGGTGAACGGCCGCAGCTTCCTGCAATTGGCGGCGCTTGTTCCCGGGGCGTCGTCGAGCCAGCCGGCGTTCAATACCCCGGTGGGAGTGACGGCGAACGCAGGCATCAACTTCAACGGCACGCGAGCGAACCACAATGTCTGGAGAATCGACGGGCAGGAGAACTACGACCGCGGCTGTGGCGGCTGTATCACGACGCTGCCGTCGATCGACGCCATCCAGGAATTCAAGGTCGGCACCGCCAACAGCGACGCGGATATGGGGTTCGGCGCCGGGGGACAGATTAACGTTTCGATCAAGTCCGGCACGCGCGACTTCCACGGTGTGGTCTATGAATTTCTCCGCAATGACAAACTTGACGCCAACAACTTCTTCTCCAACGCCGCCGGCAACCCCAAACCGAAACTCCGTTTCAATAACTTCGGCTATAACGCCGGCGGTCCGGTGATGCTCCCCGGTTATAACGAGAATCGGAACAAGACCTTCTTCTTCTGGCACCAGGAATGGCGCCGCGTCCGGCGCGACGCCGTGATCACGCAGCCGGCGATTTCCGCCGCGCTTCGCGAAGGCAACTTTCAGGAATTCGACGGCGTCATCAATGACCCGATGACCGGCGAGCCGTTTCCGGGCAACATGATCCCTTCCAACCGGATCGATCCGAACGCCCAGATTCTGGCCGACCCGAATCTGCTGTTCCCCTTGCCCAACGCCCCCGGCGGCAACTTTAACGGAACCGGCGGGGAGCCGATCAATGTGCGGGAAGAAATCCTGCGAGTGGACCACAATTTCAACGAGAAGAACCAGTTCTTCTTCCGGTTTGTCATGAACACCGTGGAACAGAACTTCTCCCGTACGCAGTGGACCGGTTCCAGCTATCCGACCATCGGCACGCTCTTCACAAATCCGCCGAAGATGTTCCACTGGCAGTTGACGTCGACGCTTTCGCCCACGGTTGTCAACGAGGCCTCGTTCAGCTACCAACGGCAGCCGCTGACGCTGACGCCGACCGGAAACTTCGAGCGGCCGGGCGGGCTCACAATCGCCGAACTGTTTCCGGATAACCGCGCCAACCGGATTCCCAATATTAACTTTGACGGCGTTTTGGGCGTGAATATCAATAACGGATCGTGGCCTTGGGACAACATTTCGAACACGTACATCGTCCGCGACAACGTGATTTGGAACCGGGGCAAGCACACATTCCGGTTTGGCGGCGAGTTCCAGGTCTTCGACAAACGCCAGGACCTGTTCGGCCCCACGCAGGGCGCTTTCACCTTTAACACCAACGACACGAATCATGAGTTCGCCAATTTCCTGCTTGGGCGGGCTTTTAAGTACACCGAACTCGAAGTGCAGACCGATCCGCTGTACCTGACGCGAAGCGCCGGTTTCTGGGTTAACGACACGTGGCGTGTCTCGCCGAAGCTGACGCTCAACTTCGCGCTACGGTACGACATACTACCCCACGCCTTCGAGGACAACGACCGGGTAGCAGCGTTCTATCCGGATTTCTTTGACAACGCGGCGGCCCCGACGGTGCTGAGCAACGGGCAGATTCTTCCGGGATCCGGCGATCCGTTGAACGGGATCGCGCAAGCCGGCGTGGGAGGTGTTCCCCGCGGACTGGTCGATAATCACTACAACTTGTTCGCTCCCCGCATCGGCATCGCCTGGCGCCCGTTCGGCGAGGACACGGTGCTCCGCCTTGGCTATGGGATCTTCTATGAGCGGATTCAGGGCAACGACATCTACAACGTCGGGCCGAACCCGCCGAATTCCTTCACCGCGGAGATCTTCGACGCTCCGCTTAGCAACCCGGGCGGCGGCACACAAGCCATCTTCCCGGGCAGCCTCCAGACCTACGACGGAATCTACCGGCTCCCGCAGGTGCAACAATACAACGTCGGGATCCAGCATCGTTTTGCCAGGGGTGTCGTGATATCCGCCGCTTATGTGGGCACCGCCTCGTCCTACCTGCAAACGGTGCGTAACATCAACCAGCCATTTCTGCAGGAGGCAGCCAGGGTGCGCAGCGGCGAACTTATCGTCAATCAGGCGCGGCCCTTCCCCGGCTGGGACAACATCCTTTCGTACGAGAATTCGACGAACTCGAATTACAATTCGTTCCAGTTCAGCGTCCGCACGGAGGATTTCCGCGGCTTGATGCTACAGACCTCCTATACCTATTCGCACGCGATCGACTACACCAGCGGCGATGTGGGCGGCAACAAGCATCAGGACGCCTTTAATCCGTCGCTCGAGCGCGGCAACTCGGACTTCGACCGGCGCCAGGCGCTTATCGTCAACTTCATTTACGAAGTACCCACACCGGCAAGCTGGAGCGGAGCTCTGAAGCAGATTGCCGGCAACTGGACCCTGTCGGGAATCGCCACCTTCCAGGACGGAACTCCCCTCAACATCGGCTTGCCGGGCGACCATATCGGGACTGGAGGCGGTCCGTTCCGGCCGGATCTGGTGGGGGACCCCGACACTGCCAACCGCACCCAGGCGAACTTCTTCAACGGCGCGGCCTTCGCCCAGCCAGCCCCGGGGCAGTTCGGCACGGCGGGGCGCAACATTGTTCGCGGGCCTTCCACCAACAATTGGGACCTCTCGGTGTTTAAGAACTTCCCCGGAGTGCTGGGCCGCGAAGGATCCAGTCTGCAGTTCCGGGCTGAGTTTTACAACGCCTGGAATCACACCCAGTGGACGGCCGTCCGCACCTCGTTCGGCAGTGCGGGCTTCGGCAGCGTCAATGGCGCCCGCGACGCCCGGGTGGTACAGCTTGGGTTGAAGCTGTTCTGGTAGGCGCCGAACGCCCGCGGTCCGTTCGTGCGGCCCGTCCCTTTGATTCCGGGGCGGGCCGCCTCTTCCCGCCGCGTGCCGGCGCCCGCGGGCACTTGTTTATATTGGTATTGTGATTGCCCGGCTGTTGGCGCTTGTGATCGTATTTTGTCCGGCGATAGTAAGCCAGACGGCGGCCGAGTTAAACGAACGCGGGTTGGAAGTTTTGCGGAGCGGAGACGCGGCCGCGGCGCTGGCGATCCTCGAGGAGGCGGCCGGAAAAGCGCCTGGCGATCCGGCCGTTTCCTACAGCCTGGGATTGGCCCTCTTCCAACTTGGCCGCTACTCCGAGGCCCTGCAGCCCCTCGAGCATTCGCTCGGCAATGCAGATCTGGAGAAACCCGCCCGCTATCTGCGGGGCGTCATCCTTTTCCAGCAGCAAAACTACTCCCGGTGCGCGGACGAGTTGGAACACGTGCGAGAAGACGCTCGCTACGCCGAGCGCGTCCTCTACATGCTCACGGAGAGCTACCGGAACGCCGGCCGGGCCGAGGAGGCGCAACAGGCGTTTGTCGAATTGCACCAGCAACACCCCAACTCGGCGTTCCTGCACAAGCTGATGGGGATGGCCTACGAGGCGCAGGACTACGACGAGAAGGCGCTGGCTGAGTTCCATGCCGCGCTGCGCGCCGAGCCAGGCATGCCGGACATCGCCTTTGGCATTGGTTACATTCACTTCAAGGCCCAGGACTATGAACAGGCGAGGAAGTGGATGGAGCGCGAGCTCGAAGTCCAACCCTGCCACGGGAACACCCACTTCTACCTGGGCGAGATGCATCGCTTCACCGGAGATTGGCCGGCCGCCGAATCGCGTTACCGGAAGGCGCTGCAGTGCAACCCGGAACTGGTTGACGCCCGCATCGGCCTGGGAACGGTGTACGAGCGGCAAGAAGAATT
>CAYXVG010000170.1:0-3998 GCA_964468205.1 uncultured Solibacteraceae bacterium | reverse complement strand
AGACATCTACGGACGGGAGACGCTTCATTTCACTGCCTCACAGCAACCGAATCTATGAACACGACTGGGGCTACAACGTGAACAGCATGGGCAATTCCTATCGACACATGGGTTCAGTCACTCTGATCGAAAAATGGCCCAATTCCGTCGAATCCGGTGCAGTTGCGACACGCACCGACAAGCATTCATCGCCGTCACCAGCATGAACTTCGTCGGGAACGGCAGCATCCTGTTGGCCCGCGCAATGGTGACCGAGTTGTCCTCCAGCGGCCGCCGGAGCAGTTCCAGAACATTCCGGTTGAACTCACGCGGATCATCCAGGAATAGAACCGACTATGCGCCAGCCTCGCCTCGCCGGCATGTGGCATTCCGGCCCACTGTCCAGCACTTCGACGTCCGAGCGAGCGCCCTGCAAACCCCTCCCTGTCCAAGCAATCCAGCGATACTCCCGTCAGAGTGACGGGTATGCGCAACGGCCACGCCTGTGCCTTTGTTCGAATATCGGTAGGTATCAAACGAACGGGCAGAAACAAAACACGGCGAGGTCGCGCCAGCGGCAGGCGACGATTCGGGAAGCAACCCGGAACGGCTCCTCGGCGAGGGAATTCTGCCGGCCCGCACCGTTAGCCTGTCGAGCGTTTACCAGGGGGCGAAATCGTCAATATTCCAGATCTCGATACAGCCTTGCTGCCCCCCACAGTCGCGCGTGAGTGACCGCTTCCGGAGACGTTGCTCAACCGCTGCCGGCAACGCCCGAAGCACGTCACGCGGTGGACCTCGCACGTCTGGAAGCGAAGAATCGCAGTGTCAATGTGTACACACAAGATGTCCCAGGATGGAAAGCGTGGGGATTCGTGAGTTTCGTCAGAAGTTGTCGAGATATATCGAGGCGACCACACCGGTGGCCATCACCCGGCAGGGTGAGACGCTGGGTTTCCACGTTCCGGCACAAGCGCGGGAGAGAACGTGGCCGCAAGGCCCATCGAGCCGGCCCACCCGGAGATGTACCCTCCCGAGCCCGATGCCTCCCACCTGCGCCGAGACATTGTTGTTCCAGCGCACCGCCACCTCCTGACTTTCGACCGGCATGATCAGGACATGCCTTAGGTCATCGTTCGTCAAGAACTACCCCTGGGTATCGGACACACCCCGGACATTGACGCCGCCCTCGGCATACGGCTTGCCCTTGTGGGTCGGCCGGCCAAACCACCGCTCGCCGCCGCTGGTTACCGTCCTGATGATGCCCAACCCCGTTTCACTCAACTTCGCAGCCCTGGAGCAGCCGCTCAACGCCGCAACCGCCAACAACAAGAGCAGAGATGTATAATTCGTGGTCGTTCTCTTATTGCACTGGCTTCGCCAGGATCTGGTCGTAGGTTCTCTGCCTCCCGCCGCGCGCCTCGAGCAGCGGCAAGGCCCCGTTCTTCGCCGCCTCCGCCCACCAAAGCTCCTGCAACTGTTGGAGCTTCTCCGGATACTGGCTTGCCAAATCGGCGGTTTCGGTGAAGTCGGCCGCAACGTTGTAGAGTTCCCAGTGATCCGACTCGAAATCCGTCCCCGGGGTATGAAACGCCACGGCCTTCCAGCCCTGGTGATAAATCCCGCGGCTGCCCCACAGCTCAAAGTACTGAGTATCTCGCGGCGCCGGAGCGTTGGGGTCGTCGAATACCGCCCTCAGGCTCTTGCCCTGCATCGGTATCTGGCAAATCCCGTCGAAGACCTCGGGCGCCTCTACTCCCAGAAAGTCGAGCACGGTCGGCGTCACGTCAATGACATCGACGAATTGCTCCCGCAACCCGGTCTCTTGCACGCGGGCGGGCCAGGAGACGATCATCGGAGTCCGGACACCGCCGTTGAACGGCCAGAGCTTGTAGTACTGGAACGGCGCGCTCGAGGCCATCGCCCAAGGCCTGGGATAGAGCGGCTGCGTGCCGGGCCCGCCCAACTCGTCGATTCGCTCGAACATTTCGTCGACGGTGGTTTGATCGCCGTAGGAACGCGCGAAATTCCCCTTGACTCCGGCTTCAGGCGCTCCGCCGTTGTCTGATAGGAGAATGACCAGTGTGTTATGGAATTCGCCCTTCGCTTTGAGGAAGTCGATCACCCTGCCGATCTGATCGTCGGTGTGCTCGGTGAAACCGGCGTACGCTTCCATGAATCGCGCGTACACCTTCCGCTCCTTGTCGCTGAGTTCGCCCCAGGCCGGATCGCCCGGATTGCGCGCCGGCAACTCCGATCCGGCGGGAATCACGCCCAGCTCCAGTTGCTTGCGGTAGCGGCGCTCCCTGACCGCGTCCCACCCCGCGTCGAAGGCGCCCTTGTACTTCTCGATATACCGTCTCGGAACCTGAATCGGTGCGTGTGTGGCCCCGAAGGCGAGATACAAGAAAAATGGTTTCTCGGCGTCGGCTCCCAGCGCCCCCTCGACCATCTCGATCGCCTGGTCGACGACGTCTTCGGAGAAGTGGTATCCCTCCCGCTCGGGCGTCGCCACCGCATGGTTGTCAGTCACCAGATCCGGCCGGTATTGGTCCGTCCAACCCGACAGGAAGCCGTGGAAGCGGTCGAAGCCCTTCTGAAGCGGCCAGTGAGTGCGATCGCCGGCCGCTGTCATATCCTCGCGGGGAACCAGGTGCCACTTGCCAACAGCGAAGGTGCTGTACCCATTGCGGCTCAAGATCTGCGCGATGTTCGCCGCTGTCGCAGGCACGCGCCCGCGCGTGTGGGGATAGCCTTGATCACCGCCGGCAAGCTCTTTCATCCCCACCGAATGATTGTTGCGGCCGGTCAACAGAGATGCCCTGGTGGGTGAGCAGACGGCCTTCGAATGGAAATTGTTGAACAACAGCCCGCCGGCGGCCAGCGAATCGATGTTCGGTGTCGATACCGAAGCTCCGTAGCAGCCGAGGTCGCCGAAGCCGGTGTCGTCGAGCACGATGTAGACGAGGTTGGGGCTCCCCGGCTCGGCGCGCACCGGCTGGTAGGGGGCGGGCTTGGAGTCCTCCGCCGTCCTGCCGATGACGCCCTCGAACCTCGGCGCCGTTCCACCTTCACAGCTTTGCTGGCCGTACGTTCCGGGAACGGCGAGCAAGAGAGCGATTCCGGACAAAGCAAACTTCACGAGTTCATTGTCTGGGTTTGGAAAAACGTAGTCAAACTGGATTGAACTCCGACGTGCCGCATTCCGAGGAAGCCGCTCAGGCCTACTTGTGCTTTCGCACCAAGTAGGCCAGCGCCAAGAAGTCATAGAGGGCGTGCACAATGATCGGCACAAGTAAGTTCCCTGACATCATCAGCAGCCAGCCGAGGTAGAGGCCCACGGCTGACGCCAGAAACACATACGCCGGTGTGATGCAGTGGCCAAGGCCAAACAGAACGCTGGCCGCCACCAGCGCCAGGGAGGGATGGAGCCAATCCGCCAGGGCGGTTTGGAGAACACCCCGAAACAGACTCTCCTCGGCGATTCCCGCCAGAATCGAAATCACGGCCAACTCAAGAAGAGAGCAGCGGGCGAATAGCGGAGTGAGGTCGCGTTCCACTTCTCGGAACAGTCGCGTCAGCGGTTTCCACGCTATCCGGCTGCAAAGGTCCAGTGCGAGGAGCAAGGGCAGAGTGGCAACCACAGCCAAGCCAAGTGTTTGCCATCGGAAACTGACTTGTGCCGCTGGTGGGTGACCGAGCAGCCATCCCAGGAGCACTGCGAGCAACAAAAGGCCGCCCTCGACGAGAACCGCTAAGCGGAGAATGTACTTCCTTCGCGAATTCTCCTGGGGCATTCGAACACTGTAGCCCATAAGACCGGCGGGGAATCCAAACTTCCTGTCCACGCCGGCAAAGTCCAAAGAACCCGAATCGCCCGCGAACACACGAGTCCGACGGCTCAAACGCTGAGCGCTGCGGGCACATCACCGAAACCTAGGGATTTTCACCGATTGCAGGCCTACTCTCGTCTCTGCCAAATTGGTGGCAGTCGCAACGCGGCGCCACATCCCCGAAGA
>CAYXVG010000169.1:0-4141 GCA_964468205.1 uncultured Solibacteraceae bacterium | reverse complement strand
GGGGATTAGGAGCATGGAGGGCGCGGAGGGGAAGGCGCGGGATGTCCCCGGGTTTCCCCCGGGTTTCCCGGGTTTCACGGAGCGCTGGTGGCGGTGGGGCGATAGACGGAGATTCAGGGGAGCGGGCTGGGCGGGGATTAGGAGCATGGAGGGCGCGGAGGGGAAGGCGCGGGATGTCCCCGGGTTTGAAACGGTGTGGGCGGGGGGACGGTCAATGGTTTATGGGTAAAGTGATCTCTCGATCGGCGGCGGCGTTCGTTTCGCTGCCGGCGCTGATACTGCTAATGGCGCTAGTTCTGATCCGGGGCGCGGAGGCGCAGACGGAGCCGGCGCCGCAGCGGTGGGTGTACATAGCAGACGATTTCTCGGGCGGCTCGTCGGGGTGGCTGGCAGCGTTTAGCGATTACTCTCTCGGCACGGGTTTTATGGACCGGGTGGCGGAGGTTCGCCCGCTGCCGGCGAACCTCGAGTCCGGGGGCAGCGGCTACTATTTGCGGGGCCGGAATACGCCGGACGATCTGTTCATGTTCCTGAAGAAGCCGCTGACGGCTGGGGACGGGATCGTGGCGGGCGGCATGTATGATGTCGAGTTCTTCATTGAGGTGGCTTCGAACGCGCCGAGCAACTGCGCGGGTATCGGAGGGGCACCCGGGGAGTCGGTGTGGCTCAAAGCGGGTGCGAGCAAGACCGAGCCGGTATCGGTTCTCGAGGCGGGGACGCTGCGGATGAACGTGGACAAGGGTGGCCAGAGCGGCGGGGGCGCGGATGCCACGGTGGTGAGCAACATCGCGAATGGCATTCCGTGCGAGGAGAGCCGGGGGGAATACGTCCTGCTACGGAGGTATCACCAGCATGCAAATCCCGTTGAGGCGGACGAGAGCGGAACGCTGTGGGTATTTCTCGGCACCGATTCGGGGTTTGAAGGAATAACGGCGCTCTACTATGCGCGGGTAATCGTCCTATTGACATTGAGGTCCCAATGAAACGAGTCATCGTTCTGCTCATGCTCGCTTTGCCTGGACTCGCGCAGGTCCGGGTGGTGGTGACAAACAGCGCCAACTTCGAGGCCGGGCGCGCGGTGGCTCCGAATTCGCTGGCGTCGGCGTTCGGAGAGTTTGCAGGGGTAACGGAGGAGAGCGCCACTTCCCTACCCCTGCCGGCGAACCTGGGCGGCGTTGAGCTGTTGGTGGGCGGAGAGCCAGCGCCGCTGCGGTACGTGTCTTCGACGCAGATCAATTTCCTGGTACCGCAGTCGGCGGCGATCGATCCGAGAGGCATCAACGAGCCGGTGGCTTCGCCGGTCACGGTGCGGTTGGGCGGCGAAGTGATCGGCAAGGGGACGCTTGCTGTCCGCCAGGCGAGTCCGGCGGTCTTTGTCCTAAACGTGGACGATCCGGCGCGGCCGGCGGCAGTGATCAATGAGAACCGCATGTTGAACGGGCCGTCGGCGCGAGCGGACCGCGGTTCGGTGATCGAGATTTTCGCCACGGGCCGGGGCGGCACGAGGGGGGTGACGGAATCGGCGCCAGCCGTCTTCTTCGCCTTGGAGCCGGCGGAGGTGCTGTCAAGCAACGTTCCAGAGGGGCTACCCGGCGTGTGGATGCTGCGGGTGAGGATCCCTGGGGCGCCATCGGTTGCCGGCCAGGTCCCGTTCGTGGTCTTGCATCGGGGTGTGCAGAGCAACGTTGGGAGCGTGTGGTTGGCGGATTGAGGCGGCTCGCGGCTCCATGTGATAGGCGCCGGTTAGTACTCACCGATGCGGATGTGGACTCGCAGGTAGAGGTTCTGGATGCCGAGGTCGCGGAGCGGGAGTTCGAGGACAGATCCCGTGCGGACGCCGGGAGGGATTCGGACGCGGACGGTTTCGCGGCGTTCGATGAGGCCTTGAGCGCGGCATTCCAGGCAAGGGTAGAGCCAGTCGACACCAGTTCCGCCGCAGGCTGGGCAATGTTGGAAGACCGGCACGGTTATGGGCAGGACTCCGCCGCGAGCGGCTTCGGCGGGGTCCAGAACGACCTCGATATTGAGGCCTTCCTCGCTCTCGGACTTGGGCACGCCGACGCCGGTGAAGTTTCGCAGATAGCGGTCAAATAGATCGTCGAAGGCCGGGCGGACAGTTTCGGGTGTGTCGAAGATTGACGGCGGAGGAGGGGCAAATGGCTCGGCCGCGGCACGGCGCCTCAGGATGCTTTCGGACTCGGGCCTTTCGGACTCCCTGAGATGATGGTTGTAGCGGCGGCGGCGGTCAGGATCGGAGAGGACGTTGTACGCCTCGACGATTTCGCGGAAACGGGGCGCGCCTTCGCCGCCGGAGACGTCCGGGTGGTGCCGTTTCACCAGATCGCGGTATGCGGCGCGGATGCCGGCGGCAGACTCGGTGCGGGGCACGCCAAGGATGAGGTAGTAATCTCTATCAGCCATGGAGTTCCTCGCAGGGCGGGCTGGTTTGGTTGGGCCGGGGCCGGGCGGGTTGGAGCGGCGGCCCGCCTGGCCGGCGGCCCGGCCGCTCCGCGTCCGAAAGGCGCCAATCCGCCACTCCCCGGCGGGAGAGTAGCTCGCCTCTTGCTCCCTATTTTATCCGGCCGCTCACGCGGTCTTCACCGCGATTGTTCGGGGTTTGGCCTTCTCCACCTTCGGCAGTTCGAGGCGCAGAACGCCGTTCTGCAGCTTGGCCTCGATCTTCTCCTGGTCGACGGTATCGGCAAGCGAGAATTGGCGGTAGTAGGAGCCCCAGCCGAATTCTTCGAGAACCCGGGATTCGCCCTCAGCTTCCGGCGGGGTTACTTCGCCCCGGATGGTCAGGACGTTGTCGCGCAGATCAATGGTGAGCTTGTCCGCCGTTACACCCGGCATGTCGGCCATGAGGGTAATTCCCTCCCCAGTTTCAAAGATGTCCACCGCCGGCTGGTAGACGATGCCTTGCCGGGTTTGTTCGGCGTTCGGGTTGAGTTCCTTCTTTTCGGCAGTCTGCAGTTCCTGGTCTTGGACCATGACGATTCCTCCTTTCAAAACACTTTAGTATTATCCGGCTTTCACCTTGACCTGGCGGGCCTTAGCGGCCTCGGCCGTGGGCAAAACGACGGTCAGGACGCCGTTTGAGTAGCTGGCTTCGACGGCGTCAGAGTTGAGCTCATCCGGCACGGTAATGCTCCGGCTGAAGGAGCCGCCGGCACGTTCCCGGCGATGGTAGCTGACGTTTTCTCCCTCGCTGGCGATTTCGCGTTTCCCGGCGAGAGTCACCTTGTTGCGTTCCACCGAGATGTTGAGGTCCTCGGGGCGCACACCTGGGAGTTCCGCGCGGAGGAAGAAGCGGTCATCTTTGTGAGTTACGTTGAGCGGGGGGAAGACGCCCGGGGCCTCGGGATGATCTGTTCGAAGAAGCTCGAAGAGACGATCCATGTCCCGTTGCAGCCGTGAAGGGTCAGGGAATTGAAGTCTTTGAAAAGGCGAGTCCGGCCAGACTCTGCGAATGAACATAATCACCTCCAGGGTAAGGATTTTGGTTGTTCCAGCCAGGCAGGCGGCTGGGAGAGTGGAATCTCCGCATTCGCCTTCCTGTTTTCTATTGTCCACGATATAGTGCGTTTGTCAAGATATTTTCTTAGTGTTTACGGATAATATTTTCTCTACATTGTGACTATCAGATATACGAGCTCGGATGTCGTGGTGTACCTATACCCGCGGATGCATTGGTATGCCGGGGGAACGGGAGAAATTGCCGGTTGGGCCCCGGTTCCGCGGACCGGTTGCTGCTGGCCGGTCTGCGAACGGCGGGTGCGAGGCGAGGATTTTGGTTGTGCACCGGTTCGGTGGGTTGGCTACTGCTCGGCCGGCGGGCTGAGGTTGGAGCCGGCCCGCCGGCTTGTGGAAAAGCCGGGTCCCCGGCCGGACCTTTGCTTTTAGGGAGCCGGCCGCAACGTTGGCGCAGGCCGCATCAGGCTGTTTCGAGGCCGGCCGGGCTCAAATACCGCAACTCAAGCTTCGGCACGCGACGCTTCGATGCCGTAAATGAATGTCTGGCCTCGCGGCTGCCGCATGGCGCCCGACGACCTCTCGAACAAGCTAGCCAAGTGGCTCGACTCAAAGACGAACCCATCGCCAACGAACCTTACCTGCCAGGGCGGGTGGGAGAACTCCGTCA
>CAYXVG010000168.1:0-4227 GCA_964468205.1 uncultured Solibacteraceae bacterium | reverse complement strand
GCGCCGTCTGTTTGATGCTGCCCTCGCCGACTCCTTAGCCACCCCCGGAATCTCGACTTCATCAAGCCTCTGATGCACATCCTTCGCAGGGACGAGATAGCGCATCGTCGTCTCTAACGACTTGTGGCCCATCCAATGCTGAACGGTCCGGACGTCGAATCCAGCGCGAAGCATTCGGGTCGCATAGGTCGATCGGAACGTCTTGAGGTCGAACTTCGACGGATCTAGGGCTGCGCGAGAGGCGACGGATTTGCAGTGGTCGAGCATGTGCTGTTCGCGGTTCCCCGTTGGCGATGGGAAGACAAAACGGACGTCGGATGTCCGGGGATGATTAGCAAGAAGCCCGGCCAACTGCGCGGTAATAGGAACCTCCCGTTCCTCCCAGCGCTTGGGCGAGAAGCCGAGGTCGCGTTTGGCGGTCACGCGAACCGTCCGGAGGTCGAGGTTGACGTCGCTCCAGAACAGGTACATCACCTCCTGTTGACGGAATCCAGTCATCAGAAACGTCGAGAACAGCGTTCGCTCCCGCTCATCGCAGGCGGCGAAGAACTTCTGGAGATCATCGTCGCGATACTCCCTCGGCAGTGGGAAGCTCCGCTCGGGAAGCTGAAGCTCGCGCATGATGCCGCTCCGTCCATTGCGTTTGAAGAACTGCGCGATGATGACCATGTTGTGGAGCACAGTATTGGCCTCCATGCCACGCTTTTTGAGGTGGACAACGAAGTCGTTCAGCTCCTCGAAGGACAGGCTTTCGAACGTGCGGTCGGGAAAGAACTCGCAGAACCGGTCGAGGACGGCCTGATACTTGCGATAGGTGTTCGGCTTCTTCAGCGTCTGGATCTGGTCGAGATGCCGATCGATGAGTGCGCGAAGCGGTCGATCGGAAGCGACCACTGCGGCGGGAGTGCGCGTCAGGAGTCCGAGAGCCTGCCCCTCTACCTGGTGCCGGCGGCGGCGCTGGACCTCCAAGGCCTGGGCGACCGTGGTTCCGGCCGGCTCGCGTTTGCGAGCGCCCTGTTCGTACCACTCGACATAGTAACGGCCATCCGGAAGGGCGTTCCAGTCCCATCCGCCAGATCGTTTTCGGGGAATCGAGCGCATGATCCAGCGCCCGCTTACTTTGATGCGTTTGACGATGTTGACTCGTGCCATGCTGCCATCCGAATATCACGAATTCAGGAGGACAGCAAACGAGACAGCACGGCATCCAACCAGTTGAAAACAAAAGAGCCAGCAAGAAGCTGGCATTCTACCACTGAATTACTCCCGCTCTCGCGGCATTTCGAGTATATCATAAGCGGCCACTCGGAAAGCCCGCTCGCGGCCGGGTCATTTATAATGGCTTTCGGCAGGCTGAATCTCCGCTCCTGAACGGCCGCTTAGGGAACTTCAGCTCGCGGTGTGGATAAGTCGGGGGTCGATATCACCCAGCCGGTGGCGCTCATGATCTCGGTTGAGAACCTTCAATTCCGTTACCGTGAAGGCGGCTTCTCGCTGGCGATTCCCAGGCTTGCCGTCGCGAAGGCCGAGAATGCGGCGCTGATCGGGCCCAGCGGGTCCGGCAAGACGACTTTGCTCAGTTTGATCGCCGGCGTCTCTGTTCCGGCGGCGGGCAGAATCCGGGTTGGCGCTGAGGAGATAACCGCTTTGGGGGACGCCGAACGCCGGAGCTTCCGCATTCGCAACATCGGCATGGTGTTTCAGGAATTCGAACTGCTCGAGTATCTGAGCGTGGCGGACAATATCCTCCTGCCCTACCGGATCGCGGATTCGCTTCGCCTGACCCCGGAGATCCACGAAAGGGCGCGGGAACTCGGCCGCCGGGTCGGCCTCGGAGACAAGCTCGGCCGAAACGTGACGCGCCTCTCCCAGGGCGAACGGCAGCGGGTCGGGGTCTGCCGGGCCCTGCTGACCAACCCGCCACTTCTGCTCGCCGACGAGCCTACAGGGAGCCTCGATCCGTCTAACAAGTGGCGAGTGCTCGACATCCTGTTCGAGTTCGCCGAAGAAAACGGCGCCACGCTGCTGACCGTCACCCACGATCACGATCTGCTGGACCGGTTTGACAGAGTCATCGACTTCAAGGAATTCCACTGGCGGAATGAGGATGCCCAGCCATGACCAGCGTCGTCTACTTGGCCGTCCGCTACCTGGCTTATCACAAGTTCACGACCGCGATTCTCGTTCTGTCGATCACGTTGATCCTCTATATCCCGACCGGCCTCCGCGTCCTCGTTCGCCAGAGCCAGGAACAACTCACCGCCCGGGCCGCCGCCACGCCACTGCTGATCGGCGCCAAGGGAAGCCCGCTGGAACTGGTGCTCAACTCACTCTATGCCGCCGCCGGGACGCCCGAACCGATGCGGCACGGGGAGGCCGCGAAGGTGCGCGAATCCGGTCTCGCCGAGCCAATCCCTCTTTATGTCCGGTACCGCTCGCAGGAAGACCCGATCATCGGCGCCACTCTTGACTACTTCGACTTCCGCGATTTGCGCGTCGCGGAAGGCGCGATGATGACCAGGCTCGGCGATTGCGTCCTGGGCGCCGAGGTCGCCAGGCGGCGTGGTGTTGGCCCGGGCGGTGCGGTTCTCTCCTCGCCCGAGAGCGTCTTCGATCTGGCAGGCGTGTATCCGCTGAAGATGCGTGTCACCGGCGTGCTCGCCCCATCAGGCAGTCCGGATGACGAGGCGATATTCGTCGACCTCAAGACCGCCTGGATTATCGAGGGCCTCGCTCACGGCCACCAGGATCTGGCGAAATCGGATGCGGCCGCCCAGGTACTGAAAAAAGAGGACAACGTTATCGTCGGGAATGCGTCGGTGGTTGAGTACAACGAGGTGACGGATGACAACATCGACTCCTTCCACTTTCACGGCGACCCGGTCACGTTTCCCATCACCGCGATCATCGCCGTTCCGCCGGACCAGAAATCCGCCACACTGCTGATGGGCCGTTACCAGGCCATTGATCAGCCCTACCAGATGGTGCGGCCGCTGGATGTGATGGAGGAGTTGCTCGGGACAATCCTGACGGTCGAAAGGTTTGTCGTGGCCGCCCTTCTTCTCCTCGGCTTGGCTACCCTGGCCACTGCCGCGCTCGTATTCCTACTGTCACTGCGCTTGCGCCAGAGGGAAATCGAAACTATGGTCAAGATCGGCGGATCGAGGACCAGAATCGCCGCCGTGCTGTTCTCCGAGGTGTTCGCGGTGGCCGGGATTAGCGTTGTTCTCGCCGTCCTCTTGACCTGGATAACCGGAGCGTATGGCTCCGGAATCATAAGAGACCTGATACTGCAATGAGGAACAGACAATGATGGCAACCCGCGTGATCGCGCCACTGCTTCTGACTTTGCTGTGGGCATGCTCGGACTCTCCGGAGCAGCCTGCTGCGGCAAAGCCCCAAGCCAAGCTCTTGGTCTACACCGTGAACTACCCGCTCCAATACTTCGCGCAGCGCATCGGAGGCGACATGGTAGACGTTCGCTTTCCCGGTCCGGCTGGCGAAGACCCGGCTTATTGGGAACCCAGCGCGATGATAGTGCAGGAGTACCAGCAGGCGGACTTGATTCTCCTCAATGGCGCCTACTATGCGAAGTGGATTCAGAATGCAAGTTTGCCTCTGTCGAAGATGGTCGATACATCCGCCGGTTTTGAAGACCGGCTGATCAAGATGGAAGATTTGGTCACGCACAGCCACGGCCCGGAAGGCGACCACGCTCACGGCGGGACGGCATTCACAACCTGGCTCGATCCGTCACTCGCCGCAGCCCACGCCGAGGCCATCGCGGCGGCGCTCAAACGGCTACTGCCGGAGGAGATGGCCGCTCTCGACGGGAACCTCGCCGCCTTGCGAAACGACCTCCAATCCATCGACACGGCATTGAAGGAGGCCATCAGGGACTATGGCGGCGCCCCTCTGCTTGGTTCCCATCCCGTATATCAGTACCTGGCCCGCGCCTATGGCCTGAATCTGAAGGAAATGCACTGGGAGCCGGATGTGATGCCGCCGGCGAGTGAATGGAAGAAGCTCGATGAACTGCTCCGCGGCCGCCGGGCCAAGTGGATGATCTGGGAAGCGCCGCCCGCCTCCGAAATCTCGAGTGAGCTCGATAAGCGTGGTGTTCGCAGCGCCGTTTTCTATACCGTTAACAATACTCCTGAGACCGGCGACTACCTCTCGGTAATGCGCGAAAACGCCGAACGCCTGCAGCCGGTGTTTCGCTGAGAG
>CAYXVG010000167.1:0-4252 GCA_964468205.1 uncultured Solibacteraceae bacterium | reverse complement strand
AAGCGGTTGTAAACACGATGGTTGCCGGCCCGGCTGGCGGCGGCGACGTCGTCTTGGGCCGGCCCGGATCGGTTTTATCCAGGTCAGCCTAAACATGAGTTAGGGCTACACCTAAGGAGCGAGATTAATTGCAAATCGCACTTGTCAACGGTGAGCCCGCTGAGCCGTTTCCGAAGGGACGCGGTACGTGCCCGACTTGTGGCTCTGAGATGATTTCGAAATGCGGCCCCCGAGTGATTCATCACTGGGCGCACTACCAAACAAGAAATTGTGATCCATGGTGGGAAAATGAGACGCCTTGGCATCGAGAATGGAAAAACCGCTATCCCGTTAATTGCCGAGAAGTGTCTCACACAGCGGTTGACGGAGAAGTTCACCGTGCCGACGTAAAAACCCCTACTGGGATCGTAATTGAACTCCAGCATTCAGTTCTGCGCGACGAAGAACGAAGTGCCAGAGAAAACTTCTACAAGAACCTTGTGTGGATAGTCGACGGAAGCGTCTTCTATCAAAATTTCGATGTTTATCATATGCTCCCGGCCCCCGATTCAGATGTGGCTCAGGACATCGTTTGGTCGAAAGCAAAGCGGCATAGGGATGGGGCAAACCGAGGCTTGTTCTTCCGGGTTTCAGAAGCGCAAAAAGAAGCCCCCTCCGCAACGAAGGCCACCGTGCGTGGGGGATGGATACATAGCCTGAGAGAGATTGAAGACGATGTGAATCTCACATATAGGGAGCACCATCAGTACGATTGGGTACGGCCTCGGCGTACTTGGCTCAATGCAGCGTGCCCAGTCTACATAGATTTTGGGGGCGAGTGTTTGGCTCAGCTGGCGGTCTATGATGATTCCGGGCCTCCGTGCTTGCGATGGGTGGCAAAAAGGAAATTTCTACATGATTCAATGCATGAACAGCGTGCAGAAGATATTGCAACGCGCTTCTATCCAATTCGTTGATATCAGCCCTAACCAAGCCATCGAGCCGACGCTCGTACCTCGCGCGGCTCATGGCTCACGTTAGCCCGATTCAACCAAGAGGCAAAACTAGGCCCCTCGAGAAAGGAGGCATTATGGACGCCAAGACAGCCATTCGAGCCACGGTCGCGCCGTGGACGAAGGCCGCGCTCGATCGCAACTGGGACGCATTTCTCGCGATGTGTACGAGCGATGTGGCATTTGCTCCTCCGGGCGAGCCGAGTGTCTCCGGCAGCAAGCTCAGGCCGTGGCTGGAAGCGTTTCCGGTCATGAAAGAGTTCAACTGGGACTTCGACCGAGTCGACGTTGACGGTGATCTCGCTGCCGGCGTAGGACACGGAACTTGGACGCTGGACATAAACGGAGAACTGGTCTCTGCAAACTTCAAGTTCGCGGACGTGTTTCGAAGGACTCCTGATGGCAGCCGGAAGTATGCTCATGTCATCTGGAATACTGACGCGCCCATGGCATGAGCCCGTTGACAAACCGGCTAACATCGCGATGCAGCCGTCAAGCGGCGCGCCGCCATGTCGTGTGACCTGGAGATCGGCTATGCTGCTTGCGGCTGATCGCTTGCTCGTTAGGCGCCGTACTGCGCGGTTTAGATGATTCCGGCCGGATGACGCCATCCGGAAGCTGGTCCCTACGGGCGCTGGGCGCTGGGATTGCTCCCTGCCTAACGGCGCAGTGTTCACCCACAAGACCCACTTGGACGCATAGCCATCCCACCAAAACGGATCCCCCTCTGCCTTGCGGTTTGTGGACAGATGCCGCCCCACGCTCGCAAACTGCCCCGCAATAGCGCGACTCCTGTTCCTCCCCCAAACCGCATCGGATCGCCAAACCCGACGCCTTGAAATCTACGCCCGAAGGGCGGCATACTCGCTAACGGTAAGCGCCCGCTCTCCATTTCAGGCTGAGCCGGAACAACGGACCGTCTCGCGGTCCTGCTCGAAGTCCCCCGCCGTGAAGTGGTACACTTCGTGCGCCCGCCCGCCGATACGCGGTCCTGACACAATCCAGTAGTGTTGCAGCGATAGCGGAATCACTTCCGCGAATTGGACTTGATCGAATCGGCGACCCGCACAGACACTGTGTGGTAGGCTCCAACGAAGGAGTAACTGGATGGCAGATGATCAGTGGGATAGAGAAAAGAATGTGCCATTAGCGCTTGGAACTGGGTTTGGGGCGGCACTTGGGGCCGCAATCGGCGCTGCCATGGACAACATTGCAATGGGTGTGGCCATGGGCACTGCATTGGGTGCGGCCCTCAGCTATGTGATAGGTCCAGCGATTGTAGCGATGTTCAAGAAGTAAAGGCCGGACATCCTAGGGCGGGTTCGCTTGGGCACGCGGCAACGGTGCAGTAGTTTGAGACTTGCACAATAAGGTGCGGCGTCGCTTCGGGTACGAGATGGCCTCGCAACTCCAGCACAATTGCGATTACTGCCAAAACGGCTCGTCTGAAGCCGGCGGCCCGGCGGTATTGCTCATCCTGAAACAGAAGGTCCGATTCTATTTCACTGTTGACCACCGGGAGCTAGAACTGCTGAGAGTGGCTCTGCAATCTCCATGCAGTATCTCCATGCACTAATCGGGTCCGTCGATCGGTTCTATAAACCGATCTCTTGACCTTTGTCGCTCTCACGAAGATCTGATATGTGTCCGGCGATTGCGAACGAATGACGGCTACGCGGAAGTTGGCCAAACCAGACCAGCGATCTCCACGCGGGCCAGATGTCGGCTTCGGGGAAGTAGGCAGCCTCATGGACGCACAGCCATCCCACCAAAACGGATCCCCCTCTGCCTTGTGGTTTGTGGACAGATGACGCCCCCACGCTCGCAAACTGCCCCGCAAGAGCGCGACTCCTGCTCCCTTCCAAAACCGCATCGGATCGCCAAACCCGACGCCTTGAAATCTACGCCCGGCAGGGCGGCATACTCGTCAACGGTAAGCGCCCGCTCTCCATTTCAGGCTGAACCAAAACATTCAAACCAATTCTGGACAATTTCAAGGCTTATCTGAAAGAAGTCGGACACCACCCACGGGAAAAGCGTGCCTTCCGGATAGCCCGAACCGCGCGGAAAGAACGGGGTGGCCGAAAGATCGTAAATGGCCTTCACGCCGATCTTGGCCTTCACGGCCTCGATACCCGAAATCCAGACGCGGGCCTCTTCCTCGCGGTTCTTAGCCTCAACGCGCGGACCCAGGACGCGTTCGCTGCCTTGCCGCTTCGCTCCTCTGCTGTTTTCCGCTTTGTCATGCCGGGCCTCTCGATATTCACCACTCTTCGCCACGGCGGTGAACTTGCAAACTGCCCGGTGAGGCGGGACTTACAGTTCGGTGGCCAATGCCTGTCGCCCCATTCCCCTTGCCGCGCCTCGTCCGGTGTGATCTCGAGCCTCGGGACCGCCTTCTACCGGTGCGGTTGTGTCGGTCATGCCGAATGCGCGTCGTAGCGCTCGACTGTGATCTGATCTTCGTGCTTGCGCGCCTCCGCCAAATCGTAGGATACCTGCCGGCGGAGCCAGAACTCGGCATTGGACCATCCGGCCTTCTCCAGCCGGATGGCCATCTCCGGCGAGATCCCGGCATGGCCGTTCAGCACACGCGAGAGCGTGTGGCGGGCGACTCCGAGCGCTTTCGCCGCCTCGGTGATGCTGAGGCCAAGCGGGTCAAGGCAGTTCTCCTTGACGCTGCGCCCGGGATGGGGCGGATTCTTGATGGACATGGTGCGCCTCCTTTCGTTAGTGGCAGTCGACTAGATCGACATCGTATGAATCGCCGCCGTCAAAGCGGAATATGATGCGCCAGTTGGAGGAAACCCAGATGCTCCAGTATCCTTTCAGATCGCCCTTCAGCCGATGGAGACGATATCCGGGTAAATCTAGGTCCTGCGGTCTTTCAGCGTTGTCCAGGTCAGCCAATGCAAGCGCGATCCGTTCTGCCTGGTCGGCCCGAACCTTGCTCGGGTCTGCCTGTTGGTAAAGCCGCTTCAGGCCCCGGTGGCGAAACGTTCGGATCATGGTGTAGTGTACCGCGTATCGGTACACATTTCAACAGGAACATATTCCTTGCAGGGGAGATCAGCCCCTGCCCCGCCCATTTTCCTCTTAAACAGAGTGCCAGCCCCGAATGTGCCGCTTTCTGCATCGCCATCCTCAGTGCGCAATACGATACGCGAATCCCCACATGTCCGAACGCTCCAAACTCTTCCCGCCCCGCCTCCCGCCCCAACCGCCACCAACCGCCCCCACCCCCAAAACACCACCCTCCC
>CAYXVG010000166.1:0-4374 GCA_964468205.1 uncultured Solibacteraceae bacterium | reverse complement strand
TCCAAACCATGTCGGCCAGGCCGCCGGCCAGAACGCGCTCGACGTCGGCCAGCACAGTGGCGTCGCCGCAGAGCAGCCGGTGGTTGCCTAGCACCCACAGGTCACCGGGCACGCTGACCGGATTCTCTGGCTCCTCCGGAACGGCATCCTCGTCGGTGTTGCCGCTGGTTTCGGCTTCTGGTTCCTCGAGTAGGCCCTCCAGCTCTTCGTCCGAGAAGCCCAGTAGGTCCAGATCGAACTCCTCTTCCTGAAGAGCTTCCAATTCGAGGCGCAGGAGTTCCTCATTCCAGCCCGAGCCCGCAATAGCTAATTGATTGTCAGCAATCACCAGCGCCCGGCGCTGGGCCTCGGTCAGGTGATCCAGCACAATGACTGGCACCTCGGCCAGCTTCAGCTTTCGGGCGGCTTGCAGACGTGCGTGGCCGGCGATGATCGTCCCGTCGGCGCCGGCAAGAATCGGATTCGTCCACCCAAACTCCACGATCGACGCGGCAATCTGGGCGACCTGTTCCTCACTATGCGTGCGGGCGTTCCGGGCGAAGGGAATCAACCGCTCAACCGGCCACGCACTGATCTGCAAGTCTGTCGTCATGCCTGGCCGGGCTGCGACTTCGTGTGGGCGAAGAGTCCAAGCTCGTTGTGCAGGTTAACGATCTTCGCGACGATCGGGATCACGATCGCGACCAGCTTGTCGAAGGTGAACTCGCGGGCCAGATCGTTGCCACCGTCATAGACGGTCTTGATCACATCGAGGATCAAGTCCAGCTTCTTGCGGCCCTGCCCGGGTAGCGGGATTGCCTCCTCGACGGCCTTGATGGCGCCGATGAGGACGGGTAGCAACTTCAATATCGCAATCAGTTTTTTCATGATGGTTTCCTGGTGATTCGGGGAAAAGGCGGGCGGGCAACCCGGAGAAGGAGGAGGTCGCCCGCCCTGGCTGCCGGGTTGGTGCTACCGGCGAGCCTTCTGCTCGGACAGGGCCTCCTGGATCGCGGTCACGACCGCGGCGCGGATCCCTTCCTTGAAGGTCTGGTTGCCCAGGATCTCCTCGGTGACGTAGCTGTTCTCGTCGAGATTCCACTGGCGGTCGATCGCCAGATCCCCGTGACGCACAGCTTGCTTGCCGACCATGTTGGCCGTCTCGGCCGACTGCTCGGCAACCTTCTGGGTGACGCCGATGGCATTCTGCATCAGCTGATTGCTCAGCAGCTGCGAGTCGGCCATCATCTTGTTGAACAGGGTCCGCTGCTGACGGGTGGTCTCGAGCGACTCCTGGAGCATCTCGTCGAAGACGCGTTTGTGGTTGAGGAACAGTAAGCCCGACTGGGCCTCAGAATGTCCCTTGAAGAACTCATCGGCGCCAGTTTCGAACTCGCGTTCGCCCTGGTTCGGAGTAGCGGTATTCGGCATGTTGTTGTGTTTCTCCTTCGAAGGATTGGTGAATGAAAAACGCCGGCGGGATGGACCCGTCGGCGGGGTGGAAACTTGGTTGGTGACGACCTGGCGATTCGGGGTGACTTGGTGACGACCTGACGACCTGAGGCGGTCGGCTAAATGGCGAGGGCTCTGTCAGTTACGCGGAGTGACGACCTCATTTCGGGGCCTGACACAAGCGGATTTGCGCCACAGGAACACCCCCTTGTTTTTCAATGAGTTAGGACCCAAACTTGCAGTGATGTCTTAAGATATTTAGGTCGTCACCTCCGCTTCGGTTCTCCCTCCCGAAAACGTCGAACAATCCATCACTACCTGCATAAACAGCGGCCGCAACTCATCCCCCTTGCCGAGCTTCTTCAGCTCCCAAACACTGTGGTTGTTCTCCAGCCGCCGCCGGTAGCTGTACTTCGGACCAAGCTGCGGAGCGTTCTTGATCGGATGCTCCCCATCCTTCTTGGGAAGCACGATTGCCCTCAGATGCCCCTTGCGCCCGAAGATCGGACGAACGTGGTCGCCGGCCAGCAAACGGGCGGTCGCTTCCCTCGAACGGAAACCGAGGGGGCATCCGGTGGCGCTGAACAGAGGGTATTCATCTTGGCTGAGGCACACGTTGGGCATCAGATGGGGAGTCAGGAAGGAGTTTTGCGAGAGTCCCGTCGCTCGTTGGGGTTGTCGATGTCGAGGCTACGTCGCCCGCGTTGTCTGCTCAGCGAACTTGCTCATTAACGACATCGCTATCCTAATTCTGAGGGTTTCAGACACACTCCGCAAGAGCTTTTTTCGTTTCCCATATCTCTCACAAGATCAATCAGTTGCAGGCATTTTCGGACGTCAACACACGCCACAGGCGCCAAAACGTTCGCGACATATTCGCAAGTTTTGTCGCTTGAATCCGCCATCCAGACCTTTCGGCCGTCGGTCAGCACGAACAAGCTGGGACGACGGGCTGGCGGAACAGCACCCAACCCCACTAGGTACGCTGCAACCTTCGGCGCGATCGAGCGCAGCCTCTGGAACGAGAGCTTCTTCCGGCGGAGTTCAGACAGGACGAGGATCAACAGCAGATCATCGGTGCCGTAGCTTCTGGCTCGTCCGTTGCGTCGCGCACCGATCACACCCCAGTCTGTCCACCGCTGAAGCTGGCGCAGGCTGAGGCCGGCCAGCTTTGCCACCGTAGGTGGACTGAAATGCGCCACGCGTGCGCCCTCGCGCCTCACAGGAGGCTCTCCTGGGCCAGGAGGTCCCGAACCTCATCCACAGCGTGCACGACGCCCACGACTGCTCCTGCAGCGCTCCAATCGGCCAGGCGCTTCTGCTGGAGGTTGGTCGGCTGCTTTCCTGGACGCTTCACCTCGAGCTGCAGGCTGCGACCACGGATGCAGGCGTCGATGTCCGGCTCGCCGGCCAGCCCGTAGCCACCACCCCACCGTTTGCGCGCCACGCACCGTGGTAGACCGTTGAGGTAGTTCAGTATCGAATTCACTACCGCCTTCTCGCTCGAGCTGCTCATGCTGCACGCCTCCGTCCCGGTCTGCGCCTCGGCTTGGTCTTCGCGGCCGCTTCCTCTTCGGCACTCCGGCGCCAGGCCTCCCGCTCCTCCTCCGTCCACAGTGGATTCGAAAGATCCAACACCTGCTCCCTGACCCACGCTCGATACGTCAGCCGCCGCAAACCGGCCCAGTTGTGGACAATCGGCAGTTGGCCCATCCCAAGCACTTCGATCGCTGTCGCGGCCTCGGCTGGCATCGGCCCCGGCGGCTTGGCCAGCGCAAAACCACCGAGCGGTAGGCGTACGATCCGAACGCCGGAGCTGTTCATCACAGCACGTGCGTTGATCACCGCCACGATCGCAGGCTTGTGTTGGCGAACCAAGTTCTTGATCTGTACCGGTGCACCTGACTGGATGCGAAGCTTGCCCTCTGAGTCCAGCCAGACCTCCACGTCGGTTTGCATGAGCTGGCCAAACACCTCCTCAACGCCCATGCCTACCCCACCTCCGCAGGGCTTTCTGAGTGTGGAGGGATGCACCGGATCAGTGGAGCGTTTGTGGAGGGTCCAAAAACGGATAACTCCAAGTGGCCCAGACAGATAGGCGCGGGTGTGGAGGATATGGAGCTTTTTTGCGGGTTCCTATTTCCCCTATATAGGTATAGGGCCTTTATTCTCTGTTCTCTATTACGCCTATGTAGATAAATCATCCACATACTCCATATGCTCCACCAGTCTTTTGAAACCAACGACTTACAAGTGTGGAGGTTGGCGCGGCTGTGGAGGTTTGATCCTCCACTCGCGTGGTCGGCGTGGTAAAGGCGCCCGGTCATATCTCTTCGCCCTCGTCGTCAAGCCGCCGCTGAGCGGGTCCGGATCCACTTCCGGAAGCCTGCTTCCCGGTGGCGCAATCACCGTCAGAATGCTCCTCTGCGCGAAGACCAATCCCGTGGTAGACGATGACCGTTCTCGTCTTCTTCCTCTTGAAGCCGCGTTCACTCAGCCAAGAGGCGAAGATCTTGTGGCTTACCACCCGTTCTCCGTGGGCCTCAGCCCATTCACGGAAGGAGCGATAGAGGTCGCTCGACGCCGCCTGGGCATTGTTCACACAGACACACTTCTCATCGAGGAACATCGCGAACGTGTCCTGCTCCGCCTCGTACTCCTTGGTCGCGAACACCACCTCGTCGGGAACGCCGAGACCGTCTCTCTGCCACTCCAAGCATCCTTGGACCGCCCAGTTGAGGATGCCCGGGAGTTCTTCACGAAACATCGCCATGACTTCATGCCTGGGCCGCTGTTTCTCGAGCGGGATGGAGATGTCAAACGGGACCAACTTCAGCCGGCGCCAGATGGCTGGATCGCCGCGCACGGTTGGTTTGTGGTTCGTCGCTAGCCAGAGCTTGAACTCCGGCTCGAACTCGAAAAACTCGCCGCGCATGAACCGGG
>CAYXVG010000165.1:0-4681 GCA_964468205.1 uncultured Solibacteraceae bacterium | reverse complement strand
GGTTGGGTGTTTGCTGTCGTCTCACTGCGGTGACCAATGTTACAATTTAGTTACTACTGAGGACGCTAATTTGAATCGGCGAGATCTAATTAAGGCTTCACTGCTGTTGCCCGCGGCAGGGACAAGTTGCACCCAAGGGCGGTCCAGGGGAATTGCCGGCGGCGAGGCCCCGAAGAACATCGTGTTCATGGTTGCGGACGGAATGAGTCCAGGAGTCTTGCCGATGGCGGAGATCTTCTCCAACACGGTGCGGCGCAGAGGGACCTTGTGGGCGGAGTTGCTCCGTAGCCCGTCGGCAGCAAACGGCATGTTCGATCAGGCGTCCCTGGATTCCTGTGTGACCGATTCAGCCGCCGCTGCCTCGGCATGGGGTTCGGGCGTTCGCATTTGCAACGGATCCATCAACATGCTCCCTGACGGCCGGCCACTGACGCCGATTGCAACGGTGGCTCAAGAACGTGGCAAGCGTGTGGGCTTGATCACAACGACCACGTTGACACACGCGACGCCAGCCGGATTTGCGGCGGTGCACAAAAAACGCAGCGCCGAGGCCGATATCGCTCCGCAGTACGTCGAAAACGTGGACGTGCTCATGGGAGGGGGTCTTGAGTTTTTCGCCGGTATTCATCGGCAGGACCAACGCGATCTAATTGCGGAGTACCGTACGGCGGGGTTTCAATTTGTAGACCAACGCTCAGCCTTGCAACACGCCGCCGGCGCCAGGAAACTGCTCGGCATATTCAGCCGCGGTCAACTTCCCTACAGCATTGACCGGCGGCAGCCGCCGGAAGAGACCACTCCGAGCCTGGCTGAATGTACTCGGACGGCGCTGAAGTTGCTCGAGAACAACGAAGGATTTCTGCTTCAGGTGGAGGGCGGACGGGTCGACCATGCCGCACACGCCAGCGACGCGGCAGCATTGTTGTGGGAACAAATGGATTTCGATGACGCCGTGCGCGTCGCGGTAGACTACGCGAAACGGCGTGGCGATACTCTCGTCGTGCTGTGCAGTGACCACGGCAATTCCAATCCCGGACTCAACAGCGTCGCGACGGGATACCGCGGTGATGACGCAAATCTCCCGCGGCTGTCCAAAGTCACCTGTTCGTTTTCCGCGCTGCAGAAGACCCTGAGGCAGACGCTTGAAGCGGGCGGGGCGCAGAATGGTGCGGACCGCGTGACGGCCGTTATCCAGAAATGCCATGGCGTGACCGTGTCCCAGCGCGAAGCGTCCATGATCGCGGGCGCAGTGACAGGGCAGAAGGAATTGACCCTGAACAAGCAGTTCGATTCCTTCAATGGCGTACTTGGACAGACGCTCTGCAACCATTTCGGTGTTGGCTGGATCGGTAAGGGTCACACTACCGACTACACGATCTCCACTGCAGTTGGCCCCGGGGCCGGCGAGTTTGCCGGCCTTATGCCAAACACCCAGATATTTGAGGTCCTCAGCGATTTCATGGGATCTCAATTCCGTAATCCGGGGATGAGCGACGAAGAGGCTCGACGGCTCCTTTCGCGCAACTTCGATGCTGAAGAGGTTCATTGGGTATAGGTTGGCCCTGCGCCCGAAGAACGGAGAGGACTGGGGATTGATTTGCTGCGAGAACTGATCTCGATGTTCCGGTCTGAATCACCGTTGCAGGTGATGGCCGGCCAGTTTAAGGAAATGCTGGAATTGAGCCTGGAAGCCGTCCGGACCGCAGGTGGATTCTATGCTGCGCAGTCGCTGACTCCCCAGGAGCGAGAGGTGATGAAACGCCAGGACGTCCGGATCAACAAACTGGAGCGCCGCATCCGCAAGGAGGTAATCCTTCACCTCGCCACCCGGACCAATAGCGTCGACCTGCCCTATTGCCTGCTCCTGATGAGTCTGGTGAAGGATGTGGAACGGATCGGCGACTACGCCAAGGATCTGGCGGATCTTGCGAGGCTGAACGAGGCGCCACTTCCGGGCGGCGAGATCTTTCTCGAACTCAAGGCGGTCGCGCTGCAGGTGGAGGAAAACTATGAAAGCGCCGTGGAGATAATTCATACGGCTGACCGGGACCGGGCCATCGAGTTGATTCACGGACTCAGGCAAACGGTGGACCGTTGCGACCGGCTCATCCGGACAATCTCCGAGAACTCGTCGCCCGCCGGAAGCGTGGCCAAAGGCGTTCTGGGCGCGCAGTACTATGCGCGAGTTGGCGGCCATGTTCTGAATCTTCTTTCCAGTGTTGTCGTACCCCTTCATAAGTTGGGCTACTACGACGACAGGGACATCGAGAAGGCCGAGGAGAGGATGAAACCTTAGCTTTCTCCGGGCTGTTCCACCAATGCGGCTGGGTGACGGCTGCCGCACACGGGAGGGGGCGGAGGATCTGCTCAGAAGGACGGGCCCGAGGGGCTTTGGCAAGGGTGGACGGACAGGCGTTCTCGGGGCAGCGGGCATTTCCAGGCGGCGCAGAGGGGAGGTCTTCGGGTACACCGTGCTGCGGCCAGCCAGACTGTCGCTTCGCCCGAGTGGGGACCTGCACACGTCCGAGGACCATCTGACTCCTGGTTCGGCGACTTCGGGGATCTTGCGGCCGACGGGTTGCGGGAGTTGATCGGGGAAGGCACGTGAGCTATCTTTCGTGGTTCAGCTTGGCGGGCTCAAGGGTGCCCCTTCATTTGGCGGATAGCCGCGGAGAGCCGGATACCTTTGGTTTTGAGTTTGGGTGGATTGGGTTGGGGAACGCGCGGACTCTCCCCGGTTTTGGATGAAGATCATTTGGCGTCCCCAAGGGGATTCGAACCCCTGTTGCCGCCGTGAAAGGGCGGTGTCCTAGGCCGACTAGACGATGGGGACGCAGCGAGTTAGCGTACCTTTAATTTAGCGTTCCGGGGGAGTTGGCGTCAACTGGGGTCTGGAGAGCGAGAGCAAGCCAGTGTGTGAGCAAGCCAGTGTGTCAGAGCCTCACCTAAAAGGTCCATCGGGTCAAATGATCCTAATAAGAAACAGAAGCGTGGGTACCGTCAAGAGAACGACAGCGCAGCCAGTTTTCCCAGCCTGTTGAGAGGTGCCTGGAGGTAGTTCTGCGGATCTACCTGGTGGCTCGAAGTTTGAGGATGGACGCAGATCACTCGCGGAAAATGCGCGTGCTTGAAACGTGGTCTGTTGTTGGGATTCCGCCCGCCCCTCAACACTGTCGAAGTACACCGAAGCGAGGATTCGTTCAAACTCATGCGTTTTGATCCATTCTTTGCCAATGCGCACAGCCTTCGGCTTCCCTTTGTTTGCTCTCTGTTTCGCCCGATAATCATCGAAAACTGGGAAGCTTGCGTACAGTTCCGCACGGGTGACACCGGGATGTTCCCGCACGAAGTCGAGCACCCGCCTAGTCGGCTCGCCGTTCTTCACGCCGAGTTCGATCATCTTGATGAGATCGGTGTTGCCATCCTCACCGAGCTTGCGGCGAAAGGGTGGTTGATACCGGGGGTCTCTCCCGGCTCTCTCTTCACACCTGGAGCGAAGAAGATTCAGCCCGTCGTTGTCCTCATAGACAGCGAGTACCTCGGCGAGCCACTTAGCTTCGCGCCCGCAGGTCCGGCGCGATTGAATCGAATACCATGCAAGCTGGATCGCCTCCTCGAGTCTTCCTTTTTCCAGCGCTGTCCAATAGTAGCGGGAACGAACTGCATCCTGTCCGGCCATGATGGATCAGATCCTACCACTGACCGAAGTAGCATTGCTATGAGTGAGCGCCCTAGGGGTCAACTGGGTAGTGGGTGAAAAGTGCGTTGAGTTCAGTTGCCATGCTTTTTCCGGCAGTAGTTCAGTGTGTAGAAGAACAAGGTCACCAGCACGGAGATTGTCATTCCAGCCGATGCGACGCAAGCAAACCAGAACAGGACCTTGAGGCACCAGTGCTCCGCAACGCCCAACGCGGCGTACGAAACAACTAGGCCCCACAGATTCTGATTGAGATTGATATTCAGCTTGTCCTCTACGGCCATACTGGAGACCTGGCGGATTCCAGCATATCAGAAACATCAAGCTAAGAGGAGCTCTGGCAGTGTCCTAATCTTGCGTTGCCTAGGTCTTGACAAAATGTCTGTTTTGATATGGTCTTCGTCTAGATGCCAGAACAACTTCGGATCTCTCTTCGGTATAGAGTGCCTGATGTAGACGACGGCACTATGCCGGTTGGCGATGCTGTTGCCGAGCTGAGACACCTATGCGCGGAACCAACACGCTCTGACACCAGCATTCGATGGACGGATTGACCGGCTGGCGAGGCCCATCGAAGACGTCTTCGAGTACATTCGTGTTAGGGCTGCTTGTGGCCCGTGGGCCATCACCTACATCCTCCGTGAAACCGCGAACCGCGGCCGAAGCATTTGGGGTTGGAGCCGCGAAGAGTGAGTCGAAAGCATTAACCGGCGCGGCAATGACCGGCAGAGCATCCTCGCGGTCGCATATCCGCTTTGCGATTCTTTGGACGTCCACAGATTAGGTAGAGACCGGCTCCTGCTCCAGCAATTGGCGCCTCCGAATGGCGACCTTCTCTTCTGCGGTGTAGTGCTTTCGTGGTTTCTTCACGCGTTCTCTCCGTTATCTTAACGGTGGAACGCTCTCTCCATTTCCAGTTGAGGCGGGACAAACCAAGCCCAGGATGTGAGGCGCTTTCCACTCGCGCTGGGTCGTTATCTTCCC
>CAYXVG010000164.1:0-4713 GCA_964468205.1 uncultured Solibacteraceae bacterium | reverse complement strand
TTTCTTCGCGGCTCTGATCTTCTCGAACCTCCCGGGTCCAAGGCCACACTATTTACTCCCCCCAATCTCTCCGGCTAGAGGTGGGATACAGTCTTGGATATGGATTTCCCCGGCCGGCCCGCCCTTCTGATATTGCCGCTCTCGGCGGCTTTTACGGCCAACGTATGGGCACAAGCGCCCCCGCTGGTCCCTGACGCCAAACCCGCCCGTTCGTGCGAGAGCCTGGCCTCGGTACCTCTTCCGAATACGGCCATCGAATCCGCGGTCGCCCACCCGGCCGGCGGCCGCCTCCCCGCAACATGCCGCGTCACCGCCGTCGTCACCAACCCGCCAGCCCGGGATCGCATTTCCGTCTTCGTCTGGTTGCCCGCGGAGAACTGGAACGGACGCTTCCAGGGCCGCGGCGGCGGCGGCTTCTCCGGCGGCTCCGAGCAGAGCCTCTCCGCCCCCGTTTCAGAAGGCTTTGCGGCCGGCGCCACCGATACGGGCCACACCGGAGCCAGCGGCAGCTTCGCGCTCGACGAGCACGGCCGCCTGAACTGGATGCTGATCCGTGACAACTCCTACCTCGGCATCCACGCCATGACCCTCACCGCCAAGGCGCTGGTCAAGGCGTTCTATGGAACCGCGCCCCGCTACTCCTACTTCAATGGATGCTCCACCGGAGGACGTCAGGGGCTGATGGAGGCGCAACGCTACCCGGAAGACTATGACGGCATTCTCTCGGGCTGCCCCGCCATCAACTGGCCGCAATTGCACGGCGCCCAACTCTGGGGCCCCCTCGTGATGCTCGAAGCCGGGCATTTCGTCCCACAGTGCAAGTTCGAGGCTGCCCGGCTGGCCAGCGTCGCCGCCTGCGATCATCTTGACGGTGTGCAGGACGGCGTGATCGCAGACCCCCGGCTCTGCTCCTTCGATGCCGCCACGCTCGCCGGAACTCCGGTCGACGCCTGCGGGACCATCACAAACGCCGACGCGCAGGTAATCGCCAGAATCTGGGACGGCCCCCGCCGCCAAGATGGCTCCTTCCTCTGGTACGGCCTGCCGTACGGCGCCGGTTTCCACGGCTTGAGCAATACCGGTGGCGACCCCCTCGCCGCGCAGCCCTTCCGGATCACCCTCGAATGGTTTCGCTACTTCCTGACGCAGGACCCGGATTGGGACTGGACCACGATCACTCATGGCGCGTACGAACATTTCTGGGACCAGGGTGTCGAACAGTTCGGCGCCGTGCTCGGCGCCGACAACCCCGACCTGTCGGCCTTCCGCAACCGCGGCGGCAAAATCATCCTGTGGCACGGATGGAGCGACCCGCTCATCTATCCGGAAGGCACGATTGACTACTACGAGCGGGTGCAGGCGCAGATGGGCGGCGTCGCGGAGACCACAAAGTTCTTCCGGCTGTTCCTCGCCCCGGGCGTCGCCCATTGCCGCGGCGGAGACGGGCCGGAGCCGAGCGGCCACTTCGAGGCGCTGCTCCGTTGGGTCGAAAACGGCCAGCCACCAGAAACCCTCGACGGCGTATTGCGCGACGGCTCGGATAATGTGATTCGCACGCGTCCTTTGTGCTCATACCCGCTGGCCGCTCGCTATAAAGGAAGTGGAAGCACGGACGCCGCGGCGAACTTCGAGTGCGCGCCCGGCTTCTTCCGCAAAATGTGAAGCCGGCGGCTCAGTCGCCGCTGCCGGCCCAGATCTCCGCGCGCGCCACCGCGTCCGGGGATCTCGCCACCAACTCCACCGCCCAACAGATCGAAAACTGCCGGCCACTGTAGCTGTACGGCACTGCTGGCATATTCAGCCGGAACGGCCGCAACCCCCGCTCGCCAGCGGCTTCGAACTGCTGCTCCGCGACCACCTCGGAATGCTCCGAACCGCCTCCCTGCAGATACCAGAAGAGGCGGACGCTCATGTTTTTCGGCGGGCCGGGCAGGTTCCACTCAGCCGTCCCTTCCACGGTCGCGCCCGGCGGGTAGCGCAGTTGGCCCAGCGACAATGAGACGCCGCCGCTCGAAACCGCCGGAGGCCGCGCGTCGTCGTTTTGTTCCTGACCGGTGAAGCCGGGGGCGCTGAGCGGGAAGACCGCCACTGGGAACTCGGCATCGATGTCCGGCCAGCGGTCCACTGCGCCCGTCACATGAAACGTCCACAGAACCTTCGTCGAACCGCACTCGAAGCTGTGCATCGCGCCGCGAGGCACGCGAACCGTCGCGCTTCCTCGCTCCATCAAGGCTCCGTCGCCGGATTCAAACACCTCTTCCTCGAAGAACGCCTCCTTCGTTGTCCGGCTGTTCTTGCCGCGCCGCTCCGTCACCTCCTCGCTCCCTTTGAGAGCGATCTTCAACCGGCGCACGGAGGAAGAGTTCCCCTTCAAGGCCCATTCGAGGGTCACGGAGGATCCCGGTTGCAGCACCCCTTGGGAAAGCGTCAACACGGGCCGCGGATTGAGTAGCGCCAGCAGGCAATAGAAGATGGCCGCGATCGCTCCCAGACCCACCAGCACAAAGGGAGTCATGAATAGGATGACGAACCAATCGGGGCGCCCGCGCTGCCAGTCCTCGATGATCTTGTACACGGCAACGCCAACAATCCCGTTCCAGAACGAAGCGAAGATGATGGCGGCGAACAGCTTGCCCCATTTGCCCAATTTTGGTTCCAGGCTGACCGGACCGGCCCGGAATTCCGGCATGGGAATGCCACCGGCCGTACGCCTCTGCAGCTTCCCCCACTGGTATCGCACGCCCGTCGCGCCAATCAGCAGAAACGCCAGCGGCAACAGCGCCAAGAACATGATCGGTTGAAGAGACCGGTCCATCACGGCGGTCTCCGGCTCGTCCGGATCCACATAGCAAGTCCCTTCGGTTCCCGGACCCAGCTTCCGGACGAGATCGCGCTTGGCGGAGTAGCCGCTCGACGACATATTGAGATGGCCGTAGCGCGACGACCGGAAAAGCCGCCCGCCAAACTCGTAAGAGTAGAGCACGTCCACGCTGTAGCTGGTGGAATCATCGCCTCTGTGAACGCCCACCCGGCTGAACTCCACCCGGCAGGGAAACGCCTCCCATCCGCGGCTGTCCACTATCTGCATCGCCGGCCGGAGAAAGACGCCGAGCAGAATACCCAAGCCGGCGATCGCAAACACGGCGAAGAACGCGATGGCCGCCCAGCCTCCCTTCACCCGCGACGCCCCAGCCGAAATCACTTTCACCTTTTCTTTCGCCTTGTCTCCCCGAAACCAGGTGAAATACGCCCCGCCGGCGCCAATCAGCACGAAAACGAGCGGCAGCGGCAGAGCAAGCAGAATCCAGAAACCCTGGCGCTCGAGAACCGCCCGGGACGGCGTCTCAGGATCGACGTAACAAGCGGCCGTTGCGCCCTTCGGATACGCTTCCGAAAGCCGGTGGATCTTCAACCAATCCGAGAAAGCGGTCCCGCCGAGCGAGAAGAGGCTCGATGTCTCCTCCCGGCCCTGCCAGCGGTAACGGTAGTGAATCACCAACTCAAAGGGCGGCTCATCGTCCGGCGCATTCGTCCTCACCCGCCCGCCGGAGGAGAGGATCTCGCAGTCGGTGCGATCCCAGGTGTAGGTGTCCGCGATCTGGTAAGCCGCGGCCAGCATTAAGACCGTGAACAGGATCCCTAGGCCGAAGAAGAATCCGAAGAACAGCGTGGCGCACCCGCGCTCCCGCACCGAGGGTGGCTTCGTATCCGCTCCCGACATGCGATCTCCAGCCGGCTCAGTTCCAGAACAGCCGCATGGCATTGCCGCCGCGAATCTTGTCGATATTCGCGAGGTTCGTGAAAGCGAAAGTCTCCTTCAGCAGATCGCTCTGGAGCCGGAAGTCGGCGGCCGTCTTTCCGAGCCCGCCCCACATAATGCGGTCCGGCCCGAACCCCTCGAACACATCCCGCACCAGCGCCCGGGTGTCACGGTAGGGGAATTCTTGCCGCGACGAGTAGCGCACTCCGGAAAACTTCATGTGGACATTGGGGAGGTTTGCCATATCCATCACCTGGGCGAATTCGGCAGGAGTGCCGAAGCCCGACCGGGCGAGATGGTCGATCAGCATCACGGTTTGCGGAAACTCGGCCGCCAGAAAGTGAACGGATTCGGCGTGGGCCGGAATCATGTGGAACTGGATGGCCAGCCCGAGCTTGTGGGCTGCCCGTATAGTATCCCGAACTTGACGCTTGCTAAGATCGCGGTCACGAATCGGGCCTTCGTTCGTCGGCGCCGCGTCTCGTTCCCGCGTGATATGGATGCGCAGCGCGACGATGCGCTTCGGGTTGCGCTCCACCAGCTCGGCCATCCGTTCGGGTGTGGCCACATCGGTCGGATCGAAGAGGCACGTGCCCTTAAAGAACATCTCCGACGGTTCATTCGCAAAGCAATACTCGAGATAGCTGTGATCGTCCTGGTAAGGCTCCGGGTGGACGATCACGACCCGGTCGATGCCCACCTCCGCCGCCACTTGCAGATAGTCCGGTAGCGGCGCCGGTTCAGGTTTGTACACGGCGTTCGGATGATACGGAAACCTCTGCCTGTCCGGCGAAAAAAGATGAAGATGCGTTTCGACAGTCGGCGCCTCCCCCTGAGCCCGCATCCCTGCCGCCACCACCGCCCCCGCAAGAAATCCACGACGTGTCATCACCCCCCGATTCTAATCCCCTAATTCGGTGACAGGCTACTCTTTCCCTAATTTCGAAGCTCTG
>CAYXVG010000163.1:0-4797 GCA_964468205.1 uncultured Solibacteraceae bacterium | reverse complement strand
CGCTGATTCGGTTTGACCGTTGGCGTAGTGTTGCGAATAGTAATGATAGTGGTGTATTATTATCATAAGTAGATTCGAGCACCTCAGCCACCGCCATGCATATCATCGAAGGCTATCTCCCGATCGATCACTGCGCCGTCTGGACGGCGGTGTCCGCTGGGCCCCTACTGTGGAGCCTCAAGGCACTCAATCTCGCTGGGATGGAGCGCCGGCAGCGGCTGCTTCTGGCGGCCTCCACCGGCTTTCTTTTCGCCCTTACGGCATTGAAGCTGCCGTCTGTTGCGGGGAGCACCTCTCATCCGGCAGGGACAGCGCTGGGAACGATTCTCTTGGGGCCAGCGTACATGCCCGCGCTGGGGTTCCTCGTCTTGTTGTTCCAGGCGCTGCTGCTGGCCCACGGGGGGTTGACGACGCTCGGCGCGAATCTTTTTTCCCTGGGTGTGGCGGGTCCGGTGCTTATCTGGGTGGTCTGGAACGGGGCCGCCACACTACGTCTGCCGCGTCCGGCGGCGGTTGCTGCTGCCGCCATCGCCGGGTCGGTCGGAACCTACTTGGTCACGTCTCTGCAGTTGGCGATGGCGTATCCGGCGGGACCGGACGGAGTGCTTTCGTCGTTCGTTCGTTTCGCGGGGATCTTCGCGGTCACTCAGATCCCGGTCTCGCTTCTCGAAGGACTACTCACGGTGTTTGCCCTGCAGGCAATCGGCGATCGGGAACGAAAGGCGGCAGTGCTGTGAAGAAGATCCTGGCCGCCTCTCTCCTGGCGGCTCTCGCCGGAACCGCGCTCAACTCTTTGGCCCGCAGCGGGAGTGATGAACAGGCGCGCGCCGAAATCCTCGAGATCTGCCGTGACTGCACTCCGTGGATGACGTTGCCGGCCCTCTCGCAGGTGATTCCAGAACCGCTTCTTTTCGGTCTTCAGGCCGCGCTGGGTACCGCCGCCGTTGGGGTTGCCCTCCTACGGCTCAGGAAAAGGAGCTGACATGCATCAACATCTGCCGCTCGATTCCATCGCCTTTGCGAACCGCTGGAGCCGCAGGCATCCCGCGGAAAAGAGTCTGTTGGCAGGCGGATTGTTGCTGGCCGCTCTGGTTTCGCCAAAGATCCCGGTGGCATTAACCGTGGCCGCGGCGGTGACGATCCTGGCGATCGGACTGGCCGGAGTCCCCGCGGCACATTGGTTCCGTTTTTTGGCGATGCAATCCGCCTTCCTCGTACCGGCGATGCTTGTCTTGGGCTGGCAGACGGGGTGGGGGCGCGCGATGGTGGTGTCGGCGCGAAGCCTTGCAGCCACGAGTTGTCTGATGCTACTGGCTTTCACCACACCGATTCCCACTGTGCTCGGGTACGCCGGCCGGTCAGGCCGTTTGGCTTCGTTGGTGGAACTGGCTGCACTCGTTTACCGGTTGATTGCGGTCTCGGTTGGCGCGATCCGCGTAACCCGTGCGGCGGTGGACCAACGCTTGACGTTAGATACCCGATGGCGCGAATGGAAAGCTGTGAGATATGTGCCGGGGCGAGTCCTGACCCGCACGATGGATCGGGCTGTGCGTCTCGACCGAGGTTTTCGATGCCGGGGAATCGAAGGTGTGCTCCCGGTTTACGATCTGGGGATTTCCTGCAGTTGGCGATTTGTGACGGGCACGCTGGTCTTGCTCGCCCTTATCTTCCTGATCGGACGGTTCGCATGAACGCCCCGCTGCTGGAGTTGTGCGACGTGAGCTTTGCCTATGCCCCACGGGCCTGGGCCTTACGCCACATCAACCTGTGCGTGAAAGAGGGAAGAAAGATCGCGATCCTGGGCGCGAACGGCGCCGGCAAGTCGACTTTGCTCCTCTTGCTCGCGGGTGGAGAAGTACCGTGCCTCGGAAGCCTCGTGCTGGATGGCGAGCCGGTCCGGCCGAACCGGGACGACAGGCGCCGCTTGCGGCGGAGTGTCGGGATTCTTCTGCAGGATCCCGACGACCAGTTGCTGGCTCCCACTGTCGAGCACGACGTTGCTCTCGGACCGCTGCAATGTGGCGCCAGCCAAGGCGAAGCACGCGGACTGGTGCAGCAGGCACTGGCGGCGATGGAGATCAGCCATCTATCGTCTCGCCCGGTGCATGAACTCAGCCTCGGCGAGAAGAAACGCGTGGCGCTGGCCGGGCTGATTGCCATGCGGCCACGGGTGCTGCTGCTCGACGAACCAGCGGCGGGGTTGGACGGACAGGGGTTCAGGGCGCTGCTCCGGCTGTTCGAAGAACTGCGAAAAACCGGCACGGCGATTGTTCAGGCGACACATGACTCGAACCTTGCTCTCGACTGGGCGGACGAGGTGCATGTGCTGTGCCGGAGTAAGGTGCTCGGGGGGGGCGATCCTCATGAAGTCCTTCGGGAGGGTGAACTGCTGGAGGCGGCAGGCATCGATGCGCCGTTGCTTCTGCGCGAGCATGCACCGGCGGTAAGGAGGGAACGATGAAGAGAGAGTGCGGCCAGCCGACAACAACGCGCAAGGCCATGGGGCAGGTCATTGTGTGCCAGGGATGCTGCTGCGGACGCACGGACAAGGGCCACCCGGAGGTGCCTGTGGAGTGGCTGAAACAAGAATGGCGGAAGCGGCGGCTACTCAAGAAGATCCACCTGACAATCAGTGGATGCCTGGGTCCGTGCGATGCCACGAACGTAGTGATGGTGATGCTCGGCAACGAGGTGATATGGCTCGGTGGCCTGGAGAGCCGGGAGCAATACCGCGATCTTGCCGACTGGGCCTCCGCCTGCAACCACGCCGGGAGTTTACAGCCGCTGCCTGTATCGCTCCTGCGCAAACGCATGCAGCGATTTATGGATGAATGTCCGGGCCTGGAAGCGGCCTGAGGGGAGAAAGACAATGACGACACGGGAAAGAACGCCTATTACGGTGCTGACTGGTTTTCTCGGCTCCGGCAAAACCACCCTGTTGAATCGAATTCTCACCGAGAATCACGGGAAGCGGATTGCCGTGATCGAGAACGAGTTCGGGGAGATCGGCGTGGACAATGAGCTTGTTGTAAACGCCGAAGAAGAGATCTTCGAGATGAATAACGGCTGCATCTGCTGCACGGTTCGAGGCGACCTCATCCGGATTCTCGGCAGCCTGATGAAGCGCAAGGACAAGTTCGACTACATCATGATCGAGACCACCGGGCTCGCCGATCCCGCGCCGGTGGCGCAGACGTTCTTCGTCGACGACGAGATGCGGGAGCGGATGGCCCTTGACGGCATCGTCACGCTGGTGGATGCGAAACACATCTGGCAGCATGTCGACGACTCGGACGAGGCCAAGGAACAGGTGGCGTTTGCCGACGTGATTCTGCTGAACAAGATCGACCTGGTACCGCCGGCGGAGGTGGACAAGCTCGAAGCCCGGATCCGGACGATGAACCCGGCGGCGAGAATCTATCGCACGCGGGATGCTTTGGTGGACATGGACAAAATCCTCAATCTCGGCGGATTCAATCTGGAGCGTGCGCTCGAGGTGGATCCCAGGTTCCTCGAGCCCGAGTACCCGTTTGAGTGGGGGGGGGCCTACGAGCTCAGAAAGGGAGATCACGAGTTGGTGCTGCAGGAGGGTCCTGACCCGTCGATGAAGGCCGTGGTTGTGCCGGTGAAGTCGGCGAACTACGAGGCCCTGGAGGCGGTGCAGATGGAAGTGGTGTTGTCCTATTCCGGAGAAGAGCAGCGTGTTTCTCCGGGCGGACGCCTTGTGCCCGGACCGGCGCTCTACCAACTGGAACTGGAAGGTGAAGGCGAGAAACGGTTCCTGATCGGAATCCCGCGGGACGGAGCGTACGCTCTCTTCACGGAACATCATCCGGACGAGTTCCGGACCGTGCTGCATGGTTCAGCCACCCTTGAACCGGTCGTGAGCAAGGCTTACAAGCCGGACCACGAGCACGATGACGAGGTGTCGTCGGTGGGGATCTCGGTTCAAGGAGATCTCGACGAGAAGAAGCTGCACTTGTGGCTGCGCTTGTTACTCACGAGCCGAGGGCCTGACATCTTCCGAATGAAGGGCGTTTTGTCGATCCGCGGGGACAGCCGCCGGTTCATTTTCCAGGGCGTTCACATGCTGTTCGACGGTCGTCCGGACCGTGAATGGGGCTCTGAGCCGCGGCACAATTCGCTGATCTTCATCGGCCGTAACCTGGACAGGGAAGAGCTGACGGAAGGGTTCAAGCGATGCCTCGCCAGTTGATGAGTGACACTAAAGAAGCAACTCTCTTGTCAGTGAATTGGGAGGCGGATCTCGAAGACCACGTCGTGAGCTTGGAGTGGTCTCCGGATGGATCGAAGCTGGCGGCGGCGACAATCGGGGGATCTGTCGCCGTCTTCGACCGGTTTGGCCGCTTCTTGTTCGAACTTGCCGGCCACGAATTCGGCACGCTGTGTCTTAGCTGGCGGGCTGACAGTAGGATGCTGGCCACGGGCGGCCAGGATTCTGTGGCGCGGCTATGGGACGCAACAACAGGCAGACTGCTCTACGAGTTGGAAGCCGGGGCGCATTGGGTGGAGCAGTTGGCTTTCTCCCCGGCGCACGACTTCCTGGCAACGGCCTGCGGCCGGGAGCTGAAACTCTGGAGTGGTTCGGATGGACGGCATCTTTTGGACTACGAAGACCATCCCAGCACGATCAGCGATCTTCAATGGCAGCCGCAGGAGCTGTTCTTTGCCACCGCATCTTACGGGCAACTGGCCACTTTCCGGCCGGACAAGGTCAACCCAGCGAAGAAATTCGAGTGGAAGGGCTCGATTCTCTCGATCGCGTGGAGTCCCGAC
>CAYXVG010000162.1:0-4999 GCA_964468205.1 uncultured Solibacteraceae bacterium | reverse complement strand
CGGCCGGGGCGGTGTACGGGGACCGCGGCGCTGTGGGTGGCGAGGCCGGGGCGGTGTACGCGGCGGGGGGTGCGGCTGGGGCGGCGGCGGAGTTGCTCCAGCGGTGGGATGGGGAGATGGAGGCTGGCGGGGCGGCTCCGCTGGTTGCGACCCTGCTGTTCGAGCGGCTCCGGCGGGCGGTCGCGGAGGAAGCTGCGCCGGGGGCGGGGCGGACTTACGACGACCAGATGGGGGCGGCCGTGGTGGAGCAGCTCCTGACCGAGCGGCCGGCGGGGTGGTTCGAGGACTACGACCAGCTTCTTGCGCGCTGCCTCGAGGAGGCGCTCGAACAGGGTAAGCGCCTGCAGGGCAACGAGATTCGGAGGTGGCGGTACGGGGACTACAACACCCTGCGCCTCTCGGCCGGGCCGATTGAACGGGTTCCGGTGATCGGCCCGCGTTTCCGGTTTGACCCGGTTCCGATGAGCGGCTCGCCCCGCACGGTGCTACAGGCCGCACCGCCTTTGGGGCCGTCGCTGCGGTTCATTCTGGATGCCGGCGATTGGGAGCGGTCCCTGGCGGTGATGGTGCCCGGGCAGAGCGGGCACCCGGCGTCGGGCCATTTCCGCGACCAGGTTCAGAAGTACTGGTCTGGCGGAGCATTTTCTTTTCCATATCAACAGGTTAGCGGCCAAACTCGACTGGAATTCAATCCTGAGCGATAATAGGAGGTTTGGCTACCTTACGTTTCTTAAGCTTGTAGCCTGCCGGTAGGCCGCCCATGAGAGTTCAGATTGTCTGCCCCTCCTCACCGAAGACCGTTTATGGCAACCGGGTAACGGCGGAGCGCTGGTCCAAGATGCTGCGGGAACTCGGGCACAGCATGGAGGTCTCCCAGCACTATGGCGGCACGATCAGCGACCTGATGGTGGCGATGCACGCCTACCGGAGCGCGGATGCGATTCTGGAGTTTCAGAAGCGGCATCCGGAGAAGCCCTCCATCCTGGTTTTGACCGGCACCGACATCTACCGCGATATCCCCAAGTCCGCCAAGGCCCGGGAAGCGCTGCGGACGGCGGACCGCCTGCTCACGTTCCAGCCGCTTTCAGCCGGGGAGCTTGACGCGGACCTGCAGAAGCGGGCGCGGATGATTTACCAGTCCGCGGAGCAGACCAAGGACCCGCCGGCGCCGGACCGGAACACGTTCGTGGTCAGCGTGGTGGGGCACCTTCACGATATCAAGGATCCGCTCCGGGCGGCGATGGCTTCCCGTAAGCTGCCAAAGGAGTCGAATATCCGCATCGTGCAGGCGGGCGACGCCGACGACGGCCAACTGGTGGAGCGGGCCCGGGTGGAAGCGATGAAGAACCCGCGGTACCGCTACCTGGGATCGATCCCCCGGTGGAAGGTGCGGCGTTTGATCGCGGGCAGCCACCTGATGGCGCTGAGCTCGAAGATCGAGGGCGGCGCGAACGTCATCTCCGAGGCCATTGTCGACTATATCCCCATCCTGGCCACCCGGATCCCGGGCAACATCGGGCTGCTGGGCGAGGACTATCCCGGACTCTTCGAGCCCGGCGACACGGCGGCTCTCACGGAGCTGATGCACCAAGCCGAGGCCGACGAGGATTTCTACCAGGAACTCAAGACCCGGTGCGCCCTGCTGGCCCGGCACTTCCGGCCGGAGGATGAGCAGCGCGCCTGGGACGAGTTGATCCGGGAAGTCACGCGGATCAAGAAGTAGCCTCGCGCCGGGGCGCCGGAGTTCGGGGAGCGAGCCGTCAGACCATCTTGCCCTCCCGGACCTCGATGAAGGGGAGGCCGGTGGCGCGGGCAAGTTCCCGATCGCGCTCCGAGTCGCCGATGAGGATGGATTGAGAGAGATCGATATCCCACTTCGCGGCGGCGGCTTCCACCAGACCGGGCTTCGGTTTCCGGCATTCACATTCTCCTTCCTCATGAGGGCAGCAGTAGACGTCATCGATGCGGGCACCGCGGGCGGCGAGCGTGGCGACCATGCGGCGGTGGATCTCCCCGACGGTCTCGGCGGAGACCAAGCCGCGGGCGATGCAGCGCTGGTTGGTGACCACGATAACCAGAGAACCAAGGGCGTTCGAGAGGCGGATCCAGTCGACAATGGCGGGGATCAGCTTGAAGTCCTCCCAGGTGAGGATGTATTCGCCGGGCGGGGGCGCGGCGTTGATGACGCCGTCGCGGTCGAGGAAGACGCAGCGGCGGCTCATGCGGTGAGGCTCCCCTGGTGGACGATGCGGGTTCCGTGCGGGCTGAAGGCGAAGGCCACCTCGGCGAGACCGGCGAGGGCGGCGCGCAGATGGTCCTGCCGTTCGGGGGGGCAGAAGAAAAGAAAGAAGCCGCCGCCGCCGGCTCCGAGCAGTTTGCCGCCGAGGGCGCCGGCGTCGAGGCCGCGGCGGTAGATTTCGTCGATGGCCGGGTTGGAGATGGAGCCTTCGATCCGCTTCTTCGTTTCCCAGGCCTCATGGAGGAGGCGGCCGAACTCGTCGAGGGCGTCGCCGCCGGCGAGGACGTCGCGCATCCGTTCGGCGATGCGGCAGAGTTCGGCCAGCGCGGGCAGGCGGTCCGGGGTGCGCTCGTTCTGGCGGGCAAGCACGTCGCGGGCGTGGCGGGTGACGCCGGTGAAGAAGATGAGGAGGCGGCGGTCGAGCTCGCGGTAGGTTTCCTTGGAGCAGAGGACCGGCTCGACCTGGACGCGGCCGCCGGAGTGGAACCGGATGAACTGGAGGCCGCCATAGGCGGCAATGTACTGGTCCTGTTTTCCGATGGGTTCGCCGAGGCGCTCGATTTCGATACGGCAGGCCTCCTCGGCGAGCACGTTGGGGGTGACGACCTCGCCGCGGTGGGCGTAGAGGGCGTGGAGGAGCCCGACGGTGAAGCTGCTCGAGGAGCCCATGCCGGCCTCGGCGGGAAGATCGGCCATGGAGACTATCTCGAGCGGGTGCGGCGCGCCGGCGTGGAGGAGGCACTCGCGAACGATGGGGTGCTGGATGCCCTCGATGGTGCGGGAGAACTCGGTCTTCGAATAGCTGACGCGGAACTCGCCGCCGAAGTGACGTTTGACGGCGAGGTACATGTACTTGTCGATGGCGGTGCAGAGGACGGCTCCGGGCTGGCGCGCGTAGCAGGCTTCGAGGTCGGAGCCGCCGCCGGCGAAGCTGATGCGGAAGGGGGTCCGGGTGATGATCATGAGGTGAGGTACTCCTCGATGGCCTGGAGCCGCTCCGGCGTGCCGATGTCGTAGAAGCGCTGGGCGGTTTCGTGAGCGAGCAGGGAGCGTCGTTCGATGAGGCGGGTGTAGAGGCCTGCTTCGAGCGACGGGCGTTCGCCGGCGTCTTCGAGCAGGTGGAGCGCGGGCTTGACGAAGGCGGCCACTCCGGCGTCGACGTGGGTGAGACCCGCGGCGACCGGGTCGTCCTTTGCATAGCGGGCGACGTAGCCGTTGGCGTCGATGGCGACGTTGTTGCGGACGGAGGTATCGCCGCGGCGATTGTCATAGACGACGAGCGAGCCTTGGGCGGAGGAGGCGCGCAGGCGGCGGATGACTTCGGCGTAGGGGATGGGGAGGTAGGAGTCGCCATAGATGACGAGGAAGTCGGGGGCGAGGAGGTGGCGGGCGCGCAGGAAGGCGCCGCCGGTGCCAAGCGGCTCGGGCTCGCGCGAGTAGCGGATGGAGAGGCCGAGGGCGGAGCCGTCGCCGAAGTGTTCCTCGATGCGCTCGCCGAGGTAGCCGGTTAGCAGGACGACGTCCTCGATTCCCTGCTCCTTAAGCAGGCGGAGCTGGTGTTCGAGATAGGGCCTGCCCGCCACGGGAACCATCGGCTTGGGGACTTCGCGGGTGAGCGGGCGCAGGCGCACTCCGAGGCCGCCGGCGAGGACGGCAGCCTGGATGGGGGGATCGGTGTTCATGACGCAGATTTCAGGGTAGCTTGAATCGCTTCGGCCAAGCTCTGCTCGGAGTTGAGCCGGGCGTGCCAACCGAGGGCGTTGATCCGGGAGGTATCGAGGATGAAGCGCGGCACGTCACCCGGCCAGCCGCGCTCCCCGCCGGTGTATTCGAAACGGACGTGGCCGAGTCCCATGGCCGCGGCGACCATTTCGGCGATGCGGGTAACGGTGGCGGAGTCATTTCCCCCGATGTTGTAGACGGCGAACTGCCCGGGGGCGTGGCCGACGACGTGGAGCATGGCGGCGATGCATTCGCGGGAGGCGAGGTAGCTCTTGCCCTGGCGGCCGTCGCCGAGGATGCGGAGGCGGGAGGGGTTCTCGCGCAGGCGATGGATGAAGTCGCCGACGACGGTGCGGCCGGTTTTCCGGACTTTGGGGCCGACGATGTTGGCGAGCCGGAAGATCCAGACCTCCATGTCGAACAGGTGCGAGAAGGCCGAGAGGAGGGCCTCGCAGCCGAGCTTGGTGGCGCCGTAGAGGGAGATGGGACGGCAGGGGGCGTCTTCGGGGATGGGCTGGCGGTCCTGGGGTCCGTAGACGGCGGAGGAGGAGGCGAAGGCGATGCGGCGGACGCCGGCGAGGCGCATGGCGTCGAGTAGCCGGTGGGTGGCGAGGGTATTCTGGCGGAGGTCCCTACTGGTGGGAGCGCCGGGGGTGTAGCGAATATCGGGGTTGGCAGCGAGGTGCCAGACCATGTCGACGCCATCGAGCGCGGGAGCGATAGCGGCGGCGTCGAGCAGATCGGCTTCGACGAGCGAGCATTCGGGGTTTTCAAGAAAGAGCGCGATGTGCTCGCGGCGGCCGGAGGAGAAGTTGTCGAAGATGGTGACGCGGTGCTCGCGTGCAAGGAGGGCGGCGGCAAGGTCAGAGCCGATGCAGCCGGCGCCTCCGGTGACGAGGGAGTGCATGAGAATACGGTAGCGCGGAACGAAGCCAATGGAGGGCCCCAGATGGGCCCGAATGAACGGTGATAGCGGGTGCGGCGGCGGAACGAAGCCAATTTCCGAGGGCACGGATGGGGGCGAATGGACTGAAATGG
>CAYXVG010000161.1:0-5013 GCA_964468205.1 uncultured Solibacteraceae bacterium | reverse complement strand
GGCAGCCGCCGAGGTCTCCGCCGCATTGCCATCCGCGGCGAAATAGCCGGGAACATCGTAGCGGGGCGCTCCGGACTCATGGGTCAGGGTCACCGTCATCCGGTAGCCGGTGAACGGATTGGGCTCGGTATCGGTCTCGCTGGCCTGGGGACCGTCGAACGTCAGCGTGACCTTGTGCCACTGCCGAAGTTCTCCGGAAACGGCCGCGCCTCCACCAGACGAGCAGCCGGCAAAAACTATCGTGAAGGCGAGCGTAAGAAGAAGAGTGAAACGGTAGATGCGCATTGCAGTCAAATATAGGCCTACCGGGCGCTTGGGGGCGCTACCGTGGCACCGTTCACTGCCCGGCGGGTTTGAGCAGTCTATCAACCTCGTCGCCGGAGAGCTCAGCTACTTGCGCGGCAATCTTGCTGATCTCCTTGTGAAGCCAATCTGCGAGTTGTTCCAGGCTCGGGCCAACCATCAGTTTCACCACCGGCACCGCGAGCGGAAGCTGGGAGGCCCAGCCCGGTGACCCCGCATCCAGCCTGCACGCAGGGCATACCTCGCTGGCAAGCTACTGGAAGCTCAGGGTCACGGTGTTGGCCGCGACACCGTCAAAGGTCAAGACGACATCCACCTCTCCGCTGCCGATCAACTCCGGCGGGATCGGCCCGACGACCGCCTGATCGAGGCCGTCGAACTGTCCCTGCGCAACCGCGCCGGTAACCGGCACTTCGACACCGCCAATGGTCGCTGTCACCGAGGTCTGCTTGCGGAACCCGGTTCCGAAGAAGCTCACGAATATCTGGTCGCCTCCCTCACCGAGGTCGATGGGGACGTTGACACGGCCACCCTCACCCGAATCCGTGCTGAAGGTGAATCCGGTAGTGCGGGAATCATCCGCCGCAACCCGCAGCCAGGTGGCAGCGGCCGGACCCTCTCCCGACGCATTGGCCGTGAAGAGGCTCGGGGCCACGGTTTCAATCTGAATCATCGCCGCGGCCGCCGCGCCATCCGAGGTCGTTACGGTAACGCCAGCGGGGCCGTTCGCAGTACCGGCTGGAATCAGGAAGTTGATCCGCTGCGGGGACACGAACTGCAGTTTCGACGCCCGCGGCACCCCGTCGCGATCCTTCACTGTGACACTGGTACCGCCAAGCGACTCCGGCAATCCGGAAGTTGGAATCAGCAGCGTGTCGGCCAGGTTTTCACCGAACAAGGCCACCCACATGTCGGCGGCGAAGCGTTCGCCGGAAAAGTCCGCGGCGCTCACGATGCCGGCCGCGGTGTAGATCGGGACCGGCGGCTGGGGCGGAGGCGCGACGGCAGTGCCGCCAACCTCCACGAGCATCTGAGCGCGGTCCGGGTCGTTGCTGCGAACGGTCAAGGTCCCGGTGTAGTCGCCCGGGGCAGCCGGTGAAAGCGTGACCTGCACGAGGGCGGACTGGCTACCGTCGAGAGTATACTCGGTTTGCTCCGCAGTGGCGGTGAGTCCGGCGTCACCGGTGAACTCCCACTCCACATCAAGTTCGACGAGGCTGCGGTTCTCGATTCGAACTGCCACGGATTGGGAGGAACCGGTGTAGACCGTAGCAAGGCCGTAGGGGCCGTCAGCGATATGGATTCGGGGCGTCTGTCCGTCCGTGCCCGTCGCCTGGATGGCCACGGCCAGCGTGGACTGACCGGCGGCGTTGCTATTGATCGTAATGGTGGCCGCCGCGGGTCCGAGCGTCGAGGCCGTATATCGCACGGCGATCTCGCGGCTCCCTCCGGCGCGCACGGATATCGGACCACCGGCGCCAATGACCTCGAACTGTTCAGAGTCACTCGTGATCTGAGAGATTGCGAGCGGCCCCGAGCCGCTGTTGGTGATCGTGAATGAGCCTACAACCGAGCGGCCCACTACGGCCTCGCCCAGATCAACCGGAGCGCCGGCCACGGCAATAGCCGGGTTCTGGACAACCGCCAGCGGCCCGGCCGTCGCCGAGCCCTGATGGAAGCCGTCATTGGCAACGACGCGGAACCACACGGTGGGTCCGCCCTCGATTTGGGACGGATCGAATTGCAACTCGCCGCCGGCTAACCCAACCGCGAGACTGCGCCAATCGTCTTCGCCGTTCCGCGAATAGAGGACGGAAGATGTCACCGGGTCGCCGTCGGGATCGCTGGCCGTCCAGCGGATTGTCTGCTCGGAGGCGGCGTCCCAACTCTCTCCGCCGGCGGGTTGCTGAATAGTGACCTCGGGCACGCTCGCCGACGCGGTGACCGAGTCCAGTTCCGCTCCGAGGTGAAGCAGCGCGATGCTGACCGTGCCTTCCGGCAGTAACACGAGGCGGGAGAAGAACGCTTCGTCGAGCTTCTCCTGGCTTTCCACGTCACGGAAGCTGACCGAGAAACAATGCTCCCCGAGGCTGGTCTGACCACTGCCGGCGAAGCGCAGGCAATAGTCGCCGTCCGGACGAGCCGCTTGCGGGTCGGCAGTTCCGGTGAATCTCTGAACCGAGTCCAATTCACCCCGAACCCCGTCGGCGCTCATGACGCCGCTGACGAAAGCAAACTCACCGGAAACAACAGCCTTCCGCCGCTCGAGACCCAGCCCCCCGGGTTGAGCGCTCGTAGGCTCGAATCCGAGTGTGGACAGCCAGATGTAGTGAAGATCTGAGATCCATGCGCTCCGGCTGCCGCAGGTGGACATGAGGTCTTGCTTCACGTCCGGATGTTTGGGCGGCTTACCGATCTTGATCTCGCCAGCAAAGGGGTCCGCACCATGCTCCTGAATGGTGGAGTCCGGGAATGGCCAGCTTGAACCGGGCCGGGGCCAGGGGTAACAGGAGTCGTTCAAAGGATGTCGAAGACCGAGATTGTGGCCGATTTCATGGGCTAGCGTCACGTTCGATGTGAGCTCGCCTGCGAACGGCACTCCGGTCATATCGCGAACCAGTGTCGCCCGGCCGAGCCGGCCTTCCCAGGTGGGCGCAGACACTCCGCCGACCGTGCCGTTGGTCGTCTTGCCAAGAGTTGGTTCACCGCCGACGCTCCCGGGCAGCAATCCGACAATCTGTTCGTAGGGTGCAGGTCCCGTTGACGCCGATGTCTCGGCGCCATAGGTCTGCTCGAGTTCGCGCAGCAGGGCATTATATTTGGCCTCTGTGTTCGGCAGTTCCGGGAGGACCATGGTGCCATGACCGGAGAACTCGAATCGCGAGTCAGCCACCGGGAACAGGCGGCGGGTCATTTCTCCCATGCCGTCCAGTGCGCCAATGGGACAGGCCTTCCCCTGGCCAGGCAGTTGAATGCAGACTTCTACATACTTCACCCGGAAAGGGGGTTGCTCTTCGAACCGGACGGTAACCTCCCGGGTGTTGTTCTCGAAGTCGGTCTCCGGCACGGACTGTTCCGGATTCAGGGTGGCGGTGAGGGTCATCTCGGACGCCGTGGCGGGTATCTCGCTGCCACGGATATGCCAGTCATAGGAGTGTAGGCTGTTGCCCCGATCCGGTTGCGCGGTGACGATGGCGCCGCTGCCATCGTCATCTATTTCTCCGGAACCCAGCGCGGTTTCTACTTGCACCAGAATTGGAATCCCAGACACCGCGGGGCCCTCCTCGGAAAGCTTCGGGAAGATCCTGATGGTAAAGGCCTTGCCGCCAACCAGCGGGATGCTGTTGGTGGCGTCCTGCACCACCTGCACGACCTCGATATGATCGATCTCGAAGTCACGGGCGATGATCGGGTAGACAATCTCGGCGGTGGTGGCGAGAACGTTTCCTTCCAGATCCAGGAGCGTGGCGACCATAGTCACGTTGCCTTCCGCGGGGACCGCATAATCCTCGATTTGGAACGTCCATTCGATCGGGCCGTTCGAGGTGCGAGAAAGCGGCGGCGACTCGACGGTGAGTGGCGCGCCGTTCGAGTCATTCGTGATAGTGAGAACGATCTTGCCTTCGGCCTGACTGCGCAGTTGGAATGCGACCGTCGGGCTGATCGTCTGTGTGGCTTCCGGCTGGAGCCCTTCCTCCAACGAGGGGGCGAACTTGCTGAATTCGATCTTGTCCTCAGCCAGAATGAACTCGTAGACGGTGCGCAGCGTGACCCGGTAGCGGGCGCCCTTCTGGATTGAGCCCACTTGCCCGGAGCCATGGTCCGCCTTGAACCAGGCGTCACTCACGAGTTCCGCCCGGAAGCCGGTGATCTTCCCATCCTCGCGTTTCACCGAACCGGCGACGACGCGGAGATCCGACAAGGCGCAGTCGGCGACAATCGCGGCCAAGTTCTTGCTCCCCGGGGTGCTGGTGGTGTAGCCATCGGCATCCGCACAGGCAGGATCGCGGACCGGGCGAGTTGTCTTGCTGTCATCGACGTCCACCGCAACCGCGGCGACGAAACCGTGCTGGTCGCCACCATCCGTGTCGCGCGCCCGGCCTTCGGCAATCGCGGAGACGGACGCCTGGGAAGTCAGAGTCACCACCGCGGGGTTGTCGTCCAGGTTCGGAAGAGTACCGCTGAGTGTCAATGGATGCGACAAGAAAACGCTGGCCTGCTGGAACCGGAGCACCGGGCAGCTAAACCTGTCCCCACCCTCGAAGAACGGAGAGAGCGGTACCGTGACCGTGGCCGGATCGTTAGGTTCCGCGAACTGAGCGGGGTTCGCCGGTCCGCCGAGATTGGGCATCGGACAGCTTCCACTCTTGGTGTGCTGGAAGCTCAACTCGATCGCAACAGCTTCAGGGGTGCTCACAAATCCCTGGCCGTTGACGCGTGGCGCGGCAAAGGCGACTAGCAACGCTAGTTGCACGAACAGGGCAACGAAGAAGCGACCATGGCGATCGTAGCGGGCGAACAGGTAGCCGCAGGCAGGGCTCTGGCTTTCAGTGTGCATCGCTCTCTCCTCTGATCTGTGGCGTCAGTGATTGACGACCAATGTGCCATAGAGTATACAGGAGGTCATGGCCGAAGTCACCCCTTTTTTGCTCGATTGTCAAGTTCGTTAGAATCGGGCGGCCAAGGACGCGGGTGAGGACGCGGCCGAAG
>CAYXVG010000160.1:0-5293 GCA_964468205.1 uncultured Solibacteraceae bacterium | reverse complement strand
AACAGACGGCGCTCAAAGGCCGAACTCCACCGACCAGCCAAGGTCTTGTCAAGGAGGCTGCGTTGAAGTTGCCTCGGCAGAACCCGAACGAGTGGCAATCGTGACATCCAGCTTTGGGAAGCTGCACGCAGTCTGAGAATAAAGAAAATGGCGTTCATGGCGGCTGTTTCCCGCATATACGAACACTCCAGAACGGGGATTTTGTGCCACACGTTCCGCGAATGGAACACGAGACTCCGCTCCGCCTCGACTCCTCGGCGCCCGATCCCAGCGAGCACCTGCTCGGAGGCCACGCTGAAGGCGCTCATCCTCGACGCGCAGCTTTCAACGACCGAGTGAGCACCGCTTCAGAATCAGTCTACACGCGAACACTTCCTACGATCAGGATCTTTCAGTGCAGGGGAAGCCTTCGGTAGGATATCTCCTGCAGCAAGGCTGGCAGTTCCATCGGGTGTACGCCGACCGGATCAGTGGCAGCGAGGAGAGGCGTAACAGTCTGGACGACCTGATCGCCGATGCTCGTCGCGGGATATCCGACATCGTGGTAGTCTGGCGATTTGATCGATTCGCTCGCAGCGCGATGTAACTGGTGCTGGCAATACACGGTCAAGGGCGGCTTCGCCAAGAGTGTACCCAAAACAGTGCCGTTCACGCGGGAGTTGGGCCCAACCGAGGTCAAGTACGCCGAGTCGATTTATCCAGCTGTCCAGGAATCGATCAGCGACGGGCTCTACCTCCCCAGACGCGCCTCCCGGCTCTGCTCCCGCAAGTACTCCCTCTATTGGGAATCCTGCCAGCGGGAGTTCGGCCGGAAGGTCACTACCACCTGAATGGGCAGTGCGGGTTCGACAGATCAGCCCCCCTGTACCCATCCGGTCGTGTCTTGCCGGGGCTTGGTGCGGGCGTGTGAGCGAGCCGGAGCATACCCGCAAGGGGTATCCTGAAGTCATTAGGCTTGGAGGAAGTCCGGAAGGTGGGTGCTGCGGGTCACTCTGGATGTTCGACCGGGAAGGCCCTCACCGAGGCACGGCTTCCCGACCTGCACGCGGCCAGGCGCGGCCGAGGTCTCCGGCGGCGGGATTGCGGGCCGCGCGTGTGCTCCGATTCCCTCGTAGTCGCTCAGAAAGTCCCCGCAGCCATAGAGAATCGGTTTGCCTTTGTAGGCTTCGATCCCCTTTGGATGGTGGGAAGAATGGCCATGCACAATATCCACGGCGGCCTCATCCACCAGCCCGTGAGCGCCGTTGACTCTGAAAGATGGCCTCCGGATTCTTGAGCGCCACCGGTACTGTTGCCAGTTCTGTGCGCTGGACTGTATGGCCAAGTTCGAGAACTCCATGGTGATGTCGGTGGACTTCATCGTGCCGCGCGCTCGCGGTCGAAAGAAGACCGCGAGCAATCGAGTGGTCGCGTGCCGGCCCTGCAACAGGTTGAAGGGGTGGCGCGAATTCAAGAGTTTCGAGGAGGCCAAGGCACATGTGTTGAAGCGTCGCGAGGAAGTCCACGAGAAATGGGAAGCCAGGATGGCCCAGTTACGGGCCAAGACGGCAAGAGCGTAACGTCCGGCCTTCCAAGGCTGAGAACACAGCTACCCAATCGCTGCGGAGGTCTCGTCGAATCTCGCCGTGTTATCGACGGGAATGTTTTCCGAGCAGCTCCTGATACGTCCGCGCCAAAACAACAAGGCGGAATGAGGCTAGATGAGGCGGGCGGAACCACCTTATGCCGCATCATTCGGCTCGCGATTAACGCCGCCAGCCGACGGGCACCAGCGGTGCTGATTGGTCGTCGCCGGAATGTGAATCTAAGACGGCCGCGTGCGATTCTGGAGGCGCGGGTGGAAGTCGAACTCACGAATGGAGGCTTTGTTGACCTTTCGTCGGTGTTGGATTTGCAGGAGTTAGCTGGGCCTGATCCGGTGAATGATCCGATGGTGTGACGGCCGGAACCGCACCTAGTCCCACCAATTTCAACTGCGCTGAGCAAACCGGGGCCCCCGTAGTGGGATAATGGAACTTGCTATGACTGTCAGGCTAGAACTCAAACCGGACATCGAGGCGAACCTGACCGCCCAGGCGCGCGCCAAAGGCGTCCCGCTTGATGCTTACCTCCAGAGCGTCGTCGAAGACCTCGCCCGGGCCAAAGCCACTCCGTCGGCACACCCCGAGGATATTGAGGCAACACTCGATCGCCTAGCTGAGATGGGGAGAAAACTCCCTCACTTGCCGTCGTCTGCTTTCAGCCGCGAAAGCATCTACCAGGACCACGACTGAGGTCACGTTGACAGTCCTGATGGATACAAACATCCTGTTGCGCTTCGTCGAGCCGAATGACCCGGAACACGCGCTGGTTCGCAAGGCTGTGAGGCTCCTCACGGCCAGGGGAGAGAGCCTTTGTTTTGCCTCGCAGAACTTGGTGGAATTCTGGAACGTATGCACTCGCCCGGCAGCGAACAATGGTCTCGGTCTGGCGCCGGCTCAGACAGACGAGCGGGCCACGATGCTCGAATCCACATTCGAGCTCATACCGGATAACGAACGGGTTCATGCGGAATGGCGTCGGCTCGTTGTCGCTCACTCCGTCGCGGGCGTTCAAGTCCACGATGCCCGGCTGGTCGCCGCAATGCTCGTGCACGGCGTCCCGCACTTGCTCACGCTCAATGATCGCGATTTCGCGAGGTATCCTGGCATCTCGGTGGTTCATCCGCGCAACGTGGCGTCGACCGTACCCGGTCAGTGAAGCGTGGCGGTCAAGAAAGGTAGAGCGACTTTCGCTTCTGCTCCACAAGCTTGATGAAGTTGCGCTTGCGCTTGTACTGCACGCGCAACGCCTCCAGGTGGCGTACGAACTCCTCGTTCCGGTTCATGCGTTTCATCACCGTCGCAGCCTTCGCAAGCAGCTCGACTGAGTCATTGTAACGGCCATTGTGCGTCGCGACCAGGGCCGCTTCGGCCTGCTTCAGATAGATCGGCGCCGCATCGGCGGGGTGCTCCTTTTCCCGCGCGGCTGCCAGTTGAAGCCAGAGAGCGCCCGAACAGCCGCCCTCTTGCGCCTCGCGCCATGCAGCCTCATTGCCACGCTCACTGAGGAAGATCTCCACCAGGAGCGAGTGATCGTCGTTGGGGCGCATCCAGCGATGCCTCGCTTGCCCACGCGATTCGTCTTTGGCCTTCGCGATGCGCTGGCGGATCTCAGCCAGCGCACGGTCTCGCCACTCCGGCCAATTCCCCGCCTTCTTCCCGTGCCGTTTCAGCGTTTGGTAAGTCTCCAGGTACGGCCGCTCCGAGAACTCGGCCCATAGGAGTTTCATCGCATCGCTGTGCCGGCGCCGGCGGTGGTACTCCTCCGCGGCGAACTCCCGCAGCCGCCCGTCGGTCCGCTCCGGAAACGCTTTCAGCCCTTGCTCCGCCCATTCGAGAGCCTGATCGTGCTGGCGCGCCTCACGGTAGACCTCCGCAATTCGCAGATAGCTGTATGCATGCGACAAGTCGCGGCTCATGACGGAGACAAGTTCCTCAATATCGCCTGACGCCTTGGCCAGCGATTCCATGATGTGCGTGATTCGGAAATGCCTCCCCCACTCCGTGCGCTCTCCCTTCGCGGTCCGGGCGGGTACCTTTTCCCATTCCGCCTCAGCAAGCCGCCGGTACTCCTTCAGCCCGTCGGCGCCGAGGAACTTCGTGTAGCGCTCGGCGGCGCCGTAGAAGACGTCGAGTTCACTGTGCAACTCCCAGTCGAAGAGGCGCTTGGCGAGTGCGGTAGGATCCGGCTTGGCTTCTTGGCATGCCCGGAAATGGATGTCCTCCAATCGGTCCCGAAGCACGCTGAGGTGCCCGTCGGAATCGTCGACGGCTCCCGCCGCATCCACGAGCCGCGCGAGGGCAGACTCGCACAACTCCACCACGGCGGCAGCCTGCCCATCTTCGAGCAACTGCGCGATGTTGTCGATGGCATCACTTACGTCGCCCGCCCAAGCCGATGCCTCACGGTAGTGGATGTAATCGCGGACGAACACCGCGCGTTCAAAAGCCCGACGGGCTGCTGCAAGGCCGCTTGCCGGTCCTGCGCGCCGCGCCGCATACAGAAGAAGGCGCTCGCGTAGCCGGTCGTCATCCTTAGCCCAGTCGAGCAGCATGCGCAACACGGTTTCCTTGTTTTCGTCCTGGAGTGCCTTCGCGGCGTCCGCCAGCGTGACTTCCTTGGCCTTCCCGCGAGCCTTCGACTTGGCCGGAGCGGCACCGCGATTCAGCCAGGCCAGCGCGGCAGCAACGCAGTGCTTGCAGAAGGCGCCATCGGCGCCTTGCGGGCAATCGCACGCGTAATCTGGGACGCCGTCGTCAGAGGAAAGGACAACGGTGTAATCCTGATTGCCCCGCACTACGGCCCGCACAGCGGCCGCGCCATGTTTGAGAGACTCTACGTGACCGTGCTGGAAATAATCCAGTCCTCTGCGATAGGATCGGTCTCCAGCGAGCCGACGGACGACCGCGTCGTTCAGAGCGCGGCTCAGTTCTGTTTCCACAAGAAACCTATTGTCGCAGGGTGAACACGTTCCTGCCTGTGAAACCGAAGAAACCGGGGACCATCGGATTGCGTGCTAGGGCCGGGGTGCTACGTGGTCTCTACTACCTCCGCGGGGAAGCGATAAGGCGGAATGAGGCCGACCGGATCCGCCTTGTTCTGCCTCATTCGGCCCGCGGTCAGTACCGCCAGTCGACGGGCACAAGGGCACAAGTGGTGCCGATCGGTCGTCGCCGGAATGCTGTGGCGGCGGATCGCGTACCGAACCCGTGTGGCGGCCTTCGATCCTAGTTTCACGCTGGGACCAGCTCCGCAGAAACACTCTGGAGGCGCGGGTGGGATTCGAACCCATGAATGGAGGCTTTGCAGACCGCTGCTCCGCTTACTACACAATGCGAATTCCCGGCCCGAAGATGCCGGAAACCGACGTCCAGCGGACTGCGCTGGCAGTCAAGGCGACGACTGCACGGCGAACTTGCGCTCGATGTCGGAGATCACAGGGGATTTGTCGGAGGCGCGGAGTGGCTGTGGTTCGGACGGGTCCAAGACCGGCCCGTGTATGCTGTGCTGTCTGTTTTTCGATCAGACACCTGCGCTTCACAGAAGCCGTGTCACTAGAATCAATAAGATGTTGGATTCATTTGGGAATCTGGGCTTCTCAAGCTCCCAAACTTGCTCTTGCTCCCAAGTTATTGAATGTGCTACATTTAACTGGGTAAACCAAGCGGGAGTAATTCAGTGGTAGAATGCCAGCTTCCCAAGCTGGACGTCG
>CAYXVG010000159.1:0-5456 GCA_964468205.1 uncultured Solibacteraceae bacterium | reverse complement strand
TGGAAAACCCGGGGACAGGCCGCGTGTTCCCCCATTAGTAGAAAGCTCCGCCACACCGCACCGCCACAACGCTCTTCTGCTTCTTCCGGAATCCCTCCGCCCAAAGAAGAGCCAGCAGATCCTCCAGCGCGCAACCTGCTCCTGCCTGGGCCGGCGAGCGTAGACTTGCCGCGGTCCCCTACTCTCGGGCTTGCTACTCTGAATGCGATCAGCTCGCTCGCCCGAGTGCGGATACGATAGCGTGATCTAAGGTACACATGCGGACATCACATCTTCGGAAGATTGCACCCAGTGCGCTGCTGCTGGCGCTCCCCTGCTGGTCCCAGACTGCCGGCAGCGAGAACAGCCGGCTGTACCGGTTCCTCATCCAGCAGAACAAAGCGCAGGTGGTCATGCTATCGGAGAACAACCTGATCCCGGAAAGCCTCGCCCGGAAGCTTGCGCGTGCGCTCAGCGAAGTCGATGAGCGGAACCGCACACGCGGCGGAACCCCATCCGCCAACTACCTGGATCTCGAAGCGCGGCTCATCGAAAGCATCGGCGGCGAGGCATCGAATCTGCACATGGGCAGAAGCCGCAATGATCTCGGCGCGACGTCGGAAAGAATGATCATGCGGGAGGACACGCTGGAACTGCTCTCCCTGCTGGCCGGCGCGAGGGAAAGCCTGCTGGCGCTCGCGGAAAACAACATCGAGACCGTCATCCCCGGCTTCACCCATGCCGTCCAGGCCCAACCGACCACACTCGCCCACTATCTCTCCGCGTTCATCTATGCGCTCGAACGCGACGAACAGCGCCTGCGTGAGGCCTATCACAGAATTAACGCCAGCCCTCTCGGCGCTGCCGCATTCACCACCTCAGGCATCCGGCTGGATCGCCACCGGCTTCAGGAGCTTCTCGGCTTCACTTCGCTGGTCGAAAACAGCTATGACTCGATCATGGTCGCGACCGTCGACAGCAAGGCCGAACTCGCCTCGGCCCTCGCCATCTCCGCTCTCAATGTCGGTAGGTTCGCGCAGCAGTTTCTCATCCAATACAGCGACTCGCGGCCCGGGTTGAACCTCGCCGACGAAGCAGTCAGCCACAGCAGCATCATGCCTCAGAAACGCAACCCGGGACAGGTGGAACGGCTCCGCATCCTCGCGAGCAACGTTGTCGGTGACGCGCAGACCGTCATCACCACGGCTCACAACACGCCGGGCGGGGAAGTTGCCGACATCCGGGTGCACCTCGTCCAGCGGGTGGAACTGGTAACCGCCTCGGCGTCAAATATGTTCCGCCTCCTGGCGGCGTTTGTCCAGGCGATCCGGGTGGATCCCGCCCGCACGCTGGAACTGGTCAACGCGGATTACTCGGTGATGACGGAACTCGCGGATACGCTTCTCCGCGAGGCACGGATTCCCTTTCGGGTGGGCCACCAGGTCGCCTCGGATCTTGCAGCTTACGGGCGCGCCAATCGCAAACGCCCCGCCGATCTCACGTACGACGAGGTCGCTGCCGTCTACCGGAAGGCAACGGCACAGCCCTTGCCCTTGACGCCTGATCAAGTGCGGGACGCGCTGAGCGCCGAGCACTTCGTCCGCAGCCGCCGTGGTACGGGTGGCCCCCAGCCCGGCGAAATGAAACGCATGCTCCGGGAACACCGCGAGCGGATTGGCCAACTGCGGAACTGGATCGACACTGAGCGTTCCCGCATTCGTACTGCCGGCGAGACATTAGAAGCAGCCTTCTCGCGCCTGATGTGATACGCCGGTTCGCCCTCCCGGCCGCGCTGCTCGGGCGCGGCGACGCGTCGCGATATATTGGTCCTGAGCAATGACAAGAATCGTCCTATTCCTCGCCGCTCTTCAGATCGCCGCGGTTGCCTTGGCCCAGGCGCCGCCTCCGGTACAAGGCGTGCCATTCCTGCGCTTGGTATGGTCCCGGATTGCCGACCTCAACGGCGAACTCGGTTCCGTCGAATGTGCTGAGTTCTCGGCCGACGGACGCCTGCTCGTCACGGCCACGAAGTACAGCAACGATATCTCCGTCTGGCGAGTCGCCGATGGAACCCTCTTGTGGAACGCAAAGGCCGAGCAGGAGGTGGAGCGGGTCGCATTCTCTCCGGACGGCAAGTTCCTTGCGGCCGGCGGCGAAGATGATCTGCTGCGGCTCTTCAGCCCTTTGGACGGCAAGCTCCTGATGACCCTGCCCCACACCTCGGGTATCGACAGCCTGAGGTGGTCCCGCGACGGAGCGACTCTGGCGGCGGGCGAGGAAGATGGCATCTTGCGGCTGTGGCGCATGCCGGACGGCAAGCAGGTCGGACAGGCTGAAGTAGGCGGCGCCATCAACGAGCTGGATTTCACGAAGGACGGCAAACTGCTGGTCGCTGCCGGTGACAAGACCGGAGTTCGCATCTTCAACACCAGCGATATGCATCTGGCCAAAGTGCTGCATAGGGATGGAAACGCCCCTACCATCGCGGCCCGGTTTTCTCCCGATGACCGCCTGGTCGCGGCCGGCGGGCACGAGGGGTATGTGCTGGTCTGGAACGTCGGCGACGGCCGGTTGCTCAAGCACTTGAACTTCACCGGCCAAAAGGTCGAAACCCTTACATTCAGCCCCGATGGACAACATCTGCTCTACGCCGGCCACGATCCGCACATCCGCGTTGTTCGCCTTTCTGACTGGGCGCTGGTTCATCAATCCCAGCCGGTGGACAACGCGGAGTACGTCGCCTTCAGCGCGAACGGTAGTTTCCTCGCATCGGCGCATCAGGATGGTGTCGTCCGGGTCTGGGTCTGGATGCGAGGTGATGCGACCCTCAACAAGCGCCTGCACGGCGAACTGATGAAGAAGCAGGCCGAGGAGGATGCGCGCGAGCGCTAATCCCGGTGATCACGGTTCTTCCATGCCGCTGGCACGCAGCAGCGTCTCCTCCACGAGCAGATCTTCCTCCGGTGTCACTCGCAGATCGCGCTCACCACGAACCGCTGCCGCCAACTCGGCGAAATCGTCCACATAGCGGGTGTAGGAGAATCTCTGTGTCTGGGCCCCGGCTTGGTACGGCCCCGCCGCGGAACTCAAGTTAACGCTCAAGGTTGGCGGACTTTCGATAGGCCGCACCACTGCTGCTCCCTGCGTGCCATACAGTTCCAGGGCGCGGTACTGCGCCGCCGCGCTTCCGCCTCTATCGTGATGCCGGAAGTGCATCGAGGCCGTGGTGACCGTTCCAATCGCCCGGTCCCACTCGAGCACGGCGATAGCGTTGTCGGCGAGTCCGTCATCGATCTCGCGGTGGTCATGACGGAGATAAGGCGTAACCCGTTCCGGCCGCCCCATCAACCGCACGATCGGATCGATCAGATGCCCTCCTAGCTCGAACATCTGGCCACCCTTGAACCGGGCCAGCTTCCGGCGCTCCGCGGCCGGGATCCACGTATTGATCAGACCGCGCACCTGAAAGATTTCGCCCAGCCAGCCGGACCGGGCCGCATCCACCGCCCGGATCACGGCCGGGTTGTAGCGCCACATGTAGCCGGCTTGGACCAGCCGCCCCTTGCGCGCGGCCAGATCCAGAATCTCTCGCAAATCCGCCACACTGGTGGCCGGAGGCTTGTCCAGGTGTATATGCTTGCCGGCCTCCAGAGCCGCCTTCGCGAAATCCGCCAGTTCCCAGACCCAACCTTCGATGCCAACCACCGGAATCGACGCATCTTCCAGCACCTGCGAGCGGGTCAGCGCCGCCACGCCCATGCGATCATATCCGGCCATTACCGCCGGATCCGGTTCGTAAATGCCAACCAGATCCCAGTCGGGCGACTTCTGCGCCAGAGCCACCTTGGCGCGCCCGTGCGCGTGACCGCCGCCGAGAAACGCGATCCGAATCGGTTCAGCGGTCTGCTGCGCCGCCGCGGCTGCTGCCGCGCCGCCCAGGACAAATTCTCTCCTCTTCATGGGATTGCACCTCAACTTGGATACACCCGGCCTATTACCGCTTCTCCCGTTGCAACTCCGTCCAGCCCCCTCCGGCGTAACTCCAATCGGCGCTTAGGCGTCGTGATGCCGGCGGAAGTAGCGATCTAAAGCGGCCTTGTTGGCGGCGGCCATCCGCCCGGACAGCTCGTTCATCTCGGACCTCGTCATCGGCTGAAAACTTCGCGCCAATTCGGCGTTCCGGCGGATATCTTCCAACCGGCTCATGCCGACCACAGCCACCGCGATGGGCATTGACCAAACGTACCGGATCAATTCCTGGATATCGCTCTTGCCGGGCTGATTCCCCAGTAGGGTCCCGCGGCCGGTAACCTTCATCGCGAGGACGCCGATGTTCTTCTTCCGTGCAGCCGGCAGCGCGGCCGACTCGAAGCTGTTGGCCGGAGTCGACGGCTTGTCCCCCGCGAAGCCCTGCAGCGCTGCGTTGAGCGCCATCTGCGTGCAGTCGAAGTCGTGCCGCTCGAGCGCGATCTTGAGCGTTTCCGGATCGGTGTGGCTCGTGATGCCTATGAATCGGGTCACCTTCTGGTCGCGAAGCTTCTGGACCACATCGATCAAGCCGCCCTTGGCCTCAATCCGCGCCAGGTCGTCCGCTCCCCCCAGGTTGTGCACGTGAAGCAGATCGATCTGGTCGGTCTGGAGGCGTTTCAAGCATCGCTCCGTCTCCCGGAAAGCTTCGTCCGGATCGCGAACCGTGATCTTGGTCGCCAGGAAAATCTCTTTTCTCCGATGCTTGAGGATTTTCCCAATCCACTCCTCGCTCAACCCCTTGCCGTACGCCTGACCGGTGTCGAAGTATGTGATGCCGAGATTAACAGCCGCCTCGAGCGCCTCCAGCGCCCGGTCTTGTGTCTTGGAGTCGCTCCACCAACTCATTCCGCAGCCGATTCCCAGAATCGGCGCACGCACACCCGTGCGGCCCAACTCCCGCACCGGCAGTTTCTGAGCGTTCGCGCTCGCCAATTGTCCGGTCGCCGCCACGCCAGTCATGGCGCGGCCAAGAAAAACCCTTCGCGTTACGTTTTTCCCCATGATCTGTTACCGCCCCTCGCTCGAAACTCTCTCTGGCCGGAATTTCCTCTCTCGGCTAACCGGCCCAGAGCCAGTATACATCCGCCGGCCTCGCTCCCGAGGCCCCTTACTCCACCCACGGCGTCTACTACAAAGCCCCATGCCTGATCATCGTCAAACGCCATCCAATAAACCAGCCAATTCAGCCGCCGTTGCGCGTTTCGGCAGCGCCCTACCCTACTTCCGCCTCGCCGGGCGCCGAGAACCGCGCATCGACCGTTCCGATCCCGATCGACCACCGGTCCCCGCCGGAGCTTGCCGTGCGACTATGCAGGCCCGCATGGAATGACCATGCCCAGGCGAAGTCTGTCGCTGCTGCGGTGAAGGGGCTATCGGAGAATCATTCCCGCGTGTTGGCGCCGATACGCGGATCTTCTCCGAATTGCCGGGCGTTTTCCGGCCCACTG
>CAYXVG010000158.1:0-5794 GCA_964468205.1 uncultured Solibacteraceae bacterium | reverse complement strand
TCCGGGATTCAGCTCGGGGGGCGGCTGACGGAAGGAGGGCGTAGCCCGCCGACTGGAGTTAGCCGCCCCCCGAGCGCGGTCTTGTCTTCCCGTGGTCCGGCGATGGACGCGAAGAATTCGGTGAAGGGATTGCGGACGATCGCAGGAAGTCGTATGACTTCCTTTCAGGTGCGCCTCATCCACAACAGAAGTGGAACAAGACAAACTCAAAGCGGTTCATCAGTGCATCGAAGAAGCGGCCAGGCGGGCAACGGAGGCCGGCTCCTTGTCGGCGCTGGTCATCGAACGATTTCTGTGCACTGGAGAGAAGTCCTGAGACGGAGCAGCTTCCGGTACATTTACTCTTGCCCAGTTCAAGCAGGACGAGGCCTACAGCCGAGCGGCGAAAAACGCTCTGAAGACCCTGCTTCGCCTCCTGGCCAGGCAATCGCCGCCGATCACCCTTGTGCCTCATTTACCACGATAGGCGAGTACGGGATTATACCAATGTGGGTATAATGAAGCCAGGTGGACAAACCTCCGTCCCTAAAACCGCTGTACTGGGTGGGAAGCTCAAAAAGAGATCTGCGTTCCTTGCCCGGGCCAGTTGTGGACCTCTTTGGATATGCTCTTTACCTTGCTCAAGCCGGCAAGAAGCACGCACAGGCCAAGCCTCTCAAAGGCTTCGGCTCCGCTGGCATCCTGGAGGTTGTCGAGGATTGGGATCGGAGCACGTATCGAGCCGTCTACACCGTACGGTTCAAGGGCGCGGTGTTCGTGCTGCATATGTTCCAGAAGAAGTCCACGCGAGGCGCCTCCACGCCCAAGGCCGATATTGATCTGATCCGCGATCGTCTCAAGGTCGCGGAGCAAATCGCCAAGGAGCTATCGTTATGAAGAAACGGCGAGTCGTACAGGGCACCTCAGTCGAGGAAGGATCAGGGAACGTGTATGCCGACCTCGGCTATGCGGACAGCGAGGGCATGCTGGTTAAGGCCCAACTGGCCGCAAAGATCGCCGAGATCGTCCAGCGGCGAGCGCTTACCCAAGCCCACGCTGCAGAGATTCTGGGGCTAACGCAGCCGAAGGTTTCGGCCCTCCTGAAAGGGCGGTTTCGTGGGGTCTCGGAGCACCGGTTGTTGGAATGCCTGACCCGATTGGGCCGGGATGTCCACATCGTTATCAAGCCGACGCCCAAGAGTAGGCCGAACGGCCGGTTGACGCTTTCTGTGGCATAGGGGCGCCCTGGAAAACACAAGAGCGGACCGTGGAGGGCCAGCAAGGCAGGAGCTCATCTGGCACAGATCGAAGCGCTCGATGCTGATCCCCCTCGGTTGCTGTGCCGCAGCCAGCACCCGTTTCCGCTTAGCCGCATGCGGCCTCGATCGCTGCGGCGACATCGCTGGTTAACTCTTCGGCGCGCTGTAGTGCGCCGCGAATGCGCGCCACTTCGAGTTCTCTGGCGGCTATCTGGCCTGCCGGCTCCCCTCTCGCTTTTGCTGCCACCCGCTCACGCTCATGACTGGCCAGCATCCGTCGAAAGACTGGGGCGGCGCTTTTCTTCGGCTGTGCATGGACACACCCCAGGCAGACCAGTCCCTTTGGACAATGCTCGCCGGTGGGCAACGCGCACAAGTGCGTGCCCATATCGCGCATGCTGCAGCTCGCAGAGAAAGCCGCCCATTCCTCAGCGGTCGGATTGCGTAGACTCTCGGCTCCGTGAAAGGCGGTATAAAGACCCCGCACCGCCTTTCGGTACTCTTCAACCATGGTTTGCGGGTAGAGCTTGGCGTAAACCATGACCGTATCGATCGTGGCGTGGCCAAGAAGTGCTTGGATTACATGTACGGGAGTGTTGTTGTTGAGATGCTCGGTGGCGAAGACCCGGCGGCAATCGTGTGGATGGAGGCGCAGCGGTGTACCATCGGCCTTCCTTGCGCCAGCGGCGGCCGACAACAGTCGCAGCCGACGGCGTATTCCTTGCATTCCGAGCGCACTGGGGTGTCTCGGCGCTCGCACCACGTAAGGCGCCTTGGGTAAAGGGCGTTTCTCGTGGTGATCCCAGTGATCGCAGAAAGGTACGGTCTCCGTGCCGTTGAAGTTCTTGACGTGCCTGATCATCTCAGCGATCACCCGCCCCAAACCATCGCCGATCGGAAGCACCCGGGCGCGATCATACTTCGATGGCTTGACGTGAAGCATATAGTAGACACGCCCGTCCGGCATACGGCGTTTGATTACGTCGAGCGTGGTCAATTCGCTCGCCTCCTCGATCCGAAGGCCACTTTGCACCAGCAGTTCGAGCAGGCCCCAGTCCCAAAACGCATCACTTTCGGCGGTCCTCAGCCGCGTGTTCGTTTCGTCCGCCTTGAGGGCCGCTTCAGCCTCGTGCCATTTCTGGAGGGCGAATGCCCGGATGTTCGGCATTTCCCGCTCAAGATCGAGAACGGTGGCAACCATGCGCTTCTGAACCTGCTTCCGCTCCTTGTCGAAGCCCATTCCGGCCAGATCGTAGCGAGTCAGAGGTATTGCGCGCGGCGCCAGAGCCGCAAATGGTGAATCTGGTTCGCTTGCCCAGGTGCAGATGTCAGTGAAGAACGCGCGGACGTGAACGAGACGGGTATGAGCGGTTACGCGGGATCCCCCTCTATTGCTGTCCCCATGGTGTCCACCGCAAACCTGTTCGATTGCGAATGGCACATAGGCGCGCGCGTGCGCGGGAAGCACGTCGGCGGACGTGTTTACATTAGGGTATCGCTCCGAGAGAAAACGCCAGAAATGGCCCAGCGCCGTAGCCTTCTGTCGCTGGCTGGCATAGAGGTCGCTAATCCTGGCAGTGTAGGTTTCCAGGTACAGAATGGTCACCTCCTGGAAGCGCTCGGGTATGTTCGAGGTCGCGACTATCTCTGCAATCGTGCGACGCCCTTGGCGCAGACGCCGTGTCGCCCCCCGTTGTGGCGTTCGCGCAAAAACTCCCATTGAGCAGAGTGCGACATCCAAGGTGTCGGAGCCATGAGACCACGATGGGATCGCGGTCAGGTCATCCTCGGTAATCTCAGCCAGTGAATGGTAGCCACGGGTCAGAAGGATCCGGACTGCGCAACTGATGGCCACCCCTCGGCCCTCAGGAGTCATCCAGGAAGATTGCTCGAGGACTTCTGCCAAGCGGTCGCGCTCCGCGACGAGTGGGTCGCCGACCGGCAGACAAGATATCCAGAGTTGGACGCGTATATTGCTAATCCACTCCCAGCTAGGCAGAACCGCCCGGCTTACAACGATGACCCGTGTGCCCCATCTCCACCGGCAGGCCGGGCGATCCTTGCCGGCCATCCATTGAGGCCACACGGTCTGCTCGAAACTGAACCATCGATCCTGGAGAGTAGGACCAGCACAGTTGTCCAAAGCCTTCACAACTCCCCTACAGGCGCTTGCCGTCCGCCCTTTCCGGTCTGCCGGGAATCGCAGCTGAGCAAGCACTGCGGTGAGATACTCGAGCAGATTGATTCTGTTGTACGGAGCGCTTCTCAGCGCTGCACCCGAACGTGGATTCAGGTCAGGCGTCACGATTCACTCCTCCCGAATGCGGTTTCTTCACAGAAGCCTTCTCCAGTTCTTCAATCGTTTTCGCGTCGTAGGGAAACGCATATCGCTCACCGGCAGGCGGCGCGGATGCATTTCCTCGGCACTTGCCTCCTTCAACCACGGACTTCGCGGCCGAAACCGCTTCGACCAGCATGCGCTCGTCAACACGCATATATAAGTCGGCGGTCGTAGTCACGTGAGCGTGACCGAGGAGTTCCTGTGCCACTTTGAGATTCCCGGTCGTTTCCAGCACAGCCTGAGCCACCGTGTGACGGAACAGGTGAGCATGCACGTTGACTCCAGGCTTGCGGCTGAGATATCGCAGTGAAGACTCGAAGGCGATGTACGACAGCGGTTTCCCCTTCCCCCTGCGCGCAGCCAACCACGCCGCCGGTGTCGGTAGCCTGGGTCGACGCTCATCCGCCAGATAACGATGAAAGAGCAACCAGAAATCGTCGGTTACGGGCACTCGATGTTCATCCCGATCCCCTTTCAGACGGACGGTGATCGTTCTTCTCTTCTCGTCAATGTCTTTCAGTTCCATTCCCAGCACGCCGTGCCTCCCGGCGATATCGTTCCAATCCCCGATGCGCTGGCCGGTACGGAAGAGCAGCGTGAGAATTGCTTTGTCGCGGTAAGAGTTGGCCGCTATGATGATCTGTTCCGCATCAGCTGGATCGAGCGGCCGGTGAATTTCGTGAGGCACCCTCCTCCGAAACTCTCCAGGTCGTCTTCGAGTAGGCTGGTTTCGGCCCGCTAAACCGTGACGCCCATCGCCACCGGCTGCAGAAACCGGGTTGTCTTTTTGGAGCCATGCCCCGCTGCCGCGATCTTCGTCCTGGCGAATACGGAATGCGAAATACGAGGCCAGCACGCTCAGGCGATGGTTGATCGTGCGTGGCCGCCGCCGCTCACCAAAACCAGTCGTTTGGGTGCCCGGGTGGTCTGCACCGCAGTCTGTGATTTGGCGAGCACCGAGTCGCTTCTTCGGATCACGACCGAAGGCGGCGATGTACTGTCCCGCAATATGACGTGTCACCTCGTCCAAGTGATTGCCGGACCGATGCAACCAGCCAAAGAAGTGAGCAAGTCCAGTGGCATAGGAACGCAAGGTGTACGCTGAACGTCCACAGGTCGCCAAGTAACGGAGAAACTCCTGAATCTCACTCACAGGCTCTCCGTCCGGGCCCATCACGCGAAACGCGGGGTATTCATTCGGAACCTTCTCTACCCAGAAAAGCGGCATGGCAAATGGTCTCACGTCCCCACCTGGGCTTCACCGGCACACGGCGTTTGGCGGCTAACTCCAGTCGGGCTACGCCCTCCTTCCGTCAGCCGCCAAACGCCGACCGCAAGTTTCGTTGCGCCGCCAGGCAGCCTCATAATCAGAATCACGAAAAATCACGAGATAATCTCTACAACATCCTGTTTCGCCTCGAGCCTCACAAGATGATCGAGCAAGGTTACGAGTGGGGGCAGGCAGGTCTGCGATCCTTCGCCGAAACGTACGGCGTACTGGAAAGAATCACCACGATCGAGCCAACCGACAACGAGTGCTCGAGATCTCGTGTCACCCGCCGGATCAAGAGGAAACCCGGGGCCTCCCCTCTCTTGTTCGGACAGTACTTGATGGGTCTCGGCGCGTTCGTCTCGTTGGAGGACATATCGAACGAACTGCCACCGTACCGGGAGGAAGTGATCGGCGTACCTTTGGACGAGGCCCTTGGTTCGGCGTACAGGAAGCTGGAAGAAGATGTCCGAAGCGCTATCCGAGCACATCGTGGGAATCAATCCGCACTGAGCACTGGCCTGAACGCCCTCCTGCTGTATCCGGACCGTCCCTTCGGCCTTGGTGAACTGATCGGCTACGAATACGACCCGGAAACGGAAACACGCCAGAAGTTCGTGATCGCTGAAACACAGGATCTCGACACGGCTGTCATCCAGGCCAAGGAGCGGCGGCTGGTGTCTGAGATCAAGATGGAGTTGAGCCGCGGCAACCGCTGCCACGTCTATGCCGTCTACACCCGGAAACGTGATGTGACCAGGCGCCTCGAACGAATCCTCGGGCAGGAGGGGATCCGGGTGGCGGTCCTCACGTCTGATGTTGCGACCGACAAGCGCGAGGCTTGGTTCGCGAAGCGCCTTCGAGAAGGGGTTCAGGTAACGATCTGCCATCCGAAAATCATCGAGACCGGGATCGACCTGATCAGCCACACTTGCCTGATCTTCT
>CAYXVG010000157.1:0-5916 GCA_964468205.1 uncultured Solibacteraceae bacterium | reverse complement strand
GCTAGGGTTTTCCAATGTGAATGGAATCAGAGTCTCCATCACCTCTCTGACGGCCTGGTGAAACTCAGTCTCGCCAGGGTTTCGTTTGATGAGTCCCCTCATGAACCGTTCGACCTCATGCCGGGTTTGCGCCTCTACTGCCGTTGCCATAGTTTGCCACCTCTCCAAGTTCAAGCTCATTCTGGCGCGCCGTTCTAGACGCAGAACTTCAGCCGTCCTGAAACCAGTCACATATCAATCCGATCGCCTCCACGGTCGGCCGGCAGTACACCCTGGTAAACTGTTCGCCGAGTGGCTCTTCGAACGGCATTTTCCGGGCCGCGAGCATCGCTGTCTGCCCGTCGAAATCGACGTAGGCGATCCGGGCCGTCAGCTCACTTGCCGGACGGCCAAAGACGCTTCCCGGTAGTATCGCCACTCCTGTGTCCTCAATAAGACGCTCGCACAGTTGGTCGCCGGTGTAGATTCCGCGCTTCCGGAGCCGGTCTGCTCCGGCGCTGAAATCTGGAAACAGATAGAACCCGCCTTGCGGCAAAGCGACGCTGGCTCCTGCTTCGGTTAGCAAGACGTGGCTGGTTGTGCCAAGCGCCTTCAGTATTCGTCGCGCCTGCGTAAGATAATTCACGATCTCAGGCCCGCTCTGAAACGCCCGTACGGCCGCATGCTGGACAGGAGCACACGTTGATGTGAAGGTCTCGCTGGCGGCGTTCGCCATTGCGTCCAGAAGCCACCGCAGACCCGGCGGAAAGGTAAACGTGCCGAGCCGCCACCCGCCGGCGCCGCACCACTTACTCAAACCACTGCTGATGATGGTTCCTTCCGGGTAGAACTGGGCAGCGGAAATGTGTTGGCCATCGTGTTGCAGTTCGCCGTAGATTTCGTCGGAGAGAAGAACCACTCCGTGTTCCCGCGCCACGCCGGCCAAGCTTTCGAGTTCGTCCGGCTGGTATGTCGAGCCGGTCGGATTCGCGGGGTAGTTTAGAACCACAATCCTTGGTCTTCCGACGTCCTCGCTACACAGCGAGTGCAACTCGCGGGCTGTCAATCGCCATCCGTTTGCCGCCTGTGTCTCAACCCAGCGAACGTGACGCCCCAATAGCTGCGCCTGAGGGGCGTAGGAAACCCATGAAGGTGTGGGTATCACCAGGTCTCCGTAATAGACGAGTTGGAGCAGGAACATCAGTTCTTTTGAACCGGGTCCGACGAGCACATCGTCGCTGCTGCATTCAATCCCGGCACAACGCGCGCAGCGGCAGTGATAGTTTGCTATTTCCTCTCGCAAGGTATGCAGCCCTTTCACCGGCAGGTAGTCTTTCTCGGCCGCGTGCTCGCGCAATGCCTCAACGACGACCTCCGGCACTGGGAACGGAGATTGCCCTAAGCCCAGCCGGTAGACCGGTTGCCCAAGTTGCTGTCGTTGGTGAGATCGCTCGTTGATCGCGAGCGTCGCGGACTGCTTGAGGCCCCGGGCGTTCAGGTTAAGGTGTACTGGCAACGGGTCGTGAGTATTGTACGTCAGCAAGATGATGGCCTCCGGTAATTCTTTCGTTTTGCGCGAGTGTCCGGTTACATTTTTGCTGGTCAACTGAAATTGGCGCCAACAGGGAGCGGAAAGCCTGAGTGATCGGTTGGGCTGAAGCCTAGTGTTTCCGTGGTACCCGGTGAACTGGCAGCTTCACCGTAAATGTTGATCCCCGGCCAAGCTCGCTTCTCACAGTGATCAAGCCCCGATGATCCTGGATGATTCGGTAAGCGATTGGTAAACCCAGGCCCATCCCGGTGCGCGCGCCCTGGACTGTGAAACCGGGATCAAAAATGTTGCGAAGATTATCCGGGTGGATCCCCTTCCCAGTATCGGCGATGTCAATGATGACGGAGTCTTCACTCGCGCGGGTCTTGATGCGAATGCTGCCAGCTCTTTCGATGGCCTGGGCGGCGTTCAATAACAGGTTCATGAAAACCTGGTTGATCTCGCGCGGCTTGCAGTAAACCAGGGGCACCTCGGCGAATTCCCGGTGGATCTCCGCCTTGCGTTTCAGTTCGTGATCGAGCAAGGTTAGGGTAGTCTCGATTCCAGCGTGGATATCGAAGTAATCTTCCTCAGATTGGTCGAGCCGGGCGAAGCTTTTCATGCTGTTAACGATCTTCCTGATGCGCTCGATGCCCGCACTGTTCGCTTCGCTCAAGTTCGTGATCACGTGGATGAACCGCTCCAGCGTCTTCGCCTCCTGAGGGTCGAAGTCTGCCAGTCGCTCCTGCAGGATACGGCCGATTTTGGTTGCGGAAATAGCCACGGTTTGGTTATTGCTGCTCATCGCCCCGAGCGGCGAGTTGATCTCATGAGCAATCCCGGCAGCGAGGTTTCCCAGTAATGCCATCTTCTCGGATTGCACCAACTCCGCCTGAGTGTTTCGAAGTTGCTGATTGATTGCTTCCAGTTCAGTTGCGTAGGATCGGCACTGTTGCACGGCATTAACGTGTTCGGTTACGTCTACGACGAATACGAAGATCTCGGATGTGTCGGCGATTGGCTGGTACGTCAACGACAGGATGCGCCCGAGCGATTTCCACTCCTCGTCTATAACAGTTCGCCTTTCGTCAATTAGCCGACTGACCTTCGCAGAAAAATCGGCTGGTAGAAAATCGCTAATGTTCTTTTCCGGAAAGCCAGCCCGGCCGGCGAACCTTTTCGCAGCCGGGTTTTGATAGAGTATGCGGCCCGAATCGTCACAGCGCAACACGGGAGAGGGGTTGGCCTCGGGGAATTCCGCAAGTTCGCGGAATCGCCGGGACTCTTCCCCGGAACCGCCGTTTCCACTCGCCGCGGCATTCGCCTTTGATCCCTGTTGGGAATCCGGTACGGGCACGGCACTCTCCTTTCGGGCATTCGAACTCGCCAAATCTCCAACTACGTCTCTGACGAGGCAATTGAGCAAGACTGCGGATGAGCAACAGCCGTCGTCATCTGGCTTGAGGCGGCGATTCGGAGCAAGTACCCGAAAGCCACACCCCACGCTATGTGCGCGGCGGTCACCGTGGCCGCAAACGACCAACCGAAGCCGACGCCGAACCATCCGATACCCAGGCTTTCGACGACTGGGCTGACCATGAAACCGACTCCGACCAGAATACCGTAGATGGCGCTCCACCACACGGGTCTCCGGATTCCCGCCAGCACGGCAAAAATTATGCCAAACGAGGCTCCGTTCCAGAAGTGGTAGGCATAGCCTGCTAGAGTCGATTCGGCGGACGGCCCCTGGGCGAAGCGATCTAACAGCAAGACACCCATCAGCTCCGGCAGATTCCCCGGCATGAATCCGAGCCTGAAGCCGGGATAGCGGACCGCTTCGAGGGCCAACGTCGCAGTTAAACCGGCCAATGCCCCGAAAAGGATGGCCTGGGAGGTCCTTTTGTCGCCAGTGGCGCGGCTAATTAGAAATAGAACAACCAGCAGCGCCGCGGCAGGAAGCACAAGATAGGTTCCGAAATCGTGAAGCGATCCGTAGCCGGCCTGAGCCGCGGGGAAGGCATTTGGCGCAATGGAAGCAAGTCCCAGAGTGGCCAGAGAAGTTATGAGTGTCTTCCAGTTGCTATGCTTCATTTCAATACTCCTTTCGGGAAGACGAGGGGCGCCAGACGCGCCCCTGCCGTTGGGGCCAAAGCTATTTCGCCGCCATGTTGGCTAGTCCCTCGATCTTTTCGTCTAGCATCTTGCCAACCATGGCTACCTTCTCGTTACCGAACTGTCCCAGCAGTGTCGATGGCCGGTCGTACGCCACGTAGGTTTTTCCATCCTTGTCCTCGTAGACGAAGACCCGGAGCGGAATGTACAAGCCCGCGCCATGGTCCTGCTCGAAGACCTGTTTGCCTACGTTAGGGTTACCGATGAGGAAAAGCCGCGCATTCAGCTTCAACCCGGTCATGGACAGCATTTTGCCTTGATTGACCTCGGCCATCACCATCATGCCGCTCTTGGCTACCAGCTTCTCTATCGATTTGGTGACATCCTTAAAGGACTTGCCAGACTCAACAGCGACTCGGCTGCCAGTGAACGAGTGGGTGCCGCCGGCAGCGAGGGCCGTGCCCAAAGAAAGAGCGCCGATCAAAGCGATGAGCGCCATCTTCACGAGAATGTTCTTCAATTTCATGCGTGTTCCTGCTTCCTTTTTGTTTGTTGTGCTCCGGCGGGTGAACCGCCGGAGCCTGGTAGTGTGTGACGCGCGGCCCGGGAATCTTACAGCCGATGAAGGAAAATCTTTGCGGAACCGCCCGGCTTCGAACGATTTCGCCGTCCTGGCGGCGTGCCCGGCTGAGATAGCGTAACGTCACGGGCCTTTCGGGCGAATTAACAACTTCGACCAGGAAACCGTTTGCCAAGAAAGTTTCTTACAAACACGGGTGTGGCGGTACTGGCCATCACCGCGGAAAAAATGCGCGAGGTTGACAGGATCGCCATTGAGGAGGCAGGTTCCAATACCTACCAGCTGATGGAAAACGCAGGTCGCAACCTGGCGTCAGTAGCGATTGAGGAGTTGGGAACTCGTTGTCGCGCGGCCAAGGTTGTTGTGCTGGCGGGTTCGTGCGGGAACGAAGGCGGCGGAATCTGCGTCGCTCGTTACCTGAACAATCGTGGGATCGATTTGTATCTGTGCTTGCCCGCGTCCGGTAAACTGCGCCCGCTTCCTGCTTGGCAACTGAGGATATTCAACGAGACCACTGGTAGAGAAGTGGACGTTGCGGATTTGTCCAAGCTCGAGGCTCAACTCATTCTCGACGCCTTAGTCGGCTACAGCCTGCGGGACGCTCTAACAGGCAATACGGCACGGGTTATTCGCTGGACGAACGCAATCGGCGCTCCGATCGTCTCTTTTGACGTGCCGTCGGGTGTGGGTGCCACTACCGGCGAAACCGCTCGCGAGTTCGCGCGTGCGAGCACCACGGTCACACTTGTGCTCCCCAAAACGGGACTCCGGCGGGAACTTGCTGGCCGACTTCTGCTGGCGGATATTGCGATTCCCGCGGGCACATACCAGCGGGCCGGAATCGAGTTCACGTCACCCTTCGGCGAGCTTTCTTGCGTGCCGCTCACCGGGTTGGAGGAATGAGACTTCAAAACAGGCGAGATGAAGCAGCTAGTGTTGGCCCCGACACCGGAGAGGCCTGGATAGAGAAAAAGCGTGTAGCCCGCCGGTCGGCCAGTAGTCGGGCACGGCGGCAGGCAAGAGTTCGATACCTAGAGCCGGGCGTTCGGTTCTTTGTGTCGATGTCCTGGCCCGAAGCCGCCTTTACAGCCAGGGCGAAAACCGGTCGGCGGTTTCACTGCTGATCCGGCGAAGTCTACAAAGAGCTGTCACATATGTACGGATAGGACTTGATTCTGGAAGCACGTTTTTGGGGATATAGAAGAGTGGTGTGCAAGAGTGGTCTGAGTGCGCTTGTTCGAGTGTGCCAGTCCGTTTCGAAATCCGACATGGAGGGAAATCTAAATGCGTGAGCAGGGAACCCCCCCCGTTGAGCTACCGGAAGTCGTCATGCCATCGTGTGCCGTGCCGAAGCTACTGCAGGGGCAGAAAGCGTTGGTGACAGGGGCCAACTCGGGAATCGGAAGGGCGGTCGCCATTGAACTGGGCAAGGCCGGCGCAGACGTCATGGTCAACTACGTTCGAGGTGAGGATCGGGCCCGGGCGGTAGTGGACGAAATCACGAATTGTGGTGCGCGGGCCATCCCATTCCAGGCTGATGTCTCGAAAGAGAGTGAGGTCCAGACAATGTTCCGCCAGATGATCGAGTCGTTCGGGACGATCGATATCCTGGTAAACAACGCCGGCTTGCAGCGGGATGCACCATTTGAGGAAATGACCCTTGATCAGTGGAACTTCGTCATCGGCGTTAACCTCACCGGCCAGTTCCTGTGCG
>CAYXVG010000156.1:0-5939 GCA_964468205.1 uncultured Solibacteraceae bacterium | reverse complement strand
CTCATGTGGACTCTGCGTATGTGATATCGCGGTCACGCGACTCCCATTGTAAAGACGCAATCTATTGTGAAAACTGGGAATCGCGAAAATTAGCCCCGATAACGGGCCGGTCTGCCGCACCTATCGGGCAACGTCGCGTCTGCGAGACCTCAGGACTCCGTCGAGCCGTCGCACGACTCGGCCCGGAGCGCCCGACGGTTCTTCGGGTGGTCCGTACTGAACCCCGCTCCAGCCATCTGGTCGCGGTCATACCCCGTTGTGGCCGAAGGCCATGAGCCGGTTTCGTTCACCGGTTTGTTAGCCCAGTTCCGCGGCCCACTTTGTGCTCGCCACCCGCCCTCTCTACGCGCGAAACCGGCCTAACAAATCTATGCATTCACGTGTGTTTCGTAAAAAAATCCCTTCTGTAATCTTCAGCTTGGCCGCGGACGGCCAGTTTTTCGTGCTTGCCGCCCCGTAATCTGAACACGGAAAAGGAGACTTGCGGATGGCCAAATTGGATCTTGTTTTTGAGGGTGGCGGGGCGAAGGGGGTTGCCTTCGCCGGGGCATTGGAGGCTCTCGCGGAAGAAGGGCACGAGGCCGGACGCGTGATAGGCGCTTCCGCCGGGGCGATCGCGGCGGCGCTGGTCGCCGCGGGTTACGGGGCCTCCAGCTTGCTCGAGGCAATCCGCGAACGGACCGGCGGGCAGCCGCGTTTCACGACGTTTTTCGATGTGCCGGCCGGCGCGGATTTCGATGCGTGGCAAAGGAGGCAAAGCGTGCTGGGACAGCTCTTTTCAGCGGTGGATCTGCCGCTGGTGCCAGAGCGGCTGGAAGAGCGCATCGACCAAGCTTTGTTCAACCGACTGATGGCGAACAGACGCTTCCGGCAACTGTTCTCACTGATGGAGTATGGCGGCGTCTTTTCGGGTGACACGTTTCATGCCTGGGTGGAAGAGAAGCTGGCCGGGCAGGGAATTCCCGCCGGCTGCACTTTGAGCGGCTTTCACGAACGGACCGGGAGCGACCTGACCGTGATGGTGTCCGACACGACCGGGGGCGAGATGCTGGCGTTGAATCACCGCACCGCGCCGCTGGCGCCGGTCGCCTGGGCGGTGCGCATGTCCATGAGCATACCGTTCGTGTGGCAGGAGGTGCGCTGGCAATCCGAATGGGGCCGCTACCTCGACCGCGATGTCGTGGGTCACGCGATGGTGGACGGCGGGATGCTTTCGAATTTTCCCATCCGGCTCCTCGCCGGCGGCAGTCTCGAGGTGCAGCAACTCATGGGGCGGCCGCGCGCTGGCGCCGGCATCTTGGGACTTCTGATTGCCGAGGACGAAACGGTGCCAGGGGCGTCAGCCGTGCCGCCTCCGCCGGGTGGGATCGTTTGCCTCCCGCTGGTTCAGCGAGTCCAGCGAATGCTCGACACCATGATGAAGGCGCGAGACAACGCGCAGATCCGCCGCTATTCGGACTGGATTTGCCGGCTCCCCGCTAAAGGCTACGGGACGCTCGAGTTCGACCTCGAGGGCGATCGTCTCGCCCTGCTCCTCGGTGGCGCGCGGCGAGCCACGCGCCAGCATCTGCGCCGGCGGGGTTACGGAGCGGCAGAAGCCGCCTGAGGATTCGGCGGCGCCCTGCTGACCTCGACTATTATGTTAATGAGGCGGTCTGGGCGCCATCGAGCCATGCATGTAGAAGCACACGAGAGGGAATGGAGTGCGGCCGAGATTCGCGACCTGATTCGCGACCGGCTGAAACCGCATTTCGCGGAGCTGGCAAAATGCCGTTCCAGCGCTGAGCTTCATGCCCATCCCCTGTTCCGGCAACTCGCCCCCACAATTCACCGTGTGCTTGAAAGCCCTGAGATCGGACACTTCGCCAGCACCGTGGCCCCGGCTCGCGATAGCTACCGGTTTCTCGCCTGGAACGTCGAGCGGGGTACCCAATTCGACCGCCAACTTGAGGAATTCCGCACCCACGAGTACCTGAAAACTTGTGACGTGCTTCTGTTGACGGAAACCGATGTCGGAATGGCGCGCTCGGGGAACCGGGACGTCGCCCGGACGCTGGCCTCCGAGTTGGGATTCCACTACGCCTTCGTTCCCTGCTATCTCAATTTGTCGAAAGGCTCCGGTCTGGAGGCGAGAGTCGAAGGAGAGAACGATCTGGGGCTGCACGGCAACGCCTTGCTCAGCCGGTACCCGCTGCGGCACGTGCGGGCGGTTTCGCTTGAAAACGGAATCGACAAGATGTCGGGCCGGGAAAAGCGGTTGGGAAGCCAATCCGCCGTGGTCGCCGAGGTTGTTTTCCCGAATATGACTCTGCATGCCGCGAGCGTTCACCTCGACGCGAATTCCACGCAACTGCACCGGAAGGAGCAGATGGAGATGGTTCTGAACGCCCTGCCTTCGGCGGGGCCGGCCGTTGTCGGAGGCGACTGGAACACCACCACCTTCAATTCTTCGAGCGCGTTCCACTCCATCATGGGTTACTGGCTGCGTGTGTTAATGGGGCCCGATAACGTGATCCGGAACCACTACCTGCACCCATACAATCGGTTCGAAAAGAAGCTCTTCCAAATGCTCGAGGACCGCGGCTTCGGTTACCGCAACGCCAACCGTCTCGGCGAGCACACGATCTATTACGAATTCGAAGACACCCGCGCCTACAGCGGACTGTCCGAATGGGTGCCGCAGTGGTGTTTCCCCTTCATTCGGTGGGCGCTGCGAAACCATGACGGACGCTGTCCGCTGAAGCTGGATTGGTTCGCCGGCCGCGACGTCGCTTTCGAGAATCCCGTGGTGATCCACGACCTGCGCGAGGGCCGCGAGGTTCCGCTTTCGGATCACGATGCGATCGGCGTCGACATCGCTGTAAACTAAGCGCCCCCAGGCAATTCCGGCACGTGGGCTTCCGCTATCCTGAAGAAATGGGGATATCACTGACTCGACGAGACTGGATTCGCGGCGCCGCCGCCTCCACCGCCATGGCATCCGGCGCCGCTCCCGCCGCCCCGGACGGCGGATACCGGAACTTCTTTGGCGATCTGCACAACCACAACCAAGTTGGATACGCGCAGGGCAGCCTCGAACGCGCGTTCGAAATCGCCCGTAACCACCTTGATTTCTATGCCTTTACACCCCATTCTTACTGGCCCGACATGGGGACCTACGACGGGAAGATCGAGCACAAGTGGAAGAACGGCTTCCATGTCGCCAAAGCCCGCTGGCCCGACGTCGTCGAGTTGGCGCGCAAGTACGATGAGCCGGAAAAGTTCGTCACCATCCTCGGATATGAGCGCCACGGCGCCGCGGAAGGCGATTACCACATCCTCTTTCCGGATCTCAAAGGAGACTACGAGTTGATCGAAGACCTGCAGGAGTTGCAGGAGTTCGCCCGCCGCCGCGGCTGCATCATGGTGCCGCATCACCCGTCTAACCGGCTGGGGCACCGCGGAGTGGATGGCTCCAGGATCGACCCCCGCGTTTCGCCGGTAATCGAAATCTATTCCGAATGGGGTTGCGCCGAGCACGACCGGGCGCCGCAACCTTACAAACGGCACACCGAGGGCGGCCGTTGGACCCGGCACACCTACCAGCGCTACTTGGAAAGCGGCCTCAAACTCGGGGCTGTCGCCAGCACCGACGACCACCTCGGCTATCCTGGCGCATACCGGGAGGGCTTGGCTGCCGTGAAGGTGAAGGAACTGACACGCGAGGCGATCTTCGACGCCCTTCGCAGCCGGCGAGTCTACGCCGTGAGCGGCGACCGGATTGGCCTTGATTTCTTCGTCAACGGCCACATCATGGGGCAGGAGACGCCCTTCCGGCGCGAGCGCCGCATCGAGGTCGGCGTCCAGGGATGGGACGAAGTGGATCGCGTGGAGGTGGTGCGCAACGGACAGGTGATTCACCGCGAGTTTCCGGTGGATCGTTCGCCGGGTGCGAACCCCTGGAACGAACCCGTGCTGGTCCGCTTCGAGTATGGCTGGGGACCATGGCCGGCGCTCGGCTGGGGCGGCACAGCGGACTGGGACTTCACCATCTCGGTTGAGGGCGGCGAAATACTGGATATGCAAACGTGTTTCGTGACCGGTCCGATGGACGAGTTCCGCCGTGACAAGGTGCTCGAACGGGGACCGAAGCGGGTTCGGGTGCAATCCTACACCGCCCTGAAGCAACAGGTCGATGACTATTCCCAAAAAGCCATCGTACTGAAGGTGGCCGGGTCGGCCGGAACCAAGGTCACGGTCACCTGTTCAAAGCCGCGGGAGTGCTCCCTCAGCCAGAGCCTCGCGGATTTGGCCGAGTCCAACGAGATGTTGTTCACGGCCCCCTTTCCGTGGGAATCGGCCATGCTGCACCGCCCGGTGTTCGCGCCGAACGCGGACGCCGGATTCAGCGTGGATGACGAGCGCGACGGCGCCCGGGCGGACTGGTACTACGTGCGAGTACATCAGTCGAACGGCGATATGGCCTGGTCCTCGCCGGTGTGGGTCGCGGCGGGGTAGATCCGGCTCCGATCCCGTTCGATTGAAGGTGCGGAACGGCCGTGTTGCAGTATCATGAATCAGTATGGAGAGTTCCACAAGCACAGCCGGCGAAAAATCCCCTGCGCAAGAGATTATTGACCTCGAGAGCCAGTATCTTGTTCAAAACTATGGCCGATACCCGCTCGTTGTTCATCGTGGCAAGGGCTGTACTGTCTATGACCTTGATGGCAAGCGCTATCTGGACCTCATTTCCGGCATTGGCGTGAACGCTCTGGGCCATGCCCACCCGCGGATCGTGAAAACAATCAAGGAGCAGGCGGGGCTCCTAATCCATTGCTCGAATCTCTACTACCACGAATTCCAGGGCAAGCTCGCCAAAAAGCTTTCTGAAATCAGTGGTTTGCAGCGCAGCTTCTTCTCGAACTCAGGGGCCGAGGCGATGGAGGGCGCGCTGAAGATGATCCGCGCCTACGGCCACTCGCTGAGTCCGGGCAAACACGAGATCATCGCCCTCGAAAACTCGTTCCATGGGCGCACTTATGGAGCCATGTCCGTGACCGGCCAAGCCAAGATCAGGGAACTGTTCGAGCCGCTGCTGCCTGGTGTGAAGTTCGTGCCCCGTAACGACGCCGCCGCTCTCGAGGCCGCGGTTTCCGATGCCACGGCCGGCATTATTGTCGAAGGCATCCAGGGTGAAGGCGGTATCCACCTGATCGACTTCGATTTCGTCCGCAAGGCCCGGGACCTGGCCGATAAGCACAAGGCCCTGCTGCTTTTTGACGAGATCCAGTGCGGAGTGGGCCGGACGGGCAAGTACTTCTCTTATCAGCTTATTGACCCCGTTGTCCTGCCCGATTTGGTGGTGGCGGCCAAGCCACTCGCGTGCGGGCTACCGCTCGGCGCCGTGATCGCCAACGAAAAGGCGGCCGCCGTGTTGGGCAAGGGGCGCCATGGCTCGACATTCGGCGGTGGAGCGCTTTCCTGCCGGGTGGCGCTGGAATTCTTTGAGATTCTGGACGAACTGCTGCCCGAGATTTACCAACGCGGTGGCTATTTCCGAATCAAGCTGGAAGAACTGGCGCGACACTACCGCTTCGTCAGGGCAGTCCGAGTCTACGGACTCATGATCGGCATCGAGCTTGAGATTCCCGGCGCGCCGCTTGTTCAGGAAGCCCTCGAGAACGGGCTGTTGATCAACTGCACCCAGGATAACGTCCTGCGTTTTCTCCCGCCCTATATCATCTCCGAGCAAGAGGTGGACAAAGCGCTCCGTATCCTCGACAAGGTCTTCAAGAAGGGCCGCGAAATATTCGTCGAAAGCGGGGCCGCCGAGCGGGTGATCCCGCACTGAGGGCTAACTCGCGCAAACTGGCCAAAAATCGGATTGCCCGATGGGGTTTTCCGCTATCCGGACATCCCCCGTGAACAGACGACGATTCCATTCATCACCTTCAACCTGA
>CAYXVG010000155.1:0-5977 GCA_964468205.1 uncultured Solibacteraceae bacterium | reverse complement strand
TCCGCGGACTGCGCCGCTGCCACCGCCGCCGCAATCTCGTTCGTCTCCTCGCCCACCACGTCACAGCCCTTGACATGGCGGATCTCTGCCGCCGGGAGCTTTGCCTTCAGCCCGTCGAGCACCGTCACGACGTCTTGCAGCACAACGTTCGAAGTGTAGTCACCGAGTTGGTTCTTCTCGTGATCCGCGTTCGGCCCGATCACCGCCACTGACTTCAAGCTCTTTGACAGTGGGAGCAGGCCGCCTTCGTTCCTAAGCAGCACGATGCCCTCCCGCGCCGCCTCCAGCGCCAGCCTTTGGTTCTCCTCCGTATGAGAGACGGCAACCGCCCGCTCAGGGTCGGCGAACGGCTTCTCGAACAGCCCGAGCTGGAACTTCAGCCGCAGCACGCGCCGGACCGCGCGGTCGATGTCATCCATCGAAGCACGCCCCTCTTTCACGCTCTCCACCAACGGCAGCAGGTAGCCCTGCTCGTGTGAGATGCCCACGTCAAGGCCGGCCCGCAAAGCGATTTGCCCCGCTTCCTTCTGCGCCGGCGCCAGGCCTTCGTAGACAAGGATCTCGATGCCGCCTCCCTCACCCAGCACCAACCCCTCGAATCCCATCTCGCCGCGCAGCAGGTCCGTCAGCAGAAACTCCGAGGAGTGCGCCGGAATACCGTCAATCGCCGCGTAGGTCGCCATCACGCCCAGCGCGCCCGCCCGTTTGATACCCGCGAACCACGGCGGCAGGAACACGTTTCGCAGCGTCCGCTCGGAAACCTCCATGGCGCCGCGCTCCAGCCCGCTCACCGGCTGGCTCTGTCCCGGATAGTGGCACAGCCCGGCTACCGTTTTGTCCGCTGCCGAGATGTCGATCCCCTGTACGGCCCGCACGATGGTCTCGGCGAACCGGGCGCACACGTACGGGTCTTCGCTATAGCCCTCCTGATTGCGCCCGAGACGCGGGTCCCGGTTCGGCTCGATCACCAGCGTATAAAGCTGATGGATGCCAACTGCCCGGGCCTCGCGCGCCGCCGCCGCGTAGATTTTGCCAATCAGATCTAGGTTCCACGTGCTGCCAAGCGCCAGACCCTCCGGGAAGATCGTGCCCCCCGAACACATCAGGCCGTGCGTGCCCTCTTCGGTTTGCAGCAGCGGAATCTTCAGCCGCGTCTTCTCCGTCGCAATGCGCTGCAGTTCGTTGAAGTAGTCCGCCTGTTGCCGCGGCCCCTCGTGCAGAATTGTGTTCGCAAGCGTGAAGAAGCCGCCCGCCGGGCCGATCCCGTCCACCAGCGTTCCCGCTGCGAACCGCCGGCAATTCTCCGTCTTCTCCTCGATCGTGCGCCCCAGACCACCGACGTAGACGCACGGCATATTGACCTGGCCAACCTTCTCGGCCAGCGTCATTCGCGCAAGCAGGTCCTCGACCCGCGCCTCCACCGGCTGGCGTGCATCGAGATAAAGCGCCGGCTGCGCCATGGCAGCGGGCGTCAGAACCAATAATAGAAGGACAACGAGCGGCATTCCGGATCTCCTTGACTGGAATCGCCGCTATTTTGTCACACTCGCCCCCCGCCAGCGAAGTCCATGGCCGGACCGGCCGCTTCGCCCGCCTACTTCAGAATCCCTTCCGCCGCGTCCACCGCCGCCTTCGCAATCATCCCGTCTTGCGCCGAAGTCACGCCGCTGATCCCGATTGCGCCGAGCAGTTCTCCCTCCCAGAAGATTGGCAGCCCGCCCTCAACGGCGATCGCGCCCGGCACCATTGCCAACCCCGGCTGCCCGGCAATGAGGTCACTGAACACCTTCGTCGCCCGTTTGAACCGCGCCGCGCTCGCCGCCTTAAGTATCGCCACGTCGATTGAGCCGGTCTGCACCCCCAGCCTGCGTTCGAAATAGAGCAGGTCGCCCGCGTCGTCCACGATGGCGATGTTCACCCTCCACCCCTGCGCCGTGGCATGGTTCTCCGCCGCCGCGGCGATCTTCTTCGCCCCTTCGAGGGTCAATACCTTCTGCGTGGCAAGCCCCTGCGCCGCCGCACCGGCCGCCAATCCTAGCGCGACCATCAATCCTATTCCGATTTGACGATTCATCGATTCTACCTCCTCGAACAAAAAGGAATCCTACCACTTCTCGTATCCCACGGGAAGGTGTAAACTCTTTCTGTGAAAAAAATCCTCGACTCTCTGTATCCGTCTCTGATCGCCGGCCTGCTCCTGGCCGGCTGCTCCACCAGCGACATCGCCGGCAGCCGGAATGCCCAGCGGCCCAACGTCCTTCTCATCATGTGCGATGACCTCAACGATTACTCCGGCGCCTTCGGCGGCCACCCGCAAGTCAGGACCCCGAACATAGACAAACTCGCCGCCTCCTCCGTCGTCTTCGACAACGCCCATAGCAACACGCCCATCTGCTCGCCCTCCCGCAACAGCCTTTTCACCGGTGTCTACTCGCACGTATCGAAAGATTTCGGCTGGACCCCGCATGACGAGCAGCCCGTGCTCAAACACAACAAGCTCCTCATGGAACTGTTCCGTGAAAACGGCTACCTCGTCGCGGGCAGTGGAAAGCTCCTCCACAACGATCGCAAACATCTGTGGGATGACCCCGGCGTCGACATCAACAACTACGGCCCCTTCGCCTTCGACGGTAAAGAGACCGTCGGCCACCCGTCAGTACCGGAACCGTTTCGCACCATAGGCCCCGTGGACGGCTCCTTCGCCCCTCTCTCCGACGTCCCGAAGTTCCCCGAGGGCCAAGCCGGACCGGCCGAACCGGGCTGGGTTTACTCGCCGAAAGGCGACCGGATGAGCTACACCAGCGAGAACGAGCGCGACCTCACGCCGGACGAAATGCACGCGCAATGGGCCGCCGCGAAAATCCGCGAGTTGGAAGAGCGCGAAAGCGATCAGCCATTCTTCCTCGGCGTCGGCTTCGTTCGCCCCCACACGCCGCTCTACGCGCCCAAGCGCTTCTTTGACATGTTCCCTCTCGAGGACCTTAAGCTCGAACCGCTTAAGGAAGGCGATGCCGCGGACACCCACTATCTGGACAATCATTCCGCCGATCTCAAAGGCCCGCGCTACTACCGCACGCTGAAGGAATCCTACCCGGACATCGAAACCGGCCTCAAGCACTTTCTCCAGGCCTATCTCGCCTGCGTCACGTTCGTCGACGAGCAGATCGGCATCGTCCTCGACGCCCTCGACAAGAGCAGCTTCAAGGACAACACGATCGTCGTCTTCACGAGCGATCACGGCTGGAACATGGGCGAGAAAGAGTACCTCTTCAAGAACTCGCCCTGGGAGGAGAGCACCCGCGTTCCGTTCATCATCCGCGCGCCCGGCGAAGGAACTCCCGGCGCCACGGTGAGCCACCCCGTCTCGCTCATCGATATCTTCCCCACCCTCGTCGACCTCTGCGGCCTTGAGGGCGAGACGATCAAAAGTGAAGGCGGAGCGCCACTCGGCGGCTTCAGCATCCGGCCGTTCCTCGAGAACCCGGACTACTCGGGCTGGAATGGCCCTGCGGGCGCCTTCACCGTCCTCGGCGTCGGCCCCGATAAGGAAGACATCCGCCAGCAAACATTCGCCTACCGCACCAAAGACTGGCGCTACATTCTGTACCCCGATGGCAGCGAGGAACTCTACAGTCACCAGGCCGACCCCTACGAGTGGAACAATCTCGCCAAGGACCCGGCCCACACCGCGAAGAAGCAGGAATTGCGCGAACAGATGATGGCAATCATCGAGGGCCGGTAAGTCAATCCCCGGCCTTCCGGTCCCCGAGGGGCGCCCGCCGGCGGGCTTATTCGCCGCCTATCCGCCGGACAGACGATTCACTCGCTCCTCAAGGGGCGGATGCGTGGACCAGTATTCCTCGAGCGGTTCTTCCCCTCCGGCGGCTTCGCGGATGCGTTCGAGCGCCCGTCCCGCCTGCCGCCCGTCGAAACCTGCCTTCACGGCGATCTCCCGGCCCATTCGATCGGCCTCGAACTCGGACTCCTCGGAGTACCCCTTGCTCAACAACGATATCGTCAAACCCCCACGCCCCAACGCCCGCAACACGGTCTCCACAGCGTATCGCTCGGCGGAGTGCCGCAGAATCACGTGGGCCATCTCGTGTCCCAGGATGAACGCTGTCTGGTCATCATCCCGCCCGAGCAGGTCGTACAGCCGGCGCGTGACGAAAACGTTTCCCCCGGGAACGGCAAACGCATTCACGGAACCGTTTCGCAGCAGCCGGAACGTGAATTCCCGTTTGCCGCCGGCCGCCGCGGCCAGCTTCGTTCCAATTTGGCCAAGCCGCTCCCGCGCCCCGGCATCCGGATCCTCACCGAACTGACTGAGCACCTTCTTGGCGATCTCCCGGCCCACCGGCCGCTCGGCCTTGATCTCCTCCTCTTCGGAGCCGCCGAGTGATTTCAGAATCCACCGGAACTTGGCAACCTTTGGCCGCGCCAACTCGCCGAGCCACGTCAACAGGTTCTTGATCCGCGTCCCGCCGAGAACCAACGCCACCAACGCCAGAATGATAATGATTTCCGCCGGCCCTAAGGTCCGCACAACTTCAGTCTATTGCACCAGCCCGCGCCGGTCGCCTGGCCGGATGGGTATCCTCGGCTGGAGCGCTCTCGACGAAACCGCTCGGACCTCAACCGCCCACGGCGCACCCGGCCGGACGCCCACGGCCGAGCCTGGACACGGAAGCCCTCCTTCTTCGGGCAATCCCCGGTCGCAAGAGTGGGGTTGTACCAGCCGCGTTGCGAATCGGTGGCCCCGGAACATAGAAGACGGATTCGCCCGTAACACCCGCCGGCATCGTCTCAAGTCCGTCACGAAACCCACGAAGACGTTCAGCGCTCCACTCTACACGCCACTGGCCCGCCATCGTCCGGACAGGTGATCCCTTCAACAGGTGCGGCTGGCATCGGAAAAGGACATCCGCGCCCCCTGTCTGCACTCCGCCATGCACGGCTCCGAGACCGAAGCCATCGCGTGACCGGCGCCTATTTGCTACTGCCGGCCCGCTAGTCCAGGAGGGGTGCCGCCGGGAGGTCCTGGCGCATGAGGGGGCTTTGTCCCCGGCTTCCACGGGCTCACTGGTGGCGGGTCAAACGGCGGTCCCACTCCGGGCTTGCCGGGCGGAGGATGCGGAGGACCGGCGCCCGGTGGAGGAACCAGAGGCGGTGGACCCGGAGCGCCGCCGCCTTTCTTGCCCTTGAGCACGCTGATCTCGCGCAGAACCTTTCCGCCTCCCAGCTCCGAACTTGCCGCCTCCCCGCTGAATGACAGGCTGCCCCGATGCAAGCTTTGCGACACCGGCTCCCGCGACTCGGCGGCGATCACGAGCTGAGAATCGGCCGGCCGCTCGTACCACAACGTCCCCGCGCCCAGCAGCACCATCGTCTGACCGCCTATCCTCTCAATGCTGAACTTTGATTGGGGACCAAACCACAGGCGGCTGCCGTCCCTGAGATCCAGTAACCCCGTGGAGCCGGCAAATTCGACGACATCCCCCATTACGACAGGCCAGTGCGGGACGCCGGCCACCGGCACACGAGTTCCGCTTAACTCAAAAGACGCAACAGCGGTCACCTTGCCAACCGGGTCTGCCGCAAACAGGACAAAGGGAAGTAGAAGAAAGACAACCAGCAAGCGCTGAGACATGGCGGGCCACCTCCAGAACCGGCCTTAATCCTACACCAGCATTAGGGCAATTGCAACGACAAATTCAGAACTTTTCTTGCGATTTTCTAAGTATCCCGCCCGGGCCGAGTCCCCAAAATGACGTCACTGATACTCCTTTGCCGGGTAACCTCTTCACGCGATGAGACATGGACCTCCTGACCATCCAGCCCGGCCAGCGCCCCGCGGTCTTGACACTCGCCTCGGAAGCGCTTCGTCCGAAACATCCTCATCCTTGGTCCTGACGGCCGCGGCCCAAAGTAATCCAGCCCCAGCCCCGACTCATAATCCCGTTCTTTGCCGGTAAAC
>CAYXVG010000154.1:0-6000 GCA_964468205.1 uncultured Solibacteraceae bacterium | reverse complement strand
TCTCCGCAAGCACCATGCAATCTGTGGTAGCTGTCACAAAAGCTGCTTGCCAGACGCCGATTCCCGATATAAGAGCTCTTCAACATCCTGTATCGGCTCGACGCGAGGAGCATGCGGGAAGACGGCTTCGACCACGGCGAGGGCGGGCTTCGCCAGTTCGCCGAAGCCTACGGAGTGCTGGAGAAGGTCACCACAATCGAGACCTCCGAGAACTCCTGTTCGAAAGCGAAGGTCTCAACCACCGTGAAGCGCCGGCCCGGCGCCTCGCCCCTTCTGTTCGGCAAGTACCTCATGAATATGGCCGCCTTCGTGTCGCTGGAGGACATCTCCGACGCGCTGCCGCCATACACGGAAGAGGTGCTCTCGGTCGATATGGACCCGGAGCTGAAGAAGGCCTACTCCGACCTGGAGAACGACATCCGAGACGCCCTTCGCGAGCACCACGGCAACGCCTCCGTCATCAGCACCGCGATGAATGCCCTGCTGCTGTATCCGGACCGGCCCTTCCGCCTGGGCACCCTCTACGGCTTCTGTACCAATCCGGATTCCGGCGAGCGCGAGCGCTTCATCATCGCCGACCCGCCCGACCTGGACGAGCAGTTCACATATGCCAAGGAACGGCGCCTGATCGAGGAGGTCCGCCAGGAGCTCGCTCGGGGAAGCAAGGTGCAGGTCTTTGCCGTCTACACGCAGAAACGAGACGTCACGCGACGCCTGCAATCGCTCCTCTGCAAGGAAGGCATTCGAGCGGAGGTTCTGACCGCGGCCACCCCGCCGGAGCAGCGGGAAGCCTGGTACGAGCGACAACTGCGAAGCGGCATGCAGGTGTGCATCTGCCACCCAAAGCTGGTGCAGACCGGACTTGATTATGTGGAATATGAGGCCAGGGCAGGGTTGACTCTTTCTCTTGAAACCAGTCCTTCTCACGGTTCGGCGCGCTGCCCCCTGGAATCCTGCGAAACGGAACGATCAGGCGCAGCCAGGTCACGCAGGATCTCGCGGCAAGGAATGCGGATCTCGCGCGTCGGCGCGGACGTTGATCCCCTCCTCCGTGCGGGTTACTTCCCAGCTCCCAATCAGGCGTTCATCGTCGGCGAATATCGCGCGTTTGCGGGCGGTCAATTCTTCAATGAGGACGGCTGTCTCGGGCTCCGGCGCCGTGAGACGCCGAATCTCATCGAGGTGCCGATGATCATTGAGCACATCCGCGAAGATCACGGCGTTCCAGATAGTGAAGGACACCTGCAACGCTTCCCTGGCTCGGTGTTCACGCGCCTCGCTCGGGAGGTCGTGAACTATGGGCGCTGCGAAGTGCAGGAACGTCTCGGAGATTTTTCGATCGGGATACCTAACCGTGCGTTTAAGCATCTGGCCCTCAGTGCGCTGAACCTTTATTCTAGGCCGATCAATCGATCCGGCTGATCCGCTGCTCTCGCTTCAGAGCGCTTTCCAAAAATGGTTCAGCCGACTGCTGGCCATCGACAGTCACGTTTCAACTCGCGGCTGTGGACGTTCGTACTCGATCTCCGTATCCTCTGGGACGCCTTCGCTGCCTCTGGATTACGGTAGCTTCCCTTATTACACGCCAGCCATTCCGAGCCCGGGCCGCGCTGAGGACCAGTGCGGCCACCTCTTTGATTTGGCCCTGCGGGAAGGAGAAGGCCTCATCCGCCATCTTCTCAGCGAACGGGATCCGCAACTTGCGCTCGCCCTGGAGGACCACTCGGGAGTAGGCCTCGCAAGCATATGCAAAAAGCTCGCGATGGCAGAACTCGATGTCAACGAATCGTTCCTGGCCTCGCCGGACATGCAATCCGTAGTGCCTGGGCTTCAGATAATGCAACATATGCGCGGCCTCGTGAACCACGACGTCGCAGTACGGGTCGTTGGTTTGGTAAGCGGACCATCGCACGTGCGCATAGTCTCCGGCTAAGCCGTCGCATCCCACCTCAACGTCATCTGGCTTAAGCCCGTGATCCCCGAACAGGGCCCAGAGAACCCGCCATGCCGATCCCATGAAGCAGGTCTTCAATTCCGCCTCGATGGCCGCCCTGGCGCCCGGAACGTTCAAAACGAAGGTCCGCGCAATGATTTCGCGCAACGCGACTTCCCGCCAATCCTCCTGCACCAAGCCTGTTACCATCGGTTCAATGCGGTGCCGAATCATGTCCGGGGGCACCGTCGGACTTGACTGAATTTCTGCCGGCAGTAGATTCGTGAGAAGGTCGAACAGGTTCCGAATGGCGGTCTTCGTCGCCCGAGTATATGCCTCGTCCTCCTTGAATTGTGCGAGACTGAAGCGGCCGGAGCCTGCCCCCTCCCAGGTCTTTTCTCCCGTGCGCAGAAATCGTTCGATGAGCGCCACTGACAAGCCGGCCGGCGCGGCGGCTTGCTGTGCGGCACGCCGAATGCACTGATCGACCGCCTGCAATCTGTCGTGTTCCATCCGTTCTTGCGAGGCCTCGGAGGGCGAAAACATAGAATGTACCACGATGTTTGTGGCGTCCTCACGGGGCGGCTTTTCCCCTTCGAACACTGGCGTCAGGGAGAGAAGATGCTACAATGTGTACAGTGAGTACGCAATATGGAAACGACCAAGGTTGGCATGCGTGAATTCCGCGAGAACCTCGCGGGCTATCTCGAATCCGGCACGCCGCTGGCGATCACGCGGCACGGCCAGACGCTCGGCTTCTATATCCCCGCGCAGAAGCGCAGTCGAAAGGCTGAACTAGAAGCTATGCGCGCCGCCGCGACGGAGCTAGACGAGATGATTGCGTCCTGGGGCGCCACCGAAGACGAGCTGATGGAGGAGTATAAGCAGATCCGCCGCACCGCCCGTGAGAAGAAGCGGAATGCCAAATAAAACGCTGGTGGTGGACGCGAACATCCTGATTCGTGCGGTCTTGGGCACACGAGTGCGTCAGGTGATCGAGGCTAATGCTGAGAACACGTCGTTTCTCGTTCCTGAGGCTGCGTTCGCCGAAGCCGAAGAGCATCTTGAGAAGCTCGTTGCCAAACGCGGTGGGGATCCGCAAAAGGCACTCGCACTGCTGCGCGCATTGTGGGGCCTTGTAGAACTGATTGGCAGCGACGCTTACGGTGAGTTCGAGGCTGAAGCCCGGGAGCGACTGGGCCCACGCGACCCAGAAGACTGGCCGATCCTTGCGTCTGCCCTGGCACTACAATGCCCCATCTGGACCGAAGATACAGATTTCTTTGGATGCGGCGTGGCCACTTGGACGTCCAACCGTGTGGAGATGTTCCTGCGCAAGTGAGCATCAGAAATAGTCGGGATCACACAGGCAGCGAAGCTGGTCTTCGGAAAGCTGATCAGGTTGGCCCTGGTTTGGCACTTCCACAATTCTCACCGAGAGGCTCCTAACCAGGCGGGAGGCGATCACTTCGCTTGCCCGCCGACCTGCTGGATCACCGTCGAGTAGGAGGACGACACTTTGAAAGCGCTGCTTGAGCAACTCCTCTTGCCGGCGTGAGAGCGAGCAGCCCATCAGTGCCACAACACAGGGGAATCCGGCCTGGTGAACCCTCAGGCAGTCGAAGAAACCTTCGACCACAATCACGTTCTTGCTGCGGCCAGATGCACGGTTAAGATTGAAGAGAACGAGGGACTTGCGGAAGCGGCTGGGGAATCGATACTTCGGCGGTGTCGAGTCGAGGGACCTTCCCGCATAGGCAACGAGAAAACCATCCTCATTGTGGATGGGAATCACGATCCGGTCCTGCATCGTGCCGGTACCACGGTTGTAACCAATGCCGAAAAGTCGTGCGGTCTTCGGATCCACGCCCCGCTTGCTGAGGTACGAGTGGGATAGGTCGATGTGCCGGAGCACAAATGATAGCGGCCCGTTGTCAGCCGTTTCGGGAGGAGAGGCGGTATGCGCCGCTGCCGGTTCGCGGCGAACTTTCCTTGGCAGCGGAGAGCCCGGCGCCAGAGCAAACCAGTCTTGCAGCTTCACTGCAGCGTCACGAATCGTACAGCCATCCATCGATGCAATAAAGTCCAGGACGTTGCCACCGAGGCGGCCTTCGCGACCGGCGACGCAGGAGCTGGAGTGGCAGGCCCAGGCGTTCTTCTCGGTGTTGACGATGAAGCTTCGGTGACTGTTCTTCGATTGATGTTCCGGCAACGGACATCGCCCTCGGAGATAGGTGCCGTCAAGGCGACGGAGCATGACGCCATAGTTGGCCAGTGCCATCTCCATGGAGACAGCGGCTTTGACCGCACGGAAGTCAACCCACGAGTTTCTCATCCAGCTGGTCCCTCGCCAGGTCCCGTCGGGGAGCTACGGAGTTGACGCGGAGTCGGCCCGTCGGGCGTGGGGACGTCAACCAGTTGTTGGACGAGCTTCTCCAACGCGGCAACGCCATCGTCGACGGCGGCCAACTCCGCATCGTTTAGCGGAATCTCCTGGCGCATCCGCATGAGATGATCTTTACCTTCGAGCAACTGGCCTCGCGTGGAGTCCTTGGCGATGTAGAAGCCGCACTTCGCGCAGGCCATCCGATGGGGGCACTGGTCAAAGAAGTCATAGCTGCAATAGCCGTGGCCCAGGTCGTAGAACTTCCACGGCTGGTCCGCGGCTTTACCGTTGTTGACGATCTCCCGATCGATGAGAACGTCAATAGCTCGGGTGTTACGGGCGAAGTAAGCGGCGTTGCGATAGGAGGTCGCCAGCTTTGTTGGACTGACGTCGAGGTAGTGCTGGGTCGAGTTCACCCACTTGTGCCCGAGCCACCGCTGCAGTTCGACCAGCGTCATCGGCTCTCTCGCGTTGTAGAGCTGCGAGGCAATGGTGGACCGCGCGCGATGGCTCGTGATCTTCCCCCGTGCGTCCTCTGGCGGAACGCCTGCCTTGAGGCATAGCAGAGGGATCAGGGTGCCGTTGACGTACTGCGAGGAGATCTGGGAGCCGCGGTAGGAAAAGAGGAAATGCACGAGTTCGCCGGTTTTCCGGTCAGCCGCCAGCGGTTGGGAGGGCCGGACCTGTTCCCACGCTCGAACGGCCTCCGACACAACTCCGTCGACCGGCTTCTGAAAGGCAGTGCCCGTTTTGTTGACTGGGACTTCCAACTGGCAGATGCTCTGGTTGCCCCCCGTTGAGACGGCCGCGGAGACGCTGGTACAACCGACACGCAGCCGATAGATCTCATCAATACGCAGCCCGGCGAAGAGCCACGTCACGGCCAACGCACGAATCATGGGAAGCGGATAGTAGTTCTCGTTTACGTGTGGTGCAGAACCGAAGTCCTCCTCGTTGAGGTTGAGCCCCGCCCAGAGCAGTTTAGCCCAGACATCATCGGAGATGACGCGTGGTTTCGCCCCTATCAGTGCGCGGAGGCTTCGCGGCGCGGCGAAGCACCGGCGCGGATCGAAGCGGCGGCTGATCCATTCCCATTCCTGGCAGTCACGGAAAAAGGCGCTCACGGAAGACAGATGATGAGCTCGCGCCTTGGCTGACAGTAGGCGGTCAGCCTTCTTGACGGAGCCATCGCTTCGCTGGGTCCATTCACCAATCTTCAAATGGCAGACCGTCGCGACCCATTCCGCAGCCAGTTCCCGTGTCCAGCAGTCCGGTGTCACATAGCCGGGATGAAGCTCAGTGACCCAGCGTCCGGCCTTCAGCAGGATGAGCCGGTATCGCCGCCGACAGTGCTCCTGCAGGGTTGATGTAGCGTACCACCGATCGACCCATCGGACCCACTCCGGTGCAACTCCGTTGGCAGCCGATCCGACGTTCTTCATGGAACCGACACGCCACGTCGCCGAAAGGTCGTTCGGGATGTAGCCGAGAGCCGCCAAGGCTTTGGACAGGACGAGAATATGGGAGCGTCGGTGCCTGACCGTCATCAGCCTCTTTTCGTCTTCGAGCAGCTCGACAGTCAGATCCTCGAGCCGGGGGCTCTTGTTGGCGAGAAGCACAGTGCAGAGGACCCACTGAACCTGCTTCGCCTGATACTCTGAATAGCCCCAAGACCGAATCG
>CAYXVG010000153.1:0-6187 GCA_964468205.1 uncultured Solibacteraceae bacterium | reverse complement strand
GACCGTGGGTGACCGCTCGCCAGAAGCGCCCGTTCCGATGCGGTGAACGTGTGGTCGCCGGCCTGCCGTTCCTGCGGCAGCGCCATGTACTCAGCCAACTCACCTGTGGCCTTCGCCATGGGCAAGTAGAGCCACCAAGGCGTCATCGCGAAAGCCAGCTTGTCGGCCGCGCACAACTGCGAGACCTCGCAGGCATGTTTCCTCGCCCAGTAGCGCGAATGACGGAGGGAAAATTCCTCCCAAGATGGCCCGCAAATCCTACCGAGAATCCGCGCGCCAAGCTCCACGTGCGTTTCCCCCTCCGGCCCGTCCATGTCGCTACCCAGTAGCCTATGTCATGAAGAAAGAACGCAGCCCACAGCCGCGGATCCCACGGAGGCCCGTAGAGCTTCACCCAGGCGGCCCCGAGGAAGAAGGGATGCAGGTAAGCCGCATGGGCGCCAAAGAGCAGACTCTTCGTTCCGACAGTCATCTCTCGTCCCCTCCTCCGATCCATTCACTCAGACCGGCCTCCACCGTCCGGCCACCGCCGACGATAAAGGTGCACGGCAAGCCCCGTTCCAGACACGGCTCCGCCCAGGGTGCTGAGTGGGTCAGCATGCAGTACGCCGCCAAACACACTCGCCAGGAAAAGGAAGAGCCAGATTGCCAGTCCAGTCTTCCTCATCGCGGGGTCTCCTCTGACACGAGTCCATGACAATGCCAGCAATTGCGGCACGCCGCGCCCCCGGCGACAAGCTTCACTGCTTCGACGAACTGCTCCGGAATGGGTTGTACCTCGCCGCTCCGCGTGAAGAACTCGGGAGCCAATCCTTGCTTCAGCAACTCCGGCGGCAACTGCCCGTCGAATCCTCGGAACAGAATCCTGGATGCCCTCCGCGGCCGCTTCTTGTCCCCATTCGGGTAGGCGAGCCCGTGCCTCGCGATCAACAATTGGTACGTCTGACCGACGCGCGCCATCTCGACGCTCAGCAGTTCCTCGCCAACTACAACCGCGTGCACTCCATTGGCGCCGATGCGATCCAATCGTTGCAGCCACGGCAGCCTGTCACCTTGAAGAGAGAAGAAAGAAATGTACCGTCCGGCCTCGCGCGTGCCTCCGCCGCTTTCGACGCCGCGTAGCACCCACCGCCCCGCGCGGCTTTGCCGTTCCACCGTCATGGCCGTCTGGCAGAACACACCACCCCGGTCGAGCCACCGAAGCAGCGCCCGCGGTAGCACCAGCCTGACCAAATCGTCGGCCATCCCTTCTCCGGCGCCGCTACGACCTCACAGGCGGCGGGGCGCCTAACGCCGCCCGGATCATCTCCCTGCTGCAGCCGGCCCAGCAGATGTACTTCTGGGGCTCCTCGATTGAGATCGCGAGGTTGTCCTTGCTTGTGTCATGCCCCTCCGCAGCGCACGACGGGCACTGCGCAACCCAGTTCCGCCCGACCTTGCGCCTCGGCTCCACGTAGTCGAGAATGCGGAAACACCGACCGTTGACACTGCCCTGAAAAGGCTCCACCCGTCGTGGTTCGCTTTCCGTCTCCACAGGCAACTCCCGAATCAGTGACCGCAGCTTGCTTTCCGTCATCCGCCGCAGACCACGGAGGTAGCCGAACTGTGGTCCAAGGTCGTAGGGTGCTCCGTAGAACCAGTACCGGCGGTCCGCGGCGCGGTGTACGCCCAGCGGTCCCCGAATGGCGTTGCCGAACTCGCCCTCGCGGAGCCGGTCCTGCTTCGGAAAAAGCTCGATTCCCTCCGTCAGGCCCGACCCTTTGACCTCAACCGACAGCCTCTCGGCCAGGTGCCGAACATAGATCCGCGCCTCGCGCGCCAACACCGGGCTGTCGAAAAGGACCCACAGGTGTCCGCCCCGCCGGCTCTGTTCCAGCGCCGCCTGCACCCCGTCCTGTTTCAACTCGTATTGCAGCTTCAGCAAGTCTTCAAGCGCACTCCGGTAGTCCGCGTCGATCGCCACCCACTTGACGCGCTGGTTCTTCGGGTTGATCGAGTACAGCCCAACCGTCAGGTTGCCCTCCAGGTGCCGGCGGATTATCTCGGCCGTCAGCCTGGAACCGGCGCGGCCTCCCGCGTGTGGACGGTAGTAGTAGTGGCGTCCCGACTCCCGGTGCGGCCGGTCCGACTGCCGGGTGTACGCGCTGCGGTTCACGAACCAACTCCTGTACTCGGAAGCCATCTCTGGGGTCGCCTCGCGAAGTATGGATGTCGTCATATGTACTCCGCTCAGTCCTGAATACACTGAAATCCCCGAATCTCCAAAGGAGTTGCCAGAAGGCCTCCTACTGGCCGCAGAGCGCCAGCCGAGCCGGGTTCTCGGCCAGTTCCAGTAGCCCGAAATCCCGGATCTTCTGCCTCATCTGGCCGAGCGAGTACCCGCCGAAGACCTCGTCCGGTAGGCTCAGAAGCCAGAATCGCCCGTTCCTCCGCTCGTAGATGTAGAACTCGCCCGAGCGCTCATCCTCCGGTGCCATCACAAACAGCAGTAAGCCCCGGGTGAACTCCACCCAGTGCCCCACCACCGCCTCTCCCACGCGCAGGAACCGGCCGACGATTTCCGCCAGGTCCTGCTCGGGGCGCATGTTCAGATCGCGCGTGCTCAACACCACGCTGGCGCCGACGCTATTCGTTGTTGTCAGCATGACTCGCTTCTCCTTTTCTTCTGTTCTCGGGCAGGCGCACGAAGACTGACCGTCTGCGATGCCCTGCCTCAATCTGTTACGGGGTAACGGAAGCGAGAACCGCTTCCGCAATTCTTCTCGGTGGGATCAGATGACTGTCACGACCGGCCCTGCCGAACCGACCTGAGTCGCTCCAGCGCCGCTCGCAATCTTGGGATGTCCGCCTCAGTCATCTGCTTCAGAGTTGCCAGCGTGAAATCCCCCTCCGACACTTCCGCCACCACGTCTCCCAGCGGCCGCCGGCGCTCGTTCGCCACGCGGGTCGCCGCCTGGAGAAACACGCCACGGATCTGGCCGAGGTCACCGTCTGGCGCCCTCCCGTTCCCGCTCGCTTCCTCCATCCGTGTGACCAAGGTGCGCAGCGTCGCCCGGTCTGGAATGTCGTCGATCGCCTCGCTCGCCAGATTCAACTCCCGCACCAACTCCACGTACCGCTGCGCCCCGCCGTTCGTTGTGATTGCCCTGCGCAGCCGCTCCACTCCCCGTGCCAGGTCCGTCGTCTTCTCCAGCAGGGATTGCAGGTGCGCGAAGTTCCGCACTTTGTCGATTGAGCCAACCTTGGCCACCTGGTGGAGCGCCCAGCGGGACAAGCCTAACCCGACCTCTCCCTCCGATTGCTTCAGCCGAGCCACCAACTCGTCTCGGACCAGACCGTTTCGATGGCGGCCATTCGCCGGTGCCGCGCCTTTCTTCTCCCGATGAGACACGGGTAGCGCGAACTCCGGCAGCCGGGGCGTCTCCAGTGGCTGCTTCCGCTCGTCGAGATCCACCCATCCGCCGTCGATGTCGTAGAGGTACCGACCGAGGCCGAAACACGAGCATGCCCGCTTGAACGCCTGGGCCTCCGCCGACGTCCCTGCGTTCTCGTCATCCGCCCACTCCTCGCCCAGCCCCGCGTGCGTGCCATACCCGAAGATCGTCAGCTCGCACGTCACCACGATCTTCGCCGTGACACAGCTTTCGGATCCCTTGGTCTGGCGCTCGAAGTTCTGTACCACCTGGACGCTGTAACGCCGGGTCCATCCGGACGGGGTGAACAGCTCATTCAGCCGGTCCTGGTACGCGCGCGGATCTCCGTACGCAATCACCCGCCCGCGCAGCCGTTGGCCCCGCTTGTCCCGAAACGTTGCCGTATTCGTCACCCGCCACTTGATCTCACGGGGATCAAAGGGTTCGGCTAGCCGGGCAAAGACTTCTCGTTTGCGCTCCGGGCTCACGACCTGAGCGTTGCCGTCGGTTTGCACCGCCGACGGCGGTAGCATGTCATTGGTCGTCGGCAACGGCACTCCATTGTTTGCTCCGTTCGTTGACATGGACGTTCTCTCCTTTCTTGTCTTGATTCAGGTGCGCCAGGCAAGTCATCGCATGAGTACAGTTCACAGTCTCGATCGCGCCGCTAGCAGCATCGTGGCTCTGCTGAACGTTCCAATCGCAGCGTGGTATTTTTGGAATCGCACCTGGGCGCTCCGAGCGCATGGGTGAAGGCGTAATGGATAGAAGTGACGTTCAGGAGACACTCGTGCATCTGTACCTACGCCTCAACGGGTACTTCGTGAGTGGCTACATCATTCATGCCCCTCACGGCGCGGCGACAGAACTCGACGTCCTCGCTGTTCGGTTCCCGCGACATGAAGAGCCCGAGCGCGAGATTCTCTGCTCGGCACACCTCACCGTTCCTGCTGACCGGATCGACTTCATAGTTGGCGAGGTGAAGGGAGGCGCGGACAACGTCAACTTCAACGCGCGGTTCCGAAACGACCCAGCAGCTCTCCGCAGCGTTCTCCAGCGCTTCGGCGCATTCCCTTGTGAGGAGATCGACCGCGCGGTCGCAGCCATACCGCAACTACTCAATCCCACGCACCTCCGGAGGGCCAGTAGCTTCCCTGAGATAGAACTTGCGCTCTGGGGATACGCCCGCTCTCACCGTGCAAAACTCCGGTTTGTCCCATTTGCCGCCGAGCAGGCTCGCGCCACGGCCGGCACCCGACCCTACATCTTCCAAGACGACATGATCAGCTTCGTGTGGGACTGTTTCAGGCCTGAGCGGCGGCGCATTGACTGCGATGTCCGCTACAACTTCGAGCTCTGGGGTCCTCAGTTCGTGCGGATGGTGCAGTCTTTCAAGGACACGACTCGCACGACTCTCCCAACGCTCGTGGACCTCTACACCGCATACGGCATAGTACCGTGATGAGCAACAACACGTTCGACCAGACCACTCCCTCGCGTCTTCTCGCGGCTACAGGTCAACGTGCGGGTTAGCCGCGCATGAAGAAAGGTACACCTATGTCACACTGGCACGCGGAATTTCAGCGACGTATGGAGCGCTTTGGCGCCACGCGCCAACCCCTGGGCGGACAAGCTGCGGTCTCTATCAAGATCCGAGTTCAGTCCGGTTGCTTCCATCGTGAACACTCTCCCCACGCCTACGCCCTTATCGATCAGTACCTGAACACGCTCACCCGCGAGGATGTGACCACCATCTCTTTTGAAGAGCACGAAAGCGGTCCTGAGATCCTCGTGTGGGTCGCCGTGACCACGGCAGGTCTGACGCTCGCCAAGAGCATCGTTGATCTCGTAACGACCATCATCAAAGCTCGATCACATGGCGTGAAGATGGGTGACCGCCCTTCAGAACCTCTCGAACTGATCGTTCGGCGGATGGCTAACGATGACGAGTTTCGTGAGGAGACAATTCTCCGCATAGGCCGGGAAGAACCGGTCAGCCCCGACAAGATCGAGGTCGCTCTTCGCGCCGCACTCGAAAAGCTGATGCGACGAGACCCGATGCAAGGTCCCGAGTAGCTGAATCGCCACTGATCCTCCAACTCACCAAAACACTCAAACCCGACACCTCCGCACACCACATGTTTGCAACCGCCTCGCTTCTCCGCAGATATCGGTCAAAACCAGGCTATGTCAAGTGCTAACAGGCTCAATCAAAGGTTCTTGCACCGCCGGTCCCAACACTAATCCAACAACAATACGACCTCAAAACGAGGCCAATAGCGCTAGACCGGCTCGGACTCTGCCAGGCATTCGAAGAGTCGCCAGGTCCGTTGGCCGTGCACGTCGATCAGCGAGGCTTCGAGCGGCGATCTGCAGAACTCATCCACAAGGGCGACGAACATGCGTCGCGTCGATTTCCGCAGACAGTGCAGCAGGTAGGATTTCAATTGGATGCTGGAGACGAGATAGAGGAAGGTGTCTAGATTCGCTTCGCGGTTCGTCAACGCCGTGATCCGTTCGTACTCGCGCGACGACTTCGGCGTCCGTTCGTATTCGAGTGCGACTCTCCCCGTGCGCCCCTCACACTGAAGCGTGACGACGGCGTCGTAGTCTTTCGCATAGCCGAAAGTCGTGAAGTCGTTGTCCGCCCGGATCTCCGGTTCGTACTGCCAGTCGCGAACGATCCCGGATTGGCGAAGCGCCAGGTGAATCTGAAACAACTCGACGTCGTGCCACACCTGCGACCGCTTGCTGCGTCCGTTCGTCCGCGATGC
>CAYXVG010000152.1:0-6350 GCA_964468205.1 uncultured Solibacteraceae bacterium | reverse complement strand
GCGCTTCCATGGCATGGAAGAGGTCGAGGGTTCGAATCCCTCCAGGTCCACCAAATCAAAACCCTTCAACAACTTAACGCGATGGACGGCAATCTGAAACAAGAGATTGACCGCTTCCATGGAAGAACTATACGAGCAGTTCATCAAAGAAAAACTGTTCCTCGACAACGTCACACAAGGTACTGCTGACGCCTACCGATGGGCGTGGAAGGCTCTCGAACCTGCCCTAAAGGGACAATCCGCTGTGACTAAGGCAAATGTACTTGACCAGGTGGCAGCACTTCGCTCGCGTGGCCTAAGCAGCGTCACCGTCAACACCTACCTGCGCAGCATCAACACGTTCTGCACCTGGCTGTTTGCAGGAGGGCATTCGACAGTACACCTCAAGATACCGAGACTGCGTGAAGAGCAGATGGTAATCGAAGCCTTCAGCCCTGCCCAGATCGAGAAGCTGATCGCATTCCGTGGCACCGCGATCGCGGACAAGAGGGGCACCTTCTGGCGTGCTTGATCCTGGACACTGGTTTGCGAGTTGGTGAGGCCTTCGCCGTCGAACGTGGAGACGATCTTGATCTCGATCAGTTGCTCTTAACGGTGCGAAACGGGAAGGGTCGGAGGGGGCACAGAGTATCCATCCTCCAGATTCTTCTTTTACGAATGTATTGACAGATGTTACTGTTAAACTGATCTGCTCCGCACTCGTAGTCTGCATCTGCGGCAGTGGTAACGTCAAAGTCCCCAAACTTTGGCGTACTGACAGTCTTGTCTCCAACTTTGTGCGTGAACATATGCCTCCCCTCCGCATCGGAACCTCACGGATTTTGACCCGTGTTTTACCAGTCGGGGTCGGCTTTGGGTCCTCTTGGTTGATCGCTCTTTCCATTCTTGAGCTTCGATCAACTTACAACGCTGGTGCAGTAATTCTTCTCGGGCGTTCGCTTGAAACCCGGCCCCGCATTGAAGGTTAGGATGTGCTGCAACAACCGACTTTAAACTGCCCATACCAGAACCCCACAAGAACACCCACACACCTGCTAGTTGACAGTCGTGAACCCAGTCCCAGAAACAGGTTGCGCACATTATGCAGCAGCGTTTCAGAAATCACCACAGCTGACGATGATCGGTGATTGAACTAGAAGAGCCCAGATTCTAATCGGTGTTCTAGCAGTTTTGTACTGCATCAATTTAGCTGTCGCTTTCGAAGAAGAAGACCGGTGAGTTCGCTACTCTCATCTGGCCCCATTTGATGCTCTGATTTGGCCCCACCTGGACAGCCCGGGGGTGGCAGATGCCACGATACCCGGATGGACAGGAGAGCCAAGATGGAGTTATTTGAGCAGATCCGCCTGGGACATACGGCGGGGAGATCGATTCGGGAACTGGCGGAGGAGTTTGGTATCCACCGCCGGATGGTGCGGCAGGCGCTGGCGAGCGCGATTCCGCCGGCGAGGAAGAAGGCGGAGAGGGCGCAGCCGAAGCTGGGACCGGTGAAGGAGTGCATCAACGAGATCCTGGCGTCCGACCAGCATGCTCCGCGCAAGCAACGCCACACTGCGCACCGCATCTGGGTGCGGCTAAAACAGGAGAAGCCAGAGCATCCCATCGGCGAGGCAACGGTGCGCCAGTACGTACGGCAGCGGAAGCGGGAGCTGGGTTTGGCCGGGCGTGAAGTGTTCGTTCCACAAAGCTACGAGCCGGGCCAGGAAGGGCAAGTGGATTGGTTCGAAGCGGTGGCGCGGCTGGACGGCGAGGAGCGCAAGCTGCAAGTTTTCGCCTTGCGCAGCATGACCAGCGGCGCGGGCTTTCATCGGGCCTATACCAACGCGACGCAGCAGGCGTTTCTGGATGCCCATGAGCATGCGTTCCACTACTTTGGCGGGGTGTTCCGTACGCTACGCTATGACAACCTTTCCTCGGCGGTGAAGAAGATTCTGCGGGGGCGGCAGCGGGAGGAGACGGAACGGATCATCGCGTTTCGTTCGCACTGGGGATTCCAGAGCCAGTACTGTAGCCCCCGACGGGGCAACGAGAAAGGCGGTGTGGAAGGCGAACTGGGTTGGTACCGGCGTAACTTCATGGTGCCGGTTCCGGAGGCCGATGACCTGGATCAGCTCAATGAGCTTTTGCTGGTGCGATGTGTCGAAAGCCAAGCGCACATCATCAGCGGGCGCACGATGACCGTAGGCGAGGAGATGGAGGCGGAACGCCCCAGCCTGTTGCCCTTGGCGGAGGAAGGGTTCGAGTTGGAGGAGACCCTGTTTCCGCAAGTGGACGGCAAGGGCCGGGTGCGAGTGAAGACGAACTGGTATTCGGCGCCGCTGGAGCCAGGGGTGCGGGTGATGGCGCGGGTGTGGCCGACGCATGTGGAGATTCTGCAGAACTTCGAGTGTGTGGCGCGTCACGAGCGTTGTTATGGGCGAGGTCATCAGATCCTGGAGCTGGAGCACTATCTGGACGTGCTGGAAAAGAAGCCCGGAGCGATGGCCGGCTCCACGCCGCTGAAGCAATGGCGGGATGCGGGCCGGTGGCCGGACTGCCTGGATCGGATCTGGAAACAGTTGGAGGAGCGGCACGGCAAAAGCGCCGGCACGCGGGAGATGATCACGCTGGTACGGGCCGGGATGGCGGAGGATTGGAGCCGGCTGATCGCGGCGGTGGAGGAGGCGCTACGCCTGGGTGTCAGTGACGCGGCTGCCGTGCTCCACATCCTGCGGATGCCGGATGCCGAGCAGCGGCGGCAGTACGCCATCGCGTTGGCCGAAGAGTTGAAGCAGTTTGAACGTCCGCTGCCGGTGATGGACGATTACGACTTGTTGCTGGCCGATCCGGCAGGAGGCGTCCAGTGAAGACTTCCGAGGCACGGTCTTTGGAGCAGGCCAGCGTGAAGCAGTACTGCAAGGCAATGCGGGTTCCAGTGATTGGAGCCAACTTTGTATCGCTGGCCGAGCAGGCGGTGAAGGAAGGTCACAGTCACGTCCAGTATCTGGAGGCGCTGCTGGCGATGGAATGCGAGGAGCGCGACCGGCATGCGATCGAGAATCGCATCCGCGAGGCCCGTCTGCCGCGGATGAAGACGCTGGAGGAATTTGATTTTGCGCAGGCGCCGCAAATTCCCGTCGCTCAGGTACGGGAGCTGGCCGAAGGCGGCTACATCGAGCGGAGCGAACCAGTGGTCTTTATCGGCGAATGCGGGACCGGCAAGACTCATCTGGCGACCGGGTTGTGCGTGGCTGCGTGCCTACAGAAGCGTCGGGTACGGTTTACCACGGCGGCGGCGCTGGTCAACGACTTGGTGGAGGCCAAACAGAACGGGCAGGTCAAGCGGGTGATGGCGCGATGGATGAAGTACGACGTGATCGCCCTCGATGAGGTGGGCTACGTGCCGTTGGCCGAAATCGGGGCGGAGTTTCTGTTTCAGGTAATCTCGGAGCGGGCTGAGCGCAAGGCGATAATCGTGACAACGAACTTACCTTTTTCCGAGTGGACAAAGGTGTTCCCAAACCCGCGGCTGTGCAAGGCACTGCTGGACCGGGTCACGGACCGGGCGCATATTATCGAGACCGGGACGGAGTCATTCCGGTTCAAGCGGACGATGGAAAGGAGAAAGAAGCGCTAACAGGCGGGGGCGACGGGTCGCGCAGTTTCTGCCGCCCCGCCGTCCGTTCCGCCTAACGGCGCCGCCCTGCGGGCGTCGCCAGGCTCCACTCCCGCCGGGGCGGCAGAAACGAACCTCCGGCCGGATGGGGTAAACTTTTTGGTACCCAGGTGGGGCCAAATGTGGCCATCAAATGGGGCCAGGCCGGGCTGGCGAACTCAGACCGGAGAAATGCAAACGCCACGGTGGACCTCGCGACGGTTAGAAGAGCATGAACAAGCCCAGAAGCGAAGGCAGCCCTCAGTGGCACGCCAGCGTGGGGAGCAACAGACATTCTTCAGCGACTACGGGAAGTCATCTGCCAAAGGCAATTTGTGTCATGTTTCCAGTAGCCGTAAAGTCTGCGGATCTTTGAGCCGAAACCTAGGAACGCGAGATCGTTGGAGGCTACTGAGTAGCCCTAAGAAAGGATTGATCTTTTCAAGTTGTGTCAGACTTCAACCGCCCCTTCCCCTCATCCCACAACGAGGCGAAGTACTCCATCAGCATCCGGTGGATGAAGATGTACCCGCCGCCCACCTTGCGGAGGAAGATGCGTTCTGCAGCGTAGTCGAGGAAGCGGACGTAGCGTAGTGGAGCGTAGTTGTAGCACCAGAGGAGGAGGCGCGTGGTCCAGTGATCGATGAAAAAGAAGCCTCCTCTCGCCAACATGAAGGGGATGCTTGGGACCACCAGCGCGGCGAATAGAGAACTAGAGATATCCAGCGACCATGCATAGATATAGATGCAGGCACATATCCCAGCAACTACATAGAAGAAGCATCCACCTATCAACGCTGTCCAGCCCGAACGACGTGTCCCGCCGTTCGGGACATCCGCAAGACTTAGATCCCGTATCGTCAATCCCTCTGTTCCGACCACCACCACGTAGACGAGTGCTAAGGCCGATACAGCACGCACCGCGAAAGATGACTCGATCATTCCGGAGTATGAGAAGACTAGGAGACCAGCGGATATAACTGCTACTACGAGGAGGGCGCCTGACCCGGCCTTTATTCGAGACCAGGACCATCGCAGTGATTCCACTGGCTTCGGGTAAATGGTTACGAGAGTCCGAAATCCAGCTAGAAGCAACCCAGTCACGACACTCGCAGTTAGGGGGACTGTCGGTTTCAGCTGATGTAGTTCCCGCACCATGGCCAGGAGCACGCCGATCCAAAGGATCAGACCTAGAGCAAACCCTCGGGTGAGGTTGAGGAGCCGTCGTTGGCGATCGAATCGCAACCAGTCGATGTTCAGAGCCTCAAGATGGAAGGCATTCTGGCCGAATTGCGTCATGAAATATGCAAGCCAGGCCAGCCACACAATTGATTGTCTGTGGGAGTATTGTTTCCCGCTTGAACGCCGAGAGAACATCTTCTCCACATACCGCGCAAAGAGATCATGACGCTGTTGTGAGAGATCGGCTCCCGTAAGACCCTTCACCAGACCCGAACCCTGATAGGCCAGCATCGCTACACTGAGCATGAGTGGAGTATCGAGAAGCTCCCACAGAAGAGGATCACTCTCCAGTGCCATTCGCAGTCCATCAAGACGATCTTTGGCCAGCCGTAGGTAGTCTTCAACTTCAGTACGCTTCAACGGCTGGATAAGCACCGCACCGGGCAAGCGGAGACGATGGGTCAGTTTCCCGTAGTCCGCTTCCCTGCTACATACGGCGATCGGAGTCAATCCGTGCTCGACGCGAAATCTGTTGATGGTCTCAACGCAGGTATTGCGATGTTCTTCTGCTACCTCGTCTAGGCCATCGAGCAGCGGAAGCAAGGCCTCGTTCTCAAGCCAATGCTGACCCAGTTTGCGCGGTACGTCGTACCGCTGATTCAACTCCTCGACTAGCCACTCGTCTAGCAGTAGAGATTTCGCCGCCCACGACGAGAGGTTGAAAACCACTGGTATGTGATAGCTGTCGTCTCTCTCTGCCCGATCAAGGAGATCACGAGCCAGTTCGAGTAGCAGAGTCGTCTTCCCTCCGCCAGGAGCACCAAGGATGAGCAGAGCGCCAGCGTGATCGTCAAAGATAGTAGTGATTCTGGTGCATGGCGGTAGTGGCTGCGGCTCCGTACCTGCCTCCTGCAAAACTATCGTCAAGGGATTCTCGACACTCTCCGGTCTTTCCTCCAATCCCAAGTCGACCCTAGCCACCCGGTGCAGCGATTGATCGAGCACGCCTTTGATCCAGTCATTTCGAACCTTGGCGATCATCTGCTGCCTATTCCTCTTGAGTCGTTCCGCCGCGAACGAGATTGTATCTGCACCTTGTACGATCCGAACGAACCCCCACACGGCAACTCCAGCAACAAGGATTGAAGGCAGTACAAACCACCAGCGGTACTTCTCTAGCTGGTCTGGCGGGCTAACGACGAGGCTGAGGAGGGCAGGCAGCAGCACCAGCGTACACACCCCAACGACAATAAGAGTTGAAGTGCGCGGTGCGGGCATAGTCGCCGCTCATTCTATAACGAGAAGATGAGCACAGCACTCAAATGAAGCATTAGCAGAGGGTCTGCTGGGCGGTTTCATCGACGAAAAAGTTCTACGCACCCTGCGCACCACATCGCAACCAAAACGCGCCCTACCATCACCTCTCACCACACCGTTCAGTGCGTTTCAGGCCGTTTTGTAGACGCCCGTTCAGTCGTTTAGCGAATTGAGAGTGTCACGCCGTTCGGGCTCGTTTTGTCCCCGATTTGAACGA
>CAYXVG010000151.1:0-6627 GCA_964468205.1 uncultured Solibacteraceae bacterium | reverse complement strand
TCTGAAGTGAGAGCCAAACCTCCAACGTCAACTTGACGTATAACGCCCGTACCGCGGGGTGGCCTTGATCGGGCACGGAAATTGAGTCCGCCAAACCGCCACTTCAGGAGCCCACAAGCCGGTCGTACTCGGCATGCGTACCGATCCACACCCACGTGACCGTATCTGCTGCCAATGTCCCAAGAGCGCGATCATGGTCTCCGATGCGAACGGTGAAGCGATCTGCTCTGCCCTGCAAACGGCGGGTCGCAACAGAGTTCACTTTGACGGGGGCCACCGCCGGACCGACTCTTGCTCGGTTTCGTTCTCCGCTTCCGTGAACAGGAAGTCCAGCTTGCCTGCGGCCGAATCCCGGTCCATCTGCTCGTCCCAACGGGTTTGCTCGCGAATGCGGAACCAGTCAACCAAACGCCGGTAGTCTTCCGGTGGCAGGCCCGCAACCGCGGTCTCGATTTCTTCAACCCGTTCCATACATAGAGTTTAGCGGGACACGGCAACGCCCTCGCGGAGGACTGGATCACCACTCGGTCGCATTACGCCCGTTGCTTCCTCGTGCTAACCGCGGAGACGCAATCGTTGGTCACTTGGTGGTTTGGCGACTACGCGTCAAAGTGGCAGAGCACTGTGGATCGCGGGGTCGGCTGAGCGACTATTCGGAAGCCCGTTCAAGATCCAGGGCAAAGGCCAGCGCGTCCTTCAGATGTTCCATCACTACTGCGGAAAGCCTGCCGATCCTGCGTTCAAGGCGCACAGTCGGCAGAGATCCCAATCCTTGAACATTAGCTACGGATTCACGATCAAGGAACGGAAGACGCGGCAGCGGCACTTCGTACGGACTGTCTTTCCGCTGGGTGGTGAGAGGCACGTACAGGACGAGTGATCGTGGCGGGTCAAGGTCTCGGCGCGAGACGATAACAACGGGACGCGTCTTGGCAGCGAGTCCCAGGTCCGCCAGCCAGATCTCACCGGGTTGGGGGTTCATCGAGCAGGTCGAGGACCTCTTGTTCGGCGGCGCGCGAGCGCGCGATGTCGAGGACGTCGTGATCGGCGAGTTCTATAACCTCAGTGATGCGCTCCCTAGCCTGCGCCGCGGTCTCCGGCTTCCAATCCCGCAGTCGAGCGTCCAGCTTTTCCACCAAGGCGTCCATGATCGCTTCCTACCCTCGTTCCTAGTGTAGCGCCATCGACCCTCGACGATGTAGCCGCGTACTCCCCTGCAGGGGAATGGAGGCCCCGGTTCATGAAACGTGGCAAACGCGGACGCAAGTCTTCCCCGAAGCAAAGCCTGAATCTGCCTGACCTCGACCAGGCAAGATCGGCCGTTCTCAATAGCCTGCCCTCGAAGGAATCCCAGAGAGGATATCGGCACGCACCTGGCAGAATGACGCTTACGATTGATCGTGCCGGGCGCCAGTCCTCGAGACTCCAGGTGGATCCGGTATCGAAGAACGACGCTCTTGCTGAATGATAGCCGCGGCTCTGAGCAGTACCAGTCGATGAATTCATCGACACTTCAGACATCCCAAACAGGCTTCGGTCATCACCGTGCCAGGCAACGAGGGGAAGGAACTCGCGCCAAGCACGCTGAACACCATACTCAAGAAGGCGGGGTTGAAATGAGCGTCAAACGATACTCAGTGGTCATCGAGCAAACGGGGACGGGCTACTCTGCGTACTCGCCAGATGTCTCAGGATGTGTGGCTGTCGGCGAAACGGAGGACGAGACGCGCAGGAGTTTTCGGGACGCGCTCATCGAGCACTTCCAGGCCATGCGTGAAGTGGGGGAGCCGATTCCAGAACCACACTCGTCCGTTGACTACGTCGAAGTGGCCGCATAGTCGCCGCTTCGGTATCAGCAAGTCTCTGAGATGGCGACTGCACACTCATGGCGTTCTGCTGGCTCAACGCTGCGCCGTTGAAGAGGATCTAGGGCCGGCCAATCGCCCCTTCCTCCGGCGGCGCCTCCACAGGATGGCCCACACACACTGACAGCGGCCCGTTCTGGAGCGAAGTCGGTGCAGGTCGGCCTCGAGCCTCAGCGTGACATGGATCTGCTTCGAGCCGAACGGGCGTTGACACTTCGTCAGCGGGATCCGCGGATAGGCGACCAACCGTCAACACGGATTCGTAAACGCTACGCCGCTAGTCGCGGGTAATCCTGGATCCAGGCGATCGGACGGCCGCCACTTCGGGTAGAATGAAAGCCGTCATGGTGGAGATCGAACCTATCCGCGTCGAGATCGACCGTGAAGACGATGGCCGGATCTTGGCTTCTGTTCCGGACCTTCCGGGCGTCATGGCCTACGGCAGCACCGAGGATGAGGCGGTCCGAAAGGTCAAGTCGATCACACTTCAGGTGCTGGCTGACATGATTGAGAGCGGCGAAGACATCAACTCTAGACGAGACACTCTGGCCGGAAGCGTCATAGTCCGACACGGCGACTATACGCTCATGTGGATTTCTTCCGTGTTGCCGACGATCCGCTCGGGGTCCGCCTGACACCAGGAGGTCAAAGCCTGAAGACAGCCCGACGTTCACGTACGGCACTGCGCGGACTTGGCCCCTCCATGACGGTAGCGTTCAAAACACAAGCGTTAGATAATGTACTCGTGATCCAAATCCCAGGCGGAGCCATGGGGCGGCGATGACAACCGACACAAGCTGGCTCGACACCTTCGGCATTGGCAATCGCCGCGGCACGCCGGATCTTCTCTTGCGGCAAGAAGGAGTTGCGGCCACGCCGCACGGACATGCTGTCGAACGGGCTTTCGCAAAGCAAGTGGATGCCTTCTTGGCAATCCAGGATGTTCCGACGGTCGCCTTCGCAGTGAGGGATGAGTTCGATGCGGGGGAACTCGACCAACTCCACAAGGCCCTGTGGAACCAAGGCTTGGCCAGCGTACTTCTGGTCCGATTGCCGGCAGAAGTTCGAGTGTACAGCCTGTGGCAACGGCCGGTGTCCCAAGCGGGTGGCGAATCGCCGGACCATCGATTGATCGACACCTTGAAGGTGGGTGCGGACGCGATCGAATTGCTCGGGCTGATCCCATCCGTCGAATCCGGTACTTTTTTTGAGCTGCATCAGCAACACTTCGATTCAGGAACCCGTGTAGATGCAACGCTCCTCGGAAATCTGCGAGAAACTCTTCGCCAGCTTTCAGTCACTTTGCCGGATGACGTTGCTCGGGCCCTCATACTTCAGGTGGTCTTTATTTCCTATCTAGAGGATCGGGGCATCATCGACGCTACCGACTTTCAGGCGGCAGCGGGGCGGAATCGCTCGGCACTCTCATTCGTGGATCTGCTCGCCCACCGTGATCCCCATCTGATCACCCGGCTATTCTCCCATCTGAAGCGAACTTTCAACGGAGATGTGTTCCATGCGCCAGGGGTGTTTGAAACCAGCGACGACCCGGTTTCGCTCACCGCCGATCACCTTGACCCGCTGCTGGATTTCCGAAGCGGTTGGAAGGAAATGGGAACGGAGCAGCTTCGGTTTTGGGGGTATGACTTCAGCTTCATCCCAGTCGAGTTGATCAGCTCGATCTACGACCGGTTCCTTAACGAAGATGATTCGTCGCGAAGAGCCACCGGCGCTTACTATACGCCGCGCTTCCTCGCGGACCTAGTAGTCGATCAAGTCTGGGACAGCATAGCCGAGACCACACGCTCAAAGGGTTTCACGGTTTTGGACCCGTCATGTGGATCGGCGATTTTTTTGGTGCGCATGTTCCACAGACTCGTCGAGCAACACAGACTCCGCTCACGCAGGGATCCCACCTGGCCTCAGCTCCTCGAATGGCTTGACCGCCTCCATGGATGGGATGTTTCGGAGAGCGCAGTTCGAATCGGCGCGTTCTCGCTCTACATTGCGTTGCTTGAACAAGTTCACCCACCAGTGGTTCGAGCTCTCAAGGCCGAAGGTAAGATTCTTCCGCGTCTACTGGGAAAGACACTTGTCCGCCGCGACTTCTTCGATAAACAGCGGCATGACGCTTCGTTTGATGTGATTGTTGGAAACCCTCCATGGGTCAGCAGACAGCCCGAAAAAACTAGAACTGCCGCGGAATGGTGTCAGCAGCACGAACTACCCATGCCGGGAGGCGAACTGGCCTGGGCCTTTGTGTGGAAGGCGGCCCAGCATCTTAGGCCAGACGGGCGAGTGTGCTTGCTTCTGCCGGCGATGGGCATTCTCCTCAACCACTCGAAGGAGGTCGTGGCAGCCCGATCGCGCTGGCTGAATAGTATCACGCTCCTGCGTATCGTCAATTTCGCTGACGTCTGCTTTCAACTCTTCGACGGGGCGGACCGCCCAACTGTCATGGCACTTTTTTCCGCCGGAGGGCATAGTGGTGCGGATAGGATCGACTATTGGGTTCCCAAGGCTCACAGGTTGCTGAGCTCGACCAAGATTCTGATCATCCCCACGAACGACCGTCTAGCCGTCCCCTATCACGCGGCACAATCTGACGCGGGAATCTGGAAGAAGCGCATGTGGGCAACTAATCGCGACCAGAAGTTGATCGAGTGGTTGTCCGACCTTCCACCCCTCGGTTCGATAGCAACCCTATATTCAAGGGTGCGGCGCGGTTTGGATCCGTCGAAGAAATGGGTCATCGGCCAGGGGTTCAAGCCACACAATCCCAACTCCCCATCAAAACGGCAGCGCGAAGACTTCACAATCGTCGAGGAAGTGACAGAAACTCCGTTTCTAGACGCGTCGCAGTTTCGACCGTGGGTCATTCCGAGGATCAATAGACAAGCTTGGCCAACGTCCAAGCTGCACCGGTCAGGTTACGTCCGCAGCTTCGCTGGACCCCATATCCTTGTGCCACAGGGTGTCGTACGCAAGGAAGGGCGCATCCGCGCGGCATACGTTGAACAATCGTGCTCCTTTCAACATTCCCTCCAAGCAATCACCTTTCCCGAAGGGGAGGAGCCCAAGGCCAAGTTGCTGACGGCGGTTTTGAATAGTTCGCTGGCCGCCTGGTACTACTTCCATACTTCCGCAAACCTCGGAGCGGACCGAGCAAAGGTGCACGAGGAGCAACTGCTGCATCTTCCGTTTCCCGACCTCGAAGATACTCCCGATCCAGAGCGAGCGCGGGTTGCTCAACGCCAACTTGTCGGAATTGTGGATAACCTGCTGGAACTGAAGGACAAACCGCTCGCCGGCAAGGAAATGGAGAACCAGATTCTCCAAGCCGACGGTCATGTTCTCGATTACTACGGCTTCACCGATGAGGAGAAGCTGCTCGTAACGGATTCTCTTAAGAAAATCATTCCCAGCATGCAGCCGCGAAAAGGTACGATTACGGCCCTGATGGAGGAGGCATCACACGGCGAGCGAAAGAAGTATTGCCGTACCCTTCGCGCTGCGCTCCGTGAGTGGCTTCAACCTGATGTTGATCTAGGTATACGTCTTATCGAAGGTGGAGCAGAGGCCATCCTGGTGGAATTGCAGCTTGGAGCGACATGGCCGGACGTTCTGGTGGAGCGGGGCGAACAAGAACTCCGGGCAGCACTGGATCGAATTCTGCCTCTGCTCCCGCAGAGCACTTCTCGTAACGTGGAACTCCAACCGAATCTCAAGGTGTTTATTAAGGACTCGCTCTATCTCACAAAGCCGTTGAGCAGGAGATACTGGCTCGCCAGCGCCGGATTGAACGATGCGGACGAAATCGCAGGCGATCTGCTCGCCGCGCAGATGCGGCATTCGGCGAAGGGGAAGCGTGAGCGCAATCGGTGATTCCTCGCGTTGGAGGGATCATGTCGTTACCGCTTACGATTTGGTCCACGCTGGGGTGATGTCAGTTTGGCCATCGTGCCGGGCCAGTATTGATGCAGCTAGCGTGGTCGCGCAGACTAAGGATGCAACCCGGCGCAAGAAATCGGCTCGACGACGACTCGAAGACCCCATCACGCGGAATTTGGTCCGGCACTTACGTCTGGTACCTGCACTGCGTGGTCGCTTTCACATTGTTTCGCAGTACGAGTTGATTGTTGGCGATCTGACGCAAGATCCAGACCCCGTTGGGTACATCGATGTGGGTATTCTGTTTTCGATCGGTTTGGACGAAGTGTGCTTGTTCATTGAATGCAAGCGCCTCAATGTGGCTGGCGCTTCCCTCGCCGCTAACTACGTGTCCAAGGGGATGATGCGCTTCGTGACGGGCAAATACGCGCCGGACCTACCGCTCGCGCTAATGATCGGGTACGTCATGGATGGCCAAGTTCCCAAAGCGTCGGACTCAGTGATTAAGCAAATCCGAAGAAATCTTGTAGACCTATGTTGCGCGGAATCCTCGATCTCGTTCGTCGCACCCGGTCATTTCAGTACCAGGCACACCAGAACACCCGTAGACATAGAACTCCGGCATCAATTGTTGTCTGCGCTCCGATAAGCAGTTCAGGAGCCACGTGCGACGGTGGAGCGAGAAGTGCCCTAACACATCGCTGTTTTTTGGTTTTGCTCCCGGATCACGGGCTAGTCGGAACTTGGGGTGCTCGGGCGTCAAGTTGTCGAGTAACGCCCTATGCTTAAATCTGGCGAGTTGGATTCCGAGCGGATCGCCAATCCGAAAGTTAACCAGAAACGCGCTCCTCGCCGACGGGGCCCGGAAAGT
>CAYXVG010000150.1:0-6685 GCA_964468205.1 uncultured Solibacteraceae bacterium | reverse complement strand
AACAGTGTCCACGCGAGCGGAGCTCTTGGGACACTGAAGCCAGTCCCTGAGTGTCCTGGGTGTCGGGGGCGATGGGCGGCTCGCAGTACTGAGCAGGCAGGGGCACATGCAGTCGCACATTTTCACGGCGGTGCTGGGGGCGGATCGCCTGGATGACGGCTCGCCGGCCTGTTCCTGGGAAGTGGTTTGGTGATAACCGATGCGGAGGGCGATCGAAAGAAGGTCCTACTCGGCACACTCGGCCACACTGGGGCTCGTGGCTCGTGACAAAGCGCCAGTTTGTGCAATGCCTGAGGGTGGCGCGTCAACTGACCGATGACCACAGGTCGCGCCAAACGACGACCTCCGACGAGCAGGCAACCGACTGGCAAATTCGGCACACTCGCTCCGCACCACCAGACCACAGATACTGCGGGCCTGCGCCTGATATAATACCTTCTTTAATAGTCTCAAGTGGAGTCAGTTTGTCATGAACAACTCGGAACAGAGACGACCATGATCCACACACCTGGAGGTCTGAAGATCAGGCTTCACCAGGACGGGCTCGCTCGGGTGCTCGGAGATGCAAAGGGCGAGATCGACCTCGAAGACGCGTTCACCGACACGGAGCTCTGGTCGAATTTCCCTGGTGCGGTATCGAACGTCGCAGCCATAGTCCTCGCCGTCACTACGAGATCGTGGCTGTGGACGGTGTTGGGAGCTGCGACGGCGTTCGCAGCTGCGCATATCGCACAGCAGATCTTCTACTCCCACTGGCTGAAAGTGCTGTTTCCGCAGTTCTTCGGAGGCTGGCTGATCGCGCTTCCGGCATCCCTCGGCGTTGCGATTTATCTCTGGTGGACCGGTTCGCTGGTGACCGCGGTAATCGTCGTGGCCGTAGTGCTGCTGAATTGGCTTGGTATCTCAGATATGCTGCTATTCCTACTTCTACCGGCGCGGATCGTAATCCGGCGGTTGACGGGGCGCGTCGTCGGAGACACAGAACTGGCCTTTATCGCAATCGTCAACCGACAGGCGAGACAACGGCGACTCAAGCTTGATTGGGACCGTTACGCGGCCGACCGTTGATCCGCTGCGCCATTAGACGCTGAATTGCGCGGAGCTAATTCACAATAGCCAACGGCGATGGTTCGTTTGGTCGGCTACACGGAAGCTATCCACTTTGACGTGCAGTCGCCATCTCACGGATTGGGGCGGCAACGCTGTCCGGCCGGCCAAAGGAGAGCGTAGGGCGTGATGCGGCCGAGTAGATGAACGGAGCGCTCGATGCTGTCCCTTCTTGCGGCCAAAGGCCGGAAGGGTGTATCCTGAGCGCATGTCGTGTATCCCTCAGTCCGGCGGATGCGAACGTTCAGCCACGGACGCCCTCGTGGCCCATCTAAATGCTTCTGAAGGAACTCACTACGAATACCAAGCATGTCTTGATCGCTTGGACCGGACACGACCGCAGCCAGAGTGTCGTTACGTCGATGCTGGCTGCGGTCAATCACTCGTAATCGAGAGAAAGTCCATCTCATGGCCTGAGTCATACCCCTACCATCACTCAAAAGACCACGACTTGGCTGAAGAGATTGGCGGACGGCTTACGGAGATCGACTTCCCTGATATTTACTTCTTGCGCATGCCTGTCCTTGGACGCGCGTCGAAGGAAGAGATCTCAGCGATGGGCCAGTTCGTGGCACAAGCGATTCGGTCGCAGTTTACTAATCTCACTCGTGACAAGGTGCGAATGATTGAGTCCCTCGGTCGTAGTTTTCAGTTTGGCATTCAGCCGCTTGAAGACCGGTACGAGTATGGCCCAGATCGCGGTCTGGTGTTCTTGTGGCCATTAAAGAACGATTGGCCGAAATCGAGCGATCTAGCCGAAGAGCTTCGACCACATATTGAGAAGGTCTATACAGCTTGCGTTCGAAAGTTTGCCGACCATGCCGAGTCACGGCGAGTACTAATGCTCGATCCGCATGGTGACATCCGATACACGAACGCCAGGTGGTGGAATCAAGTGTTGAGCAATTGCCCACCGCCGCCGAGCATTGATGAGATTTGGATCGGGTCAAATGGATCGAACGATTGGGGCGAGGAGGAATGGCTCATTGAGAAGGCGTTCGGGGGATTAGTCGAATTTCCCGATCTGCTGCCCATCCCAATTGGCGAATGAACCTATCGATCTGCATAGGAGATGCAAAATAGGTGAAAGACAATGAATCTCCCAGTACGGGAGTTTGGCTGGCAGGCATCGAATTGTTGCGTACCGCCCACGCTGCATTGCTATATCAGTTGGACGTGTAGTCGCTAAGCCGCCAAGTGAAGCTTGATTGTACATCGCCGGACCACAAGACAGTATCAGGCGTTCTACGCTCATGTGGCCATTGGAATAGGCATCGCAGGAGCCAAGCCGACTCGGGTGTAATCTTCTTGAGCTGGCGATTTCGCTACAATGGCGTATCTATGATCCACGATAAGGCCTGCGTTGAGCCATCCGCGCTCGCGTTGGAACTCAACTCGAGACCGGGGGCCATACCTCAAGGAGACCCAAGAGCAATTGAGCCAACACGGCCATATCGGAATCGCGATTGTCGACGGGTAAGTAGCAACGTGGCCTTCAGCGTCGTTCCACTGCACAATCTCAACCTTCCTGCTGGCACGGTGATTCCGTTCGGCAAGTTCACCATCCAAGACGTTCCAGATTGGTTGCGCAAAGAGCCGAGACTCAAGCAGCTGAGCAAGGATGATCGAGACCGCGTGTGTCGCGCTCAACAGGCCCTCGTATCCGAATACGAGGCGGATTCCTATGGACATCCCGATCCCGAATGGACTGGGACGAAGCCGATGGGAATCCGCGTTGCTCGCCAACATGTCTATGTGGATGGTTATGCCCTCAACGGTCTGTGTCACTTGCGGCTTTCACGCGCTCACCTCTATAGGAGGGCGCCAGCTCGAAAGTCCTGCTGTTATTGACAACGATAGCGAGGGGACACTCTATTGCCACGAGCGCGATCTCCACAATGTGCCCACACTGAACGATCTGAGAAAGGCTGCACGGCTGTTCGACACGCTCTCGACGGTGCACCGGAAGAATTCTGTATGGCCGGCCCTTCGGGCCTTCTGGGCGGCCCTTACGTCATATGACGCCGACCTCAGATATCCGCTCTTCTGGCAGGGACTTGAGTCCCTCTTTGGTTCAGACACGGACACCAGTGGCGTGAGCAAGCGTCTTCGAGACCGCATCTCGTATTTCCTCGCAGACAACCAGCGGACCCAGGCAGAGCTCCACGACAAGGTAAAGGCTTGTTATGCCGAACGCTCCGCCATCGTACATGGCCGGTGGGAAGACAGCCAAGCATTTCACGACGTGCACATGTACGCCACCGAGGCAATCGTCCGTACCGTTGTGCGTCACATTGCAGTCAAGCCAGCAATGCTTGGCGCATTCCTCTCGACGAATCGAAACCAGTTCCTCGAAGCATGGGTGCAGTCGAAGGCATTCGCACCGCCGCCAATGCCTACGTGAACCGAACCCAACAGCTTGGATTTGGTCGACAATGATCCTTGAGAGTCAAAATCGATGTTCAAGCTCACAATGAACGGCAAACGATTTGACCCCGAGGATTTCACGAAGGCTCTAACGGAAGTCGCCTTGAACAAGGTGAAGGACCACCTACACGAGCAGATTTCGTCAATTCGACACCCGGATACTGGCGAGTTTCCCGTGGTGCAGGTCATCGGCTCAGAGATGGAAGATATTTCCGTTCGTGTCGAGGGCTCGCCAGAGTTGCTGGAAGTGGTCCGAGACCGACTCGGCCCGGACGATCTTGAGAAGATCACGCTGATCGAGACGACGCCAACCCGCGCGCCTAGGGCGTTCTTGAGCTTTGGTTGGGAGGATCGGGAGCTTGCGAAGGCCATTGCCGAGGCACTTCAGGCCAACGGGGTCGACACTTGGTGGGCGGAGTGGGAAATCCGGGCTGGCGACAGCCTGCGCCAGAAGATCGATGAAGGTTTGAGCAATTGCACGGTTTTCCTCGTGCTGCTAACGCCGGGATCGATCAAGAAGCCCTGGGTGAATCAGGAAATAGATGCCGGGCTCATTCGAAAAATCGAGGAACGGGCGCGGTTCATCCCTGTCCGGAAGAATCTGCCAACGAATGCGATGCCGCCTCTATTGCGGGGCATGCTGTCACCAGAGCTGAAGGACTTTGAAAAGGACATCCGCCAGCTTATCGCCGACATTCATGGCGTATCGAGGAAGCCTGCGCTTGGTCCGGCACCGCCCGCTGCCGACCGAGAGGTCAACACCGGCTATTCTCCGGCGGCCACAGCCGTTGCCAAACTATTCATTGAGAGAACGCAGAACGCGCTGCATTTCGATCCAGTGATTTCAGTACAAGAGATTGGCGAGATCACGGCGCTATCCGATGACGACGTTTCGGATGCCCTCTACGAGCTCAGGGACATGGTGGAAGATCACCAGGGGAGCATCGTTCCATTCCCTGAGCTCTACGTTACGTTCGACAAACACTTCAAGGAGTGGGACCCGGCCGAGGACGCACTGAGACTAGCGGCCGATCTCGTCAACGATCCTTCGTTTCCGGGGGAGCCCCATAACATCGCCGAACGTTACGGATGGGAGCCCAGACGGCTCAACCCGGCGCTCAGTTATCTGATCAACCGCAAACTAATTCACTCCATCACAGTCATGGCGATGAGACCGTGGGTCGCCATACACTTTCGGAAAACCGACGCCACGCGGCGTTTCGTGAAGAGCCGCCATTGAAAGCACCGCGTTACTATTGCGAAGACGCGCTTGTCGACGTGGCATTCCTGAGATTCCTGAAGAATTCCGTCCCCGCGTAGTCTGCTAGAGAGTCTGGAAGCGGCGTGTGTTCAAGTGAACGCCGCTAAGGTGTAAGTCGTTTGCTATCGATCTACCATCAACTTCACAAGCTAGTCGTCATCGCTCGCCCTTGGAAAGGTAACGATAGACACCGTTCTCGCCGTTTATCCGTGCCACATGGGCGAAACGTCGCCAATTGGGTGATATGCCTGTGACGCCCGGGCTGGTGCGCAACCCGCGGGTGGTCTTCACAGAGTTTGCCGTTTCGGGCGGACCACGCCCATCCGGAAGTCGGGTCTCGCCCGAACCCGTGAAATCATTCACGTCAGAAGCTGTCGATGATCTCCTGACGGTCGACACCCTTCTGACGGCAGACCGCGCGGAGGATCGAATTGAGGGTTACCTCCCGGAGAGCCCGATGTGCGCGCTAACGCCGTAGTATTCGTGAATTAACTGGGACGGCGGGCCGGCCATCACTGGCTTGGCCCCGGTGTGCCGACGCTGGCCGCTGGCGGTAGAATGATGGAAGATGAGCGGCAAAGTTAGCGTCGTGATCGAACAGGACGAAGAGGGCTGGTACGCGTGGTGCCCGGAACTGAAGGGGTGCCAATCGCAAGGCAAGACGGTCGAGGAGACGCTCGTAAACGTGCGCGAGGCGATCGAACTCTTCCTGGAGACCCTGACTGAGGAAGAACGCTCAGCGACGTTGAGTCAGGAGATTCTGACTACTGCTGTTGAAGTAGATGCCTAGACTGCCGCGCATGACTGCGGCGGATGCCGAAGCCATGCTGTTGAAAGCGGGCTTCGCGTGGTTGCGATCCAAGGGCAGTCATCGGATCTATGCAAAGGGCGGACGTAGGGTGGTGGTTCCGTTTCATAGCAGCGCGACGCTTCACCCAAAGATTGTCAGACAGGTCCTCGCCGCCATCGAGGAAGCCTCGACGCGGGCGAAGCCTGCCGAGTAACGTCGCAGCGTTTACGAATCCAAGTTGACGGTTTGTCGCCTATCGAGAGAAGTGCCATCCGGAAGAGGAACGCCCAGCCTTTGCGGAGCGGGGGGGCTTGGGATGGTGGGGCGGGGGTCGGTGAGTGGGGGTGTTCTGCCGGGCGGGGGGACAGGCAACAGTGTCCACGCGAGCGGAGCTCTTGGGACACTGAAGCCAGTCCCTGAGTGTGCAACAATGGCAAGCGGGTAGGATCGTTTCACGAACTCTGTCAGCCTACCCTCTTTTTGTAGGTTGACGGAATTGGTGAAAAACCTGGCCGGAATTCTTGAAGAAGCTTGCCACGATTGATGAAGAGGTCCTACTTGGCACACACTGGGGCTCGTGGCTCGGGACAAAGCGCCGGTTTGTGCAATGCCCGAGGGGAGATCTATCCGATGGTGGGCCACATCTCGCGGCGGGGCGTTATGCGGCCACGTTGCGGCAATCGGGATTGGACGGGGCCCTCCGGAACTTTACCCTCAGCGGGCAATCTCCCGCGTATCCTTGCAGCCTTCCGATACAATGAAAGCGATGAGCTTGGACGACTACAAGGTCGTGCTTTACAGGAATGAACCCAGCGGTTGGGTCGCCGAAGTTCCGTCAATCCCGGGGTGCCATGCGCTCATGCCCACGCGAGAGGCTGCGCTGACTGAGCTCACAGCAGTGTTCCAGATGATTTCGGACGAGTACGCGGAGCGGAGTCAAATGCTGCCGGCTGATACCACCGAAATCCTCCATGCCTAGCGCCCGGGCAGAAGAGTTTCGCCGCGTGGCAACGGAGCTCGGGTTTCGCAAGACACGGCAAACCGGCAGTCACGAACGCTGGCAGCATCCAGACGGGCGCGCAACAACAATACCGGTGCAT
>CAYXVG010000149.1:0-6702 GCA_964468205.1 uncultured Solibacteraceae bacterium | reverse complement strand
TGGCTGGCGAGCGCGAAAAACTCTACCCCGAAGCCCCCCTTAGCAGACACCCAGGGACTGGCTTCAGTGTCCCAAGAGCTCCGCTCGCGTGGACACTGTTGCCTGTCCCCCCGCCCGGCAGAGACTCCCCGCCGGCTCAAACCGAATCCGCAACCGCGTCCCCGCCGGCTCAAACCGAATCCGCAACTGCGTCCCCGCCGCCGCCAGCTTCTCCAGCGTCCGCGTCGAAGGCCGTCCCCGACCCCCTTCCAACCGCGCCACCACCGGCTGTGTCGTCTCCATCCGCCGCGCCAGTTGCTCCTGCGTCAACCCTGCCGCCACGCGCGCCTCCACAATCGCTCGTGCCAGCTCGAACTCCGGTGCCAATTCCTCGCACGCCTCACGGTAATCCCTGTCCTTTGACCACTTCTTATGCAGATCTCTTACCTTGCTCATCCCTCAATCTCCTTCGCGCGGCGCAGCGCCAGCGCAATCTCTCGCTCTGGGATCTTGCGGGTCAGTATCCCCCGGCACCTTCTCTGCTGGATTCACGCACAAAAAAACCGGCCTCAAGAGTGTCAGCCCGTTCTGGCGGTTTGACGTTGCCTCTGGTCTCACAATTTGCATCGAATCCAAGGTTTCGCCTCCGTATCTGACCCTTCGTCCTCCTCCGGTTCCAGCAGGCTCCTCCATCACACTCGTGCCTCTCACCTACCATCCCCTCACCCCTCCAGCCCCAGATCGTCCAGGAATTCCGACCCCGGCTCCACCCCCGTCACCAGCAGAAAGTCCCGTGCCCGCGTGCAAGCCACGTACAGCAAATGCCGCTCGGTATTATAGACATCCTCCAGGTCGCCCTCATCCGCTACCCTCTCAATCCGCCCCTGGGACGGAATCACCTCGTCATCGCACGCCATCGCCGCCACCGCCCGGAACTCCAGCCCCTTCGCCAGGTGCATCGTGCTCAGCGAAATGCAGCCGCCCGCCGTCTCCACCTTCTCGTCGAGCACCCGCGCCTTCGCCCCGGCCACTTCCACCGCCGCCTTCGCCCGCTCCAGCTCCGCCTTCGAGCGCACGAACACCCCGACCTCCTCCGGAGCCACTCCCTCGCCAATCCGCGCCGCGATCCACTCCCCCACCGCCCGGCTCTCCTCCTCCGCCGTTCCAAACGTCCGGATTTCCGGTTCCGGACCGTTAAACGTCGACTGCGTCCCCCTCCGCTCTTCCATAATCCCGTCCACATCCGACAACTCCGGACCCAACAACCGGTCCGCCTGCATCCGGATCTGGTGCGAGGTCCGGTAGTTGATCCGCAACCTTGACGACCGCCCCCGCACGTCCACCCCGAGCGCCCTCCACGAAAACGGCTGCTGGAAAATCCGCTGCCCCAGGTCGCCCGCGAAGAACAAAGCGTCCGGCCTGCCCGTTCCCAGCGCCGCCAGGAAACGCAACTGCGGCACGCTCACGTCCTGCGCCTCGTCCACCACCGCGAAATCAAACGGCGGCCGCTTCCCGTCCGCCAGACTCTCCGTCAGCCGGTGAAACACTCCCGCCTGCGTCACCATGTCCTGTTCCCGCAGCCCGGCCCGCACCCGTTCGAAGATCGCCCACAGCACCTCGCGGCGTTTCTCGGGCAGCCTCGTCTTGCGCCCCAACCGCGCCACGTCCCGGTACGCCTCCCAACTCTCCAGCCGCCACGCGTCCGCTACGGCCTCCCACTCCGAAACCAGGAACCGTGGCGTGAACCGCTTCTCCCCCTCGGCCTCCGCCGCCTTCACCAGCAGTTCCCGAACCGCCTCCCGCGCCGCGATCCGTGGACGCCCGAACCGCGATTCGTACAGCCTCCGCCCCACCGCGTCCATCGAATGAACTTCGATCCGCTCCAGCAGCCGCGGCTCGCTTCCGGTCAGCCGCCGCAGCTTCGTCCGCAGCGCATTCGCCAGCGTCTCCGAAAACGTGGTCATCAGCACCCGCGCGTCCCGCTCGCTCCGTGCCAGAAACGCCGCCCGGTGCAGGGCCACAATCGTCTTCCCCGTCCCCGCCGACCCGGCCACCCGCGCCGCCCCGCGAAACTCCCGTTCCACCAGTTTTCGCTGCTCCGGATGCAGGAAGATCGTCCACTTCTCCCACGGATACTCGAGCGCCCGCCGCAACTCCTCCACATCCCCCATCAACCGGAACCGCCGCAACGCGTCGGGATGCGCGAACGGGTCGCCGCCCGTTTCCGTCGGGACCGCCGGCTTCTCGCCCATCGCCAGCGCCAGCAATGCCTCGCCCGCTTCGGCCGGTAGGCGTGTGGCTACCTCTAGCAGCGTGTCCTCCGTCGCCTGCCGGACCTCGCCGAGCCAGTCAACCGGTACGCCGTAACTCAGCAACTCTTCGGCGGGAAGATGCCCGAACAGCAGAGGCCGTTCGCGCTCCACCTCCACATACTTCGGAACCTCGATCTCCCGAACCGTCTCCCGGACCTCGACCAACTGCGCCGCCCCGGTCTTCGGATGCGTCTCCAGTCTTCGCCGCCTTGCCCATTCGTACGCCTTGTCGTGGTGATCGACGTAGCAGAGAAGCACACTCTCGTCAGCCCTGTGCAGAATCAGCCGCAGGTCCCGGCTCACGCGCACTGAAAGGAATCCTGGATCTTTGGCCTTCTCGATCTTGTGCAGCTTCAGCCCCGGATGCGACGGATCCACCTGCAAGTCAAAGGCAGCCGTCTTGGCGGCTCTCTGTTCCTCGCCAGTCAACCGCGCCAGGCTGTCGGTGAATGTGTCGGCGATGCGGAAGTCCATACTCTCGATTGCCGGCCTAGTGGGCGTGCCGGCGGATGTCGTGAATCAGCGATTCCAGCTCCCCAAACTCGTGCATCTCGACTCGGTGTCTACCCAACACTTCCTTGACGGTCTTGAGTTCACGCTCCTGGCCGGCCGCGAACTTCGCGACTACAACGAAGTTCAAGTCACCGTAGTCCGATTCCCTGTACTCGTTCACGTACTCGCCTTCGACAGCCTTTACGCTTGCCGCCCGAAAAACCGCCCCGGCCGATTTCCCCTCAAACGAAACCGGCTCAATTAGATTCAGCCGGCCGTTCCGATACGCAAACGGGACCTTCACCGGCTTGGGAAGTGAGGGCGGAGCTACGGTCACATTTGGCCTCAGTCGAGAGACAACGCCCGCATCCTGAAAGACCGTTCCGAGTTGCTTGTCAATTCGCGGCGCTCGGTGCTGACGCTGAGAAGATGCCCCGACGAGACGACCGAGCAGATGATCGAGTTCGAGAATGGGGTCCTCCACCTTCACCGGCCGCGGATTCGTCATGATCAGAGCGTTGGCGCGGCGAGACACATACGTCTGGAAATCGCCAAGAGTCTGGAACATCTCCCGATCTCCTTCCAGCCTCTCCTCGATCGCCGACTGCTGCAAGTCAACGAATTCCCAGTCCTGCTTTCCGAACAATTGGCTTACCTGAGTCCTCCGTCGCCCGAACTTCACCTCAAGGAAACGCAACTCGGGGCAGAATAGCGCAACGCCGAGATTCACCGTCTCCAACCGCGATGCGTCCGGGCAGTATTGAATGATCGAGTAGTATCCTTTCGCGTAACTCATGTGTCATTCCTCCCGGGCTGCCTGTGAAACAGCCACTCCTCAATGTTCGCGGCAACGAACGCTGCTCGCTGCGCAATGAAGCTACTCCAAGCATCTCGCACCTGGGTCCCAACCTGCCACTCCTCGGGAACTCGCTTGACGAAGCCGTCCGCCTGCTCGCGGTCCATCTGTATCAATCGATCGGCTGCTGATCTCACATCTGTGCGATAAAGTAGCGGAACAAACTCCGGAAAGGCGCCGAAGACCGTTGCGTCCTGGATGCCACTGATGTGACCAATCCTGCGTGTCAGCTCGCCGCCGCAAGTGAATGCGTGGGTGTGGTCAATCGCCTTGAGGACGATACAGTCTCCACCTTCGCCCGCGTAAGAAAGGAATACATTATCCCGGTTCATCCTGAACCTTGGCTCCGGCCGGTAGCGGTCGCAGTTCCGGATCCAAGTATCGAGCGCCACGAGTTTTGCGCAATCCTGATGGTTCTCGGCACGAAGCAGCGTCTCAGGTTCTCCACCCCAGGGAAAACCCTGTTCCGCCTGTGTGATAAAGGCCGGGCCTGGATCTGCCAACGCTCCGTTGTTCAGAGGTATCTCATCTTCAGGAGTAACTTCCACGACAGCATAGTTCAAAGTTCGTAGCCCGAGCCATTCCGCCAGCATCGTCCCCACCAACTCGCAAGCCAGCGCATGCGGTCCCTCCGGATTCCCCATCGCCTTCAGAAACCCCTCGCCCGCGTCAGTGTCCACTTGCGCTACGTTCGTGCTCGTCGGGAATACCTTGATGAACCGGAGAACAATCGTCGGCAGCCACGCCATTCTCACTCCACCCGGAACACCTTCATCACCTCATCGCCCAGATGGTTGATCACCTTCACCGCGATCCGCCCCGACTCCGGCTTCTCGAACGGCCGCGAAGTGTCGCTGTTCAACGTCTCCCACGCCTCCTCATTGATCTCTGCCTTCAGCGTCGTCTTCAGCGCCTTGTACGGATCGTTCGCCCCCAGAAAATACGCGTGGCGCACGAAAAAACTCTCCTCGTTGTAATCGGTGTCGATGAACCAGCAGGCCATCCCGTCCGCCCCGTCGCTCCGCACCTCGCCCGTCTTCGGATCGAAGACATCCACGCCATTCACCTTCACCTGAATCTGCCCGCCGTCCGCGGCCAGAATTTCGATATCCGGCTCGCCAAAGATCACGAACAGATTCCCCTTGCCCGTGTTCTTTAAGTCCTCCGCCATGTGCAGGTCCGCGTTCATCCGCGCCTTCAATACCGGAATCCGCCCCAGCTTCTCGAACTCCGAGGAATGCGCGTCATAGTTGAACGCGCAGGCCACCAACACGTCGAACCCGGCGTCCCCCGCCTCCCTCGCCGCCGCCACCAGATCCGGCCGCGACACGGTCCCGAACTCCGGACCCACGAAGATGGCCGCCCGCCGCTCCCGTCCCTCGGCCTCGCCGCCTTCCCAGTACCTGCCCTCCGCGCAAACGTACTCTCCTGGCCACGCCGCCACCGACGAGAAGTCGATCTTGTCTTCCTTGTGTGCCTGCTGCACCGGATTCGTCCGCAAGTGCTGGAGGACCATCTGGACGAACTCCTGCGCCTCTCCGTCGCGGTCTCTCACCTTCTCCGCCGGGTCGATCAGCTCATCGTCCGCATCCACCGCCAGCATTCGGTGCGGCGACAGACTCTCCACCGTGAACGGCCCCGCCACCCGCACCTTCTTCCTGTCCACGTACGGCTTGTCGTAGAGATACTCGTAGTCCGCCTTCGCCGCGATCGACGCGTCAATCTCCTTCTGCCGGCCAATCCGCTGCTCCCACCACTCCGCGTGCAGCTCCTTCGCCTCTTCCGGCCACTCCTCCCCGGCCTCCCGCGGAATCTCCCACTCCTCCCACTTCCTCCCCAGCGCCGCGTTGAGATCCTTCCGCAACGGCTCCAGCATCTCCTGATACTTCTCCCAAATGACGTCGATCTCCGCGTTGTTGGCAATCGACTTCAGCGTGATGTGCGGCACGCGCTCGTAGACGAAGCCCTGTCGGATGTCGCCTCGGGTCGGCGCGCTCGACGGCTCCGTCTGCGCCACTTCAGCTTCCTTCAGTTGCCCGTCGCGGCTGTCAGCAAGCAAGTAGTACGGGTAGCGTGCGCCCATGATCCGGGCCCGCGCCAGGGCGAGAGCGACACGGGAGGTATCGATGGTGATCCAGCGACGGCCACATTGTTCCGAGACGAAGGCTGTCGTTCCTGAGCCGCACGTGGGGTCAAGAACGAGGTCTCCGGGATCTGTTGCCATCAAAATGCAGCGGCTCACGATCTGCGGATTCGTTTCAACGACGTACCGCTTGTCGGAGGCGTCGTACCCCCACCGCAGATCTGTCCATAGGTTGGTAACAGGCGAAGCTCGATAGTCATCCAAGAGACGCACATAGCGGAGTGAATTCGACCGCTGGTAGATTCGGTTCGCTTTAAGGAGTCTGTTCATGCCAGCTTGAGTCGTCTTCCAGTGTTGACCGCCCGCGCACGAGAACCTCTTCCCACGGTGATCTAGAGAGTAGGAACCCGAAGCAGTCTCGCCTTGGCTGGTAGTTGAAGAATACGTCGCTAGGCGTTGGAACCGCGGTCCCAATGTTCGCACTCGTGATTTTGGTGTTGACGAACCCGTCAGGAAGTCGAAGTAATACTTGTAGTCCTTTGCCAGAGCGCTTTCCTCGTCCTTTTCCACGAACGGTTGGCGATACTTAACCTGTTGCCAATCCTTGGCGTACCAGAGAAGGAAGTCTCCGACATTCCCGATGGTTTTGGTGTCACCGAAGCCGCTGGTCTTACTAACGAAGATACACGCAAGGAAGTTCTGCGAACCGAGCACTTCGTCCAGTAGCAGTTTCATTTTGTCGAAGTTCTCATCTCCAATCTGCAAGAAGATCGAACCTGTTTCCGATAGCAGATCTCGAATGACAACGAGTCGGTCGCGAAGATAGGTTAAGTACGAATTCATTCCGTCCCGCCACGTATCGCGAAATGCTTTTACCTGCTCGGGCTCTCGCGTGATGTGGTCGGCGGTGTCTTTGACATCCCGACTCGTCGTCGACCACTGAAAGTTCGAATTGAACCTAATCCCATACGGCGGATCAA
>CAYXVG010000148.1:0-6719 GCA_964468205.1 uncultured Solibacteraceae bacterium | reverse complement strand
CCCCGCCATCCCCGGCTTCCGCGACCTCGCCCGCTGGTGCCTCGCCGCCGCCCCCCTCCGCACCCTCCTCTCCGGGTCCTCCGAGCCCCCTCGGCGCCCTCAGTGTGCAATCCGAATCGCGACATGTGTCCAACCAGTCGATCTCTCCTCCTCCGGCACTGCACAATCCCCGAAGGACAAACTGTAAATCAACGTTCGATAACAAGCCCAACTTCGCGGCGGCTAAACGTAAAATGGGGACAGCGTGTTCCTGTTGATCACAATTCTGTTCGCGGCGGCCCTCGCCGCCCAGGAATCGCCTCCCGATCCGCAGGTCCTCCTCCAAAAGGGTTTGCACGCTTACCAGCAGCGGGACTACGAGGTAGCCCGCCGGACTTGGCAACAGGGCCTCCGCCTAGCCGAAGAGCAGCAGGACGATCTCTTCGCCGGCTCCTTCCACGGCAACCTTGGCATTATATATAGTGTTCTCGGCGACTACGAGAAGGCCGCCCGGCACCTCGAGCGCTCCGTCGAGATGGCTCGCGAGGCGGGCGATCAGCAGGGGCTCAAAACCCGGCTCAACAGCCTCGGCGGCCTGTACTTGCGTCTCGAACAGCCGGACAAGGCGCTCGAACACCTGCGGGAAGCCCTCCCGATCGCACGCAATCTCAGCGACTACCGCACCGAGGCGAGCATCCTCGCCAACATCGGTGACGCCTACCGGACGCAAGGGAACAACCAGGAAGCCGCGTCCGCCCTTCGCGAAGGGCTCGCCGTCGCCGGGGAGCATGATCTGGCCGAACTGGAAGTGAACATCCTGAGCAAGCTCGGCGTCACTTACGCCGCCATGGGGAATTACCCGCAGGCTCTCGGCCACTTCCGCCAGGCGATCGCCACCGTCCAGGAAGCGCCCCCTAGCGAGCCGAAGGCGGTGACGCTGGTCCGCGACTATAACCGCATGGGCAGGCTACTTCGCGAAATCGGTGACCCGGTAGCGGCCGTGGCTCTCCACCAGTCGGCCGTCGAAGAGGCGCGCCGCGCCGGACTGCCAAAATTGGTGGCCGCCAGCGAAGCGGAACTGGCTCAGGCCGGAGAAGAAATTGGCGACGGAAGCTCTGCTCATCTGCGAAGTTTGCAAGTGCAAGGACTGAGAAGAATGTCCGACCGCCTTCTCTCACACGGCTTCACGGAGATGGCGGCCCAGGTGCGGCGCCAGGCCGCCCGTTTGGAGGAAGAGTCTTCCCGAGGCGCCGCCCCCGCCCCAGCGGGAACTGGCGATCCCTAAACCCAGCCTCTAGAAAAATAGCCGCGCGCTAAGCGATAACCGAAAGACTTGTAAAATGAAGCACATGCAAGCTCATGAAAACCGGTGGCCCTGCCTCGCGCCGCCCTTCTTCGCTTGCAGGACCCGGGAAGTTACTATATAATTCGACCCGGGACCTAAAATGTACACTTGGTTACATTGGGGGTCTTTGTGAACCGGGGGAAGACTTCAAGTGTAAAGGTCTCCCGCCATAACGCTACAGGGATATGTTTATGAGAAATTTGCAAACGCTAGCCATTCTCGCGCTGGTGTGCGCCCTGGCTGTCCCGAGCCTCGTGCTCGGGCAGGGTGGATTCACAGCCGCAATTCGTGGCGTAGTCACCGACGCTACAGGCGCCGCGGTACCGGGGGCGAAAGTCACCGTGTCCGATGTCGCCCGTGGAACGGACTTCGTCACGGAAACCGACGGTCAGGGCCGCTATTCGAGCGTCAACCTGCCGCCTTCCACTTACATGATCACCGTCGAAGCAGCAGGCTTCCAGACCCAACAACGGAGCCCCTTCGACTTGCAGGTACAGCAGCAGGCCACCATCGACATCCAGCTTCAGGTGGGTGAGGTTACCACCGTGGTTGAGGTGGAAGGCACGCAGCCCCTGCTCAACACCACCATCGCCAACCTTGGCCAGGTGGTCGAAAACAAATACATTCTTTCCCTTCCTCTGATTTCCCGCTCGCCGATGGCGCTCACCTATTTGACCCCCGGCGTGGTCCGCTCCGGCGGGCGCATGGGCGGCCAGAACAACACCAACTTCGTCGCTAACGGCTCCCGCAATTCGTCCTCGGACGTGCTGCTCGACGGCGTCAGCGTGACGAACGTGGAGCAGAACTCGGGTATCACCCAGCTCAAGTACCAGCCCTCCGTCGACGCCGTTCAGGAGTTCAAGGTGCAAACCAACTTCTTCTCGGCCGAGTACGGCCAGACCGGCGGCGCCATCATCAACATGGTCACCAAGTCCGGTACCAACGAGTTCCACGGCTCTGGCTTCTGGTTCTACCGCGCCGACGAGCTGAACGCCAACAACTTCTTCTCCAACAAGGCCGGCCGCGGCAAGCCGGACTTCCGCCGCCACCAGTACGGCGGCGTCGTGGGCGGTCCCATCAAGAAAAACAAGCTCTTCTTCTTCACCAACTACGAACGCACCGACAACAACAGCCCGGCCACGGGTACCCTGACGATGCCCACGGCGCAGCAGCGGGAAGGCGACTTCTCCGACTTCTTCACCGGTAACGGCACGCCGATCCAGATCTTCAACCCGCGCGACACCTTTGTGAACGCAAACGGCGACATCAAGCGGCGCCCCTTCGCCGGCAACATCGTGCCGAAGAGCATGATGGATCCCATCGCTCTGAACGCGCTGAGCTTCTTCCCCATGCCGAACCAGGCGCCGAGCAACCCCTTCACCAACCAGAACAACTGGTTCGAACAGGGCGTGAGCGGCAGCATTTCGAACAGTATACTTGGCAAGGTGGATTGGGGCATCACCGACAAGGATCGCTTGTCGTCCCGCTATAGTGTCATCTGGAATAACAACAGCCCGGCGAATCTGTTCGGCGAGGGCAACCCCGCCAACACGTTCAATAGCAGTCCCGGCCGCGGCAAAACCCATAACGTCGTCGGCGACTACACGCGCACGATCAGTCCGACCACCATCGTCACGGCGCGCGCCGGTTTCCTATGGCAATACGGCGAGCGCGTTCCTTTCGAGGACTTCAGTCCGTCTCAACTGGGACTTCCCAGCTACATTGACGAAAACGCGCCGTTTCTCGCGTTCCCGGAATTTGCTCCGGAAGGCTATTCGGACATTGGCGCTCAGGGTTGGCTGATCATCGGCCGCGAGGAAAGCGTCTCCCAGTTCTCCGGTACCATCACCAAGATCATGGGCGCCCACAACGTGAAGGTCGGCGGTGAGTTCCGGCACATCACGCTGGACTACCTCCAACCGGGTTTCCCGTCGTCCCGCTACCGGTTCAACCGCCAAATCACCCGCGAGGACCGCTTCGCCGGCTCCTCGACCCAGGGCAACGGCCTGGCCTCGATGTTGATCGGGTGGGGTTTCGGTTCCAACTTCCACCACGACCCGTGGTCTTACTCCCGCTCCCAATACTGGGGCTTCTACGTGCAGGATGACTGGAAGGTCACCCGCAAGCTCACCCTGAACCTTGGACTGCGGTACGACTTTGACATCCCGCGCTGGGAGACGGAAGACCGCTACAGCTTCTGGAACTTCGACCAGGAAGCGACCATCAACAGCCAGGTTCCGGAGTACGACCTCCGGGGCGTCTTCAACTTTGTCGCGACCGGCGGCAACCCGCGCAGCCCGTTTGACGGCGACTACAACAACTTCGCGCCGCGCATCGGCTTCGCCTACGCCCTCGACAACAAAACCTCTATCCGCGGCGGCTACGGCTTCTTCTACGCCCTCAGCCGCGCCACGGTGAAAGGCCACCTCGGGTCCGGCTTCCAGTCAAATTCGAGCGTCCAGTGGTCCCGCGACTCGAACGCCACGCAATATTCGTTCCTGAACGACCCCTGGCCCGACGGCCTGAACCTGCCGACCGGATCCTCCCTCGGCCCCGACACCTTCCTCGGCAAGGGAGCCGGAACGGTGGTCCGCGAGAACACCAATCCGCTGTATGGAAGCTGGAACGTGTCGATCCAGCGCCAGATCCCGGGTAATGCGGTGTTCGAGATCAACTACACCGGCAGCAAGGGAACCCACCTGCTCTACAACGGCGATAACAACCTGCGCCGCCTCGACCCGATGTTCTGGGGCCTGGGCCGGACGGAACTGAATCGCAAGGTTCCGAATCCGTTCTTCGGCGTCATCACCGATCCGCAGTCAACGCTGAGCCAGGATACAATCCAGCTCAGCCAACTGCTGCGGCCCAACCAGCATTTCACCGGCATGAGCCGCGGCGATGGTTCCGAACCGGGGCGCGCGAACTCCATCTACCACGCTTTGCAGATGAAGTACGAAAAGCGATTTTCCCAGGGCCTCGCCATGCTGGCTCACTACACCTTTGGCAAGATGATCGACGACATGAGCCACGGCGCCGGCAACCTGAACTGGCTCGGCGGCAACACCGTCGCCCAGGACTGGTCGAACCTCCGCAACGAGCGTTCACTCTCGGCGCATGACGTCCGGCATCGGTGGGTCATGACCGCGACCTACCAGCTCCCGATCGGCACTGGCCGCGCCCTTGGCACCGACTGGGGCGGGCTGGCCAACGCCCTGCTCGGCGGCTGGGAGATCAGCGGCGTCTGGACCTATCAGACCGGCGTTCCGATGCAGGTGGTTCAGAACGCGGGCACCCTCTGGGATGCCACCCAGCGTCCGCACCTGATCGGCGATCCCGATCCAGGCGGCGACCTGAAGCAAAAGGTCGAGACCGGCTGGTTCAATGAAGCCGCATTCGAGCGGCCGGCTGCCGACACCATCGGCTCCGCTCCCCGCACCATCAACTACCGCTCGCCGCACCTCCACAACCTGGACGCGGCCATCTTCAAGAGCTTCGCCGTCAACGAATCGATGCGCGGCGAGTTCCGCGTCGAACTGGATAACGCCACCAACGTCGTGACGTTCGGACCACCGAACCTCAGCTACGGCAGCAACAACTTTGGCAACATCAACGGCTATGCCTCGGGCCGCGGCCCGAGGAACATCCAGATCGGCATCAAGTTCTACTTCTAGGCCCCGCTCGCGGCGCCTACTCGCTACACCTTCAAAAGGCGGCCCACCCGGGCCGCCTTTCTTATTTGCCACCATGCCGGGCCGCCACCCGCCGCGCCCGCCAATTAAGGGCATAATGCCCACAGGGGGGAACATGATCGCTGCACAAATCCACCGGGCGCTGGGACTCGCTCTCATCCTGACCGCCCTCGCAGGCCTCGCCGCGGCGCAGGTCGCCCGCGGTGTCTGGGCGGACCCGCTTCTCTCTACCGACGACGAGGCCCGCCGCCAGTATCAGGAAGCCTATGCGGCTCTCACCGGTCCTGGCGCGGAACCCGTCTTTGAACCCCGGCCACTTGAGCCAACCATCAGCATCACCTCGCTGGAGGCGCCCCCAAAGGCCCGGAAGGCCTATGAGAAGGCGGGCCAACTTGCCGCCCGGGGCAAGCTCGAAGAGTCCGAGAAACAGCTCCAGCAGGCCATCGAAATCTACCCTGACTTCGCCGAGGCCTGGCACGGCTTGGGCCTCGTGCGGCTCCGGCAGAAGCGCTTCCTCCACGCCCGCGGAGCGTTTCTCAAGGCGCTTGCCGTCGACCCGAAATATTGGAAACCGTACGCCGAACTGGCGCAGCTCGCGCTCGCCGAACGAAAGTTCCAGGATGCGGTCGATACCACCGCGAAGGGCATCCAGATCAACCCCACCACCTCGCCCTCCCTCTACCTCTACAACGCCATGGGCAATTATCTCCTCGGCCAGTGGGTCGCCGCCGGGGACAGCGCCCGGGAAGCTCTCCGGCTCGACAAAAACGATCAGTGGCCCAAAGCCCACCATGTCCTCGGTCTCGCCCTGGCCGAACAGGGAGACCCGGCCCGAGCCGCCGCCGAACTGCGCGCCTATCTTCAGCTCGCCCCCAAGGCTTACGACGCGGAGATAGTCCTCCAGCAGATTGAGAAGATCGAGTCCAGCGCCCAAACTGCCAGCGCCGGACAATAGAATCGGCGCTGCCATTGCGGCCCGTGCGCTGGCCCGCGGACCGGCGTGTGTGGGTGAGTTTCGCCGTCTATTCGCTCCCCTATCGAGTTCCTGTTACATCCCGTGTACAGGGAATTACAATCGTCGGGGCAAGCGAGTATTCTAAAGGCGGTCTCCGATTGATCGGTGTACCCCGGGGACTTGGGGGTCTGCTTCAGCGCCGGTATCGGGGGTCAAATTGAACAATTGTGAGGATCAATGAATATGCCCAATAGAAGGACCTTGCTTGTCCTCGTGGCCGTCTGCGCTCTCACTCTGCCCGCTCTGTTGCTGGGCCAGGGCGGGTACACGGCAGCCATTCGCGGTGTAGTCACCGACGCGTCCGGCGCGGCGGTTCCCGGGGCGAAAGTCACCGTGACCGACGTCGGCCGCGGCACGGACTTCGTCACCGAAACCGACGGCCAGGGCCGTTATGTGAGCGTCAACCTGCCGCCTTCCACCTACATGATTACGGTCGAATCTCCGGGATTCCAGACCCACCAGCGGAATCCGTTCGACCTGCAGGTGCAGCAGCAGGCCACCATCGACATCCAGCTTCAGGTGGGCGAAGTTACCACCGTGGTAGAGGTTGAGGGCCAGCAGCCCTTGCTCAACACCACCATCGCCAACCTTGGCCAAGTGATCGAAAACAAGTACATTCTTTCCCTTCCCCTGATCTCCCGCTCGCCGATGGCGCTCACCTATTTGACCCCCGGCGTGGTCCGCTCCGGCG
>CAYXVG010000147.1:3866-6725 GCA_964468205.1 uncultured Solibacteraceae bacterium | reverse complement strand
GACTCGAAGCTGTTTCCGGATTCCCTCAGCCGGATCCGCGAGAGGCTGGCCGCGCACCCAAGAGTCGGCGCGCCAGCGGATCGCCGAGTTGCGTTCCGGCCAGTACATCAACCAGGTACTGCACGTGGAATTCGACAGCGAGCGCGACGGCGCCGACCGGCTGCGCTACTGGGTCGATGAGCAGGCACGAGCGCATCTGGAAACGGAAGTCTTCGGTAAACGGATTCTCCTCACCAACCGCGACGAGTGGCCGACCGAAGACATTGTGCTGGCCGACCTCGGCCAGCACCACGTCGAGGCCGTGTTCCGGGAATGCAAGGACGACCAACACCTGGCCATTCGGCCACAGTTCCACTGGACGGATCACACAATCCACGTCCATACCTTCCTGTGTCTGCTGGCGCTGCTGCTGGCCCGAGTCGTGGAAACCGAGGCCCGAAAACTGCACCGGAGTGAAGGGCTCTCGGGTCTGCTCGAGCTGGTGGGCACCGTGCGGCTGGCCATGGTTCTGCTGTCATCGGGGAAAAGAGGCGGGCGGCCACGCTCGCAGTGGCAACTCGGGAACGGCAACCAGGCCGCGACGGAGTTCTTCCGTAACCTCGTGCCCGACAGAGCCCCGTTTGTCTATACCGGGGCGCCGGCATGAACGCCCCTATCCACAGGGCTTTCAGCGGATCTGCCTCTCGTAATTTAGTAAACTCGCGCTAGGTGTTAGTTCCGAGCCGCAGTAATCTTCGTGGATGCAAGGTGAGTCTGTTGCGAAGCCTCTGACGGTGTGGAGATCGTGAAATGAATCGAACGAATTTGTTGTCGGCGGCCGTTCTGGTCGTGCTGAGTGGGTTGGCCGCACCGGCCCAGCAGACTGAGACCGCGCCGGCCGACCCGCATGAACGGCGCCACATGGAGCACCGCTTCGATCCGGAGAGGTGGGCCAAATCGTTTGACAGCTCGGAGCGAGACGCATGGCAGAAGCCGGACCAGGTTCTCGAAACTCTCGACCTGAAAGGCGGCGAGCGCGTCGCTGATGTCGGGGCGGGCACCGGGTACTTCACCGTTCGGTTGGCGCGTGCCCCGTCAATGCCAACAGTCTATGCCGTCGATATCGAACCCAAGGCGGTGGAGTACCTGCAGCGCCGCGCGGACAAGGAAGGTCTCAAAAACGTTGTCGCGGTGCAAGCTTCAGGCACTGCAGCCAACCTGCCGGAGCCGGTCGACTGTATCTTGGTCGTCAACACATATCACCATATCGCCGACCGCGTAGCTTACTTCCAGCGGATCGGTGAGTCTCTGAGGTCCGGCGGGCGTATCGCCATCATCGACTTCAAGAAGGGAGCCCCGATGGGTCCTCCCGAGGAATACCGTTTCACGCCCGCGGAGATCCAATCCGAGATGCAAAAAGCAGGCTTCACGCTTTCAGAGCGGCACACCTTCCTTCCAAATCAGGAGTTTCTGATCTTCCGCCAGGCTGACTGAGGGGCGAGGGCGGGATGCACCAATGTCAATCGGGGGGTGGTTCCCGATACTGCCGTTGTCTTGCGACAGGCGAACCCAGATGGCGCGAAAAGAAACGCCACGCCTGGCGCATGAAGTAGGGCGAAGAAGGAACGTTGTGCGCCCGATCGGGGAGAATCAACAGGTCGAAGTCCTTGTTGGCGTCCTGCAGGCGCTGGGCCAATCGCAGGGTGTGTGCCGGATGGGTCCAGTAGTCGGCCCCCCCGTGGGCCAGCAGCAGTTTTCCCTCCAGCCGGCCGGCAAGACCGAGGTTGGTCGCTTCCTCTGAATCGGCAGTGGAAAGTCCAACGACGGACTCGGCAAACCAGCCCTGCGCGATGCGCAAGTCATGAACTCCGGAGGAGCAAACGGCCACCCGAAAGAAGTCGGCATGGGTCAGGATGGCTCGCGCGGCCGCCGCTCCTCCCCAAGAGTGGCCGAGGATGCCGACACGCTCCAGGTCGAGTTGCGGGCGCTCGGAGGCAAGGCTGCGAATTGCCGCGACATGGTCGTCGAGGCGTCCCCCCATAAGTCCGTAGCCGGCGTCGTGAAAGGCCTTGGACCTTCCGGTTGCTCCTCGCGCGTCGAGAGTGACCACGATGAAGCCGAGGTCGGCAAGCGCCTGGGCGGTGTCCAAGGTGAATCGGGCGGGTGCGCGAGTCAGCGGGTAGATGTCGTCGATAACCGCATACCTGTGACCGGGATTGAAGTCTCGCGGAAAGAACAGGGCGCCGTGGATTGGTGTTGCGCCATCCGCGGCAATTGTGACAAACGGTTCCGGGAAGCGCCAGCCGGCCCGGAAGAGCGCCGATAAGTCCGCGGTCTCGAGATCGGCGACAAGCTCGCCGTCCCGGTCGCGCACGACGGTCTGCGGCGCGGTGTCGACCCGCGAAAACGTATCTACAAAGTGGCGGCCGTCGGGTGAGAAATCGATAGCATGGTCAGCGTCCTCGGGAGTGAGCATCTCTACCCCGCTGCCGTCGAGCGACGTTCGATACAGATGCTTGAAGTAAGGATTGCGTCCCGGCTCCCTTCCCCCGCCGGTGAAGTAGACGGTGCGGTCTTCGGCATCGATATGAACGACCTCCCGTACGAGCCATTCGCCCTCGGTGAGGCGTCGCTTCAATGAGCCGGACTGCCCATCATAGAGGAACAGATGCCCCCATCCGTCTCGCTCGGAAAACCACACTACTTCGTGAGATTCCGGAAGAGTAAACGTATTGCGTGGATCGATGAACCCTTGTTGCGGGCCGACGCGGGTTGGACTCCTTTCCTTGAGGATCTTCCGTGCCTCCCGTTCCGATGCGTCGACCGTCCAGAGCGAGACGGTGTGGTTGCCCCGTCCGACTTGCAGCCAGGCGAAGCGTG
>CAYXVG010000147.1:2425-3766 GCA_964468205.1 uncultured Solibacteraceae bacterium | reverse complement strand
CTCGCGCCATAGTAGCGATCGTTCGTGCCGTCATCGGTAAGCGCGATCGACTCGCCGGTGACCAAGTTGTGAAGCCGGAGGTCGAAACCGTCGCGAACCAACTCGAAACGCCGGTCAGGAGAGCGGGATGTGGCCGCTGGCCGGGCAAGCGGCGGCGTCGCCTCACAGACACTCTCTTCCCAATCGCAACGATACCGAGCACTCTCAACCGTCGCGTAGACCTCCCGTGCGTTCAGGTCCAGCGAGCCTTCCTCCAACGGTAGGGTGTGGGGCGACACACTGGTCCCGGAGGCCCGAGAGAGGGCGTTGGCCAGCAGATCATGGTCAAACAGCGGTTGCCGTTCCCCGGCCGTCAACGAGACTCGTATATACCGGTCCCCGGCACGAGTCTCGCGCCGGTACCACACGCTGCCGCCGTCTTGGCTCCAATGAACTCGCGGTTCCTCGTTCAGCGCGAGACGAGCAGCCGCGGTGGGCAGTAGAGCTTCGGCACGTCCCCAGTTGTCCGGAGTCGGCGCCTGCGCATGGACCGCCGGCGTCAATCTCAGCAAGACGGCGATCCAGACCAGCCAACGCATGCCTTCGGCCACTGCGTCAGAACTCGACCCGTAGACCGAGCTGCACGGAACGAGGTCCGCCGATCTGATAGAGGGCGTTGAGCCCCCCGATGGAGCGGTTAAGCATCTGGGTCGACCGACCGAATTGTGCGTTCGCAAGATTGTTCACCGGCGGCGCGAAGTTCGGCGTGTTGAACAGATTGAAGATCTCGCCCCGGAAGAGGATGCTGGCGCTTTCGGTGACACGGAAGCGTTTGTGCACACCGAGGTCAACCTGCCGCAGCGGGAATCCACGGAAGCTGTTGCGCCCAAGACTGCCGTGCTCTGTCGTCGCCATCTGGAACGCGGTGGCGTTGAAACGCTTGCCGCCGGGAAGGCTGGGATCCTCGATCACCGCGGCGGCGGCGGGGATCATATCGGGCCGCAAAGCGTTGCCGAAAGCTTCGTTGCTCGTACTAACGGGATTAAAGGGTGTAGCCGAATAGGCCTTCACGATGGGGTTGAGTGACCAGCCGCCGAAGACCGCCCGCAGTGGACCGTCTTGCGGGCCGGGAAGCTCGATCGTCGCGGCCGCGGTGAAGGCGTGACGGATATCGAAGTCCGACGAGCCTCGATCGTTCTCGGGCGAACTGACAACTGTGGGCAGGTTTCCGACGAAGTCGGACGACGCCGTGTCGATTGAATGCGACCACGTGTAGGACGCCAACGCCTGCACGCCGCTGGTTAGCCGGCGGTTGTACTGAAGTTGCAGCGAATGGTAATCCGACTTGTCGAGGTTACGGAT
>CAYXVG010000147.1:0-2325 GCA_964468205.1 uncultured Solibacteraceae bacterium | reverse complement strand
GGAAGCGGGAAGGGTGTCACTTCAAAGACGAACTTGGTGGCCACAAACGGGAACGCGAAGGCTCGATAGGCGCGTCCCACCTGACTGGACTGGAGGCCATAGAACACGCCGGCGCCGCCCCGCAGGACGGTGGCGTATCGATCGGACTCGTGCAGTTGGTGCGCAACGCCGATCCGCGGTGCGAAATCGGTGTAGCGCGTGTTCCAAAGGTCCTCCCCGCGGGCTCCGACGGTGAGATCGGCGGGGTTGTCGAGATTCTCTACCGGCAATGGACCGTTGTCGTTCTTTTCCGTCGGCGGCGGATTGAACTCCCAGCGGACGCCGTAGGTGAGGGTCGTGTTGCGGCCAACTCGCCACGCATCCTGCGCGAAGATCGAGAAGTTCGTGAAGCGCGGATCCTGGTTGCCGCGAAATGCCTGAACCACGCCAGCGAAACCGGCGGTCTCCCCCGCCACGATGCCCTCGATGCTATCGAAGAAGATGCTCTGTTGGTAGTTCTGCGGGTTGTAGCTGGGAGTCATCTTCCGGTAGTCTAACCCGAGCTTTAAGCTATGAGCCCCAGTAATCTGAGAATGAGAAACCACAGCGTTCCATTGGCCCTGGTCGGCCGCTCCGCGCGCCCCCACGCGATATGTGGGCGCGAACGCGCTGGTGAGGAAGTAGCTGATTTGCGCGTCGCCGCTGTCGGCGAAGCTGGGGAAGAAGCTCGACAGGTCCGGCAACACGGCCCCGCTGAACTCATCCGGCTTCCAGTCCGAGTTTCCGTTGGACGTACTGTAGTTGAACCGCACCTCCGTAACGCTGGAGGGGCTGGGAATGAAGGTGAGGCCTCCGGTATATGTGGAGATGTCGACGATCGACCGTTCCAGAATGGCGCCGCCGCCGTTGCTGTTTCTGATGGACCTTTCCGACGGGGCGTAGCTGAACCGGAAAAACGATCGCATTGCGTTTGAGAAGCTGTGGTCGAGACGGCCTCCGAAGGCGTCGGAAGTAGAAGGGTCGGACCAAGTAGCCGCAAGTTCCGACAAGCCGTTTCCCAGGTCTGGGCCGTTGGGCACGGGAAACGCATTGAGGAGTGAGGCGGATGCTCCGCTTGCCTGCGAGCGTTCGGCCTGAGACGGAACCTGAAATAGGGAGGTCTGCGGCAGGCGGAGGCGCAGCCCCTCATAGGAGGCGAAGAAGAACGTGCGGTTGCGAACGACCGAGCCGCCGAGCGCCGCGCCAAACTGATTGCTACGAAGGGCCGCACGCTCCAGGCCGCGGCTGTTGGCGAACCAGTCGTTGGCGTCGAGTTTGTCATTGCGAAGGTATTCGAACAGCGCACCGTGAAACCGGTTGCCGCCGGAGCGCGTGGCAATCGAAATCTGCCCTCCCGGGGAACGCCCATACTCGGCCGCATAGGACGACGTTTGAATTTTGAACTCCTGCAAAGACTCGATGCTGACAAGGCCGTTGGTCCCCCCGAGGGCGTTGAAACCCGGATACTCACCGGCAATTCCGAATGCGGTCGAACCACCCGACTGAACGCCGATATTCGCGCTCACGCCGTCGATCATGAAGTAGTTGGAGCTTTCGCGTTGCCCGTTGACGCTGAACTGGCCGAGCTCATTGGCATTGGACACGGTAGGAACGACCCCCGGCGTCAAAGTGATCAAAGACTGAAAGCTCCGCCCATTGAGAGGCAGGCTGTCGACTAGCTCGCTGGTGACGACGAGGCCGGTTGCGGGCGACGTCGGCGCCAACCTTGGGCGATCAACTACGGTGACCTTCCCCTCGGCGGAAGCCAAAGCCAGCGGGATCCGGAGGTTGACTGCGTCTCCGACCTGGAGTACGACATCGCGCACGTCGGTCGGCGCAAACGCGTCGCGCTCCGCTCGCAGACCGTAGCGGCCCGGAGGAAGAACGGGCATTCGAAAAACGCCTTCAGAATCTGTCGTGACGGTGTAAGACGCATTCGTGGAGAGCTGTGTGGCAGTGATCCGGGCATCCGGGATCACGGCACCGGAAGGGTCGGTCACGACTCCCGCAAGGGAGGCGTTCTGGGTCTGCGCGCTAAGAGTAAGGGCGAAGCCCAGCGTCGCGGAATACAGCGCGAGCCGGCGCAGTCCTCGATCAACGAGAAATGCTGTCACCACGAGTCTAAGAACAAAACGATACACTGAGCCTCCTTTGTCGCTGGCGGGGATTCGGAATTGGCAACCGGTCGAGTCGACCGTGAGCCCCTCCTTAGATATAGGCTAGAATCAATCCAGGAAGGCACCGAAGACTTTCCGATGAGTGGCTCGGTTCGTCCGACGAACGGACGCCAAGGCGCAATAGGTGGGA
>CAYXVG010000146.1:0-6766 GCA_964468205.1 uncultured Solibacteraceae bacterium | reverse complement strand
GACGCGGTTGAAGGCATTGAATGCATCTAACTGCAACCGGCCGGTCAGACGCTCGTTGATCTTGAAGTCCTTCGAAAGGGCGAGGTCGACTTCGATGAAACTTGGGCCGCGGAATGTATTACGTCCCAGGTCCCCGTTTGTGCCCGGCGCTGGCAGTGGAAAGGCTGAGGCACTGAAAATGCCGCTCAGGAATTGAGACCGGTTCCACCCATCCCGCGTCACATCGGAGCCCGGCGCGTTGGGACGATCGCCTGGCTGCCCATCGGCGTTGAAGTCACCCCGGGGCCAGCTAGCTCCGTGGAAGACTGTGAACGGCGTCCCTGTCTGCATAATCGTGAATCCAGACAATGTCCATCCGCCAAAGACACGGCTGACGAAATTGGACTGGCTGCGCAGGAACGGCAGATCCCAGACACCGGTGATCGCCAGTTTCTGAGGTACATCGAATCCGGCCAGGCTGCGGTCGATACTCCGATCTGCGGCGTCCGGGTGAATGCCGCTCGCTCGGGCGTCATCGGCGTCGGTGATGGTCTTGCCAAACGTATAGGCCCCTTGGATCGTGAAGCCATTTCTGAATTGCCTCTTCAAACTGACAGTGCCCCCGTGATGAATCGAATTAGCGGTGGATTCGATAATGTGGACATCCTCGAAACTGGGGTTGAATCCATCGAACCGGTCGTCTTGCAGGTCACCGCGAAACCGGTTCACGTTCGTGTGGTGGTAGAGTTTGTGCCCAGCCGATCCGAGGTAACTCGCCTCGGCCACGAACCCCATCCCAATCTCACGCTGAACACCAACAAACCAATTGTGAACGTACGATGTCCTTGCGTTGTCGTCAATGGTCGACAGATTGCCGAGCGTCACCCTTGCCCCAAGGATTCCATTATTCTCGTCCAAGCCGAGTCGTAGGGCCTCGTCAACCGGATAACCGAGGAATGGCCGGGAAGGATCTCCCAGAGTGTACGTGAATTCGGTTCCAAACCGGGGTCCCAGGGTTGCGTCGCCGCGAAGCGGAGGCAGGTCCCGGATGTTCAGATTCGTCAGCAGACGGTCGTAAGAAATTCCGTAGCCCCCACGCACTGCAGTTTTCCCTTTACCGCTCGGGTCCCAGGCAAACCCGAATCGCGGTGCAAAGTTATTGTTGTCTGATGGATGAGACTGGTCCACAATGTCTGCTCGGCCGGCGGCGATCCGTGCGGGATACGAATCCCCCGTTCCGTATAGGAACTGCCTCATCAGGCCGTTGACCTCCTTCTTCGTGCCGAAATTCTCGTAGCGGAGCCCGATGTTCAGAGAGAGGTTCCTCGTAATCTTCCAATCGTCATTGATGAAGAATGCCCACTCTAACTCACGCAGCCCGACCACGTTGGTCGCCGGATCGCCCGTACTTGGGTCCACCTTGCGTATCATCCGATCCGGCTCATCATCGACGAAATCCAGCACGGAGATGAACCGGTATTGGGGAATGAATCCACTCGTGTTTCTCGAGTTCGTCCAAACCCTTCTGATTTCCCCGCCGATTTTGATCGTGTGAGATGCCTTGATCATGGTGGCCACGTCGCGGTAGTGGAAGTTGGTTTGGAACCATCCGGTAGGAAAGAAGTTGGTTGAGAAACTAGAGATTTGCGGCACGTTGAGCAACGGGATGTCGGGCCTGGGGGGGAGCGCGGGTTCACCTGCCAGCCGCATGACCCCGGCTCGGAATTCATTCAATACTGTCGGGCTGAAAATGTGCGTGTGGGTGACGTTGGCAAAAGTTGTCGTCTCATCGGTAGGCCGGTCGAATGCCGGACGGACACCGCCGTTGAGCGTTTCAGCCGATGTCCGGTAGAACATTCCGTATAGTCGGTCTTTTCCCGGACGCAGTTCATAATCGATGCGTCCGTTGAGCTGATCTCCGTTGCGCCGCCGCAGCGGTGCCAGGATCACGCTGCCAATATCCATGACACCGTCGTTCGGGCCGGTTTCACCAATGCCCGGGGACGGGCTTCCCACATCGCGGAAGTTGAATGTGGGGTCGGCAGCGGGCCGGAATTCGTCGAGAACCTGCGCGGCGATGGTGTTGGGGCGAGTGTTCAGCACAAAGTTCCGGAACTCGGGGGTTTCAACGGTAAACGTTTGGGCCCGGGAACCAGCGGAACGCAGGCCTTCATAAGAATGAAAGAAAAACAGGCGGTTGCCGATGATCGGTCCGCCGATGTGGTATCCAAACTCGTGGCGCCGGAACGGTGAGACCTCGTCTTCGAACACATTGCGAGACGACAAAGTGTTGTTCGCGAAGAAGTACGATGCGCCACCATGGAATTCGTTTGTGCCGGACTTGGTGATGACCTTCACCTGGGCTCCCGTGTTGCGGCCTTCCTCTGCTGAGAAGTTGTTCGCGACCACCCGAACCTGGTCCACGGAATCGGCGTTGGGCGTCAGGTTCGAGATGCCCGGACGGACCGAGGAATTCACGCTTGTGTCATTAACGCTGTAGTAGTTCGAGTCGTCGCGCTGGCCACTAGCCGAGACTTGCGGACCGGCCTCCCCCGCAAATGGGTCGTTCGCTCCTCCACCCACGCCGAAGGACGAACTCAGGCCTCTACCGGTAACGCCGGGTTGGAGAGCAATCAGGTTGTAGATGTTCCGGCCATTCAGCGGAAGACGGTCCAGCTGGATCTGCTCGATCCGCGCGGAAATCTGACCTTGCTCGGTCTCAACTTGAGACGGGTTGCCGCTGACCGTCACCTGCTCGGTGATTTGACCAAGTTCCAAGGTTACGTCTACCCTGATCACCTGGCTGATACCGACGTCCACGCCGTCCCGCAGTGTCGAACGAAAGCCCTCCTTCTCTACTTCGATTCTGTAGATCCCAGCGCCCAGGTTTGAAACCCTGTAGAAGCCTGCGTCGCTGGTGCTGACCTCGCGAGTAACTCCGGTCGCTACATTCGTAATACGAACCTGCGCCTCCGGTATGCTCGCATCAGAAGTGTCAGTGACGGTACCCTGAATAGCGCTGCCGAACTGGCCGAATGCCAGGATTGCGGACAGTACCATCAATATTGCAACGAAGCAAAAGTGAAGTGTTCGCATGTTGGCCCCTTTTCGCAATGCGGAAAGTATTTTTGCATTGCTGGGAGAAGACTACATCAATCCTGCAAGTCCTGTCAAGAATAATCGGTCAATTTACATGCAACGGTTCTCTTGATCTATGCGGCTGCTGTCTTGGGATTCTCTCAGCGACCACATCCACTAGTTCTTTCCGATACAGACAAAGATAGTGCTTAAATCTTTGAAAATAAGAGACATCTTTGGTGGAAGTGCCCACGCCGGGGGCCCGTACGACACCTTCCTGGGCACCTCAATGCTTGTCTTACTGAAGCGGAAAGGCGGGTTGGTCAGATAGCCTGCATTGCAAAAGTTACTTTTGTATTTAAGAATTTCTTCTGCTCATTCCAAAAGCTCCTGTGGTAGGATTCCATTGATGACAGCCGAATCCAGTAATGATGAACATCTCCCCCCGCGTTCTTCGCAGATGTCGTCCACATTGCGTTGCCTCAAGGTCATGGAACTGTTGGCGCAGGAGCCCTACACGCTCACACTGACTGAGATCGCTCGGCGGCTATCGACTTCACCGGGCACGGCGCATCGGTTTGTCTCCACCCTCATTGCCGCCGGGTTAATCTCCCGGGATGCTGAAGATCGACAGTACTTTCTCACCGGAAAGGCTCTCTGGATTGGCGCCGGATTTCTGCGGCACTCCGAGGCTTATCGCTCCGCCTATACGATGCTGGGCTGGCTCTCGCGGCAAACGATGTTGATGGCATACCTCGGTATTTGGGACTGCGACCTCGTTCTCTATCTCCACAGCACCGCGCCTGCCCGGGAGGCCGATCTGTGTACCGAGATAGGAGGCCGCCGCCCTGTCCACTCCACTGCTCTTGGGAAAACTCTACTCGCGTACCGGACGGAGGAGGACTTGGTGCGGCTGTTCAGTCGGAAGTGTGAGCGCTTCACAGACAATACAATCACCACGATCGAAGCTATGAGGGAGCACCTGGAACTGATTCGCGGCCGGGGCTATGCTGTGGACGACGAAGAAGGCTCGCCCGGTTTGCGTTGCGTGGCCGCACCTGTTTTCGACAGGAATAGGAAGGCTGTGGCGGCGATCAGCGTGAGCGGACCAACCGCGATTCTTTGTGACTCTGAAATCCCCCGCTTGGGCCGTCTTGTTCGGGAAGCGACGCTGCGCGCCTCCGTTCATCTGGGGTATCGACCGCCCGCAAATGATCTAGCGGAGCTTTTTGCGCCGGCGACGGCAGGGTAGATCGGGGTTGGGTGATGAGGCTCGGCGCCTGCGAAGCGAAACGAAACAAACAGAATCTGCTGGTGGGCAATGCACTCCATGACAGCTTTGGGACGCAGGGCCGCCCTCGGCGCCAAGCTTCCCGTTACAAGGACATTGCATTATGAAATTTATACACCCACTTGTCTCTCTCGTCTCATTGTTTCCGCTGCTGGTTGCCCAAACGCCACTCGGTTTAACGCACGGTCCCATCCTAGGCCGTCCCGGATCGGACCACATGGGCGTGTGGGCCCGAATCAGCTCGCCGGCGCAGTTTCGCGTGCGGTACGGAGCGAGTCCGCAATCCATGGACACGTTCTCGCCGTACGCCCATACTTCAACGGGCCGCGATAACACCGGGTGGGTCCTCCTCGAAGGGTTGCGGCCGAACACCAAGTACTTCTACCAAGTGATCCCACAAGGAAAAGAGACCGCCGCAGCCACACCGGACGGATCCTTCACCACGCTCCCGGATCCGGCCGGTTTCCGCAACGACAGCCACAACCCGCAGGGATTGTTCAACTTCTCATTCGAGTATGCTTGCGGCAACAGCCAGCCGGGGATCGACGCCTCCTTGCCTGTCTATCGAACGATGCTGGAGCGCATTGCGGACCAGATCCAGTTTGCCATCCTGAATGGCGACTGGATCTATGAGAAGGGCCGCCGCCTGACCGTCGACTCGTGGCGTGAAGAGAACCAGATTCCTCCACCCGCGACGCCCTCCCTGGTGAATCTCATCTCCAATATCGTCGGCGTCTGGGAGAACTACAAGATCTACCTCGAAGACGGCGAGCCGCTGGCCGCCTGGCACCGCAACGTCCCCTCGTTCTTCACCTTTGACGATCATGAGATTGTCAATGACGTCTACGGCACAGCTACCGCCGGCCGCCGGGACCGGAAAGCCGTCTTCCGCGATATCGCTGTACAGGCATGGTATGACTACCTGGGATGGAGCAATCCCGTCCTGTTCCGGCAGCCCATCCACTTCGGGCATGCCCGATTCCAGGCTGGTAGCGATATCCTCACTGATCCTGATGCCGATTTCGAGTCCCTCAATCTGGATGAGGCCGCCAATCTCCACGTCCACTGGGACGGTATCCTAGCCGGAATTCCCGATTACTGGGAGGGTGATCCGGGCCCGGGAAACCCCAACGCCGGTGTCTACGACATCGCCGGGAAGATCGATCGCCACCGCCTCCGCATCCACCCGCCCGCACGTGCCGATGGCGATGCCTCCTATTCGGTCGGCCGGCTCTCCTACTTCGATTTCCGCATAGCCAACGCCCACATGTTCTTCCTGGACACGCGCACCTCGCGCGACATGCACGAGCCCGATCAACCGGACAAACCCGGATTGTCAATGCTTGGCCAGCGCCAGAAGAAATGGCTTCTCGACGGAATGGCGAAAAGTGATGCCGAGTTCTTCTTCGTGGTTTCCTCGGTGAATTTCATGGTCCCTCACATTCCTGGCACGCGTTTGGTCCAAAGCGGTGAGACCTTTGACGAGAAGAAGGATGACGCCTGGACAGTCTTCGTTGATGAGCGTGAGCAGTTGATCCGCTACTGGGACTCCCTTGGCAAGCCTGTCATGGTCCTCACCGGGGATCTCCACAATAGTTTCGCGATCCGGATCACGGATCGTGTGTGGGAGTTCGCCTCAGGGCCGCATAATTCCGGTAACCACCGGGCCAGCGACGAAGCGTACCGCCCCCCGAACGGCGTATTTGAATCTATCAACCGCGACTGCGATATCCTCTGGTCCACGTATTTCTTGGATGACACGCCCGGAAAATTCCGCAAGCAGCCTGTTTACACCGTTGTCCAGGTAAACAACGTCTTCAATAGTCCCGGTTCGGACGGCGAGCAGCGCTGGGTGGCTTTCCCGCGTCCTCACGTAGTGATCCAATTCCATGATGGCTTTACCGGAAAGCTCCTCTACGCTCAGCCCGTGTTCGCCGCGAATTGAGCAATCTGAATGCTTCCCCTCCGGGCCATGCCATGCGCCCCCGCCGGCACGATGGTATGGCCGTCGAATCCGCGCCGAACCTTGCCGTCCAGCCTCTTCGCGCGACCGGCGAAGCCCGGTCATAGCGTCGCCCAGCAGCGAACTGGGCGCAACACCACGTACACCGCACGGTATGCCGCACGGCAACGGGTAGTCCCACAAGGTTGTCTCGCGTCGGCAGTCCTCCGCTCCCCGAAAGCCAATAATTGCCGGTGGGCTGGTGTCGCTGTCGGATTGGCATAGATGCTCTCGTCAACTGGATGTAGCCCCCTCCGCCGCTCATGCCCGCACACCCCCACCGCCGCTTGCGCCCGCATCACCCTACCCTTGCCCCCACCCGCACAACGCATGCTCTCACCCGCCCGCAAACGCCCGCTTTGTCCCCGCCCGCACAACGCCACGCCTACCCATGAAGCTATCCTGATAGGGTGAGT
>CAYXVG010000145.1:0-6773 GCA_964468205.1 uncultured Solibacteraceae bacterium | reverse complement strand
CTTTGAGAGTGGGATGTGGCCGGAAATAGACGGCTACTTCTATTATTGGGGGGGGCGAGTCAAGTTTTTGGCTGGAAGTTTTTGGATTGATTGGGGGGAAGGGGTTGTGAACACTTTCCGCTCACACAGCGAAAGCTTGACTCACGCCGATCACTTCCCGATCATTAAACAGGCGAGCGTCGCTTCGCTCCGCTGATGATCGACATCACCCCGGAATCATGAGCGGCTTCGCCAGAATAGGCAGAGGACTGCCACCTCTCTCGAGCACTAAGCGCGGAGGGAAAGGCGTCCGGAAGCCATCCTTGAATGGTCGGATGGGTGTCGGAGATTAGGTGGGGCGGACTTTTCCCGCCGTAGAATCACCACATGAAGCTTAACTGGTTACAGATTGTCGTCCCAGCCGTAGTCACCCTGTTTGTGTATTTGTACTCATCGACAGTCACCCTGTTTGTGTATTGGTACTCAACGACGTTTGAACTCCGACACGAGGAACAACACGGCAAGGCTCGTCTTCGGTCGATATGCCACCGCTACGTCCTCAATTTCTGGAACGCCTATGATCACCAAACGCGCCAGCTCCGGCGTGATGACCTTGCATATAGACTGTACACCGAGGAGCTTCAACATATCATGGCCGATCTCGACAGTCTGTTAGAAAACGCCTATGTGGAAAAGCTCCTGCTTGAGTACCCTCAGGTCTCGATGCTTACAATCTTGGTGCGGAGAGAGTACATTGAACACACTATCAACGGATCCCCCTTGCGAGCGATGAATGCGGACACACTGAACAGGATCTTCGAGCTTCTTCATGTGACCGATGCGGACGGCGACTTCCAGAAGAGCCGCCAAGAATTCGATGCCAACCTTCGAACGATCGAGGACGGACTCCGAGCTGCCGGAATGCTGCCCAGTACCCAACCGTAAGTGCTCGGCCGGAGCACTCAAAACCTTCACACATCCGTTTTACGGATCCGGACAGATCCAGATCCGTGCGACAGATCCAGATCCGGAGATCCGGTGAGATCCGTGGCTCCGTGGTAGATCCGTGGGTAGATCCGCGGTAGATCCGTGTCAAAGACCTCCGAACTCCGTGGCTCCTTTGGGAGTCAGATGCCGGCCCGAAATAGACGACCACTTCTTATTATTAAGGGAGGTCGAGTCAAGTTTTTGGCTGGAAGTTGTTGGGTTGGTCGGGGGAAATGGGGGGTGACTCTTAACCACAGAGGGCACAAAAGGGGGCGCTGAGGGCACGGAGGATTTGGGAAAATGGGGAACGCGCGGGCTGTACCCGGGTTTACCCCCGGGTTTTACCACCACTTAAGAAAAGGCCAATTTCGTGTCCAGTTTTTGGGGTCCATTACAGCTTGCCGCGTGAGGTTCGCGCCGGGCTGGCGTAGGGGTGTGTGATGTGATGCGCCGTGGCGGGAGATGCCGATTATGGGGAACGCGCGGGCTGTACCCGGGTTTTCCCGCCGAACAGCCAGGCGTAGCCCGAGCGGCCGCCGGTGCGCCAACTGGTCTCGCCGGCGTGCCGCACCGGAGCCTGCCGGTACTCCTCGATCAACCGGGCAGTCACGCCCCGGAATAGCGTCGCCATGCGGTGCAGGATGTCGAAAATGGCGCCCGGGCCCACCCCGGGTTGATCACACAATCGACCCATCGGAATGCCTTGCCGGTAATGCAGGAAGACTACCTGGGTGATGAGTTGATTCCCATACAGGCTCTTTGGCGATACGCCCCGGCGCCCCAGCGCCCCGCCGCTCGGGCAACCGCAGCAGACCCTGTCCGGGCAATTGCTCGATCAGCCGCCAGCATTGGGGGTTCTTCAGCCCGCCGCTGAGCCGCTTCCACTCTGGCAGTCCACACGCCGTACGCGCAATCCCGGTAACGCCCAGGCCCGCAAACTCAGCAGTGATCTAACGGATCAGTTCTAAATCGGCGGTGGAAAACTCACGGCCGGCAAACTTCAGTGGCGGCAGGACGCCTTCGCTCATCGGCTCCAGTTCGAACTCCCAGAGTAGAGTGCCGAACTTGGCGCTAAATGTTCAGCGAAATCTTCAGAATCTTCAAAACTTCGTCCCCGAGACTGAGGCATTACAAAGCTCCTGCAAAAGCCCTTGACATTCCCCCTGAGCAGTGGTATAATCGCGACACAGTAAAAGTATATCATATATTGTGATATGCAGATCAGGTAGGGGGTGAGGGGCCATGAGGATCTCGCGAACTAGTTTGCTATCAGTAGCTTTGCTGTGCGGTGGCGGTTCGGTTTCGTCTTGGATGCATGCTCAGGTGACTACGGGGCAGATTCAGGGCACGGTTATGGATGCCCAGTCAGGGCTGATTCCGGATGTGGAGGTGGCGGTCGTGAACACAGCGACCGGCCAGCGCTTTACCAACACGTCTAATGAAGCCGGAGAGTTTCGGCTGCGCTCACTGCCCGTAGGAAGCTACACGGTGGAAGTGGAGCACGCGGGCTTCAAGCGTTATGTAAGAAGCGGGGTGGAGATCACGCAGAATCAGATGGTTCGGTTGACCATCGCCCTGGAAATAGGAGCGGTTACGGAGACCGTAAATGTGAGTGCGGCGGTTTCCCCCGTGAACACCACGTCCGCTACCGTGGAGAGCCTTATGGAGACGCAGCAGATGCTGGACCTGCCGGTCGTTGGACGGCGTAATGTCCTGTCCTTGGCCTCTCTCATGCCCAGCGTGACTCGCGTGGCTCTCTCCGACGGGCCGGGGCAGCAACAGATCAATGTCAACGGCCAGCGGTCTTACTCCACCAACGTCACGTTGGACGGAGCGGCGATGTACTACACTCACCGCGGGCAGACTTTAATGCCGCCCCCTCCCGAAGCTTTGCAGGAAGTGAAGCTCATTACCAGTGGCATGAGCGCTGAGTACGGGCGCGGCGCCGCAGCCGTGAGCCTGATCACGCGCAGCGGGACCAACAAGTTTCACGGCTCGGCTTGGAACTACCTGAGAAACGACGTTCTGGATGCGCGCAGTTTCTTCGCCGCAACCGTCCCCAAGTTGCGTTACAACCAGTTCGGCGGCACCATCGGCGGCCCTATCCAGCGTGACCGGGCGTTTTTCTTTTTCACCTTTCAAGGGGTGGAACAGCGCTCTGACCAAGTACAGTCCTCCGCTTTTCCCCCCACTGAGGCGGAGCGGGCGGGCGACTTCTCAAACACGCGGGATGCGATTCCCGTGGACCCCCTCACGGGAAATCCGTTCCCCAACAGTGTCATTCCGGCCAGCCGCCTTGATCCTGTAGCGGGAAATCTGCTGGGGCTGTTTCCTCTGCCCAATCAACCCAATGGGGCGTATGTCAAACAGGTGTCTCGCGCGCAAAGCAGCCGGACGATAATGGTGCGTGGCGACTACGATTTCTCGGAGTCTGACCGCACCAGCGTCCGCTATTCTTTCGATAATCCGGAGCGGTTCAACCCCTTTGGGGCTGGCAACATCGACACCTACGCCACGAATACCACGTTCGACCGCAACCACAACATCACAGTCAGCCACCGGCGCGTCTTCTCGCCGCAAGTGCTTCTGAACGGGCGTTTCGGCTTCACATGGTATAAGACCGCCCTAGGGAACTTCGACCCGGCGCAAACCCTCGCCGATTTTGGCTCGAACTTCATCTCATCCGGCGGTCCGCCAGCCCTTCCACAATTGTTTATCGGGGGAAGGCTGACAGGCCATCCCGGGCAGATCAACGACAATGTCAGCAAGAATTACGACGCCGCGGGGGACCTGAGCTGGTTTCGGGGCAGACACGAAATCAAAATCGGCGGCGGGTTTCAGCGCAACTCGTATTTGACCGTTGAGGGCGGGCACACCAAGGATATATTTCGCTTTGACGGCACCTTCACCCAGAACCCGTTCGCCGATTTTTACCTGGGTCAAATCGCGCGTCTGGATTTGGAGCCCTTCTTTGAGATCGACAATCGCTACTCCATCTTCAACTTCTACGTTCAGGATAATTGGAGGGTCACACCCCGTCTGAGCCTGAACCTCGGTCTTCGCTGGGAGATCTACGAACCGTTCCGCACCGAGAGCGGACAGTTTGCGGCGTTTGTGCCGGGGGAGCAATCAACTTTCATTCCCACGGCTCCCACGGGGTTGGTGTTTGATAAGGATGACGCCTTTTCCCTGCAGCGAGACGCTGTTAATGCTGGTCCTCGCATTGGCTTTGCCTATGACCTCTTCGGCAACGGCAAGACCAGCCTTCGCGGAGGATACGGGATCAGTTACGACCCGCTGATCGGCCAGGCTACCACGCAGCCGACACAGCCGTTTGCAGGCAAACTGGTGACCCGCGATCTAGGTCCGCTGAGCGATCCCCTAAGACTCGTGGAAGTCCCCTTTGGGCCGGGCGGCGTTCCGCTCGCGGATCTGAGCGAGGCCGTCTTCGCGTTCCCCATTTTGCTGGAGTCTTCTTTCATCGGCGAGATGCAGAACTCCTACACGCAAAACATCAACTTCACGGTGGATCAGGAGATCTGGGGAGGGACGTTGCTGGAGCTCACCTACGCGGCCGCATTGGGGCGGAAGATCACCGTCGCCCGGGACCTGAATCCGGCGACGTTTATTCCTGGTGAGTCCACGTTAGGCAATACCGACGAGCGGCGTCCCTTGTTCCCGACCTTCGGGTCTCTCTTCGGCTACAGCAACGACGCGAACTCCAACTATCATGCCCTTCAGGTGACGGTGCGCAGGCGCTTTGGGCAAGATCTTGGATTCACCCTGGGCTACGCCTACTCGAAGGCGATCGACGAAGTGGGCACCGGCAACGTGGCACATTGGGAGCTGCAAGATCCAACGGACCGGCGGCTGGACCGCGGACTGAGCGATCACGACATCCGGCATCGCCTGGTGACCTCCTGGATCTATGATCTGCCGCAGTTCACCACAAGTCCCGGCGCCGTGCGCCACATTTTCGGCGGCTGGCAGTTCGCTGGCATTGCGACCCTGCAGGACGGGCAACCGTTTACGGTGGCGACCGGGCAAGACCGCTCACTGCGGGGGCGGCAACGGGCCGACGACCGGCCGGATTTGCTGGGGGACCCCAGTCTGCCGACCGATCGCAGCAGGAACGAGCTTCTGCAGCGGTACTTCGACACAAGCCAGTTCGTCCCGAACCGCATAGGCGAATTCGGCAATGCCGCGCGCAACATTCTCATCGGACCCGGCACAGTGAATTTCGATCTCTCACTGAAAAAGAAGTTCTTCGTGACCGAGGACAAGACGCTGCAGTTTCGCTGGGAGATGTTCAACGCCTTTAACCGGCCGGACTTCGCACAGCCGCGCAACAACCTCAACAGCGCGGGAACCTTCGGCCGGATCACCGGCGCCGGTCCGGGACGAATCATGCAGGTTGGACTGAAGTTCGAGTTTTAAGGAATGGCCGGTACGTAACTGGATCGCCTTCCTTGGCTGCCTGATCTGGGGAGCCATCTCCATGTAAGCGGCGGAGCCAAACTCCGCCGCCTACGCGCGCTGGTCCAGGATTGAGCTTTCGTTTCCTGAGCCCGCTTCGAAGGGACTCGGCACTCCGAATCCTTTCGCCATCCCATTCGAAGTTATCTTCACCGCGCCCGACGGGGAGTCCTACCGCGTGCCCGGTTTCTACGATGGGGACGGGCAAGGGGGTATCGACGGAACCGTCTGGAAGGTCCGTTTTTCAGCGGACGCCAACAGCTCATGGGTCTAGCGGACCGAGAGTCCCCGAGCGAAATTGAATGAGCAGGAAGGGACGTTTGAGGTCAGAAATTCTCCCGCTGATGGGCCCGAGCTATATCGCAAAGGCCGCCTCGAGTACGTAAACGAGCGTTATCTGCTTCGGCGCTCACGAGAAGTTACCCATTATGTAGTGCACACCATAATGGGCAACAGTATTGCAGCGCGCAGGGGGACTGATTGTAGCCGTTGTAGCGGTCCACCACCAGCACGCCGCCTAAGGCTTCGGTCCCCAACACCTCCGTGGGCACTTGCGCCGAACGCGTCGCGCGGAACAGTAACAGGTTCACCGTCGCGCTGGCGAACAGCCAGGCGTAGCCCGAGCGGCCGCCGGTGCGCCAACTGGTCTCGCCGGCGTGCCGCACCGGAGCCTGCCGGTACTCCTCGATCAACCGGGCAGTCACGCCCCGGAATAGCGTCGCCATGCGGTGCAGGATGTCGAAAATGGCGCCCGGGCCCACCCCGGGTTGATCACACAATCGACCCATCGGAATGCCTTGCCGGTAATGCAGGAAGACTACCTGGGTGATGAGTTGATTCCCATACAGGCTCTTTGGCGATACGCCCCGGCGCCCCAGCGCCCCGCCGCTCGGGCAACCGCAGCAGACCCTGTCCGGGCAATTGCTCGATCAGCCGCCAGCATTGGGGGTTCTTCAGCCCGCCGCTGAGCCGCTTCCACTCTGGCAGTCCACACGCCGTACGCGCAATCCCGGTAACGCCCAGGCCCGCAAACTCAGCAGTGATCTAACGGATCAGTTCTAAATCGGCGGTGGAAAACTCACGGCCGGCAAACTTCAGTGGCGGCAGGACGCCTTCGCTCATCGGCTCCAGTTCGAACTCCCAGAGTAGAGTGCCGAACTTGGCGCTAAATGTTCAGCGAAATCTTCAGAATCTTCAAAACTTCGTCCCCGAGACTGAGGCATTACTTGGAAATCGGCAGGGGGAGCGCCGGGGTGTCGTGGGGGCAGTTTTAGCCGAGCGGGAGTTGGCGAGGTTAGCGTCTGCGCCGGGGCAGGCAGAGGAGATCGGAA
>CAYXVG010000144.1:0-6867 GCA_964468205.1 uncultured Solibacteraceae bacterium | reverse complement strand
ACCACACGTTCACCGCATCGGAACGGGCGCTTCTGGCGAGCGGTCACCCACGGTCCTGGCTGAAGGGGCTGCAGAGTTACACGAGGCGCTGGGTGGAACAGCACAAGGTGTCACTTGAACTATAAAATGGCCGCAACGGCCAACAACTTCCAGATCCGTGGGGGGGGCGCGGCGGCGGCGAGAGACAAGGGAGCGGCTCTTAACATCTGATCAAGAGAGTTGTACTGCGGACGGTGATCGGGTTCAAATAACGCTTGGCCTACACGGACGATGAATGCTGGCGAAAAACTGCGGATAAGCCTCGACAATACCGCACGCTTCAGAGATCGTCAGCGTATCGGACTCGGAGATACCTTTTTGCCTCTTTCAAGAACCGGCCAATTTCTGCCCATCCTTTCAAGGAGCCCGGGCTGAGCATTGATAGCACCCGGGTTGATAGCTCCCGGGCCGGAGCGAGGCGCTCGCCGCGATCATGCATCTTGTTGACGATTTCGAAAACCTCCTCACGCAACAATTCACGACGCCGCTCCACTGACTCAGCCCGTTGCCGTAAGTGTCTGGCTGCTATCGCTCGCGCCAGATCTGCGTGCCGGCGGTAAACCAGGCCAGGAGATACGCCAAGGCGCTTGCATACAGCAGCGACGCCCGGCGCCGGATCGTCCATCAGCGCGCTGATCAGGCCGGCCTGCAGGTCCACTTTTTCCTCGGCCTTGCAAGCCCTTCTTCTCGTGAGAAGTGCGTCATATAGTGTAGGGAAATTACGGCGGAGACTTCTCGTGGATGCGTAGCCCAATCTCCCGGCCATATCCTCAGCCGTGGGTGGAGGGTCTTCCTCCAGTGCGGTTTTCATAATCTCGCCTCTGCGTTCTATCTCCGTCCGCCTTTGTTGGGCAATCTTCTGACCGATCGCACGGCAGAGGTCTGGAAATTCCCCCCTGAGACAACCGGCATTTGCGTACCCAAGCTGTGTAGCAATGGCGGCAACCGATACTGGGTGTTCCCGAGCGAGCGAATCTTCCAACATGTGCTTCATGTGGGACGATTCGCATTTCCGAGGTGCTTTCGAGTTTCTCCGCTGAAGCCCCCGAAGCGCCTCGCGGTGCTTCGCCGCAAGGATCTGGCAGCGAGTACGGTCGATCTGGTATAGCCGATCTGTCCTCACGTAATTCAACCGCCGGGCAACCTCGGAAACGCTGGGCGGTATTTCTTCCACCAGAGCCATCTCGAGGACATGCCGAATATGCTCTTGCTGGTGCAGCTGTCGGATACCCCGATCATTCGGCAGAGGAGTGATATCGAATTCTGCAGTCGTCGGATCGCGCAGCAGCGCAGTCACGGGTACGCGCAAGTAGTAACACATCCGCAGGAGAGCACCGATTTCGGGCCGGTGAGTGTTCGATACCCAGCCCCGAAGCGCACCACGTGGAGTCCGAGTGAGGTCACCGAACGCGAGCAAATTACCATAGCTGACAGCATCAACGCAGGCCGACAGATTGCTGCTCAGGTGTTGCCTGAGCGGAGAATCCTTCAGTTCTGGACCGGCGGCGAGCAGCTCACCGACCGATTTGGCTATCCAAGTCTCACGTTCCAATTCTGATACGACCAATGGCTTTTCTGCGGGCCTCTGAGGGTCCGCCCGACCCAACCAGCCTCGGCACCGGCTACAGTACCCAGGTCGAGAATGAGCGGCGAGTGGTCCGGCCCGTCGGTGACAGTGCGGGCATATCTCCTCCAAAAGCTCCTCATGCAGGGGGCAGATCTTCACGATGCTAATAGCCCATAAAAGGGATTCGTACGGTACGCCAAAGCGACGGCGGCTCTCTAAACAGCTCGGACACCATGCCCTCACATTTCTAAATAGGAATGATTGCGCGAACAGCTTATCGAACGCCAAGAACGTCAAATCTGATAATCCCTGCCGCAGTGTCGCTGCCTCCAAAACGTTAACCCACTTCTTCGGAGTTCCACCGATTCCGTTAATTGAGTAGAACTGGGTGTAGAAAACGTTTGAACGGTTCTTGCCTGGATGGGGAGTCAGCAGCGGAGTCGAAGATGCTGGATCGGACAGTTCGGCGCCGACCAGATCGGCGACAGTTATGCAGTGTGCTTCGGCCAGCCTGGCAACATAGCCTGTCAGACTTTCTACGTCGGCCGTGCCGACCCTCATCGGCTCGAGCGAGTACAGCCGACTCCGTTCCGGAATCGCCGGCACCGTTAACTGCCAGCTCTCAGATAATTCCGCTGCTGGCATCCGCAAGTACCGGCACTCCGATTGGATCTCTCTTGGGTCGCCGCTGGCCTGGCCGTGTCCGTGGCGTAAGCAGATGGGGCGCGTTCATCTGATCGTGGCCACTTTCCAGTCCAAGCGCCAAACGAAAGCGTGAGCGCGCACCGTCGTGCTCTTCCAATCGTGCTTCGCCTTCTGTGATTTCCGCCAGCATCTTCTCACACTGGGGGATCGTAAGTGCGTGGGACGACAGATCTCGGAGCGTGAGCTTGGCGTCGCCGCGAATCAAAATAGCGGAGAGCACTCTCACCAGCCACTCCTTGACCACTCCCACGCACCCGATACTTCGTTCATACAGGAACTCCCAGTGGGTCACCAGGTCTGGCGGCTCAGGGAGGGGAATCTGTCGCTCGAATGAACGGAGAACGTTCTGGAACTTCTTGCGATCCTCGCTGCCGTCGGCTCGGTAACGGCGAAAGTGCACGTCAATACTGCGGCGACTCAGTTGCCCGCTGAGATTTCGAAAAGCCAGCAAATCATAGGTTCCGAATAAAGCGTGCACGGTTCCGGTGCGGTTCGCGACGGACTTGATTACATCCAACTGATCCAACAATCGCCGCCCGGAGGCCATTTTTGCAAGATGCTGTGCTTCATCCACCAAGACGGCGCGTGGCCGACGGTAACGCAGTGCCTGTTCCACCGCATGATGGTACTCTCCGCCCGGCGCCCTCACACAGGGCATGAAATGGACGTCCGGCTCGCAACCGCATGGTCGCATCGTCCGTTTTCGGTTGATGAGTGGTTCGTTCATTTCGTGGAGCATCCGTCTAAAGTGATCGCGCCAGTTGAAGTTGCCTGATGGCGGAGCGATCGCCTCAACACTCACCACTGGCAGCCGCCCTGGATCCGTGCCCAGCTCGCCGAATACCTCGCTGGTCAGGAGTTGCTCAATCCGCGCCAGCAGCGTCGTTTTGCCCACCCCGGTTGGGCCGAGGACCAAGATTACCGAGTTCGGGGCACGCTCGCTAATGGCGGCAATGAGCTGGTCCTTGGCCTCGACGAGAAGGGGATGAGCGACCGCGAAATCCTGGAAGTACTTCAGCCTGGTCGTCCACGGCTCGTTCAACAGGGCCGCCGGAAAGTCACATTCTGATGCCATCAGAACTTACCGTAGATCTCGGAGACTTCCGTCGTTTTCTCTGTCGGCTCCGCGCCGCCCGCCACTTCCGGCTGAGGCTCGGGCCTGGACGCACGGCTGCGATCAGCCTCCATCAGGCCAGAAGGTCCGTCACGCAGATTGCGGCTCTCCCTATCGCGCAACCTTTGCAGAAGGAGTGCTTCTTCTGACTCTACCGATGCCAGAAACGCCGCCAATTTTTTAGCTGTGACTTCAAACTCCTGAGAATGGCGTTGACCTTGTCTGCGCAGCTCCGTGCTTGCGAGTGCCACCTCTTTTTGTGAGCGACCGCGAAGCGAGATGTTGTACTCCGAATGGCATTGGACCCAGTGGCCACCAGCAAAAGCGTAAGCCACTCCGGCGTCCAAGGGGTCGTAGCGCACACTGACCTGACGGCGCTCGATGCCAGGATCGCGCAGAGCATCCGACCAGTAATAGACATGATTGATCTTGACGCCGCGGCCCGGGGAGACTTTGGCCGTGCCCTTCGCAGTGGTCGGCAGCGTCCAGATCTGAAATTCCAAATCGTACGCAATCTGCCTTTGCGGTCGCGCGCCGGTCGCGGCCAAGCCGCGCTCGTAAGCCTCTCGTGGGTTCTGCCCAAGTGCGGGGTGTCCGATCGTGTCGTAGATCTCGTAGAGATACTCTGACAGGCGGGCGTACAGTTCTGGTAAGGGCCAGGTGGCGTGCTCCTCGGGATTAACCGATTTCGTCACCTGACGGACGTTCCGCGTGATCTGAGTGTTACCAGCGAGATTGTGAACGAAACGCGTGTTGGTCGTCCCGTACAAGCGCTCGCAAACAGACCCGAAGCGTGCTTTCGCCGGCGGCCGTGTCTTCTTCGTGCATTCATACCGAGCTAACAACGTTTCGAAATACACGCTGTCAAACTCCCCGCCTCCATCCACTACAACGATTTGCGGCAATCGCCCATAACGGCGCACGCATTCTCTCAGAATCGTCATGCACGAGCGATAACTCGGTGCGTCGAAGGTCAGATAGAAAGCCAGAACGCGCCTGCTGAAGGCGTCGGTTAAAAGGGTCATCCACGGTCGTCCAAGGACTTGGCCGGTGTACGAGGAAACCACCGCCACGTCAAGCTCGGTGTGATCGATATGCCCGATCTCAAATGGACGGTCCCCATGTCGCGGCGTTTTCAGGTCAAGCTCGAGATAGAAAGGTTCTTGGGCATATGCCGCTCTATGTCCTTGCCGCTTCAGCGTCTGTTGAAAACCGGCTTTTCGGCGCACCGCAAGGGTGAAGGTCTTGTAGCTCGGAGCCGGGATATTCCGGGTTTCGCACTCACGCCTCAGCCCAATCCATGAGATGTACATGGTTTTCTGCTTCACAGTTTCGTAATCGCCGCCAATGAACTCGTCCATTAATCGGCGTGTGGCCTCATGCAGTCGTTGGGTCGAATTCCCACGATCGCGAGTTCGCGGTAGTAGTCCCAGGTATCCATTTCCGTACTTGCGTTCCGCCGCCCGGAAACTGGCAGCCCAGCGCCTCAGAGTGCGAGAAGCCACGGCAGCGCCGTCGTCAAGCAAGCCACCTCCGAGGTGATTACGGACGATGCGGCAGCGCAAGTTTGCCACCTTTAAGTCTCTGTCGTCCGCTTTGGACAGCACCGCCAGGATCACAGGATCGATGGTCCCATCCGGGCGCGAAATAAGGCCGCTAATCGTCCCGGCCCTAACCCGAGCCTCAAAAGCCGACGATGGCACTTCTATCAGCACCCCACCTTGATTGAGCAAGCTCACGGTTGTCTCGCCGACGTTTACCAACCGCCATGATTTACCATCCCAGGAAATCTCTCCCCCTACACAGGAGTGAAGATCGGGTGCAGCATGATGGCCGCTGCTTGGTCCGTCTCGAAGAGCTTTCTCTGGCTGGATATCGCCCGGTGCGAACACCGGCACACGGGCCGGCTCGCAAAGCGAGACTGCCCGAATATCCACTGACAGTGCATCGGTCGCAATCAGGAAATAGATCTCGTCGCGAGTCGCCATGTCCTGCGTCACATTGAACAGTGCGTCCAGCGAGAGTCCTGGGGCCGCAAGTACATGCCCGAGCAGCCTCTCGCGAACGCCCAACGCACAGGGCGGACAATCTGCTCGAAGGTAGTCCTCGAGGAACTGTATGTTCCGTTGAAAGATCCAATCGATCTCTCGTGACGATCGAACTTTGTAGTACAGCCCGAGTTGTGTGGCATAAGCTTCGCCTGGCGGACATCGCCACCGCTGAGCGTTGTCGCGCTGGTACCGATTGGGATTCTGTTCGGCGAGTCGGCTCAGCTCCTCCTCCGTCTTCCATTCCTCCCAGCCAACTGCGTCCGCTCGGATTACGAAGAAGTCTGGCGTGTGGAGTACCCCCATGTGCCTCCCTTTCGCGCTGTCGTACAGCAGTTTTATAGATGGGGGTTGATCGAAATACTCCAACACTCCGGCATCGTGTTCCATCTCGTAAATGCCGGCCAGTTCGACCCGGTGGCTCTCGAACTGGATGGTCACTGCCATCTTCTTGCTGGGATAGCGCCCGCTCACGTTGCCGCGCCCGCTGCGAACCCGGCGGGCAGGATCAGAGCCCCGAACATCATCGATTACAGCCCGTGCTTGATCCGAGAGGCCGAGCCGCTGATAGAGCATCAAGAGATTGTCCTGATTCAGCACTGTTTCCGCCTCCGGCCCGCACCTGACCGCCGCGAGAATCACGTGTCGCGACGCGCCATCTTAAGGGCCTTCACATAACGCACTCCTGCCTCATTCATCAACTGGCGGAGCCCGCGGCCGTTGTCGACGGCCGCTTGGACCTGCTCCGCCAGATCATCTGGCACATACACCGATAACCGTCGACCCCCACTTCGCCCATAAAGGATGTAGCTCTGGTGCCCCTCACCTTTGGCGCAGGCTGGGCAGTTTTTCCGGATGCATGGACTCCTCCGCAGGGAGAGCGATCCTTCCGCGACCGGCCACATCTTCTGGATCGTCGATACAAACCAACGTCTAACATCCTCAGGAGTCTCAGTCTTCGGCATAGTATGTGCGCAGTATAGCGCACGTACAAACAAAATGCAACGTATTTGTTTTGACCTTTGCGAACGGCTGTCCAGGACGAAACGCCGGCGGACTCGTGGCCAGCATATGCTTCCAATTCCGAACTAACGGCCACATTATGCTTCAACCGCGCAGCAATGCGCGGGGCACCTCCTTGAAAGATATCGTGCTTTGGGAGCGGCCTGCGGCCACTTTACGGTTCACGCCGTGGCCACTTTATGCCTCAAGTGACAAGGACTACTGCCTGGCGGTGGATGAAGTCGGCGCGCAACGGACGCTGGCGGCGTCGGTGCTGTGATCCACTTCGACCTCGCAGTCGAGCAGGAGGCAGATCAAGGAGAAGGGAGAAACGAATCATGTCGCAAGGACTGAACAAGACGCAGATTATCGGCTACCTGGGGCGCGACCCG
>CAYXVG010000143.1:0-7037 GCA_964468205.1 uncultured Solibacteraceae bacterium | reverse complement strand
ATGCTGGTCGACCTCAACGAAGAGGCGGGCATTTCCACGGCCGACGTCCAGGAAAGCCTGCGGCAGCGCCTCCCCGAGATCGCGCCCGGTTCCCGAGTCACGTTCGAAGCGGCTGACCTCCCTAGCCAGGTCATGAGCTTTGGGGCGCCCACGCCGGTTCAGGTCGCGGTGGCCAGCCCCGATCTGGCGGCCAATCGCGGCTATGCGGATTCGATCGTGGAGAAACTGCGGGAGATCGGCTCCCTCCGCGACGTACAACTGGGCGAGCTTTTGGATTACCCGACCTTGGATGTCCGAGTGGACCGCGAGCGCGCCGGGCAGCTCGGCGTGACGGTTGCTGACGTGGGGCGGGCTCTCGCGCCGGCGACCTGGTCCAGCCGGTTCACCACGCCGGTCTACTGGGCCGATCCCAGGAGCGGCATTGCCTATCAGGTGCAGGTGGAACTTCCACAGTCCAGAATCACTTCGATTGACGACATCGCGAGCGTGCCCGTAAAGGCCACGAATGGCACGCCGACCTTGCTGCGCGACGTGGCCAGTATTGTGGAAGCAGACGCTTATGGCGAGTATCACCGCATCAACATGCAACGGATGATCACGGTCACTGCCAACGTTTCGGGTACGGACCTGGCCGCGGCGGCGTCAGAGATCTCCTCGGCGTTGGAGACGCTGCCCGAGCCGCCTCGCGGTGTGACGGTCAGTGTTCGGGGCCAAGTGGCGCCGATGAACCTCATGATTGAAAATCTGCAGCTCGGCCTGGGATTGGCGGTCGTGGCCGTCTTCATTCTGCTGGCGGCTTACTTCCAGTCGCTTCGCATCGCCTTCGCCATCATCATGGCGATTCCGGCCGTGCTTTCAGGAGTCAGTATCGCTCTCTTGCTGACCGGAACAACCCTGAACATTCAGTCGTTCATGGGGGCCATGATGGCCATCGGCATCTCGGTGGCAAACTCGATCTTGCTCTGCACGTTTGCCGACCAGTATCGGCGTGAAGGGAAGTCGTCGACCGAAGCGGCCGTCGAGGCCTCGCGTACGCGCCTGCGGCCCATCCTGATGACAACCATCGTCATGGTCAGCGGCATGACCCCAATGGCGTTGGGCGGGGGGCAGACAGCGCCACTGGCGATCGCGGTCATTGGAGGCCTGATCTCGTCCATCGTGGCGACGCTGTTTGCCATCCCCTCGGTATTCGCCATTGTGGAACGAAAAAGCGCTGTGCATTCCCCGTCTATCGACCCGGAGGATCCGGGAAGCAAGCACTATGACGATTCTGACCCGGCCCCGGCCGAAGTATGAGGAGCGAAAGAAAGATGCATGTACTTGTCCGAATCTGTTGGATCGGAATGATAACGGCGGCGCCGCTGATGCTGGCGCAATCGCAGGCCGTAAGCGCCGAGCTTACCCCGGTGGAGGCCCGTCCGCTGGAGAAAACCATCCAGTTTCCCGGCGAGTTGAAAGCGTACCAGGGGGTCGACGTCTATGCTAAGGTTACCGGCTTCATCGAGAAGATTCCGGTGGACCGTGCTTCGCGGGTGAAGGCCGGTGATCTGCTCGCCGAAATGACAGCGCCGGAAATTCAGGCGCAGCGCGCCGAGACGGAAGCGAAGATTCCGGCGCTGGCCGCGCAGAAGGCCGAGGTGGAAGCCCGGCTGGCAGGAGCCGGGAGCACGCTCGAACGCCTGCGCGAAGCCGCCAAGACGCCGGGCGTCGTAGCCGGTAACGACGTGATTCTGGCGGAAAAGACCGTGGACGCTCTGCGATCAGCGGTCGATGCCCTGGCCAAGAGCATGGAGGCGGCGGAAGCGGCCGTACGAGCGGTGGCGGAGATGGAAAAGTATCTCCGGATTGCTGCCCCATTCGACGGGGTGATCACGCAGCGGTTCGCTCATCCCGGCTCGCTGGCCGGACCTCAGGGAGGAGGTCAGGGACCCCTATTACGGCTGGAGCAAATCAACCGCCTGCGGCTGGTAGCGCCCGTGCCCGAGGCTTACTTGCAGAGCGTGCGCAATGGCCTGCGGGTCAACTTTACGGTACCGGCCCACCCGGGGCGCACGTTCACGGGTTTGGTTGCCCGGCCGGCTCACGCGGTGGATCCCATGACCCGGACCATGCCGGTGGAACTGGACGTGAATAACGCGTCCGGGGAGTTGGCGCCTGGCATGTACGCCAACCTGAGGTGGCCTGTCAGCCGTGCGGCGGAGAGCCTGTTTGTCCCGCCGACGGCAGTCGAGACGACGACGGAGCGGATCTTTGTCATTCGTGTCTCGGGCGGCGTGGCGGAGTGGGTGGACGTCCGCAGGGGGATGACGGTTGACGGCATGCTGGAGGTGCTCGGCGATCTCAAGGCGGGCGACACCGTAGTCATTCGCGCTACTGACGAGATCCGGCCAGGGACCAGGATCTCACCGAAATAGAGGAGGAAGAAGGAACAGAGGAAGGAGGCGACGCAATGTCTACGTGGTCTGGCAACCGTCGACGGCAATTCCTGGGAGGGGCCATGGCAACAGGCGGGTTGGTCTTGTCCGGTTGTACCACGAGCCCCGAGAGTAGCAACGATGAGGAGGGGCGCGCCATGAACGAACAGGGCGAAGAAGACGTGTCTCCGGCGGAAGACTTGATGCGCGAGCATGGAGTGCTGAAACGGGTCCTTCTGATCTACAGAGAAGGCATCCGGAGGATCGACGCTGGGATTGACCTTCCACCCGAGACGTTGGCCACCTCGGCTAACCTGGTCCGAACGTTCATCGAGGACTACCACGAGAAATTGGAGGAGGAGCAGCTCTTTCCACGTTTCCGCAACGCGGGCGCCCCCGTGGAACTCGTGGACACGTTGGAGGAACAACACAAAAGGGGGCGCACACTGACCCAGACGACCATCACTCTGTCAACGGCGGCCGCCCTCAAGGATGCACAAGACCGGGCAAGGCTGAGCGAAGCGCTTCACCTTTTTGTGCGCATGTATGAGCCGCACGAGGCTCGCGAGGACACGGTTTTGTTCCCCGCGTTCCGTGGGATCATCACGCCAAACGAATATGATGCCCTGGGTGAAGAATTCGAGGACAAGGAACACGAGCTGTTCGGCGAAGAGGGATTCGAGAAGAACGTCGAACTCGTCAGCGGAATAGAGAAAGAGCTCGGCATCTACGACCTGGCGCAGTTCACGCCGCCGGCTTGACTGACTGCACCGAACGGGACGGGAACATGAGCCGCCCTGAGCAATCTCACGACAAACGCCTATTAGAGATTGTCGGACTGTTTGCGAAACTTGGCCTGACCGGGTTCGGCGGACCGGCAGCGCACATCTCGATGATGTTCGACAAGGTGGTCAAGCGGCGGCAGTGGCTCAAGGAAGAGGAATTCCTCGACCTGATGGGCGCCACCAACCTGATCCCGGGCCCGAACTCCACCGGGATGGCCATCCACCTCGGCCACCGGCGCGGCGGATGGCCGGGACTTCTGTTGGCAGGCTCGTGCTTCATATTCCCCGCCGCGCTCATCGTGCTGGCGTGCGCCTGGGCGTATGCCGAGTACGGTTCCCTGCCCGACGCCGAGGCCGTGCTCTACGGCGTGAAGGCGGTGATCATCGGCGTGGTGGCGCAGGCGCTGTGGCGGCTCGGCCGGACGGCGTTGAAGACGAAGCTGTTGGGCGCGATCTGCATTGCCGGCATTGCACTCGGTTTCGCCGGCGTCAACGCCGGGTCCCTCTCACTGATGGCTGTCGTATCCTACACACTGGCGCGTGAGGCCATCGTCGACGTACCTTCGATCTTGCTGGCGACGCTCAGCAGCGTACTGCTGATGCGATTCCACGTAAACTCTGCCTGGCTCGTGCTCGCGGGAGCCATTGTGGGTCTGGCAATTCATGGGAGGTGGCCATGAGAGTGAGTCGCGCCGTGCCAGTCGCTCTTCTGCTTCTTGGCTGGAATGCGGGTAGCGCGGACGATACGGTGATTCGACTTGGCGGCGCCGCGCCGGCGATCGTCGAGACCGCTGCCGACAACGCACAAGGCGATCTCGTCCTGGTGGCGTTTGTACCAACCTTCTCTGACCGTGGCGGCTGCGAGAGTGAGATGGATGCCTTTGCCCGGATCCAGCAGGATATCCCGGAGGTATCCGCGGTCGGTGTTGTGTCCTTGGCCGAGAACGCCATCGAGCAATTCTGCGGGCGCCGGCCGGCCATTCCTCTATTGAGCGGTGCGGACCCCGCACTGGCTGAACCGCGAATCAGCCTGCTGGTGGATCGGGACCGGATTGTGCGCCGTGTCATTCGCGGAGGAAACGCTGAAGAACACTCCAAACGAGTGGTCCGTGAGGTCAGGGCCTGGCAGAGCGGCCGTGTCATCTACGAGGCGCAGTGCGCCCGCTGCCATGGCTCTGACGGCATGGATACGGGCTATCCGTTTATCAAGAGTCTCGGGGGCATCGGAAACGGGCATAGCGAGGAAGAGATACTCCGGCTGACGGAAGCGACAGGCCTGGTGGATCTGAACAGACTCACCGCGGGGGAGCGGACTGCGCTAGCGATCTATGTAGCCGGCCTGTAGTTGAGGAGACGAACAATGGACTTTATGCCGAAATTCGCCGAAACGCACGCGCCGAGGGCTACACTCCTCGTGCGGCTTGTCACGGGATGGGTTTTTCTCGGAGAAGGAATCCAGAAGTTTCTCTTTCCCGAGCAGTTAGGCGTCGGACGGTTCACTGGAATCGGCATTCCGGCGCCTGAGACGTTGGCTCCGTTCGTCGCCACGGTCGAGATCGTCTTCGGCACCTTGTTGCTGTTTGGGTTTCTCACGCGGCTGGCCGCCATCCCGCTCATCATCAATATGTTAGTCGCCATCGGTTCTACGAAGATTCCGATACTGCTCCACGAGGGCTTCTGGCGGGCAGCGCACGAGTCTCGAACCGATCTGGCGATGCTGTTTTGCTCGCTCTTCCTCTTAGCCGTCGGCGCTGGTCCACTGTCTGTGGACGGTCGGCTTCCTCAATCGCGAGGGCCAGGGAGGGGCTTCAACTGAACCGTCGCCTACTCGGAAGGTATTTGGTGACCTGACAGTAGCGATTTCCGGTCATAAAGCTTGTTGAGCGATTCGGGACATCAGTTCCCGAATCGACAGCAGAGAGAGTTCATCAAATCCAAATTTTTTTCCTACCCGTTTTCAACAACTTACACAACAACCACCCCAATCCTCCGCCCCCCACGTGCTATTACAGATAATGAGTGCGGCGGCCCATCCGAACCACGGTTCCGCCTCTACCCCGGCCACCCCGATAGGAGGCATCAAGAATCCTGCCGGCGGTCCGGAGTGACGATTCTGCAGCTTATTCCAGCTTCAAACCTGCGGAATAAGCAGCGAAACCGTCACTGCCGAGCCCGGCCGCCCCACGGAGGCGAGTGCCACTTCCGGACTAAATCTCCGTGACATTACCCGCGAAGAAGCGGCCAAAGTGGCACTCGGGGCACGGGCTTCACGTAACGCCGCCATCAACTCTGGAGATTGCCGGAACATCGGCGCTCCGTCCTCCGTATGCATCCGGTAGGGAGGAACAGTAGATTGACAAAACGCCATTTTCTTTTCGCGGCTCTCGGCGCGCTACTCCTGGCGGGGTCCGCATTCGCCAAGGAAGATGGCCGGTTTGAGCAGACCCTGGAGGTCGGCTCCCCGGTCGAAATCGAGGTCCGCACGGACGCGGGAGGAATCACCGTGCGATCGGGCGCCGATGGGGAGGTCCGGGTTGTCGGCGTCATTCGCCGTTCCCGTGGTCCCTGGCGCGCCGCCGGCATGGACAAGGTCCGCGCGGTGGAGCAAAACCCTCCCATCCGGCGGGAAGGCAGCCTCGTGCGAATCGGCCACGCCGTACCCGGGGCGGATCTGAAGGGCCTGTCGATTTCCTACGAAATCTGGACGCCGCGCGACACGCGGCTCACCAGCGAATGCGACTCCGGCGGCCAGACGATCGAGGGCATCAATGGACCGGTGAATGCTAAGTGCGATTCCGGCGGCATCCGTGTCCGCGACGTACGGGGTGACGTGAGCTTATCCGTCGATTCCGGGCGTATCGAAGTGGACGGCGTGGACGGAAGCCTAACGGCCCAGTCCGACTCGGGCGGCATCGACGCCAAGTCCCTCCGGGGTCCGGTCGACTTGTCCGTCGACAGCGGCGGCATCCGCATCGAGCAACTCGCCGCCGCCGACATCCGGGCTGAAGCCGATTCCGGCGGCATCCGCGTCCGGGTCCCAGCGGGCGCGGGCTACGACCTGAACGCCGAAACAGACAGCGGTGGCATCGAGATCGAACCTGAGATGACGGTGAAGGGCGTGTGGAGGAAAGACCGTGCGGAGGGCAAAATCGCCGGCGGCGGCAACCTCATGCAGCTCAAAACCGACTCCGGCGGCATACGTGTCTACCACGGCGCCGGCGAAATCTGAACCTACTCCCGTGGCAGCCACACCGCCATCGGCGACTCTCCGCGGTTCGACCATGCGTAATAGGGAATCGCCGTGTGCCCGTTCCACCGGATCACCGTCACGCCGCCCAGCAGTTCGCCTTCATATTGCGAAACGAACTCCGCCGTATCGGTCGCGCTGATCTGGCTGATGGAGCCGCCATTGTCCGTTCCTTCCACGCAGTAGACAAGCGGTCCCCGCTCGAGCGCCACTCGCCCCAGGTTCTCCTCCACCTGCGGGTGCGCCGCCGCCATCCGAACGGCAAGCGGGAGGGAAAGCTGGATCGTGTCGCCGCGCGCCCACGTCCGTTCCAGGCGAACGTACCCGCGCTCCACCGTCACCGGAACCGGCTCCCCGTTCACCGCCAGCCGGACTTCGCCGCCCTCTCCTCTATAACTGTAGAGATCGCTTGGAACCGGCTGATTCCGCGCCCAACCGGGAATGCGAACGTGGATCGCGAAGGCGGTGGGTCGCGCCGGTTCCACCACAATCCTTACGTCGCCCTCCCACGGGTACCCGGTCTTCTGAATAAGCCGCACCTCGCCCCCGCCCGCATTCACCCCCGCCTCGCCCCCGCCTGCATTCACCCCC
>CAYXVG010000142.1:0-7218 GCA_964468205.1 uncultured Solibacteraceae bacterium | reverse complement strand
CCGGGGTGTTTGGCGGGGGTTGGGGTGGAAAGGGGGGCTGCGCGTGGGGCGCGGGTGGCCGGGGTGTTTGGCGGGGGTTGGGGTGGAAAGGCGTGAGACGGCGCGGGGCGCGGTCAACTCTGCCAAGGGCGGAGGACCCAGAGGTAGACGACGGGCATGGCGAACAGGCTGCTGTCGAGGCGGTCGAGCCAGCCTCCGTGTCCCGGGAGCAGGTGTCCGCTATCCTTGACGCCGGCGCCACGTTTCATAGCGGATTCGGCGAGGTCGCCCATTTGGCCGGCCACGTTGGCCACCACGCTCACCACTGCTACCTCCCATAGGGGCACTTCCGGGGCGAAGCGGCCGAGGTAGAGGAGACCGAAGGCGGTGGAGCCGAACACTGATGCGATTGTGCCTTCCCAGGTCTTGCCTGGGCTGAGATCGGGTGCGAGCTTATGCCTGCCGAAGGCCCTGCCGCCATAGTACGCGGCGCTGTCCCCGATCCAGTTGACGACAAGGGCGAAGAAGAGCCAATGAGCGCCCTCGGCCCGCAAGCCGAAGCTGGAGCGCCAGGCTCCGAAGATATAGACCAGGCCGAACGAGATAGCGGCGGCTTGAGGGAACGCGCTGTTCACCTCGCGGCTGCCTAGCGAGAGGGCGAAGGCGAGGAAGAACAGCAGGATAAGGGCGACGTCGAAGTGTCTGGGCAGCAGCAGCACGGCGAGACCGGCCGCATAGCCGAACGGGCCGAGGGCACGCCACCCGTAGTTCTCCAACAGGCGGCCGTATTCGCGCCAGCAAAGGAGGGCGATGGCGGCGACGGAGGCGGTTAGAATCGGCCAGGGCGCCCAGAAGATGAGATAGATCGAGGGCGGGATGAGGAGCGCGGCGGTCAGAACCCGCTTCATCTTAAGGTCGGGCCCAGGACGGCGGCCAACGCTTCATCCCGGAGGGCTTCCTCGCCACCTTGATTCAACCCGCCGAATCTTCGGTCCCGCTTCTGATAGGCGAGCACGGCTTCGAGGAAATCGGAGCGCCGGAAATCCGGCCAGAGAGTCGGGGTCACGTAGAGTTCGGAATAAGCGACCTGCCAAAGGAGGAAATTGCTGATGCGAAGTTCTCCGGAGGTGCGGATCAGAAGATCGAGATCGGGAGCGTCCGCGGTGTAGAGCCGAGAAGCGATAAGATCCTCATCGATTTTGAGGCTACCAAGGGTTCCCTCGATGCGGGCTTCGTCGATCAGCGCGTTGACGGCGTCGGCGATCTCGGCGCGCCCACTATAATTGAGGGCCAGATTGACGAGGAGACCGCTATTGCCGGCGGTGGCGCGGGCGGCTTCGTCGAGGTCAGCGCGCACCTGGTCCGGCAACTGATGGATCCGTCCGATGGCCCGCATCCTGATGTTGTTCTTCACCAGGGTCGCGATCTCTTTGCTGACGTAGGTGTGGAGCAGGCCCCACAGAGCCTCCACCTCGGCCTTGGGCCGCTTCCAGTTCTCGGCCGAGAATGCGAAGAGGGTGAGAGCCCGCACGCCGCATCGGGCAGCGGTCTCGACAACCTCGCGCACGGAGTCAATGCCGGCCCGGTGCCCCGCGACCCGCGGGAGGTTTCTCCGCTTGGCCCAGCGGCCGTTGCCGTCCATGATGATGCCGGCATGGCGGGGAAGCCGGGTTGGGTCGATCAGTTCAGCCAGCGCCCAATCCTTGCCGCCCGGCTTCAAGATGTCAAACAGGGCCTTCATTAATTCAATTTCTTATCGTACACTGACAGTTTGTTCCCGGTCCAGCAGTCACGATTCTATCGCCTGCCGCCGCGCCCAGCGGTATAATCCCATGAATCTGACGATTAGAACCGCCCGCCTCTCCGACGCCCACACCATTGCCGACTACAATCGGGCGATGGCTCTCGAAACCGAGGGGGTGGAACTCGACCCAGTCCGGCTGCTGGCCGGGGTGCGGGCCGTGCTGGCTGACCCGGCAAAAGGGTTCTACAAACTGGCCGAGATGGACGGCCGCGCCGCCGGTCAGCTCATGATCACTTTCGAGTGGAGCGACTGGCGCAATGGCATGTTCTGGTGGATCCAGAGCGTTTACGTTCACCCCGATCACCGGCAATCAGGGGTGTTCCGCAGCCTCTATCTGGAAACTCTCAAAGAGGCGGAGGCCGACCGTGCTATTTGCGGCGTCCGGCTCTATGTCGAAAGCGAGAACCACCGGGCGCAGCAGGCTTACCAGAAGCTGGGAATGCAGCGCCGGGGCTATCAGTTTTACGAGGTCGATTTCGTGCTGGGAACACCCAACACCGGGCCAGCGGCATCCAAGTAGGGGTGATCGATGCTCTTGTTGGTATTGCGCTGGCGCTCGGCCAGATCTCAGCCGGTATGCCTCTTCCCGAACTGAAGGGCGACTACCTGACGAAGGAAGACGCCCGTCTGCCCGAGGACGCGGCCGGAAAAGTGGCCTTGCTGGCGCTCGGATTCACCTACGAATCCCGGCACCCGGTCGAGGAATGGAGCAAGCGGTTCCGGGAGCGGTTCGCTGACGCCGAAAACGTGACGTTTTACGAGGTCCCAATGATGGGCGGAATGGCTAAACTTGCCAGGCCCTTTATCGACATGGGGATGCGGAAGGGCACCCCGGAGCGATACCACCGCAATGTGATCACCGTGTACGGCGGCGTCAAGCCGTGGAAAAAGCTCGTTTCCTACGAGGGCGGCGACGACGCCTATCTTCTGCTTCTCGATTCCGAGGGCAATATCGCGTGGACTTACCGCGGCCCGTTCGACTCCGCCGCTTTCGCGGAGCTGACCTCCACCACCGAGGGTCTGCTCAACCAGACCGGCTCTTGAGATAGGCGGCCGGGTCGCGGTCGTATTCCGGGTTCTTCTTCGCCCACTCGAGGTACTCCTCCACGGTGTAGAACGTTCCGTTGCGATAGAGGCGGCCTTTGTCTTCGACCGGATGGCTCCAGTCGATGTCCCACGAATCCCCGGTGCGCTTCATCCAGTCATTGATTCTCCCGTCCATCTCGGAAACCAAGGAAGCGGCCGCGGGATCGGAGGCGAGGTTATTCATCTGGTACGGATCTTCGTCGAGATCATAGAGCACCCAAGGCCGGTCGACGTAGCGGGCGTACATGTAGCGCTGTGTCCTCACCCCGCGCCAGCCGGCTTCCACATCCCCGCCCTGGAAGGGACCGAAGATCTGGAAGTAGGCCGAGTCCGGCCCAACTTTCGATTCGCCGAGGACCAGCCCGGAGAGGTCCGTCCCTTGAACGCCATCCGGGATCGGGGCGCCGCAGAGTGACAAAAGGGTCGGCACTATGTCGACCAGTGAGAGGAGGGCGTCCTCTTCGCGGCCAGCCTGAATTTTTGCCGGGTAGCGGAAGATGCCGGGCACCCGAATGGACTCCTCCCACGGCTTCCGTTTGAGCCGGGTCCCCTGCGAGCCCAACATATCGCCATGGTCCGAGTTGAACACGACAATGGTGTCCTCGCCGATGCCCCAATCGTCGAGGTTCTTTACGAGACGGCCGAGTTGGTCATCGATGCCGGTGACCATGCCGTAGTAACTGGCGATCTCCTCGCGTCCGGGAACCCGCGGCCCTTCCTTGTAATTCGGGCGCAGGGTGAGAGCCGCCGGGTCGTACAGCGCTTCGTATTCGGGGGGCGCCTTATAGGGGTTGTGCGGAGGTCCGATCTGAATCATCGCAAAGAACGGTTGATCGGTCTTCCGGCACTCGTCGATGAACTCGAGGCCGAGGTCGGTCCAGCCCTCCGTCTCGAACTTCTCGATCGGGATCGGATCGGGCGAGTCGTGGAAATACTGAGTGGAGAAATGCTGGTGGCTGCACTGATTGGCGGCCCAGTGCTGGTATCCCTGGCGGCGCGGTCCGGGGGGGACGAATCCGGGCATCCGCTGGCCGCCGTCGAGATGCCATTTTCCGATGAAGCCGGTGCGATAGCCTTCCGCGCCGAGCGCATCGGCAATGGAGGTGAGTTCCTCGCGCAACCGCAGGTCATTCGCGATCATGCCGTTGCGGCTGGCGTACTGGCCGGTCTGGAGGATCGCCCGAGCCGGGCAGCAAACCGGCGTGTTGGCGAGCGTGTTCCGGAAGTGGACGCCTTCGGCCGCCAGCTTGTCGATGTGGGGCGTTTTGACATCCGGGTTGCCGAGGCAGCCCATGGCCTGGGCGCGCATCTGGTCCGGGAGAAAATAGACAATATTCGGCCGACGCGCGGAAGTCTTGACCGCGGGTCCCGGTCCGGAGCATGCGGCAGTGGCCAGAGCGGCTCCGCCGGCGAGGAATTCTCTGCGTGTTTTTCTCATCTGACTTCTCCGTTTACTCCGTGGCAAATTCATACGTACCTCCCATGTGGGGGCCAGGCTCGGTTCGGGCTGTCTCCAGATACTCCTGGATTTGTTGCACGACCACTGGATGTTCGGCCGCGACATTCACAGTTTCACCGCTATCGGCGGCCAGATTATAGAGCTCGAAAGGAGCGTCCGGGCTGGGAATCACGGCTTTCCAATCGCCCGTCCGGACCGCTTGCTGGAGCCTGTCCGGGACGATTGACATCGTTTGGCGGCTATGGATGTTGTGCTCCCAGTACAGGAAATCGTGAACCGGCTGCGAACTGCCGACAATCGTGGGGAGAACGCTCTTGCCATCGAGCCCGTCAGGGGCGCGGATGCCCGCGATCTCCGCCGCAGTGGGCAGGAAGTCGGGGAAATACCACGGGACATCACAGACGCGGCCCGCATCGGTTTTTCCGCTCCATCGAACCATCATAGGGACGCGGATTCCCCCCTCGTAGAGGTTGCCCTTGAAGCCGCGGAAGGGCTTGTTGCTGTCGAAAAATGCCGCCCGGTTTTCGGTCCCGCCGTTGTCGCTGGTGACGAAGACGATAGTGTCTTCATCGAGGGCGAGTTCGCGCAGCAGGTCGAGGAGGCGGCCGATGTGGGTGTCCGCTAGCGTCACCATGGCGGCGTAGTTTTTTTCTTCCTGGGGCCAATCCTTGTTGGTGTAGGGGGCGTCGCTCGGGACTTCATACCGTCCGTGGGGCAAGGTGTAAGCGCCGTAGAGGAAAAACGGGGCGTCCTTGTTGTTACGGACGAAGTTGAGAGACTCCTCGAAGATCAAGTCCCCGGTGTATTGCTCCTCTTGGCCTCCCGCGTTTCCAGGTAGCGGATACTTTTCGCCGTTCTTCCAAAGGAATTCGGGGTAGTAGCTATGGGCGTGTATCTGATGCAGATAGCCGAAGGACTCGTCGAAGCCCTGAAGGTTGGGAACCCCGGTGGTGTGAGCGTCTCCGAGCCCCCACTTGCCGAAGACGCCGGTGCGGTAACCGCCCTGCTGGAGTAATTCTCCTACCGTGAGGTCATCGGGCCCGATAGGAGCTGTTCCGGCGTTGGCCCGTACGGTGCTGTGGCCGGTATGCAGCCCAGTCATGAGGACGCATCGTGACGGTGCGCAGACCGTCGCGCCGGCGTAGCAATCGGTGAACTTGACGCTTTCGGCGCAGAAGCGGTCCACGTTCGGGGTCTGGATCATTTCGCCGCCATAGCAGCCGAAGTCCGCGTAGCCCAGATCGTCGAGCATGACGTAGACGATGTTCGGAGGACGTGCCGCCGGCTCGTCCGGGGAGGATCCGCAGCCGGCCAGCGCACCGGCGCCGGCGGCCGTGCCGAGAAATTGTCTTCTTGTAAGATTCACGATACTTAGTACCTGCCGATTCGCCTAGTTCCGACGTCGACCGCGAAGGCCAACTCGTCAAAGTTCCGTTCCACAAGGTGCATCTTCAGTTCGGCGTGCCTTGGGTCTTCCCAGAGGTCGTGGAACTCCTCCGGGTCCTCCCGCAGATCAAAGAGCTCGCCGAGGCCAGTGCCGTGGTAGCTGACCAGCTTATAACGATCGTTCCGGATCATTGTGCCATAGCTTTGAATGCCGTCGAGTACCCGGTAGTACTCAGAGCGCACATGATCGCGGAACGAGGGCTTGTGTTGCCGGCCGGTGAGCAGCGGCAGCAGCGACCGGCCCTGCATGCGGCCGCCGCCCGGGAGGCCGGCAAGTTCCAGCAGGGACGGCGCGATATCGGTCAGCTCCACCAACTCCTGGCGGACGATGCCCTGCTCGAAGTGGCCGGGCCAGGATATGATCAGCGGCACACGCACCAGGGACTCGTAGAAGCGGCAGCCTTTGGAGAGCAGCCCGTGATCGCCGCAGGTTTCGCCGTGATCCGACATGAAGATGACGACGGTGTTTTCGAGCTGGCCGGTGCGTTTGAGCGCGTCCATGATGCGGCCGACCTGCTCGTCGATGAGGTCGATTTGCGCCCAGTAGAGGAGCTGCTGGCGTTTGCCGTTGAACACTTCGGGCCGCCGCGCCGTGGATTGAAACTGGATGCCCGCGAGGCGCCGCTGGGCGGCGAGGTCGGACTCGCGGAACAGGGGGCCGGGCAGGGAGTCTTCGTCGTAGCGGTCGCGATACTCTTGCGGCGGGTCGAAGGCGGGGTGCGGGTCAAAGCAGTTTAGACTCCAGAGCCACGGCGTGGAGCGCTTCTCCTCGATGAACTCGATTGTCTTGTCCGCGCACCAAGTGGTTTGATGGTGTTCGGCGGGGATGTAGCCGAGTTTGCGTTTCGTGGTCCAGTAATCGATGCCGCGGGCTTTCAGCCAGTGATTGTAGTGATGGCCTTCGGGCCAATCGTCAGCGGGGTGATGGCTCCAGTGGAAGACGCGATAGCCGTCATCGGGGCGCGGCTCGATCCGGCCCATGGCGGCGGAGAGATGGAGTTTGCCGACGAGGCCGCAGTCGTATCCGGCATCGGCCAGCGTTCTGGTGATCAAGGGAGCGGCGCCGGCCCAGCGCTCGTTGCCGTTCATGCAGCCGTGGACGGTGCTTGGGTAGCGACCGGTGAGGAAGCTGGCGCGGCTCGGAGTGCAGATGGGGGACTGGCAGTAGGTGCGGTCAAAGGCGACGCCGGAGGCGGCAAGGCGGTCGAGGTTAGGGGTATGAATGTGAGGATTGCCGAGCGAGTGGATGGTGTCCCACCGCTGCTGGTCAGTACAGATCCAGAGGATATTCGGGCGCTTCTTGGCCGCGTCTTGCGCCGCCAGTGGCGAGGCGGCCGCAGCGCCGAGAAAGCCGCGCCGTGATAGAGATGTGTTCATGTCAGCCTCCAGAAGACGAGTTGCGGGACCGGAATTCACCTTATCAATATTCGAGCAGGAGTTGTGG
>CAYXVG010000141.1:0-7276 GCA_964468205.1 uncultured Solibacteraceae bacterium | reverse complement strand
CTGGGGCACGGGCGCATACCTGATGGCCGGTTCCGAGATCGATCGGCTCGACTAACCGCGCCCGCCGCTACAGACTCTCAAGGGCCTCGCTGCATTCGGTAGCGGAGGCCGCGTCACGAGACTCCGTGGCCAACTTCATGGCTTCTTCGAAATGCCGCCTTCCTCGTCCGGGCGTGATCCACCAGAATCTGCCGCATCGCGCGCGCGGCGATGCCGAAGAAATGGGAGCGGTTCTCAAACGCGATGGCGTCCTGTCCAGCCAGCTTCAGATAAGCCTCGTGGACCAGGGCGGTGGTGTACAGAGTATGGTTCGGATGTTCGCGGCCAAGCTGCCGCCGCGCGATCCGCCGGAGTTCCGGATAGACGATCCCGAAGAGCGCATCATTCGCCGCGCGGTCTCCGGCTCTGGCATCCTCGAGCAGCCGTGTTACGTTTCCTCCGGACTCCATGCCCCCTCCGGGAGTTTTGCAACCACTGCAAAAATTTCAATGTCGGAATTGCCGCCTCTCTTTCGCAGTACCCAGTTGAGAGGCTCGACACGGGTCTCCTCTTTCAATCAAAACAATTCGCGAGACCAAATACAAGGGGATAAACTATGGCGACAACAATGGCAATCAACACCGGCACGGCTGCCGGACAAAGAGAAGCGCTTCAGGAGAAGCTCATGGCGGCCGCCGGCGGAGCAATGCAGATCTTCACCATCTACCTGGGCGACCAACTGGGCTACTACAAGGCGCTTGCCGCGCACGGACCGCTGACCGCCGGAGAACTGGCCCACCGCACCAACTCGCACCCGCGCTACGCCCGCGAGTGGCTCGAGCAGCAAACCGTGGCCGGCATTCTCGAGGTGGACAATCCTCGCGCCCCCGCGGCGTTGCGGCACTTCCGCCTCCCCGAAGGCGCCGAAGAGGTGCTGGCGGACGACGAAAGCCTCGAATGCATGGCCGGTATGGTCCAGTGCGTGACCAGCGCGGGCCGGCCCCTGCAGCAGATCGTCGACGCCTACCGCACCGGCCGCGGAATCCCGTTCGAAGCCTACGGCCGCGACGCCCGCGAGGGGATCGCTCGCATGAACCGCCCCATGTACCGCAAGCTGCTCGGAACCGAATGGCTCCCCGCCATGCCGGACGTCGACCAGCGCCTTCGTGCCGAACCCCCGGCCCGCGTGGCCGACATCGGCTGCGGCTGCGGCGATTCCTCCATCGGCATGGCCATGAGCTACCCGCTCATCCAGGTCGACGGCTTCGACCTCGACGCCGCCTCCATCGAGGACGCCCGCGAAAACGTCCGCACCGAGGGCCTCGGCGCCCGCGTCCGATTCGAAGTCCAGGACGCCGCCGAAATCGACGGAGCCGCCCAATACGACCTCGTAACGGCATTCGAGTGCATCCACGACCTCCCTCACCCCGTCGAAACCCTCCGCACCATGCGCCGCCTCGCCAAACCCGGAGGCGCCGTCTTCATCTGCGACGAACGCGTCGGCGACCACTTCCCCCCCCAAGGCGAAGACTACGAATGGCTCATGTACGGCTTCAGCGTCCTCCACTGCCTCCCCACCGGCATGTGCGGCTGCAACCCCGCCGGCACCGGCACCGTCATGCGCACCGATACCCTGCGCGAATACGCCCGCCAGGCCGGCTTCGAATCCGTCGAAGTCCTCCCCATCGACCACATGCTCTTCCGCTTCTACCGCCTGCGGTGAGTGGGAACTTGAAATTTCGACAAAGCGCCTCCCGGGCGTCGCCACCATCTGCAGCGAATGCTTACCACTGGAAAGTTGGCGAGCCCGGGAGGAGAGACGATGATCGGCGTTCTGCTTCACCACGTCCGCACTGTACCGGCGAACTGTGCCAGCGAAGAAGTTCGTTCCGATGTCGTAGACGCTGGCGCTCGGGTCGCCACGGAACATACCGCCCCTTGGCGACCCCATCCTGCGCTCACCGTGCGGCGCGCTTCATGCATCGAAGCGCGCCCTGCGCCACGCTCAGTTCAGGTCGAACCGGTCAAGGGTCATCACCTTGGCCCACGCCTTCACAAAGTCCCCCACGAACCTCTCCTGTCCGTCGGCCGCCGCATAGACCTCCGCCACGGCGCGCAGCTCAGAACTCGACCCGAACATCAGATCAACAGGGGTCGCCGTCCATTTGAGCTCGCCGGTCCCGAGATCGCGCCCTTCGTAGACGCCATCGGAACTGGAGGACTTGCTCCACTTGGTGGACATATCGAGCAGGTTCACGAAGAAATCATTGCTCAGGGTCCCGGGCCGGTCAGTGAACACCCCGTGTTTCGCCTGTCCGGCATTGGCATTCAGCGCCCGCATGCCGCCAACGAGAACGGTCATCTCCGGAACGGTTAATGTCAGCATGTTCGCCCGGTCAACCATCATCACCACCGGCGATTGGCGCTGGCCATCGCCGAAGTAGTTCCGAAAACCGTCCGCGGCCGGTTCCAGCACGGCGAAGGACTCCACGTCGGTCTGCGCCGCCGACGCGTCCGTGCGCCCCGGCTTGAACGGAACCACGACTTCGTGCCCGGCATTCTTCGCCGCCTGCTCGACGGCGGCGCTGCCGCCCATGACGATCAAATCGGCGAGCGATACCCTTTTCCCGCCGGACTGTGCGCTGTTGAACTCCTTCTGGATCGCCTCAAGACGCTGCAACACCTTGGCCAGTTCACGCGGATTGTTCACCTCCCAGTCCTTCTGCGGCGCCAGGCGGATGCGCGCCCCGTTCGCGCCGCCGCGCATGTCAGTGCCGCGGTACGAGGCAGCCGACGCCCAGGCCGTCCGCACGAGCTCCGGCACGGTCAAGCCCGAGGCGAGGATCTTGGATTGCAGAGCCGCAACGTCGTTCGCGTCGACCGGCGGATGATTGGCCGCGGGGACTGGATCCTGCCAAATCAGCGCCTCTTTTGGAGCTTCCTTGCCGAGATAGCGCGAACGCGGGCCCATGTCACGGTGGGTTAGCTTGAACCATGCCTTGGCAAACGCGAGCCTGTATTCCTCCGGGTTCTCCTGGAAGCGCTTCGCAATCTTCCGGTAGCTCGGATCGAACTTCAGCGCGAGGTCCGTCGTGAACATGATCGGCGCATGCCGCTTCTTCTGGTCGTGTGCGTCCGGCACCAGATTGGATGCCTTGCCCTCCGCGGGAATCCACTGGGTCGCGCCGGCGGGACTCTTCGTTTGCACCCAGTCAAAGGCAAACAGGTTGTCGAGGAACTGCGTGCTCCACCACGCCGGAGTGGCCGACCAGGCGCCTTCCAGACCGCTGGTTACCGTGTCGCCGGCGTTGCCGCTGCCGCACTTGTTCATCCAGCCGAGTCCCTGGTCCTCGATGCCGGCGCCCCCCGGCTCCGGCCCGACGCAATCCGCCGGCTTGTGAGCCCCGTGCGCTTTACCGAAGGTGTGTCCCCCGGCGATCAGCGCCACGGTCTCCTCGACGTTCATCGCCATGCGCCCGAAGGTTTCGCGGATATCCTGCGCCGCCGCCAGCGGATCCGGTTTGCCGTTCGGACCCTCGGGATTCACGTAGATCAGGCCCATCTGGACAGCCGCCAGCGGATTCTCCAGTTGCCGGTCGCCAGTGTAGCGCTCATCGGCAAGCCACTCCTTCTCGGGTCCCCAATAGACCATATCCGGTTCCCAGTCGTCCTCTCGGCCGCCGGCAAAGCCGAAGGTCTCAAAGCCCATGGACTCCAGCGCGACGTTCCCGGTCAGCACCATCAGATCCGCCCACGAGAGCTTCCGGCCGTATTTCTGCTTCACCGGCCAGAGCAGTCGCCGCGCCTTGTCGAGGTTGGCGTTGTCGGGCCAGCTATTGAGCGGATCGAATCGCTGTTGACCGCCGCCCGCGCCGCCGCGCCCGTCATTCACACGGTATGTGCCGGCGCTGTGCCAGGCCATGCGGATCATGAACGGTCCGTAGTGCCCGTAATCGGCCGGCCACCAATCCTGCGACGTCGTCAGGACCTTTTCGATGTCCGCCTTCACGGCGTCGAGGTCGAGGCTTTCAAACTCCTTGGCGTAGTCGAAGTCCCCGCCTAGCGGGTTGGACTCGGCGGCGTGCTGCCGGAGCGGTGAGAGGTCGATTTGGTCAGGCCACCAGAATCGGTTCGTGTTCGGCGCCTGAGCGCTGGCTGCATCCGCTAACAATAACGGCAGCGCTGCAACCGCGAAAGTGGGGAGCATCGTTCTAAGAATCTTATTCATGAGTCTTCTCCTTGATCAAAAAGAAGGTCCGTTGAGCTCGATGTGGTATCAACCGCGCCGCGGCCCGGCTCCGGCGGCGGCAAACAATATCCTGGACCGTCGGTCCTTCACGGGCCCTCCTTCAGCACACACGCGACATGCGCGGCCTTGCACTGTCAACACATGCGCCCCAAAAATATTCCCCACCGCAGGGAATACTCTTGGGATGCCTCTGTGGACATTCGAGGAGAAGAAAGCGCTGCGAGACGGGAATCGAGCCATACGCGCCTGCGATCACTCCCCGTATCGCTTGCACGAAAGCCCCGAGCGGCGACCCGGCCGAGGCCGAGGAGCTCGTCCCGGAGCGCTTCCGGCGGGCTTTGGATGCCGCAAGGAGGCCGGCGCCCGGAAATAACCCTGCGAACTGGTACGTGCGCCCTCGCCGCGTCACCAGGACGACCGGGCCACTTTCCCTTCCTACCCCAAGGACGGCAAGCCGCTTTCGCTCCTCCCCGCTGAGCCGGCCGGGCGCATGCGGATCGGCGGCGAGTCCTGCGTCGTCTGCCACGGCCAGGGCGCGGAACACCGCGGGTTCGAAGCGCAGCCGGGTCGCGCACCCCTGGCGAACCACCGTAGATCTCGATCTGTTGTTGGTGAATCTCCAGGACTTCGTCCAGCGCCAGGAACTGCGGTTCCATGGAGAATACGCGCTCGCTACTCGGCCAGCTTCTGAAACGCCTTACCGTACCGCTTGTGGGCGGCCTTCTGGGCCTCTTCGAACTTCTGCCGCCGCGCGGACGGCTTCGCGGGCGCCACCACCAGCCGTTTTCCGTCCGTACTGATGTCGAGCGGCGTGTCGCTGTCGATATGAAGAAGGTCCAGAATCGGCCGGTCAATCACCAGCGCCAGGCTGTTTCCGTGCTTGGTCAACTTCTTTACCATGGTGGAACTCCGTATCTCCAATGTATCACCATCCAAAGTAGCCCGCGATTCGCCCTAGAGCCGCAACCGCACCCCGCGGCGGCCACAGCTCCGAGTTGGGCGGCAAACCGCGCATTGCTCTCGATAAACGCCGTTGCGGGAGGTAGGAATCCAATTGGCCAGATCACGCCCGTACCGCTGGGTGGCCTTGATCGGGCACGGAAATCGAGTCCGCCAAACCGCCACTTCCGGAGCCCACAAGCCGGTCGTACTCGGCATGCGCGCCGATCCACCCCCACGTGACCGTATCTTCTGTCAATGTCCCAAGAGCGCGATCATGGTCTCCGATGCGAACGGTGAAGCGAACTGCACTGCCCTGCAAACGGCGGAAATGGAGCCACGGATGACGGGGGTCGCGTCGCCATGGATCATAAGACCGGATGGCGTCATCCGGCCGGAATCATCGAAACCGCGCAGTATGACGCCTAACGGCCAAGGCATCACCCGCCGCCCGGTTTTTGGGCGGCCGGGGGCATGCCCTCATTAGGCGGCGCCCTGCAAGGCATTGACGAACTCACGGCCGGAGAGTGGCTCGGGAAGCGCTTTGCCCTCGCGTTCGTACACCTCGATGGCGTCCTCGATGATCTCGCACAGTTCCGCGAAAACCGCCTTGGCATCCTCCCCGTGGCAACCACCGTAGAACAGCTCCGGGCAACTGCCGATAAAGCAATGGTCCTCGTCCGACCACTCAACCAACTTGACGTACCTGTCACCCTTGCTCATCGCTTCGACTCCTCAATCGCCAATCGTACCGCCCTCTCTTGGTAATGCAAAGCGTCATCTCCTGGCTTTCCCGAGATCGTCACGGGCTTCCGGACCCTCGGATGGAAAAGTTCCGATGGCTCCCCTTCCCGCCTCTGTCCACGAACCCGGCCTGCCCAAGATCCGCAATCAGGTCCCGCACCTTTCGGGGCAAACGCCTCCCTTCATTCGCCTAACGGCTCCGGCGCTCAACCGCGAGCGGCGCATACCTAGGGCCTCGAAGAACCATCATCGCTCGCGCCGCTCGTCGGTTGCAGCGCCCGGTTAGAGCGCCGCCAGTTCACAGTTTCGCCCTCAGATCGTCCCTGCTGATCTTCGCATCCCGGAGAATCTTCGATCGCAGCCCTCCACCGATTGTTTCGCCTGCGTGGGCTGACACCACACTTGCCCGGCCATCCGGGTGGCGCAGCTGGTGGTGGCTGCCTCGAATCCGAATCTCCTGGAAGCCCATACGGTTTGGCGCGGCAATGACCTCGTTGCCCGTCACGCCGGGCAGACGGCTCATACCGCGACGCGAATCCGCTGGACACCCGCAAACTCCAGGGCTTCCGCCGGCTCGCCCTCAACCTCCAGGCACAACTCGACGGCCTCCTGGATTCGCGATACCAGGTCGTCGAGGGATTTAGCCTCGGTATGGCAGCCGCGCAAGGCTGGGACCGAAGCCACGTAGTACCCGTCTTCATCCCGTTCAACCACCACGTCAAACTCTCGCACCATACCTCAATTCTACTTCAGGCCTTCACAGACAGCCCGGCGCTCCGGCGCTCTAACGCGTTGACGATAAGCTGCGGGCGCCACAGGCGACCGTCCGCTTCATCGCCTTGTTGGAAGGCGATCCATCGTGCCCAAGAAGTGCTCTGCGATCCGGCGAGCTAGCGGGTCTACCGGCGCCACCCCATCGTCACGGCCTTTCGCGTTCGCGAGGATGGCAATCGTCAGTTCCTGGGCGCCAAGTGTTTACCGGCGGCCTTACGGCGGGTTCGGATCATGCCTCCCGGCGGACCGGCCATCCGGAAGTTGGGCCTGCGTCACCTTGCCGGATCACGCCCGTACCGCTGGGTGGCCTTGACCGGGCACGGAAATTGAGTCCGCCAAACCGCCACTTCAGGAGCCCACAAGCCGGTCGTACTCGGCATGCGTACCGATCCACACCCACGCGACCGTATCTGCTGCCAATGTCCCACGAGCGCGATCATGGTCTCCGATGCGAACGGCGAAGCGATCTGCACTGCCCTGCAAACGGCGGGTCGCGACAGAGTTCACTTTGACGGGGGCCACCGCCGGACCAACTTTTGCTCGGTTTCGTTCTCCGCTTCCGTGAACAGGAAGTCCAGCTTGCCTGCGGCC
>CAYXVG010000140.1:0-7323 GCA_964468205.1 uncultured Solibacteraceae bacterium | reverse complement strand
AGTGTTCGCTCCCAACCGGTTGATTTCGTGAAAAAACGTTTCGGTGATATCGCCGCTTCAATCACCGTTTCCCCGTTTGAAACGAAAACGAGAAACCGTAAGCCTCTGGGATTCAATGACATACCGTCTCCGAAACGCTGGTGTCGGAACCATGACGCATGACGCATCCATGCCGCGGTTTTGGTAAACCTCCCTCTATAAGAGCAGGGGGGGGTATGCTTTCTCCTTTTTTGCGTCACTTTGGCGTCATGCGTCATGCTGGGACCTCCGCACGAAGTCCGATCCCTTTCCAGTACCGACCGAGAGCGTTGTTGCGATCCGGTTCGCAGCCGAGCACCAGAAGGCGGTCAGCGAACTTCTTCCGTCCGATGAGGTGCTTCTCCCCCTGCTCCTCGCCCCACTTTAGGTACGCTGCCCAGAGCTTCGTCGAGGGCGTTGCCGCGGCCGGGGTTAGAACGCAACAGTCGTCGAGGAAATCGGCGAGGGGGTCACACTCGGTTTTCCACTCGGCAACCTCATCCTGAATCTCCGGTGGGTCTCCCAGACCCTCTTTCTGCCAATCGAGGCAGCCGTAGACGAGCCAACTCAGGATGCCCGGGGCTTCGGCCTTCAGCTTCTCCATGAGCGCCTTGTCTTGCTTCTCTTCAGGAATGGCGACGGTGAAGGGAATAGGCTTCAGCCGCGCCCAGATAGCTTTGTCCGTTCCGCGCACACCCGGACGGTGGTTCGCGTCCATGAAGATCGTGTGAGTGGGCTGGAAGCTGATGTGATTCTCGTACTTCCGGCAGGTTTTGATCTCGCCCATGCCGGTGAGGTACTTCACCTTGCCTTCTGCGAGGCGCTGGCCTTCCTCAACCTCGGAGGTTGTCACGAGGCGGGCGTCGCGGAGGTCTGCCAGGTCCGCCAGGCTTGCGTTGCTCGTCTCGTGGCGCTTCGTCATCAGGGTATCGATGAGCACCTGACTGCCGTATTCCCCGACGATGTAGCGGACGATCTCCAGCAAAGTTGTCTTGCCGTTGTTACCCGAGCCGAAGAAAGCGAAAAGAGCTTTCTCACTGACGATGCCCGTTAGGGCATACCCAAAGGCCCGTTGGACGTACTCCATGAGGTCTTCTCGCCCGTCGAGGATTTCGCGAATGAAGGAGAGGAACCTGTCGCATGTAGCATCCGGATCGAAATCGACCGGTGCCAGTTTGGTAATGAGGTCGCCCGGGCGATGTTCGCGGAGTTCTCCGGTCTTCAGGTCGATGGTTCCGTTTCGGACGTTCAGCAGCCACCGGCTAGAATCAAGTTCCGATGCGCGAACGCACACACCAGGGAGTTTCGCCTGTGCCAACGTGTTCGTCACAGCCTGTGCGTTCTCGGACTTCAGAGCGTGTTTCTCAACTGCCTCACGGAACACGGTGTCGTCGATTCCGGCCGACTCCGTGTAGAGGGCTCTGGATGTCCGGACAACGAGTTGGCGTATCCGCTCCATGTCATCCACGGCCCACCGCCGGCCGTCCCACACCAGCCACTTCCGCATCTCGACGCAGTAGCGGATTTCGTCGCCGTGGAGGGCAATCAGCCGTTCGGCGTTACCGGAGTCGGTGAGTGGGTATTGGAGGAGCGGTGGGGCGTTGGACGCAGCGGGAGACGCTTCGCTCCCTGGTTCAGGCTCCCAGTCCTCGGCCGCGGTGATCGCCGCCTTGATGTCGTCCGCTGTGGCGCCGGCGGCAATCCAGTCCGAAATGTCTTTCCCGGTGGGGACATTGACGATTCGCACGGCCTTCGCTTTGCCGTGGAGGCTGGCAGCAATTTGCTGGGCGTGCTTCTCGCCGGGCTCGTCGTTGTCAGGAAGGATCGCCACAGTCTTGCCAACGAGTAGATCCGAGTAGCTGTCTCTCCATTTCCCGGCACCCATTGGATTGCACGTTGCGGTGAAGCTGAGTCGCTCGACGGAGTGAACATCTTTCTCGCCCTCGACGACGAGGACTTTCTCCGCGGCAATCAGTTGTGGGAGTCGATAGGGGACCAGCCGAACGCCGTCGAGGTTCCACGTCCAACCGCCCTTGCCGTCCGGCTGCCGCTGGCTGAAGCCCTTCGGCCGGAAGCGCACGGCCTGGAAGAGCAGGTTGCCGCTCTCGTCCTCGTAGTCGTAGCTTTTCTCAATTGTGCGACGTTTGGAGGCTCGCCTCTGGTGGCCGTTCGTGCGTTCCTCCGGCCGCCCGACGATGCGGTAGACTTCCCGGCGGGCCGTCTTGAAATCGGCGCTAGTGAGGCGCCTCTCGAAGTCGAAGACGTCGCCGCCGGCATTGCAGTCGCTGAAGCAGCTCCACTGTCCGGTTTCAGCGTTGATCGAGAACGAGTCGCGCTCACCACCATGAAGTGGGCAGGGGCCCCGCCATTGCTTGTGCCCCTTGGCCTGGGGGATGTCGGGCGCCTTGGCTCGGTAGTAGACGGCGATCTCGTGAGGGCTCAGGGGGATCATGTGCGGCGCTCCTCTCGCTCCCGGACGCCCGCGGCGGCCCGCTCCAGTGTCTTGCACTGGTCGCGGAACCAGTCGCGCCATCGTTCGGGTACCGGAATGCCGGCCTGCTCGCACTCGTGGCAGAGCGCCTCCCATTTGTCATCCAGCGAGTGGGGTTTCATCGTTCACCTCCGCCCGACGGCTGGGTGTCTAGCCATGCCAGAGCCTCAGCCAGGGGGTAGCGTACGAGACGACCTAGGAGCTTTCTGTAGGGCGGGCCGACACTGCGCCTGCGCCAGTCCTGGAGGGTGCGGACCGGGATGCCAGATACCCGGCTGAGGTCCTTCTCGTTCAGATACTCTTGCGGAATCTTGGCGAAGATTCCGGTTGCTTGCTGTTGTTGATCGATGGATACATGCATTTGCTGGCAGGATGGAAGATGTACCGCCGGTAGATGCAACCGGTAGTTTTCGGCTGCTTAGGTGATGGGAGTTAGAATCCTCTTCGTTTCAGGGAGTTAAGTCTCACCCTGTCCACTGAACTACCGATGCTTGTGGAGCATCGACTACCGGTACTAGAAGCGTCATCCACGGGAACCTGTGCAATCACCCCACCGCGCTATTAAAGTCTCGAGCGAGCTGGCCGGGTCAATGCAATTCGCCGGAAATCATCGGCGTCCGATTCCTTCAGGGCGCGGATGTCCGTGTCTGGTTTCGACCCTGCGCGGTATCCCGCGTCCCCCCGCTTCCACGCTCTCCCTCTTGAGTCGGAATGCTCCACTTTGTTGAATACGACGTACCAGATATCGGTCTCATTCCATGGACCGCCGCACGGAGGTGGAGCCTTGTCATTCAGTCGTTCCAGTTGCCTACTAAGGAATCTCTGGCGTTCTTCTTGGTCATTCGAACGGTCCCAACTGTGTTGCGGGTCTTCGGTGTCGCCTCGATCCAGAAACCTACCGCACTCGCGGCAGCGATTGACTCGACCGGCAACCAGTCTCTGCTCCGTGCGACATCCGCAGCAGGATACCAAAGCACCGCTTCGAGAAGGCTTGCATATCTCCGCCGCCTGATCGGAGTCGAACAGGCGCTCAAGCACAGCCTCCCAAGCTTCCAGTGGATCAAGGAGATCAGTAAGGATCACCTGCATTTCCTCCCGTGCACGCCCTTCAGCGTTCTCGACCCTATCCAGTTCCCGGACGCGTTCATCTTTGAACCATCGGCAGCGAGTCAGAATATCCTTTTCCCTTAAACCGCCTTCCTCTTTCAGGCTTTGGAGTTCTTCACGAAAACCCCGTCGAGCTTGGCTCATCGCTGCTCCCTTCGCGACCCCTGAGAGGGTATGAGCCGCCGGCGGGTCAGGGTCACCCGCTTTCGCTGATCAAGCTAGGCGGCCACCGATATGTTACTCCAATCGTCGAGTATTCTCAACGGCTTTTGGTTTTTGCGCACGTGCGCTCAGCTATGCGCACCCATGCGCGCCGTGACGCCGGCCGAGAACCTGATAGTGCAGCTTGTCGAGGAGTACGCAGCGGGCCTGACGCCTGACCGGCTCCGCACCCTACTGGACGAGTTCATTGAGAACTTCGATGAACAGCGGGAAGCCTGCCAGATCATGGTCAAGCGGTATCCGGCCCTGCTCGCGAAGTCCTGATAGCGAGAGGGGCGGAGCAACCGGCACGCTTCGCCCCTTCCTAGATCTTGAGTTGAGGTTTGCGAGGGAGCGTGAGCGACGATCAAGAGCAACTACTGAGCAGGACAAAGGCTTCCGAACTGGGGCTGAAGCCGAGACCGGGAGCCCAGCCTGCGGAAATCCGCAGAGGACGATACCAAGACTATCCCGTGTTCCGGCGAGAGGACCTGGTCCCCAAACAGCAACGGCAGTCTATACCACCAGAGACAGTCGACCTATTGGCCGCAGTCTTCACAGTGAATCGCGCAGCGAAGCGCTACCGGGACACCTCGCAATCCCACTATCAGGGCCGGCGGCACGGCCTATCGCGAGTTGCCAGCGAACGGAAACGTGATCTCTACAGCGCGAAGGAGCTGGGACTGGCGGCCGCATACAAGGCGGGCCGGATTACCTTCTGCGGGACGCACGGTCGCCTCGCGGTCTACCGCGGCGAGGGCTACTGCTTCCACTCCCTTCTGATTCCGGCCGACGTTCCGGAAGAAACTCAGGCACTCACCGACAAGACGCTCATAATTGAGTCGAAACCGAAGGGCGTAGGAGAAGCGCGGCTCAAAGACGCGGTATTCACTCTGAAGGATCTTCCCCAACCAGAGGGCTTTCGGCGCTCCGAGCTACCAGATTTCGGAAGACGGCTGGAACCTCCCATGTCTCCGAACGACGATGACGGTGACGAATCGGACCATGACAACTCGTTGGAAGATGACTTCGATGTTTAGGTAGCTCCGCCAATAGGCCCGAACAGGTGCTGGCTTTCGGCTTCGGTCTCCTGCTCACTCGGAAGAAACGCCCACTCGTTCTTTACCTGCATTTCAGTGCAAACTCAGTGAGATACTTGACTGCCCTTGAGGAGACACATAGAATCTGTTCGTTGGAGGGAGGAGTTGTTGATGTACCGCCAATCATGTTGTCAGGTCTCTTGCTTGGCCGCACTGAGCTGTCTTCTTCCGCTATCTGGGAGCCTACATGCCCAACCTATTCCCAAGCCTCCGCTTCAGACAAACGGTCGAGTAAGCATCAATGAACCGGGCCTCGGTGAGCATGTCAAACTTGCCCCCGGATCCAAGTGGGTCGTATGGTTCGAAACGGGCGACGGAGCGGGGTCCGACGGACTGCCTGGCGATGCTGACTTCAATGATGCTGGGGCCATCATCGAGTTTGGTCAGTTGGTCGAATCGCTTCCCGCGCGTTTCATGGAAGTCAAGAACATGAAATGGGCTGGCGGGGATGACAACGACAAAATCCTCATAGTAATTGGCGGAGGGTATTCTCATCAGGAAAAGGCTTGCGCCGCGTATACGTTCAACGCTACGTGGGGTGGGCAAGACCCTTTCGAGAACATACCGACGATCCCGCAGCTATACATTCACGAATACCTGTCCTGGGACCCAATCGAGACCCATCCGGAAAGGGTCGCTTACTCCGTGACTCTTCAGAATCGGACCACAGGCGCACAGATGTCTACAGGCACCGGCGGGAGAACGGTTCCGATCCTGCCAGTTCGGGCGACCGCATGGGTCAAGCGGCTAGACAGTGGTTCAGGCTCTGGCATAGCTTCTCCGACCAGCATCACGAACTTCGCAACGGGAGAGCATGAGCTTGCTCCGGGGCTCATAGCAAGAGCAAAGGCAACGTTCACGCAGAGCGGCTGTTATCACAGGGATATCGACCCCGGCCCGATGCCTACTGAACTCTGTAGTACTCGGCTTCTGCTGAATGGCGAACCGGCTCCGATCATGAGCGTGCAGCAGAGTGAACTTGTCTTCCAAGTGCCATTCGGTACCCGTACTGGTGCGGCCAACCTTGTGCTGGAGGTCCAAGGGCAGAGGTCCCCCACGAAATCGGTAGAAGTCAAATCGCATTCTCCAGGGTTGTTGGCTTACGATATGTTCACCGACATCTACGAGCCTGGATTTGGCGTATTCGTGCAGTCAGGGGGCGGGTATGTGACCGGCGATTCGAGCGTCGCCCCGGGTGATGAACTTGGCGCGTGCGCTATCGGGCTTGGAGCAGTACATCCGAGCGTCCAGGACGGGGACGTACCGGCCTTTCCAACAACGACACAAACCACCCCTTCGCTTTGGATCGACAATCGCCTGGTATCGGTGAAGTCCGCTGGCCTCTCGCCTTATTGTCCACTTTTCTATGGCACTTACTTGGTCTCTTTCGTAGTGCCGTGGGACCTCGATCCCGGAAAGCATGAGGTTATGCTCACTGTCGGTGGAGAGAATAGTAATACCGTCAATCTGACCACTGGGGCCCACCGAGCTATTCAGCCTAGGGTGACTGCGATCACCAATTCGGCTAGCTACCAACGTGGGGCAATCGCGCCCGGCTCGTGGGCTGACCTGTGGGGAGAGAACCTGGCATCTGACTTCAAGCAACTCCCGACGCTGTCTGAGTCGATACTTGGAACATCACTGCACGTTCGCGACAGCCAGGGGCGAGATCACCAGATGATGCTCAACCTTGTCGGCTCAGATCGAGTGCAATTCCTGCTCCCAGAGGATGTCGGGGTTGGTCCAGCAACTCTCACCGTCACGAATGCAACTGGTGGATCTATCACTACTCCAGTTCACGTTGATCGACTAGTACCTGGCGTTTTCTCGGCCAACGCGACCGGCCAGGGTCCGGCAGCGGCAACTTGGCTTCGTGTTGCTGAGGATGGCAGTCGTTCAAGTGGGTTTACTTTCACGGTGCTACCACCACCTGATCGAGCCAACATTCCAATCGACTTAGGTAGTAGAGACGACATTTATCTCAGTTTCTATGGAACTGGCTTCCGGAACAACGACATCGCTTTCTGTACTATCGGAGGCGTCAGCGTTCCGGTACTGGCGGCCGTCGCTCAAGGTCAGTACCCCGGACTGGATCAAGCGGTTGTCGGGCCTATCCCCGCTTCTCTGCGTGGCGCGGGCGATGTTGATGTGAACCTTCAATTCAATGGTTTGTCGACCAACCCCGTCACGGTCAACGTCCGTTGATGGAGGTTTGCGAGGCATGTGGTTCGTCACGCATGGAGGTTTCCGTCATTGTCGGCGCATGGCGGCTGACTCCCGGCCGCCGTCGTATTGAGCGTCGCGCGGGCTGGGCACGGTCCCCTGTAGCATGAAGAACAGTCCGTCGAGAAGCGTGTGCGTAATGAGCGCCATACCCCTATACGGGTGATTTGGGACTCCTACCGA
>CAYXVG010000139.1:0-7509 GCA_964468205.1 uncultured Solibacteraceae bacterium | reverse complement strand
AGCGACTGTGGTGGCCGGACAGACCGTCGGGATCAAGGACGGCTTGCTCAGCATTATGCAGGCCTCCGTGCAGGCCTCCGTGCTTCGGTGAACGCGTAGGGTGCGGCTCGCCGGATTCCGCCCCAACTTGAAATCACAATTTGTGATTTCTTTCAAGGCGTCGAACTCCTCGGCTGTCAACTGAAACATGAAGTCGTCGGGGGAATCGGTCGATATTGCGCTTCACGGCCTTGACGAGTACGCGAGGCTCGACGCCGTACAGCTCCGCGAGGTGGTTGCTGAGCATGACCTTGTGGCCGCGGATCAGGTAGATTCGGCGCTCGATCATCTCAACGAGTATCGGAAGTCGGGATGCTGCTGAGTGAGTTGATTTGCCAGGCATTCTGCCGCTGTGAGGTTAAGGATTCTTGCAACGGAAGCATAGCATCTTGAAGAGGATCTGTGAAGTGTGACTGTAGCGAAGGCGTCCCATTTGTAGTATCAATGTATTCCTATGAGTGAGATTGTGTTCATTTTGGGCGCTGGAGCCTCAGCAGAAGCCCATGCTCCGATGATGTCAGACTTCCTAGACAGGGCGGATGAGCTTCGGAAGCGGGGGGCTGGGTCGGAGTTTGAGTTGGTCTTCAGGGCGATAGCTGCTCTTCAAGCAGTCCACTCAAAGGCCCAACTCAATCTAGACAACCTTGAGTCCGTTTTTGGAGCGTTCGAAATGGCGCAATTAGCGGGCCGGCTGCCTGGACTTTCCGGTGAGGAGCTTGAGAATCTCATCAAGGCTTTTCGGGCAGTTATCGTTCAGACTCTGGAATCCTCAATCCAGATGCAGTATTCGAGCGATCGTGTCACGGGCTCACCTTCTCATCTGGCTCTCGCAAAACTCATTGGAAAGCTTGATCGTCGCAGGCCGAAACGCCGCTCATCCGTGATCACGTTCAACTATGATCTGTTGCTGGACTACGCTTTTCATTTCACTGGATATGATCCTAGGTACTTTGTGAATGACGAATCCGGGAGACAGGGTCCGGCCCTACTTAAACTTCATGGATCACTAAACTGGACTCGCTGTTCTAAGTGTCGCGGCGTTGTTCCTTGGAGGCTCAACGACTACTTTGCCGGTCGTCATTTCAACCTGATTGATCAGAGCGAACCAGAGGGAACGATCCGGTTCGCAATTAGCTCCCATCTGGCTAGCAGTGGGCTAACTCATTGCGAATCAGACGTGGATGGAGAAGCTGCGATCGTCCCTCCAACCTGGAGCAAGGGGCCATATCATTCAAGTCTTGCAAGGGTTTGGCGACAAGCGGCATTGGAATTGTCCGAGGCAGAGAACATCTTTGTGTGTGGGTATTCGCTGACTGAAACTGATTCCTTTTTTCGATATCTCTTCGCCTTGGGATCGGTGGGCAGTACGAGGATAAAGCGCTTTTGGGTACTCGATCCGGATGGCAGAGGAATAGTCGAACAGCGATTCAGGGCTCTTCTCGGTCCAGGAGCCGAGAACAGGTTCCGTCTCGTACGAACTACGTTTGCAAAGCTGCCGGGCTTAGTGGCCAATGAACTGGTGGACGATCAAACATAGTTGCTACAATTCGCAGGTGCGTCAGTAGGTAGGCTGCCCCTGGTCTACAACGATTCCGGCCTGGGAGCGAGAGCGGACAGGCCGGGGGTGGGCGGGTCCCGCTGCCCCGCCCGAAATGTCCGAACATCCAGCTCGCCAGCGGGCGAAGTGCAACGAAGACGCACTTCGCCCGCTCCGTCCACCGGCAGACCTGCGAGCACAAAAAAAGAGGGCAGGGATTACCCTGCCCTCGTGGGCAACTCATCGGCGCCCAAAGGCCCGCACCGGTTGCCTTACCGGCTTCTGACCGGCTCGCTGGCCGTTGTGGTAGCTGTCCAGCACCTTGTGCCGGACGGCCTTCTTGACCTGTTCGACCACGGCCTCCCACTCCTCCTCGTGGTTGGGGTCGATGTTGAAGACCGGGCCGATGATGTTGGCCTCGGTCCACTGGTCGAGTTCCTGCATGAAGCCCGTGGGTTTCTTTTCTTGTTCGGACATGGTTGATGTCCCATTGCGCAAGCGCTGATTTCTTGGGCGGAAAGCAGCTTGCCTTGCTCACCGCAAGGCTGGTCCAGCCGTCGGGTTCCCTGCCGTGCCATAGGTCGAGCCACCCGGAAGGAATCCGCTGGTGGCGGATTGCCCTCGCGAGTGCCGTGATACGGCAGGGTGGCGGCTACTATCCAGGCAGGTGAGCAAGGCAGAGCCAGTCCCCCACGCGTTGCCCTTGCAGCCCATCCTGATGGGGCGGCGGGCGTCCCCGACGATAGACGGGGACGCCGATATGGGGAAGCAGGCCAGGGGCAGTTCCCTGTCGCCGGCTGATGCCGGCCCTGGCACTAGCCAGTATGCGAGGCCTGCCTCGCATCGAGGTAGTTATCCACAGCCGCCGTCCGGCGGCTGTCAAGTTTCCGCCGCCGTAGCGAAGCGCAGGCTACCCTGCTAGCGGGGTCGGAGTCCGGTAGGACGGAGAGCCTGTAGCGTCCCCGGCGATAGTCAGGGCTCGGACGCGCTAGCGTACGAGAGCGCAACCGCAAGCGATAGCGTTCGTGCGAAACAGCACGATGCGGCGGTTGCAGGGTAGCCTGCGGTTAGCGGGCGGCGAAAACTAGTTGATTTTAAGCGGCTTTTGCCGTATCCAGTAGTAGATTGCTAAACCTACGGGTCAACCGACGGGTTCCGTCGGTGGTCGCTGGGCCTCGGTGTCCGGGGTCAGAGATAGTACCATAGTGCGCTGCCGTTAGGCGCTGAGGCGCCGCTCATCGAGCGAAACCGAGCAGGGCTGGTCTTGGCTATCCGATTGGCTTCACAATCACCGGCATTTTCACGGATTGCGGAGGGACACTCAGTCTGGTCATTGTGATAGCAGAAGGTAGAGCCTGCACCGCAGCTTGTGGACTGACGGCACCTTCACTGGAATCGTACAGCTCAGCAGCAAACGCAACTCTCTGTTGTGGTGTGAAAGCGATGCCGGGGTGGTAGTCAGCAGTCTGGTCGTAGCTGAGTTCCAGCAGCCAGACATCACCGTCTACCGCAACGTCCTTGGGCAACCTCAGCAGGTCATAGGTCCTGTCAATCAAAGGATAGCCGGCGTGCCCACCTTTGGTTCCACGAAGCGACGGACTGTCCGGACTGGCCTTCAGGTGGGCTGTGACTTTTCTAGTCGCCCACAAACCACTCACGGCGGCGTTCACTGGGGGATCCCACGAGACAACTAGCCTCAGATTTGGTGCCGCGCAGTCCCTGTACCAATCTAGCGGGATCGGCAGAGTCACCCTGGCGACGTCACCGGGTCCTTCAAGAACACCCTGCCATATGAATACGGCTGTGTTGACGCGAGGTTTGGCCAGCGCCTTGCTGCTAGCAACCCCTTTCCCAAGACTACGCATAGCCAGAGTGCGCGTCGCAGGGGTTACCTTGGGAGGCAGAGCAGTCAGGTTCAAGAAGGCTTTCGTCGTTACCGCGTAAGGTCTTGCTCCTTGTGCGCAGACCCGCTGGAGTTGGCTTAGGGCGAACGCCGCCTCCCGCGCCAATAGCGGAGCGGCGAACGATGTCCCCGGCCGGTCTTCCCACTGCGACACGGCAGTCAACCCCCAAACGCCGAGACCTGGCGCCGGTTGCATGGCAGGGGTTGAGTTTCCGCCGTTTGCGGAAAAGTCAGGCTTCGGAGAATCACACAACCCTGGGCCTACCCGACTAAACGCGCTGGGCCATCCTTGTCTCTCAACTAGGCCACCGGCTGAAAGCTTCTGTACCAGCGAACCACAGGTTACGGAGTTGAAGCTCCTAGCCCAGGCACCCAGTTGCCACTGAGGATCGTCGAAATGGCCTGGATACGGTCGAGAAGGTTGAACTCCCCACGGCGAGTTGCCCGCCGAAATGACAACAAACAAGTCGTCGCGAAAAATGAGGTTGTCCAGATCTTGAACGAGCAGCAGGTTTTCTCTTCTGTTCGTGAACTCAAGCAGATCAAGGGGGCGCGTATCAAAACTTAGATTAAAGACTCGAACATCCGGAGCAGTGGCGACAATCGCCTGCAGAGCCGGAAGCACGCTCTTGTCGTCGATATCCCTTGCGGATGTCGCCACGAGGGCGTCATAGTAACGGCATAGGCCAACTGGCGTCGAAGGCGGATCATCACCGAAGTCTGGATCTCCGAAAACAACACGCGATGCGACAAAAGAGCCGTGGTCTCCGGCAGGTGCGCCGAATGAATCGGGAGCGAGATATGCTCCCCGCCGGTAGCTTGCTAAAATCGAATGGTCGGCCGGTATGCCGGCGTCAAGTATTGCGACCGTCGGAAGACCAGCGATGTCCGGGCTCTTGGGAATCGCCCGCACGGACCGTGATTTCGCCTTTGGCTTCCGTCCGGTTGAAACTACAAGTGATGTTAAAGGGGAATGAAGCGTTTGCACCGAATAGAAGAGCTTGGCGATCGCTCTCAGTGATTCGGGGGTGATTCTCCCGCGCACCCAATTCCTTCCGGAAAAGTCGGTGCCGATGCCCGTAATCGCTTCCCGACGCTCTTCGCTGAAGAGTGCTGCGATTGAACGCATCAGTGCACTGATCTCTGATCTCGTGAGAAGCGGTTGGAATTCAAGAACCGCTTCCGTGGGTTTGTTCGTCTGCAGCGAGCGAACCCAAGACTCGTCAATTCGCAGCTCTGGGGGTATCAGGCCAAAGGAATCAACAGTAGCCCACCGAGCCTGCTCTCGTACTCCGACGTTTTGGAGAACGCGAGTCGTTGACAACAGTTGCTCCATGCGTTCGGGACGGATATGTACAACTGCGTCACCCGTATCGGTGACCTCAACGAGATCCATTCCGAGGCGACGGAACACTCTTGACTCTCGTTGCTCGTAACGGACAGGCTCTGTGATTATTCCGTTCGGTGCGATCCTCTTGTTCTTCGACCTCTTTTGAATCTCAGTCACCGGCTTGGCCAGAAGGAAATAGTGGCTGTCTCGCAGGGGATCTTTGGACGTCCGGATTGCAGACTTCACCGACTCCAGCGCTGCAGCGATGTGGTGGCCTTTTGTTGCCCAGTGGATTCCATAGTACTGGGGCACGCGACCACCACCCGCTCTCTCGCCTCGAGACAGCTCATGCTGCTCGTTGAGATAGAAAGTGAGGGGTCTTACTCGGTCGGGTGCGGGCATCTCTACGGTCCCAACCGGCGGAGGGCGAGCCTGCGCAGCTCATTCTCAATCGCGCGCTCGACCTCTGCATATGTCTTGAGGCCGCTGAGCCTTTGCAGGAGAGCGGGGCGAATCTTGAGACCAAACGCCTTTGCCTTTGACCGGGAGAACCTCGTGACCTCTTGTTTGGTAGGCGCGGGGAATCTGAAGGCCAGGTCAAAGCGTCGCCAGAGAGCGTGGTCCAGGCTTTCGGGAAGATTCGATGTGGCGACGACGAAGCCCTGCACGTCAGAAATCTCAAGTTCCTGCATCAGTGCAATGACAATACGGTCCAGTTCGCCCACCTCAGTCGGACTACCGCGCTGTTTGCCTAGGGCGTCGACTTCGTCAAACAAGAGCACACACCGCGTGGACTCGGCGAACTGAAACAGCTGCCTGAGATGCGAGGCGGTTTGACCAAGATATGCGCCGATGACGGAGTCGAATCGAACGATGAAAAGTGGCAATTGCAGTTCGTTGGCCAATGCATTTGCCGCGAGGCTCTTTCCGCATCCAGGCGGGCCATGGAAGATGAGCTTACTCCTTCGGCGGATGCCAAGGGATTGAATCTGGGACTGATATTGGAACTCCTTTATGATCTCCCCGAATTGCCTCCTGACATCGTTCCGCAGGACGACATGTTCTAACAATGCATCAGAGCGGCCGCGGGAGAGCGCCGACAACAAGAAGGCTGACTGGTTGCCGCGATCCTTCCCGTCTTGTTCAGCGGAGAGGATCTGCGCTCCATTGGGGACGAGGGAGCCTCGCAGAATCTGTGCAGCCGTGCCGTGGCCCTTCCTCTCTTCGGCGGCGGCGATCTCCGTAGCAAACCGGGTCGCGGCAGACAAGTCCCTACTTCCCAGCGCCCTGAACAGCTTCGAAAGATGATCTATGGTCGGCATTGACGAATACGACAACTCTACAAGTTTAAGCCCATTCCGCTGTCGGATGCCCAACCCGCAACAAGAGGTTTGGCTCGCCGAATTGCACTCCGGGCCGTTCGCGCCAAACGCAAGCAACGGCCACGTGGGCCGATTTCAGCATTCGGGCTAGGGACTGTTCGCCCCTGGCTTTTCGATTCGCCTAGCGGACAGATTTTGCAGCCTGAGGACAATCCCCTGAAGGACTACGGCTTGAACTTCCGGGCACACCAGGTACATCGGCTCGTTCTGGAGGTCTCGGACTACGCGAGAGCGGATCAGTCGTTCGTGCATGTTGCTCCCCTCTTTCCAGCGTTGGGCCAGAAACGAGTTCTCTGCGAGCAGGTCCTTCTTGGCCGCCTCGAAGCGAGCCCGGCGTTGTTCGGGCGTGAGCACGGCGAGTCGCTGTTCCCCTATCGGCCAGGCCGTCTGCCTCTTTCGTCCGACCGCCGCAGGGGCAGGCCGCAATGTGCTTGGGCTCTGGGCGATTGCGTTACCGTTCGGCCAAGGCTCGGGCAGCGTAGGAGAGTACAGCGCCAAAATGCTGGATTTGAAAGTTGGTCTTGGCGGCTTCGGCGTGGGCAAAATCCACGATGTGCTTCGCGCGTTCCAGCCCGTGCCGGGACACCAAACTGAGAACTTGGCTGGCTTCCTTTGACTGTGGCGCGTACTCCTCGATGCCATGAAAGGCTCGGTGGAAGCGTTGAACCAGTTCCGTAGCTTGTGCCACGAGTGGATCTCTCGGTTTGGAATAGTCGTTGATGACGATCGGTGCTGCTTCGGGCAGTCTGGGTTGCGTCCGATCCCTGACGTGTGAACCGGCGGCTTTGTGGAAGGACACCTTGTAATCCTCGCGGTTCGTAGTCTTCTCGATCGTGGCCGCGCGGAGCGTGCCGCTGCTTAGGCGAATCCCTCGGAGTTCCTTCAACGGTCTAACGCTCTCTCCAGGGCACGTTTGCGCTCGTACATGTGGTTGTATTCCGGGTTCTTCAATCCTAGGTCGTCAAACAGTTCCCTGCTCTTGCGTTCGTACCGGGTCTTGCCATACAGGATCAGGTCTATGTGCGAGTAGACGAGCTGCGCGATTTCGCTCTTCAGCCGGAAGAACTCCTCGATGCAGACCGGCTTGGTGTAGTGCCGCTGAAGGTTCGACAGAATGTGGTCGTCGAACTTTAGGTAGCCCTGCGAGCTGTTCACCGCGCCGTCTTGGCGGCGCTCGATGACGCGTAAGTCTCCAAGGATGGTGAACGGGCGCCGGTCCACCACGGTTGCTCGAAGCCCTGTGCCCAGGGATCAGGGTGGCATCCGTGTCCGTGACCCCCGAACCTCTCGATCAAGTGGAACGCGCCAGGGTCGAGAG
>CAYXVG010000138.1:0-7548 GCA_964468205.1 uncultured Solibacteraceae bacterium | reverse complement strand
CTGTTTCTCCGGCAAGTGAGTGCCGGCCTGATTGTGAGCAGCGCCATCCCGCTGTCGATGCTGTTCGCCATCATCGGCATGAATCACTTCGGGGTGTCGGCGAATCTGATGAGCCTCGGCGCGATCGACTTCGGACTCATTGTGGATGCGGCCGTGATCATTGTCGAGAACTGCGTCCGCAGGCTGGCCGAGAAGCGCAAGGAATTGGGCCGAAGCCTCTCGCCGGAAGAACGCCGGGAGACGATCTTCCAGGCCGCCTCCGAAGTGCGGCGGGCCAGCCAGTTCGGCGAGATGATCATCATCGCGGCCTACATCCCGATCCTGTCGCTGGCGGGCATGGAAGGCAAGATGTTCAGCCCGATGGCATTCACCGTCATACTGGCGCTATCGGGCGCTTTCATCCTGAGCCTCACCTTGATCCCCTCGCTATGCGCCTTCTTCCTCAAGGAACGGTTGGAAGAGCGGGAGAACCCTCTAGTGGCGGGAATCAGGCGCGTTTACGAGCCCGTACTTCGCACTGCGATCCGCCATCCCGGAGTGACCACGGGCGTAGCCGCTCTGCTGGTTGCGGGTTGCCTGGCGCTGGCTCCACGGCTGGGCTCGGAGTTCTTACCCCAGCTTGACGAGGGCTCCATCGCGATCAACCACGTCCGGCTCAAGAGTGTGTCCTTGTCGGAGGCCGTCCGGCAGACCACCCAGATCGAGAGAGTCCTGAAAGAGTTTCCTGAGGTGACGACGACAGTGAGCCGGATCGGCCGCCCCGAAATCGCCACTGACCCCATGGGCCCGGACATGGCCGACACCTATGCCTTTCTGCAACCCAAAGACCAATGGATGACCGGCCGGTCCAAGGAAGACCTCATCGCGGAGATGGAGCAGAAGCTCGACGAGTTTCCCGGCGTCGCCTTCTCGTTCTCACAGCCGATTCAGTTTCGGATGATGGAGTTGATCGAAGGCGTGGGAGTGAGGTCGGACGTCGCCATCAAGGTGTTTGGCGACGATCTGGATGTGTTGCGCAGAACGGCAAGCCAGATCGCCGGTGTCCTTACCGAGATCCCAGGTGCAGCCGATGTCAATGTTCAGCAGGTAAGCGGCCTGCCGATTCTCCAGGTCGACATCGACCGCGAAGCCATCGCCCGCTACGGGATCAATGTCGCTGATGTTCAGGAAATCGTGCAGTCGGCCATCGCCGGAACGGAGGCAACCGACGTTCTGGAAGGGTTTACGCGGTTCGACCTGGTGGTGCGTTTTCCGCCCTGGGCGCGCGATAATGCGTCCGCCATCGGTGATCTTCTGGTGAGTGCCCCGACCGGCGAGAAGATCCCGCTCAGTCAACTGGCGAGAATTCACAGCGTAACCGGTCCCGCGGAAGTGAGTCGTGAGAACGGCCGAAGGCGGATCTCCGTCGAAGTGAACGTCCGCGGGCGGGACATCGGTGGTTTTGTGGCGGAAGCGCAGCAGCGCGTCCGGCAGCAGCTCGAGATCCCGCCGGGATATCAGGTGAGTTGGAGTGGACTCTACGAGCACCTGGAAAGCGGCCGGAACCGGCTGCTGGTAGTCGTGCCGATGACATTCGCTCTCGTGTTTTTGCTCCTGTTCATCGCCTTTGGCTCGGTCCGTCAGGCGGCGTTGGTCTTTACAGGAATTCCATTTGCGGCCACCGGAGGCATTCTGTCGCTGCTCGTGCGGGACATGCATTTCTCCATGTCGGCGGGGGTCGGTTTCATCGCCCTGTTCGGCGTCGCCGTCTTGAACGGCGTGGTCCTGGTCACCTTCATGAACCAGTTGCGGGAAGCCGGCGCCTCAGTGCACGAAGCCGTTATAAACGGCGCGCTCACGCGCCTGCGGCCGGTACTGATGACAGCGACTGTTGCGAGTCTTGGCTTCCTTCCGATGGCGCTTTCGACAAGTGCTGGCGCGGAAGTGCAAAGGCCCTTGGCAACCGTCGTGGTCGGCGGTCTGCTGACCTCAACGCTTCTCACCCTCGTGTTCTTGCCGGCGGTCTACTCCTGGGCCGAAGGGGACAAGGACGACTCCGAGGAGAAGCCAGAGACTGCTTAGGCAACATTCCGGCCGATGAAGTCCACTCGTGGCTCCCTACCTTCCGTGAGCAGCTCTTCAAGGACTCCTTTTCGTCAGCATCAACGCCTCGGGGCGGCTCAGGAAATCGAGCAACAACCACGAGGTCTACGGATACTCCAAGCACGAATCCGCCAATCTTCGTTACTTCCGCGCCCGCTACTCGGATATTGACTACTACGGCCTCGGTTTGGAGTCCGAATCGGTTATCGCAGCCGTGACCCGGTTCTAAGACAACGGCACGCTGCCACCCGCATCGATGATGGTCCGATGCGGGCGAGGGTGTCGCTCCTCTGGTTCCTTCGTAACCCGCTCGATCCCACCCTGGCGCTGGGTGCCGCTTCGTAGCGAGATGGCACAAGCGGAGAAATGCCCAAGGAAAAAACGCTGATGTGCTAGAACGCGTTTTGCGGAGGCTTCCGGGCTACGTACCGGAACCTTTACTCCTGCCTGTTCGCCGCGCCCTGTCGAAGTGCGTCCACCTGCTGCTGAAGGATTTCGATTCTGGCGTTGGCCCCTTCGAGATCCCTCTGCTGCTGTTCGATAGCTGTCATGGCGCTGGATGCCTGAGCGCTGGCATCTCCCAACTTATTCGCGTTGAAGTGCCAGATCTGATAGCAGAGAATGCTCGCCGCAATGATCCCCACAACGACGTACTCAAGTCGTCCCGAATGCTTACCGTCCTCCCGGCTAGCAGCCGAGTGTGCCCGCAAGGCGAAATAGAGCGCAACTGCAGAGACCCATACCGTCGAGTTCCAGAACGATGGACCCTCAGATCCTCTCGTAGCCACGATTCCAAGGCCCGCAAATAAGACGGCTACGACAGTGAAAACGAGGGCTACGAACCCGTCAATTCTTGTTCGGGTTTCCGCGCTGTTCTGGCGAAGGGTCTCGTTGATCTCATGGGCTTTCTTCTCCGACAGTTGCCTGTTCTCCTCGATCTTCTTATTCTGACCGTCCAGTTGCTGGGCTACGCCACTTTGGAGTTTTGTGTTGTAGTCCTGAAAGATGTACTTCTTGAGCTTGAACCTTTTGGAATCATGGCGGACCGAAGTCGTCGTTACGAAATCGATCATCGCCAACTTCTGGCCATGCTTCAGCGTGACCTCCTCGGTTGCCAAATTATAGATCGGACATGACAGGTATCCCTGGAATCCAGGATCGACTTGTGCACCTCCCACCCATAGCAGACCGTCATAGGCCAAGCCGACCCGGATATTCCATCTACCGATGAGGAATTCGGGCATATTGAGCGTCTCGAGCGTCTGTATGATCGCAACCTGATACGGATCGATTGTGAGCGAGCCACCTTTGTTCAGAGTGTGGGGCTCGCCTTTCTTGGTGTAGTTGTTACCGACTCTCAGATCATATCCGGCCGGGCGTAGGTATTCTGGATCAAACGGATCGATCATCCTCCGGCTATCTTCGCAGTAGTGCTCAATCCAGTGACTCAGCAGGACCCCGTCTTCAGTATGATCAGGGTCCCTATCGATCCCCGGAAGCCGAGCTAACCGCTCCTTTTCTTGATCGCGAAGGGTTTTAAGTAACTCATCTCCGGACGAAGTCATGGTGGTACTCCTGAGTCTCGCCCGGCAGCCGGCGAATACCGGACACGGGCGTAATGTTGTCAGCAAGTCGAGGACCCGTGCCGATGAATCTGACTGGCGATCCGAGGTTCTCAAGCTCCGCGACAAATCTCTTGGCCACCGGGTTCAACTCGTCCCAATCGCTCGCCCCCCGATTCTCGAATCCCAAATAGTCCGCGAAGTTCAACGCCAGCCGCGTGGGCCGATTGAGCGCCACTGCTCGCCGGGCGGCCGCCCAGTCGAACCGTCCGAGGCGGCGCATCTTCCCGGTAACACTCGTGAACTCATGCAGCGGTCCGGGCGCGCCTGACTCTGCCTGTAGCCGTTCCCATGTGATTTCGTCATGGAGCGGGCCGGCCTGCTCGCCGGCCACCCTGATCGGAAACGTGCGAAATACGAGTACAACCTCGGACACGAGTCTGGGGCTTAATCCGACCTCGCTGACGAAGCCGGCTGCGTTCGTGTCCCGCGAAGTGGTCTTCGGATAGAAAGTTGAGTGGTAAAGCGAAAGTCCAGATCCCTGGGTTCCCTCTAGCAAGACTTTCTTCCCGCGATCCACTGCCAAATTGACCTCCGCGGACACGTCTGTGATGAGTGGGCGGAGCCACTCATGTGTCGTGGCGGCATCCACTGCGAGGCTGACGTCGGCTGACCGGAGCACACGCCTGGAAACCGCGGAGCCAACCCCGCAGAGAGTCGAACTCAACCGCTCCCGCAAGCCAAACCGGCGCTCCTGCTCGCGGTCCCGTTCCGTGATTATCATTGCGTTGCGGTCGACGCCTACGCGCCTCTCGTCAAGCGACAGGACTTCGATCTCAGCACGCAGGACCTCTGGATCAACCAACCCACCAGCCGGTATGAGGAGGCGCGTTTTCGGTTGCACAAAACCGGTCGGCAGTTGCCGCAGCAGGACCATCTTGCCGTCCGTTCCCTCGAATGAGTGTCCGGAATTCGGTCCACCACATCGAATGCAAACGTCGATTCCCTCCTTCAACGTGATGATCGCGGAAACCTTGCCTTTCCCCTCTGAGCCGAACTGACCGCCTACAACCACCCAAACGCTCATTGGCGCTCTCCTTTTCTCCACGCCACTAGCGCATCGTCTAGTCGCCGATGGAAGTCTTCGAGTGCCCCATCGTTTGAAACTGTAGCCGTCGCGAGCGGCTGCAAGCTATCGATGTAGGATTCGACTGGGTGCGAGTCGGCTTCCTGGAAGCGAGCGAATGTCGGGAATCGAGACCGAAGGCGCTCGAATCGGACCCTTACCGGGGCTTCAACAAATAACATACAGAAGGACTCACCGAAGGCCGATGTGAGGCTTTCGAAGTCGATCGGGTGTCTCAAGCCATCGATAGTCGTGCTCTGCGAACGGTCGAGGGCGTCTAGGAGGCGGGCGTTCAACTCCGCCTGGAGTCCTCCAGCCATCACTTCCCAACCGAGCATCTGAAGGCTCTCTCGGCGAGAGACGCCCGGCAAACGCCACTCGCGAAGAACCTCGCTGTATCGAATCCGCTGGCAATCGATCTTCCGACTCACGTACCCGGCCGCTGTCGTCTTGCCCGCACCTGTTCGGCCTGCAAAGCCGACGAATATGGGCTCAGTCGGCGAACGCCGGAATAGGGGCCGATTTAGCATGCAGTCTGTTGCATTCTACCCTACCGTTATTGTCCTTGTGCAGGGGGTCCAAGCCCGTCTGGACGAGGACCGCCGCCAGCTTAGCGTAGTTGATTCTCGGAGACTTGGGCACGATGAGGTAGTCCTCTTCCGGCGTACCGAGAGCTATGTAATCATCCGCGAGGTAGAAGAGGCCAACCAGGGCCGATGTGATAGCGTCCACTTCATCGTGGCTCACGCGTTCTTTGAGATAGGCGCCGTCGATACCCGCGCGTTTCAAGCCCCACTTCAGTTCCTCCAGGCTGGCGCCTTTCCTCGGGATGCCCAGAATGTCTTGCGCTGCTCCAGGATAGCTTTCGATGACATGCTGCCCATGGTTCCGGAGGCGATCCGCCAACTTCATTCCCCGCATGGTTAGAGCCCGCATTGTAGGCAAGAGACACCAAAACACCGATATCCCCATTCTCTTCAATGCCAACTCACATTTCCGGTAGATCGGAGCACCGTCGACCAACTGTTTCTGCGCCTGACTCCAGCCCTCAGGGACCGACAGGGGAGAGTCAATCGATACGATGTCAGGCTTAGCCGCCATCGTTTCCAGGAAAAGATCCTCGTCCGCTGCAATACTCTTAGTTTCCGCACGATCGCCGTCCAGAAGCGCCCAGCCCGTTGCTCGACGTTCGCTGCCCGTCAAATCGATACCGACGATCTTCGGGCTAGAAACTGCACTGCGTCCGAGCAGTTTGGGGACCAGAGTTCTTGACTTGCCTCGCGCTGAGGAGCTCCGCAATCCGCGTGTCGCCGGGAGAGGAGCAACGCCAGCGAACATCCCATCGCGCTGCTTATCTTCGCCCGGAATCTCCGCGGCCAGCTTGTCGTACGTCATCTCCATGATGGCTTTCAGATGAACGACGTCTTCCGAGTTATATGTGATCAGCTGATCTAGGGCTGCTCCGTCCCCACGCAGATACCGTGACCACAACACCGTGGCGTCGTATCCGTCTAGATCCTCGACAGTTCGATCTCTGGCGATTCCGAACTCCTTCTCAATAGACTTCAGCCCTCCCCGATAGCCCAGCCGGCGCGTGACCCAACGCAGGTCGATATGGATGGGTGGTACGCGGAGGTTTGGGAACGCAAGCTTCAGGAAACGAAGGTCGAACCCAGCCCCGTTGAAGGTGACAACAACAGAGTACTTCTGCAGGTGTTCTGGAAGCTTCTGAAGATTCTGCCCGTCGATGAAGACCCGGTATTCGTGCCCATCGAATAGGCCGACCAGAGTGATTGTGTCGAAGACAACTGAGAGGCCTGTCGTCTCGATGTCCAGAAAGACGCATTCATCCGCGAACTCTGCAAAGAGTCTCCACGCTTCGCCCAAGCGGGAAAGGCGCTCGAAGAATCCGGCATCTCTTCTACGCACTGCTGCGATGGACTGGGGGACATACTTTTCAAGCTTGCGCCGAATGCTGGGGCTGATCACTACCTCCGGCTTGAAGAATCCTATGTCGTCCCAGGACTGGACCCCTGATCGCCACAACTCGCGCTCCGTCCGAGGTCCGATTCCGGGAATGTGAAGGAACGTCCGCTCCAACATGGCGTCAACTCCAGTGTCGGCTGTTACTATAGTATACGTCAACTTAAGTTGACAGCAACAAGTGAATCCAGTAACCTTCTGAAGGGTGCTCCACGATGAGTAGATCGACTCCCGCCGACGAGGCTTTTAAGCGTGCCGTCGCGACGGAGTTCAGCCGTGCGCGGGATCGCGCGCTGAAGCAGAACCTCACCGTGGAGCAGTTCGTCCAGACTCTGGGGATCACTAGAGCCGCCTTCCACAAGTACGTCACCCGACAGGCCATCCCCAGTCTGCGAGTGCTGGCAAACGCCCGGAAGTATTGGAATGTAAAACTCCAGTACCGTGACCTCGGCGACAGGTACATCAAGACTAGAAAGGAAAAGGACCCAAGGCAGATGGAGTTCCAGTTCTCCATCCAAGACATCTCCAAGGAACAGATCGAGATCAAGAAGTTCTCTCCACGGGGAGACAAGGCAGTTGAGCTGCTGATCAAGATCGACCTTTCCAAGAGCGCCTAGTGTTTTGATTTCATCCCTTCGGCAACATCGCCGGCGCCACTACCTGCCCTCGGTTTGGCGTGAAAGGCGGTAGGTGGACCTGCCCGCCAGTTGACCGGCTGACACTCGAAATCTGCTGTCACTCCTGGAAAACCCAACTCCAGGCCCAGATCGCCAACCAGTTCCAGATGGAAGTCAC
>CAYXVG010000137.1:0-7588 GCA_964468205.1 uncultured Solibacteraceae bacterium | reverse complement strand
AGTGTCAAGAGCCGGCGATTCTCGAGATGAATGTCAACCCGGGCTTACCCCTCTGGGTATTCAGTCCAGATGTCCTGGGGAACACGCGCGTACTCGAGTCCGAGATGGCCTCCGTTGGTCATTGAACGATTCGCGATTACGCTCTCTCGCCCGGAGCGGCCGTAGATTGCGTATTCCGAGCATGCCGGTTGCCGTTCCGGGATGGTGTCGATCAAGATTCCGGGCTGTTGCCGATCAGAAATCGGCTGTACCCGAATGCTGGTCTCCATGCCCCGGCCGAAAAGATGGAGAAACATCTCCCGACGATCCACACGATCGCGAAACCCAAACTGCCTCGCCATTGTTTGTCCGACATTGTAGGGGTGCTTCGAACTCACGGTTGGCCAGCGTCAGCTAACCTGCTTGCATGCCCCCGCGGAGCCGGTGTATGCGGCCAAGTCGTTCGCGTATGTTCTGGGTCATCCGTTTGATCTCGTAGGAATCGAGAACGCGGCGGAAGATCTCCTCCTCGGAATCAGCAGGGGCCTCCTTGGATGCCTGATCAAGAAAAGCTGCGATCTCCGAGTCTGGGATCTCTTCAAATCGCCGCTGACCGCGCTGTCGCACGACGATGCTCGGGGTGTTCGGTTTCCAAAGGGTCCTATCTCGTAGCCCCTTGCTGCCAGTCTCATCGCGGGACTGGACGACGCCTTTCTTGATCGCCGCCCATAGCGCCTTGTTCAGTGCTGACCGGATCTGTTTGCCCACTCGCCGATATCCCGCGGCCCGAGCATACAGCTGGAAGACGCGGTTGACGATGATGGGGCCCTCGGACTCAACAATTGACATCAGTCCCTCAACCATCTCTGACGTGCGCGCCCCAAGGGGGTCCGGCACCAACCGAGGCTGCCACTGGTGATATGGCTCCATTCTTCGTCTGCGAGGTGTGGGAACCGGGAATAGCTGTGCCGGTTGCTGCATGGTTTGCTCCTCGTTGTCTTCGTGGCCGTGAGTATGCTTGTCGAGGTCTGAGACGTCGTCGTCACGTGCCTGCGCCTCCTCTGAATCGTCGAGCCCACCAGCCGGTCTCCGGGTCGATGCTTCCGTGCCGCATCGGTCTCCGGTTGGCGCAAGCACGTTTCGCTTGGGAGGTGAGTCCAGCAGCGAGGTTTTCTGGTGCCCGGCCGGATACACGCCGAGTTGGTCGAGCTTCTTCCACAGGCCTTCCAGAGCACCGTCCGGGTCGAGTGCAAACGTGCTACCTCGCAGCCGCCAGAATGTCCAGCCGCAACGTTCGAGCATGCGTTGGCGTGTCATGTCCTCCATGTAACGCTCGGCTCCATGCCAGCGGTCTCCGTCACATTCCACCGCCATACGCCGCTCCATGCCCTCCACGACTAGGTCGATACGGTACCTGACAACCTCGTACTGTGGAATGACTCGATACCCGCGCTCGGCAATCCGCACGAATACATCTACTTCGAACCAGCTGTCGAAGGGATCGGGAGGTTGCACCTGGTGTCGATTTGCCTCCTTGGCGAGGAGGCGGACACGATCCAGCTCAAGGCCTTGAACCACCGCTGGACCGACGCGTGGATTGGTGCAGTAGTGCAGTAGCTGGTAACGGAGACATACTTCGCTGAGGTCGTTCAGCGTGGCGGTGTGGAATAGCCACATTTGTTCGCGCGCGCGACTAGCGGCGACGTTGAACCGGCGTTCATCAGTTTTCTTCGTGAGTGTGCCGATGCGCCGACCAGCCTCTGGTGCGGCGACGAGGCTTAGGAAGATCACGTCACGCTCGTCGCCTTGAAACGCATACGCGTCACCGCAGACTATCTGTCGGCGTTCCATCTTCTCGGGCCCAAGCTGTTCGAGAAGAAGCTTTTCTATGAGCTGTGCTTGGGCATGACCCTGCAGGCTGATGACACCGAACGTCTTGCCGTCGTACGCTTCGTCCTGCGAAGACGTGAGAACCGCATCTACCAGCACTTGCGCCTCCGGCGGGTTGGTGATCCTGGTGCTATGTCCCTCTCTGTAGCCGTCAGCCAGGTGCCTCACTTGAACCACGGGCTCCAATCGGTGCGCCCCATATTGTTTGAGCGGGATTAGAGGCTGCGCGCGATAGAAGAGATTATTCGAGAACTGAATGATCTCTGGCATGCATCGAAAGTGCTCGCGCAACGTGATACGCCCTTGGTAGCGGATTTCGGCGAGGTCAAAGAAACTGTTATCAACGCCGTACTGATCGCTGTGCGGGAGGGCTGCAATGTGTCGGCGCCGTAGCTGATTGACATCTTCACGATCCAGGCCGACGAACTCGGGCGCGATCTGCTTGTCGTCACCAACCACCACGATCTTCTTCGCGAGGTATGTGAGCAGAAGAGCTTCGGGGCCAGACTGGCTGGCCTCGTCTACGATCACCACGTCGTAGAGATCGCTTCCTGGGCGCACGGTCTCGGCAACTCGGTAGATCGGCATGATCCAAGCCGGGATTGCCGAGCGGCATTCCACCATGTGCTCACGTGCCGCCCGCCGGTGTATTGGAGCGTACTTGCCCGTTCCCCTCCCAAGGTTCCTCATGGCCTTCGCCCACGCAACTAGGTGCTGGCGTTCGTGCTCCGTCATCCGGGAGAAGCAGTGTTGCCATGCCTTCTCGCTGGCAATGGCTTGGAGGCGATTACGAACCCGCTCCCGGGCGGTCTCGAACTTGATCACGAGTTGCTCTTCCCTTTGCGGGTCAGCCATCAAACGAAGCCACCCCTTGGCTCGCGCCCAGTTCCATGCCGCGGGGAAGGATGATGCTCGTTCGTCCCAAGTACTCTCGCCAGCGGTGGCTTCGATTGCGCGCGCGAGCTCCGGAGCCGCGGCGGCGAGCTGATTCATCAGTGCACCTCGCTGAGCCAGCCTCTCATGAGCTTGGTGGTGGGCGGCGATCGCGTCGAACGCCTGGCGATAGGCGTCCAAGTCCCGGCTCTCCACCGCGCTTCGCAGCTGGGTGACTTCCGGGTCGGAACCGCCTGACGCGATCGACCCTAGTCCGGCGGCAACGGCGCCGAGTTTTATCGACGCCGTGTGGAGCTCCGTCTCAAGGAGGGCCGCTCTTGCCGCTGTCAAAAGCATGGACAGTGATTCTAGATCGTGCCAGGTTGGTTCGGAAACTCCGGGAAGCGTCGCAATAAGCTCGCAGATCGAAGATTTCGCCTCGTGGAGCTTGATAGCGTCACGCAACGGCTCAGACAAATCGGCAAGCTGTGCGATCTGGTCAGAGACGCTGCCGGGCCGTACAGCGTGGTATAGTGCCCAGCGGTCTCGTAGGGCTCCGAGTTCTATGTTCAGGCCAAACAGATAGCTGAGGTCGTCGAGCGTGTCCCAGGTGTCACACAGGCGACCAGAGACACGCACTTCCCGCCAGAGATAGGACGCCTGCTTCACTACCGCAGGTCGAAATAGCCCCCACCCCCAGCGCCCGCCAACGGCGAGGTGTCGGAGAAGCGCGTCAGCATGTGCCTTGACCATGCCGTTGTCGCGATCTCCAATGCCAGCGACGGTGACGCTGTCAGCCCGTCGCCCACCATCCTCGATGCTCGTGATTGCTCTCTCGGTGGCGTCAAGGAGTTCGCGCCAGACTCTGTCATGATCCCCCAAAATCTGCGGGACTGCCTTGGGAACCCAAGTGTAGAGGTGGCGGCCGAGCCGGTCTGCCTCACTCACCAGCGCCGCCAGTTGTTCGGCGAGGTCCTGCGTCGCCTGCTGCGGGGCCACCAGAAGTGCCCCGTATTCTGGGTAATGCGTCCCAGCCTTGACGCTGTCAAACGCCTCTGTCAATCTCAGTTCAGCCGCAACGAGGTCCGCGAATGCGTCGGGGCTGTACAGCGTTTCTGGATCAATCGGGCTCCAATCCTGCGCCGCGATGTCATTGAGTTCTTGGTCACGCAGCAGGTGTACGAGGTCGCAGAACTCGGCATCCGCCATCGGAGGGGCCACATCCTCACCCGGCTGGTCCACCACCCAGGAGAACTGTGTCGATTCTGCCCGCACCCGTTCCGCGATCCGCTGGAGGGTCCCCTCGTAATCTCCAAAACGAGGCGGGTGAGCATAAGTCTCCGTTTCTCTGACTGCACGGAGCCCGTGAAGGGCATCCGCGGCCTCCATCTTGGCAGCGACAAGGCTTTGGTGAAGCTGGTCAACCTCACGCTCGCTCTGACGGCTGTTCCAGTTCGTATAGCGGTGCGTGATTCCTTGGACCGAGTCCTCCATCGCCTGCAGACTCTCGCGATCATCTCCCAGCAGGATCACTGCAAGAGGACCAATCTCGGGCACACGTTCGCTGATATATCGTCGCAAGACCCGAAGGGCTCTCGACGCGTGGCTGGTCACTAAAACTCGTTGCCCAGCAGCTAGAAGATGGCAGACCAGGTTGACGATGGTGTGTGATTTGCCCGTGCCAGGTGGTCCCTGCACGAGCACCCCCTGATGGCTTGCCAGCCGCTGTACGATCTGCTCCTGCGCGTCGTTCGCCTGCAAAGGAAAGTAGATCTCTTCGTCCTCGCCACCAAGAATTTCGCCATCTCCGTCAAAAGCCCGTTGGTCCACGTCTTCCATCACCGTGACGAAGCGTTCAACGCTAGGCGGGACGGGAGCTCCGTCTTCGAGCTGGGCGAGGATCTGCTTGAATGCGGCCAAGAAGCTCCGCTCGCTCCGCCTGCGAAGGATGATAGCGGGAGCTAATTGAACACGTAGTTTCGGCAGGCCGGTCGCTGGCTGTTGCAGAGAGTCGACAAACAGGCCCTCGGACGACGCTGCATGCACCCAACTGCGGAGCAGGTTCTGCAACTTATCGTCGGCCCAGAGCTCATCGTCGAGCTCGCGCACTTGCTGCTCGATCGCGAGCTGTTGTGCCGGGTCCGGCCGATCTTGAGCATCGAGCATATCCTCCTCGATGGCCGGCTTCGCTCCTTCCCCAGCGGGGCCGACAGCAATCACTCCACGCGTGGCATCGAAGCGGAGACTCGTCTGCGCCGTGACGAGGTGCCTGCGAATCTCATGCTGGTGTAGGGGCTTCCACGAAAGCAGCCCAAGCCCCAGAACCACTTCATATTGCTCTCCCAGGCGCTGCTGCTTCTGATAGATCGAATAGAGCGAGGCATACACGCGCTGCACCCGTTGCATACGCCGGTCCCGTTCGGCCCAGGGCCACCATTCATCCTCGACATATTGTTCCCACTTCGTCTTGATTTCAGGAAAGTCTTCGATACGGCGCGGCACAAATGGCGCATCGGGCGGATCCTCGCCGGGCCCCGACTCGATCCGGAACTGAATCCCGTCCCGGAGTTCGGGCATCTCACCAGACGAATCCTGCACTTGTTCCGAAACGAGCCAAGCCTGCAATTCTGGATCAGGCTGTGGAGCCGGTGGAAGGTCAGGCCGACGGATCTCGATCCACGTCTCCGTGACAGCGGCGTCGTCCGAAGACCCCCAGGCAGCGCAGGTCACCTCCGCTTCCCGTGGCAAGTCTGCCAGCCACAAGACTTCATCGTATTGGTCTACCGTTCGGATCGTCTTGCTACGTAGTTCCGTTAGCTCCTTCAGGAACCGGAACAGGGCGATCGCCCGTTCGCGGGTCGGGTCCGTGGTCCCGCGGTCGGCTATGTCAGCACCGTCACGCACAAAGCACCTACTGGGTCGAGTTCTGTTTGAGCTCCGGCCACCATATATATCAACAATTTCCTTGAAACGAAACAGAAGAGTAGCGTGTGAAAGACTGCCCAGTATCTCTGAAGCCCCAAAGGCGGGCTTCGCCGTTGACACGATCTTTACAAATTCTCAATGGACGGCCTACCCCCAAGCTGGCACTTGCTTTGTACCCAGGTACTCTTTGCCAACCCGGACACTTTTCCAACTTCCCGCGAATATAGGTTTACAGGAGGAGAGAGCGAACCCCCTCTCCTGACACCACCAGATAGCGGGACGACCGCAGGGCGGACACCGTTGTGGGTGCCGGATTGGCCCGGGATGCCACGGCGGCACCCGCAACCCTCCCTTCCCGGCACCCGCAGCCCAATCACCCAACGCGTTCGCTCCCGCGAAGGAGTCAATGCGCGTGCCTCACGGGGAAGAATCGTTCCACTAATCACTGCAAGAGATCGGCCAGATCCTGGCCAGCGGATACCTGCGTCACCAGCGCCAACGTCGCCTCGAGAAACAACTTGATAGTGCGGCCGCTTCGAGCGTTCATAAACACGAGGTTAACGCCACCGAGAAAGGAGAAAAGACGCTATCGAGGCAGAGCGCGATTAACAGGCCTGGTCGTAGTTTGGGACGCGCCAAGTTCTTCTTAGGGTGTAGGTTCCGTCGAACTGACATTCTCCCTTCCGGAAAACCCTCAACTCGCAACCAAGCCCGACGGTTGATCGTATGAGTGCGCGTGGAACCTCCGTGCAGACGGGCCGGGATGAGAACAGAGATGGGTGACGCGCCCACTGATTGGTCAGGGCATGTTAGTCAAACACTCACGGGGGTTTGTAGAAGTACGCATGACAACGTACTTCGGGAGGGAACCCGTGGTGACGAAAACGTCCGGCACACAGTGACTATGAACGAAACTATAATCAGATCATTCGAATGACAAACACTGATTCCTTATTGCGAGAGGTCGAGGCACTTATCGGTGACAGCAAGACTCTGGCTGTCAGGATGAGAAATGCAGCCCCCATTACCGCTACCCAGGCTGAAAGCGCTGCATCCCGATACCTCCTCGGCGTGGGAAGAGCACCGGGGACAACTTGAGCAATCCCGAGATGGCGACGGCCTTCCATCGCTATGTCTGGGTGTTGCGAGACCTCCGAGCGCTAGCGCGGAATGACCTTCGGACTCACGATCTATTTAAGCGCGTCGCCGATCTAGAGATCGCGTTCTTCGCTCGCAGTAGGTACGCAGATGACAACCGATTGCTCCCCGAGGGTCCTAGGACTACGATGCCGGCGAAGAGGCGACGGTCCGGCGGAGACCGTGTTCAGCGATTGCCCCTTGCAGCGCGAACGCTTGAGTCCACTAAGTCGAACAAACCGTCCGACATCCCTCTGGACCGTACACGCGGCAGCGAACGCGAGAAAGAACTGGAGGCGGAGCTTCTTCGGTTGTACAAACATGTGTGGCCCAAAGTGCCGATTCCACCTGGGTACACACGACCTTATTACGCCAAGAGGCTTTACCAACAGTTCATGCCACACTGCAAACGCTACATAGGCGGCATCCAAGCGGTCAAGTCCGCGATCCGGGGCGAGACCTCGGGACGCGAACGACTCAGCAGCTGCCCGGAGCTGACTTTGGAGTCGCTCGTACGCAATGGCAAGTGGGATGACGTGTTCGACGACGACGACCGCCAGATAGCGGCTAGGAAACTTGCCGGCATGAAGCGAAGCCTCGAAGACGACTGAGATGGGTACCAGGCAGATTGTTGAGGCTCATTGCCACGTCGGGGTGCTCGGGATGGGCGGTTGCCCGTATCATTACGTCCTCTTAAGGTCATCCACACGTGGGCACAACCTCGCAGTCGAGCACCCCTCAAGGAGCAATGCCGGTACCTGGTTAAACACCCATTTCGGAAGGT
>CAYXVG010000136.1:0-7818 GCA_964468205.1 uncultured Solibacteraceae bacterium | reverse complement strand
ATGCCGGTTCGTATCCTTATTCTCTGGCGGCGTATATCGGGGGCTACCAGTCTCATAGAGACAATGCCAAGGTCACGGCTACGTTCCTCGGCGGATTCGGTTCTCAGCTCGGCACGGCGGTAATCGGGCCGGTTAGCCCTGCCCAGCGAAACAGCGCCACGGGCATGATCCTACAGAGCGCTTCCGGTACGCTCCCGGCCGGAACCCGAACCATTCAGGTAACCGTCGACTTCACCCGCACGGACGGAAGCTACAATGACGGCTACGTCGACGATCTCAGCCTTGTTTTGGGAGCCGGCGGCGGGGGCGGTGCGCCGGGCTGCAGTTACTCGATCAGTCCGGAAACCCAGCCGGTGCCTGCGTCCGGTGGTACCGGTTATCTCGTTCTTGTTTCCACCACACCCGGCTGCAACGTGACAGCCACCAGCAATGCGGCCTGGATCGTTGTCCAAACCGTCGGGTCAAGCGCCGTCAGTTACGACGTGCTGGCGAATACTTCCCCGGCAGCGCGAACCGGAACCATCACCATTGCTAACCGTACCTTCACTGTCACACAAGCGGGTGCGCCGGCCTGCACATTCACCATCTCGCCCACGAGTACCAGTGTCGGGGCGGCCGGGGGCTCGGGCAGCGTCTCGGTGACCGCCAGCGCCTCCTCCTGCAACTGGTCCGCGTCGAGCAACGATAGCTGGATCTCCATCTCCAGCGGCTCCACCGGAACCGGCAGTGGCTCGGTGGGCTACTCGATAAGCGCCAACCCCAATGCAACCACACGGAGCGGATCCCTGACGATCGCCGGAAAGTCGTTTGGCGTCTCTCAAGCCGCAGGTGGATCGGCGGGCGGTGGGCCGATTTTGAGTGGCGCGGTGAACGCCGCTAGCTACACGCCGCCGGATCTTCCGGGTGGCGGGCTGGCGCAGGGATCCTTCTTCTCGGTGTTCGGCGAAAATATCGGCCCCGCCCAACGGCATGAGGCAAGCAGCTTCCCGCTTCCCACCACCCAGGGACTGGGTGGTGTCGTCATCGAAATTCATGGGGGCGGTTCGGTGGTTACGTGCCCCTTGCACTTCGTCGCCCAGAATCAGGCCAACGGCATCGCCCAGAATCAGGCCAACGGCATCATTCCTTCAAACGCTCCGCTCGGCAACGCAGAAATGGTGGTCCGCTACAACGGCCTCGAAGCGCGCACTACGGTGAAGATCGTGAGGCACAACTTCGGCATCTTCACACTTTCAGCCGGGCGTGGCCCCGGCATTGTGCAGAACTGGAACTCGCAAACGAGCGTTCTCCTGAACACCACCGGAAATCCCGCCCGGCCCGGCCAGATCGCGGTCATCTGGGGGACTGGTCTCGGACCCATCAATGGCCCGGACAACCAGGCTCCGCCAGCCGGCAATCTACCCTTCAACGTCAAGGCCACGGTGGCTGGCCGCCAGATGAAGCTGCTCTATTGGGGCCGGGCGCCCGGAGCGGCTGGCGTGGACAACATCTATATCGAACTGCCGGGAGACATTCAAGAAGGCTGCCATATCCCGGTTCAGATTGAAGTCGAGGGCGCACACAGCAACACGGTCACCATGGCCATCGGCCAGCCCGGCATGGACTGCTCGGCCGGCTCCGGCGTTCCGTTCGTCCCAATGGTCAACGAGGGCGGCAAAACCGGCGCCATCATTCTTCTGCGGGCGAACATGTTCGCGGAAATCGAGGACGACAACGAACGTTCCGTCATGACCGCCGACCTCGAGGCCGATATCGGCCTGGGGCTCTTCGTCGACGTGCCGCCTTACGACACCGGCGGCAATGAACTCCTCGGACTGATCCCGCCGGTCGGAACCTGCCAGTCGAGCGCTACGCGGCAGTTCGACCTCAGCAATCTGCTCGAGGAATTCGGCGGGATCGACCTTGGCGGGGTCGGCGGTGACGACCTGCCGGGTGGCGTGGAGGAGCCTGAATACCAAGGCCTTGACGCGGGCCCCGAGTTCGTCATCAACGGTCCGGCCGGACCGCGGCCGTTCCAGCTCGCCGACGAGGAGTCGCCGGGCATCTACATCGGAATTCTCGGCGGGCGTGTCCGCCAGGTGCCGGAAGATCTCGCCCTGATCACTAGCATTCTCCCGGCGCCATTCCTCGACGGTGGCTCCTACCAACTGCAGATTCCCGGAGGCTCGCAAGTCGGCCCAGCTAGCAAACAGTTCACGCTCCGCCAGCCGGTGATGATGATCGCTCCCCCGGATACAATCAACCGAGCCAACGGCGTCACGGTCAACTGGTCCGGCAGCGCCGGCAACCAGATCATTGCGATCTTCGGTGCCGCGGCGAACGAAAACACGGACACGGTGGGCGGCTTCGTCTGCGTCGAAAGCGGCGCGAAGTCCAGCTTCCACGTCCCGTCCTCGCACACAAGCACACTGCCGCTAGCAAGCAAGGTGGCCGGGACTGACGACAACGGCGGTTTGCTCGGCATCGCCGTCATGCCCGCCGATGATGTCATCGAGTTCCAGGCCCCCGGCCTCGACCGCGGCATCATCGTCGACGGCTCCATCGACCTCCGGACCGTCGCGGTTCAGTAATCCGCGGTGGGGGCAGGCCAAACAGTCCTGCCCCCTGCCCGCACCGCAGGTCTGCGCCGGGGCTCCGTCGCCGTCGGCCATGATGCAACCACAAGCTATGGCAGCCTCGTGACAATCGCGACTGCTACACGGTCAGGCGGAAGCTTCATCCCGCGAGAGCGCTTGAATGATCGGACAGCCTGTCGTCGGTTCCCCGGCGTCGCACTGGCGGATGAGAAGATCCAGAGTCTCCCGCATTGCGCTCAGGTCCCGAAGCTTCTGGTCAATCAACTCGACCTTGTGCGCGGCCTGTGCGCGGACCTCCTCGCAGGCGCAAGCGTCGTTCAGCCCCATCAGTCCTGAAATTTCCTCTAACGTGAAACCGAGCGCTTGTGCCCGCTTGATGAAACGGAGCTGGCTCACAGTCTCCGCCGGATAGCGACGGTAGCCGCGGAACGGTTTTTCCGGCTCGCCGAGCAGGCCCCGCCTTTGGTAATAGCGGATGGTTTCAACGTTTACTCCCGCCAACTTCGCCACGCGGCCGATTGTCAGTTCCGTCGCCATGAACTTTCCTCTTGACTCCGTACCATAGTACGGAGTCCATACTGTAAGCAACTAGGAACAAAGGAAGGTGCGGCGCTATTCAAGAGTGGCCCGGCATATAAAGTTGCTCGTGCCCGCTAGCACCGGTCTGGCGCTTCGCTCTGCCCTGCAAACAGCAATCTGGGAAAGGTAACCATGGAAGACACACAAATTGAACAACGGAAGAACGGCCCCGCCGCGCCGCGTGCCGGAAGCGCGGCCCTGTTTGTCGGCGGCTTGGCCGCCATTCTCGCTTCGATTTGCTGTCTCGGTCCGCTCGTACTTGTGCTCCTCGGCGTCAGTGGGGCGTGGATTGGAAATCTGGCAGTGCTGGAGCCCTACCGCCCGCTCTTCATCGGCGCGGCGCTCGCCGCGCTGTTCTTCGCCTTTCGGCGCATCTTCCGGCCGGCACAAACCTGCGAGCCGGGCGATGCTTGTGCCATTCCGTGGGTTCAGGCAACCTACAAGATCGTCTTCTGGGTCGTGGCGGCGCTCGTAGGACTCGCGCTTGCGTTCCCCTACCTGCTGCCGCTCTTTTACTGACATCAAACAGGAGGATCCGTGATGAAAAAAGTCTTCCATGCAATCGTCCACGGCAGCGCCCGGGCCATTCTCGTGGTGGCCATCGGCCTCGCCGCCGCCTCCACCACGCCGACGCTCGCTGAGACGAGGACCGTCACTTTGTCGGTACCCGGCATGAACTGCGCGGTGTGCCCCATCACCGTCAAAAAGGCGCTCACAAAAGTGGAGGGCGTCGAAAAGGCCGAGGTCAGCTATGAGAAGAAAGAGGCCGTCGTCGTCTACGACACTGCGAAGACCACGGTCGAGACGCTGAAAGAGGCTTCAAAGAACGCTGGCTACCCCGCCACCGTCAAGGACACACAATGAGCAGGCAATGCCCAGAGCCGCCGCTCCGGCCTCCCTTAAAGGCCAAAGTGTAGGAGTTCTACCGCTTACTTCGGCGGGCGCGGCCACCACGGCGGGTTGGCGTGCATGAACAGAAAAGGAGATTGCGAAATGTCAGGCTGTTACCCAGTGGACAAGACTGCACCCGCCCGGCATGAGAGCGCAGAGACAAAGCCCGATGTTCTCATCGCCGGAAACGGCTCGGCGGCTTTCTCGGCCGCCATCACGGCCTCGGAGATGGGAGCCCAAGTCGTGATGACCGGGCAAGGCGTCATCGGCGGTACCTGCGTGAACACCGGCTGTGTACCGTCAAAGACGTTAATTCGCGCTATGCAGGCCGTCCATGACAGCAATGCGGCCAACCGCTTTGACGGCGTTCACGCAACGTCACACATTTCTGACTGGAAGGCGGTCGTGCAACAGAAGCGGGCTCTCGTCGAGCACCTGCGCCACACCAAGTACGAAGACCTCCTCGCTCAGTATCCGCGTGTCTCGTACCGAAACGCGGCCGCGCGGTTCGCCGGCCCAAATGCCGCGGTCGAGGTCGAAGGTAAGCTGTATCATCCTCGCAAAGTCATTCTGGCGACCGGAGCTTCCCCTACCCTTCCGTCCATCGACGGCATCGAGACCGTGCCCGTCCTCGACAGCGCCAAGGCGCTGGAGTTGGAGAAACTGCCAGATTCGCTTCTGGTGATCGGGGGCGGATTCATCGGCGTGGAAATGGGCCAGATGTTTGCGCGAGCCGGCGTGGCGGTAACCATCTGCTGCCGACGCCGCCTATTGCCGGACGCCGAACCCGAGGTGACCGCCGCGCTGGCTGAGTATCTCCGTCAGGAAGGCGTCACCGTCTGTCACGGGGTCGCATACCGGAGAATCGAAAACGCGCGCGGCGGTGTCGCCCTGACCCTTCAGACACCGGACGGGCAGCGGATCATCGAGGCCGAGCACGTTCTCGCCGCCACCGGCCGCAAACCAAATACCGCCAGCTTGCGCCTCGAAAACGCCGGCATCGCCCGGCATGACGGCGGCGGCATCGCGGTGAACGAATTCATGCAAACTAGTCACCCGGACGTCTACGCCGTGGGCGACGTCACGGGAAAGGACATGTTCGTCTATATGGCCGCCTACGGCGGCAAGCTGGCAGCCCAGAACGCCCTGCACGGCAACAGGTTCCCCTACGACAATGCGGCCATGCCTTCGGTCGTCTTCACCGATCCGCAGGTCGCTGCCGCCGGATTGACCGCGAGGGAAGCCAAAGCCAAGGGCCAACAGGTGATCACCAGCGTAGTCTCGCTCGACAATGTGCCGCGCTATATCGCCGCGCGCGACACCCGCGGCCTGATCAAGCTGGTCGCCGACGAGAAGAGTGACAAACTGCTCGGTGCGTCTATCCTCGCGCCTGAGGCAGGCGACAGCATTCAGACCGTCATCATCGCTCTGAAGGCCGGGTTGACAACGAAACAGCTCGCGGAGACGATCTTCCCCTATTTGACGGCCGTCGAGGGCATAAAGCTCGCGGCGCAAGCCTTCGCTAAGGACGTCAAGAAACTGTCCTGCTGTGCGGGCTGAAGGCCAAAAAGAATGCTCCCGCTCCTCTTTCCTCCGGGTCCCCGGCCTACAGGCTTGCTGGCTACGTTCATGGGTCTTTGATCCACGGCGTATGTAACCCCTTGTTGTGCCGTGTGCCGGTTAATTGCGCCGCATTCTCCCGGCCCGGTGTGCGAGGCCGAACCACACCTGAACTACGGTGTAGAGAACCGCCGCCCAGGCGGTAAGCGGCGATCCGATCCGCAGATGCACCAAAATCGCCCCGAGCGTAGTCGCGGTGAGTGCGGCTGCCGCCAATGGCGCGAGCGGCTCCACAAGCACCGCCAGCGCGCACCCGAACTGGAGCGCGCTGGTGAGATAGACCAGCAACCCAGGGATGTCGAAACGCCCCGAGATCACCTGGCTTCTGTACTCGAGTATCGCGGTGACCGGAGCGCCGATAGCGTAGGAGATTGCGAGAAACCAGCCAGCGAGGACCACCCACCGCTTGCGTACACCCTTCTTACTCATGCGAAACCTCCATGCCCGGATCTACCCGCCGGAGCGGATCCGCTGTATTGGGCCCGGCTCAATCTCCTCGCCGATGGCGGCTACAATCTTGCCGCTGTCCTCAAACCGGAAGAGCGCGATGCCGCCCTAAGCCTGTTTCTGATTGGCGGATGGCTGGCTTTCGGATTGCGATCCGGCCCTCGGCGCCCGAACACTCCAGACGATTACGACCCTGTTCGCCCTCTCGATTGTCCCATGTATGGTCACCTCGGTATCAGTCCAACGCCGCCGGAATCCCGCGGCGAACTCTTTCACCGCCTGCCGGCCGTGAACGGCCGGTTCGCCGAACGCGGATTCGATGATCGAGTGATTGACCACAACGTCATCTGCGGCTGGATCGTCAACCACTGTCGGATCACCGTCATAGATACCGCGAGAGAAACGCTCGGCCGAAGGTCGGCGGCTGGTCCCATCGTCGTCGCTTCGGTTCTCGCCAGCGCCCTCTGTTGCAGTGAACGAAACCGCTTCGCGGTATTACCTGGTCCCAAACCTTTTCCGGACGGTTGTTAGCAGATGGGGTGGTCAGGCGCGACTTACCTTCGGAACATTGGAAGGGGGTTATCCCCATCACAACGATTCCATTTCCGAAGGGACCTTACACCATGACGCCATTACGTCAACGCATGATCGATGACATGCAAGTGCGCAATCTCGCACCTGCCACCCAAAGAAACTATATCCATTACATCTACGAGCTTGCCAAGTACTTCCATCAATCCCCCGACCAACTTGGTCCGGATCAGATCAAACAGTTCCAGCTCCATCTGTTTCATGAACGCCAGCTCTCGCCGGAGAGCGTGAACCAATCGATGTCGGCGATGAAGTTCCTTTACCTCACCACACTGGAGAAGGATTGGCCTGAGAAGAAGTTCCCGCGCGTCCGGGTTCCCCACCGCTTGCCCGTTGTTTTGAGCGCCGAGGAGGTTCTCTGGTTCCTGGCCCACGTGGCTGGTCTCAAGTACCGCGCCGCATTGATGACCGCCTACGGCGCCGGGCTGCGGGTTTCGGAAGTCGTCAGTCTCAAACTCACCGATATCGATTCGCAACGCATGCTGATTCGGGTCGAACAAGGCAAGGGGAGTAAGGACCGCTACACCATGCTCTCGCCGCGGCTGCTGAGTGTTCTCCGCACCTGGTACAAAGCCGCCCGCCCCGATGAGTGGCTCTTCCCCTCCTGGCGCACGGGCCGCCACATCAGCGCCGGCTCGCTGCAGACGGCCTGCCGGGATGCCCGCAACTGCTCCGGCATCCCGAAAACGATTACCGTCCACACCCTGCGCCACAGCTTCGCCACGCACTTGCTGGAGAACGGCACCGACATCCGCGTCATTCAGGTTCTGCTGGGCCACAGCCGTATCAACACCACCGCCCGTTATACCCACGTGGCCCCCGGTATCCTCGGCGCCACCGCGTCGCCACTGGAGTTACTCGGCATCAACGGCACGGTCCGCCAACTACCCACGCCAAGCGCTTTCTCCCAGGGCTGAGCCGTCATGGTCCGGCCGGCCCTGGAGCTGGCCGACATTGTGCGAAAACATGGGCCGGACTACCGGCGAAGGCACGCTTTGCCGCGCCATCTTCTCCGTCTCATGCGCGCCATCGAGGTCTGCCGCACGGCGGCTTTGGGTGGTCACGTCGAACAATGCGGCCACTGCTCCCACCAACGCATCTCGTATAACTCCTG
>CAYXVG010000135.1:0-7964 GCA_964468205.1 uncultured Solibacteraceae bacterium | reverse complement strand
GGGACTGCGTAATCGTCGGCACGTTTCCGCGCTTCAAAAACGAAATGAAAGAAAATGCGGATCGGGTGCGGCGCATCCTCGCCGAGCTCAGCTAGAGGCGCCGCGCCGGACTGCCGCAGCTAGGCTATGTGCTCCAGGGCTTGCAGCGCCGCCCGCGGATATTCCGGAAGTGGACGTTAAAGATCTTCTTCCGCTCCCCGAAGTAGCGAATCACTTCGAAGATCTCCTCCGCGGGATTTTGCAGCATTTCGCTCACCGTGCCCTGACAGAAGTTCAACCCGTGGTAAGGGCTCTCCTGGATGGAGACGAACCGCTTCAGCCCGTCGACCGCAAACGCGGCATCCGCGGCAATTACTCGGGCGGCCCCGGCCGGTAAGCGTGGCTTTGCTCAATCTTCGGGAACTCCTCAATCTTCCCGCCGTCCTCGATAATCGTCAGGCAGCGCCGCACCTCCCGCGCCAATGTGCCCGCGCGCACGCCGCCCCATTCAGGCACGTAACCCTCGATCTTCCATAACCCCTTGCGAAGCTGGCGCACGGCCCCATTGCGGTTCCCCCGCTGGTGATGATACAAGCCGACAGCAAAGTGGATCAGGCTCTGTAGGAACCACCGCTCCGGCTGCCGGCTGCCGGTCCAGATCTCCTCGAAAACTTCGTGACAGGCAAAAAATTCGCCCCGGTTAAACAGTCCCACCGCGGTATCAAACAGTCCCTGCGAATCCCGGCGCACGATCTTCAGGCTAGCGCAAATTCTCCGGCCCACCGCCGCAAAAGTCCCAGCACGCGACCCTCGAGCCAGCGAAGGCCGGGAACGCCTCTCTGATAGGATTGACACTGCCAATGAAACCTGTCCTCGCGTCCTCAACACTACTCTGCGCAGCTCTGCTCCTCGCGGGATGCGGCGGGCCCGCCACGGACACCTCCCCGGCCGCACAGCCGCCCAACATCATCATGATCATGGCCGACGACGTTGGCTACGAGTGCTTCGGCTGCTATGGCAGCACGCAATACAGCACGCCCAACATCGACCGCCTCGCCGCCCGCGGCATGCGCTTCGAACACGCCTACTCCCAGCCGCTCTGCACGCCGACCCGCGTCAAGGTGATGACCGGCCTCTCCAACGCCCGCAACTACTCGGCGTTTTCCATCCTTAACCGCGGCCAGCGCACCTTCGCCCACATGCTGCGGGAGGCCGGCTACCGCACCATGGTCGCGGGCAAGTGGCAACTGCTCGGCGCCGAACAATACGACGAACGCTTCCGGGAAAAGGGAACGTGGCCGGCGGACGCAGGCTTTGACCGCCACTGCCTCTGGCAGGTAGACAAGCTCGGTTCGCGCTTCTGGGAGCCCCTGCTCACCATCGACGGAGAGCTCAAACAGTTCGGCGCCGATCAATACGGGCCCGACATCGTTACCGATTACATCTGCGATTTCATGGAGGAAAACCGCGGCCAGCCGTTCCTCGCCTACTATCCGATGATCCTCGTCCACAGCCCGTTTGTTCCGGCACCCGACAGCGCCGGCCGCCACGGCGAGGACAAGCAGCGCAACTTCGAGGACATGGTCGCCTACATGGACAAACTCGTCGGGCGCATTGTCGTCAAAACAGAAGAACTCGGCATCGCGGACCGCACGCTCATCCTCTTCACCTCCGACAACGGAACGCACCGCTCGCTCAGCTCCACCCTCGACGGCCGTACCATACCCGGCGGCAAGGGCCTCACCATCGACTACGGCAGCCACGTCCCGCTGGTCGGCTACTGGCCGGGCGTGATCCCCCCAGGACAGATCTCCGACGAACTCATCGATTTCACCGACTTCCTCCCGGCGTTCCTCGACCTGGCCGGAGCGCCTCCCCCGGCTCAGTGCGACGGCCGCAGCTTCTTGCCTTTCCTCAAAGGAGAACGCGGCACGCCCCGTGAATGGCTCTACACCTTCTACAACCCGCGTCCGGAGCGCACCGATCCCGACTGGTTCGGCTACGAAACCCGGTATACCCGCGACCAGAGCTGGAAGCTCTACGGCGACGGAAGGTTCTTCAACACCCGCGACGATCCGTTCGAAAAGAACCCGCTCCCCGACCCTCCCGCGGGCTCGGAGGCGGCCGCCGCGAAAGCGAAGCTCGCCGCCGCCCTGGAATCCATGCCCGCCACGGGCCAGACGCTATTGCAGTTCGCTCCATGAACAGCCGTTCGCGCTTCTCTCGGCAGCCGGGCAAGCCATTAGCGGGAAATGCCGCAGCTCAACCCGCAAACGATCAAGTCCAGCGCTAGCCGGATTCGGCCTGGCCTGTCGCCCGGCTCGCACTTCCATTGGTGAACCTATGCCGTATTACAATACTCTTGCCAGTCGAGGAGACAAACATGAAAAGTTCGGATCGCTCGCTTGCCGGGATTGTACGGCGCATTGTTCGGCAGTTGGTCGTCTGCTGTCTCGTCGTGGCGCTGGCCGCTCTGTCATCCCAGACGGCGCTCGCCGCGCAGCCACCCTCTCCCCCCGAGCATTGGACCGATGGCTACGTCATCGCCAACGGAATCCGCATTCATTACTGGCGCACCGGTGGAGACAAGCCTCCCATGGTAATGGCGCACGGCTCCTCCGACGACGGGCTCTGCTGGACGAACCTCGCCAGGGAACTGGAAGACCGCTTCGACCTTATCCTCGCCGATGCCCGTGGCCATGGTCTCACTGACCCGCCCACTCGCTCGGACCCGCCGGATGTTCAAGCGGAGGACTTGGCCGGCCTCATTCGAGAGCTGAAGTTGGAAAAACCCATCGTCATGGGACACTCCATGGGCAGTGCCGCCGCGGCTATGTTCGCCGCAAAGTATCCGGATGTCCCGCGGGCCGTCATCCTCGAGGATCCTGGCCTGGCCCCCCGGAGCCGGAGCGGAGCCGCCCAGGGCGGCGCTACGTCGGTCGACGAACGGCGCGCCGCTGTGCTTGCCCGCAACAATATGACATATGAAGAGTTGGTAGCGCTGTGCCTGAAGAACACGCCGCAGTGGGGACGCTCCGAATGCGAATTCTGGGCTCCATCCAAACGGAGGCACCACCCGGACACGGCCTACCGGCGCATCGGAGATCGCCCGCCTATGAGCGGCCTGCTCCCCAGGATCTCCGCTCCCACGCTCATTCTCAAAGCGGACGCTCACGGCGAACTGAGAGCGCGGAATGAGAAAGCTGCGCGCCTCCTCCCGCAAGGCCAAATCGTTCACATCGAAGGCGCCGGCCACAACGTTCGCCGCGACCGCAAGGAACAACTGCTCGAAGCTCTAAACCGGTTCCTTGACGGACTGTAGACCTCGACATCCGCCCGCGGAGCGCCGCACTCTGCGCCCCATTGCACCGCGAATCACTCTCTGCCGCCCGCGACCCCGTTCGACGGCATCCTCTCTACCCACCCGGAAAGAAAACCGAACGCCGAAGCCGCCTGCGTCGCTGCCAGCAGTGTCGTGAACCCCACGCCGGCGGCCCCGCTCCACGCTTCCATGCCCGAGAGAATCAGCTTCCAGTACCACAGCGGCTGGCTCACCGCGACTCGCCGCAGCCCCTTGGCCACGCAACCGCGCCGGAACTCGAACGTCCCTCGGCCGTAACAGAAGTGCAGTTGCAGAAACGAAAAGAGCGTGAGGTCGTGCGCATGACGAACCACCGCCCCAGGGGCGAAGACAAACGGCCCTGTCCCCCCGCTCGCGCCGGCACCGCCCCCTGTCAGACTCACTCAGGGACTGGCTTCAGTGTCCCAAGAGCTCTGCTCGCGTGGACACTGTTGCCTGTCCCCCCGCCCGGCAGAAGACCCTCACTCAGCGACCCGCCCCACCATCCCAAGCCCCCTGCAAGGCCCAGCGGTAACAGAAATCCCTGTCTTCCGCGAACCGCAGCCTCGAATCGAACCCCCCGGTCTCGCGGAAAGCCTCCCGCGGGACGGCCAGGTTGTTCGTCGTGAAGAACGCCCCCAACGTCTCCGCCGGGTTGTAGTGGCGGTTCAGGTAATCCAGCAGCAGTTGCGTCGCCGTTGAGTACGGATTTCGCGCAAGCATGTTCACCGTTCTGCCGCCGCAAACGGCGCCGTCCACCCTTTCGAACGCCGCGGCCATTCCCCGAAGCCATCCGCACTCAGGCACGCAGTCATCGTCGATAAAAGCCACGTAGGCGCCCTTCGCCCGCTCCGCGCCCAAATTCCGCGCGGCGCCCGGACCCGCGTTCTCCTGTCGCAGGACCGTCAGGTCCAGGCGGCTCCGGAAATCCTCGACCTCCGCCTCGACCGGAGCCGGACTCCCGTCATCCACCACGATCACTTCGTAGCGTTCCCGCCCGTAGTGGAGATGCGTCAATCCCTCGAGGAGCCTCCGCAGGCTTGCCGGCCGCGCGTACGTGGGCACAACAATCGAAAACTCCAGCAGGCTCACGCGCTGTCCACCGCCTCCATGTCACTCGCCGTGAACTCCGCATCGCGCTCCCGCACGAAATGAAGAAGACCGCTCTTCGCTCTCCCGCTGCCGAGTGCGTAGCCAACCATCTCCCCCGCCGCGCCTGCGGCCAGGATCAACATCACCGGGCCAAACGCTCTCAGCAACAGTCCCGCTCCCAGCCTCGCGCGGCGCGCGTCCTCGAGAATCCGGGGCGGGCGTATCAGCAGCAGAAGCGGGCATCCCGCCGAATAGAGACACCGGCGCACTATGCTCCACTCTGCGGAACGCTCGGCCGCAAAGACGCGCGAAGCTAGATAGTACTCGTGCAGCGCCGGCCGCGGGCGCGAGAAGTTCAAGTGGGAAACCCGCGCTGCTGGCTCCTGGAACAGCCGGTGGCCCTTGGCCAGCAATTCGGCGTGCAGCAAGCACTCAGCCTGTAGCATGTCCGGCAGCCGGCAACCGTAGCCTAACAATACCTCCCGCCGGTAGCAGGACTGGTTCCCCGCCAGTTGCCGGATCTCCTCTTGTGGTCGCGGCCACATATGGGTGCCGTAGAAGACCAGAAAACATCCCCAACTCGCCGCGGAACCAGGATTCGCATTCAGAACCACCGGCCCCACCGCTGCATACTCCTCCTCCCCGTGCGCTCTCATCATAGCCTCGGCCCAGCCGGCCTCCAGATAGGAATGGTCCTCCATGAAAGCCACCAGCCCCGCCCGGGCCGCCGCTATCCCGGCCGCCTTCGCCGCGCCTTCACTCTCCAGCGAACCCACCTCAACAAGCTGGTACGCCAGGCGTCCCTCGAGCGCGTCAATCGCCCGGCCCACCTTCGCGCGGGACTCCGCGACGACGATGCACTCCAGCTCCGCGGCGGCCGTCTGCAGCCGGAGCCTTTCCAGTGCGCCACTCAGCATCGCGGAATCCCGTCGCGCAATAATAACCACGGACAGCCTCGGATTCATCCCGCCACCCCGTCCTGATCGAAGAAGATCGCCTTGGCGTTCGCCTCGCGGCCTACGTCGCCTCCCTCGAAACCCGACGCGCACACATCGCAAAGGGACACCTCCTGCCAGCGCCGCCGAAACGACCGCCGCAACTCGCGGTACGCCTCGCCGCGCCAGATCTCCCGAAAGCTCCGCTCCGCAAGCGACCCCAGCGGACGCTGCTCGCGGTAATCCATGAAGCACGAGCTGACTGTCCCGTCCCAATGCACAGTGGGACAATTCCACAAATTCTTGCACGGGTTTCGCGCCAGCCTCACCTTCTGCCGTCCGTCGCCGCCGAGCGGCGGCAACTGATACTCCAGTTGGTCCGGTATCAGGCTGTTGCCCTCCCGGTCCGTTTCGCTGCCGGGCGCCAGATAGAACTTTCGCAGCGTCAGCACGTCCACTTCGAGTGACCGCGCGAATTCCTCCAGCAATGCCACTTCCCCCTCGCCGTGCTTCATGACGATGAAGCGCAAGTTCACCCGCGGAGTGCCCAATCCCAAACGGCGCTTTTCCTCCACCACGTTCCGGACCCCCTGCAGCACAGTCTCCAGCTTTCCCCTCCCGCGATACCGTTCATAGGTTTCCTGTGTAATGCCGTCCACGGAGAACACCAGCAGGTCCAGCCCGGATTCCACCACCCGCCGCGCCTCGTCGCGATCCGCGAAAACATGACCATTGGTGCTGCTGGCCACCTTGACGCCGGCTTGCCGCGCGTAATCGATCATCTCGTAGGCGTGAGGATTCAAAAACGGCTCGCCCCAATCCCAAAACAGGATCAGCAGCAGATATCTCCCAACCTCGTCAATCAGCCTTCGGTAAAGCCGCGGGTCCATGTTGCCCTGGGGACGGCCCATGCCGGTCGCCACCGGACACACGGTGCAGCGCAGATTACACCGGCTCGTAGGTTCTATCTGCATCACTGTCGGGTAGCCCCACGGCCGCCCTGGCTTGAACATCACCGATCCCTCGGTCAAAACCCAGTTGGCGATCTTCCTCCAGTGCAGGTTCCCAAATCGCATGGGGACCAGATCCAATTCGAAGCGGATCTCCCGCGCGGCGAATGCGCCCGCGATCTCGCGCGCCTTCGAAATCACTCCACCTCCCTGCTGCCCGCGCACCGTAACCCGGCCGCGGATGCGAGCGGCGCGAACCAGCGGTACACCCGGTGCACACGCCGGTTGTCCGTCCACAGGCAGCAATTGGCGCAGTCGCAGTCATCCTGCATGGATCCCAGGCCGGCGACGCTGGCCGACCGCCGCCGGAAAGCCCGGTACTCCCATCCGTTCCAGATTTCCGCGAAACTGCGTTCCAACGTATTGCCCATCACAAGCCAGCACGGCCCACAGGTCAACACCGTCCCGTCCACCTTGATGTAGCTCTCATACCAACCCGCGTAACAAGGAACCCTCCGCCACGCATCGCGGCCGAATTGCAGGCGTTCCAGGTAGGCGCCCGCGTTGTGCTCCACGCCCGCCGCCTCCAGGCGCCTTGCCGCCCGCGACAGCCTCTCCCGCATCTCGCTGCTATCACCGGCCCCGAGGCACTCGTTCTCGAAGTTGCCTCCCCAATCCCGGAAGAAGCCGAAGTGCACTCCTTCGCACCCGCTGGCCATCGCCAGTTCCACCCGCTCGTCGATACTCCGGAAGTTGCTTCGATTGAGCGGGAACTGGACACACACCTTCGGACCCCGCCCGCTCGCGCCTCGCTTGGCCGCTGCGAGCATGGCCACGCCCCTCCGCCGCCTGTCCAGGAAGTCCAGGCTCACACCGGGATGCCAGTGCGCATGTTCCGCCCGGTTCACCGCCCAAAACGTCACGTTGAGGGTGTCCGGACCTTCCTCCACCAGACGGCGAACCGTTGCCTCATCGAGCAGGCTCCCGTTTGTAAAGCATTGAACCGTGATGCCGGCCTGCCGGAAACTGGAGATAATTTCGAAAACCCGCGGATGCAGCAGTGGTTCGCCCTCGCCGACCAAAACCACCTCCGGCGTCTTCAACTCCGCCAGTTCCCGGCTCAGTTTCCGCGCAAGCTGGAGCGGGAGGTCGTGAACGGATAAATCGCCCGGAGCAGTCCCGCGCGGTTGAACGCAATGGAAGAAACACCCCACACACACGTTGTTGCAGCGCCGGGTGACGTCGAGAGCAACCCACGCCGGCCCCCATACGCCCGCTCCCCATCGATGAGTCCCCGCAGAAGCGCCAACTTGGCTTGCAACGTCGCCATTTTCGTTGTTCACCGCGGCGCTCGGCGGCAGCCGCCCTACCCCGTCCGGGCGAGTCTCACTATAGCATAACCAGACCGGATTCCCCGCTTTGTATGCCGCCGCTCTGCGGTGCCGGTATCTGCCACTGTCTCCCTGCGCGCCCCACCCGCAATTCCACACTGCGCCTCGCGCGGAGTGCGCCGCCGAACGGCCGCCAGGAAATCTCGCCCTCTTGGCGGCGTCTATGGACATTTAACGCAAAATTGACGATCATACGCTCATGCTCCCCCTGGTTCGCCGGTGACAAGACGGCGGCTCGCCGCAGCCATCCTACCGCAGCCTGCAACAAAGCAGCCGC
>CAYXVG010000134.1:0-7994 GCA_964468205.1 uncultured Solibacteraceae bacterium | reverse complement strand
AAATACAACAAGAAGGCGAGGGGCAAGCCGGACGAGCACATCTGGCCGCTCCGCAACATTCTCTGGTCGCAGACCGGTCCGCTGACGTGCTACCAGGCCGAACGCGATATCGAGAACAAGTTCATCCGGTATAAGCTGATTGACGCGTTCGGCGGGCTATGGCGATGGAAGCTCGAGAACTTGATCCGGAGCAAGAACTGTATTGCCACGGATCAGATTATTCACTATCCGGAGGTATCCGACGACAGCCGCTACACGTTCAGCCTGTGGGCCTTTCCTGAGGAAACCTACGCGAGCGTGCTGCCGAAATACACACGGTGGGTGAAGAAGTATTACCGGACGAAGGGGTACCGGACGAACATGCTGCATGTCGGATACCGGATCGCGAAAGATCAGATGTCGCTGCTGTCATATTCGTTTGACGGCAACGTGATGACCATTGATCCGGTCTCCACCGCCAACCCGGGCTGGACGGATTTTCTGACCGCCTTCAACGAATGGTCCAGCAAGCACGGAGGAGTTCCGCTACCCAACCAGACTTTCGGGTTCACGCGCGAGCAGGCCGTCAAAGCGCTGGGGGAGCGGCTGGAGGCGATGGCCGCCAAACGCGCGGAATTCGATCCGGAAAACAGGCTGCTGAACAAGTTCTTCCGCTCATTCTTCGGCGTATAGGTTGCGTGCGAATCACTTCTTCGTGGAGGCCCACGGCGCCCTCCATCTTTATCTTGTGTCGCGATCAACATGCGCGCCGGAGAATGAGGCCGAAGCCGGCGGGTAAGGCGGAATGGTACATGGAGAAGATTTTCGTTTCTCCTGTACAGGTAACGATCCTGCCCATCGTGCCCAGCCCCGCCCTGGCAGCAGTCGTGAGGTGTCGCATCGATCCAGGCGGCTCGTCGCCACTGGTTGGACGGTTGGGCAATAATGAGGTCAGGGATGACCCTTCGGCACATTGACGTCGCACAGGATCGCGTGGCGGACTTCTGCCGGCGAAATGGCATCCGGAGACTTGCTGTCTTCGGATCTGTGTTGACGGACCGCTTTTCCGACGCGAGCGACGTCGATGTTCTCGTGGAGTTCGAACCGGGTGAACGGGTCGGCTACCTGCGGATGGCGGCAATGGAGCGCGAGCTGTCCACGATGTTCGGCGGCCGCAAAATCGATCTCCGGACACCCAAGGAACTCAGCCGCTACTTCCGCAACGAGGTGGTCCGAAACGCGGTGACCCAGTATGCCGCCGAATGATCGCACTCGGCTTCTCCACATGCTGGACGCTGCGAGGGAAGCCGTCACATTCGCGTCCGGGCGCACTGCGACGGACTTGGCGCAAGACCGGTTGCTCGCTCTAGCTTTGGTGAAGTGCATCGAGATCATCGGCGAGGCGGAATCGAAGGTCAGCCCGGATACCCGGCGTGAGCTTGACCGGATTCCTTGGGTCGATATCGTCGGGATGCGCAATCGGTTGATCCATGCCTAATTCGACATCGACTTTGATCGGGTCTGCGATACGATCACAGCCGACCTTCCGCCTTTTATCGCGAGCCTCGAATTGGCGGTCGGTAAGCCCGCCACCGACCCTCCTGGTTCGAGTGAGTAATGGCTAGCGAGCGTCTTAACATACTCTGTTGAGGACAGGAACCACGGACACCGTGTCTACGGCCGCATGGCGAATCCTGCCCGGATTAGGAGGAACAATGCTACACGTCGACGTAGACGCTTTTCACGGAAAGAGGGGGTTGACCCACCGACCTTTGGGTCATGAGTCGGTTCGAGAGGCTTTTTCGGGCCGCTCCACGGGCCGAAATGCCTTTCTGTTCAACAAATGCATTCGTGCCGAGTTACCGGGTGTCGCCTCGCGCCGGGTATGATTTTGGACACATTTTCGGACCCGGTTGTCCCAGTTGAGACGACAGCCCGGCTGACGCCGGTGGCACTCGAGTTCTCAGTGCCACCGGACAGCCAAAAGACCCAACAGGATGAACCCAAGATGCTCCAAATGAAAGTGCACGCCTGGCACTGTAAGTGCTCTCGCCATCCCGGTTTCCAGCCCAGCCACGGTCCCGGCACGATTCGCGCCGGCTGGAAGAGTTGCCGGCAGCACTGTAAGATCTACCAGGCCGAGAACGCTCTACTCGCAGCGATCTGCGAGTTCGAGCGCCTCAAACTCACCGCCGGTGCTGCGCGCGGTGAACTGCTCGATTCTGGACCGCCTGCAACTCAGGGAGGGACGGCATGACCCGCATGATCGGATACTGACAGCGCGCCGGCAGCAGTGTCCTCGTCCGCATAGCAACGGAGAGTGACGGCAGCCAGAGAACGTGCGCAATACTCGAGTTTCCGCGTGAGCAGTTCGACGAGATCCGACCGCAGCTCAGCTCGTTCTGCGAACTCAAGACATAGCCCAGGACAGAATACAGTAGTCGCATCGGCGAAAAGAAACCGCCTCAGGAGGGCTCGCGTCGCCATAGGACCGCAGAAGCCAAGCGGGAGGAAGCGGGCCGCCAGTCAACCCACCTCGCCGTTGGGCCGGCAGACTCATGACAACACCTGCAATATCATCACGTCCCTATGAGGCAGGGGGGCGACTGACTGTCCGATGCGCAAGTCGTGGAGGTGAAGCCCTGAGCCATTCCTCAAGACAACAATTCGAGATATGCGAAGTCAGCTTGATTGTTTTGCAGAAGGTCATCGACCGCTAATCGCCAGTTACGCTGATAGACATCCGTCTCGTCACCGAGAAAGATGCCGTTCTGTTGAATTGCGTGGTGAAGCTGGAACGCGTTCTTAAGGCGCTCTACGGCGGTTTGGGCACTGGCGCGAGCATCGCCAGGCTCGCCTATGGCAGAGATATCCGAAGCGAGAATAAAGACGAGGTGTTTACCAGCCTCCCAACGAGCCCACGGTAAGTTCGACTCGACAGGAGCCGAAAACGGTGACATGGTCAGGACCTCCCCCAAGAGATCCAAAGGCAACTGAGCTGTCTCGTCTGGATAGACGATCGTCCCCCAGAGGGAACTTGAGAAGAATCGTGGCGGTGCATCGCCCCCACCGCCTTGGCCAATCGGCGGTTGCCAGCGATCACGACTGAACTTCCAAAGATTCTGACTATGGCCTATGGCGACACCGGTCGCACCGAATCCGAAAGAGAGCAAACCCATGGGGCCTGCGTAGGCGTGGAGAACCGGTTTGCCGGTACAAGCTAGTGTCAGGCCCGCAAGACAACACCGCCGTACAGCATCTCGTGAGCTCGGAATTCGCTCATGCTCGAACTCGAAAGCGAAATACCAGCCATCGGCGTTCAGGGCGGTGGCTTGGTCAAGAGCGGCAGAAACCGTCTGATCGGAAGTTGTTACGGATCGACCAAGAACCACAGTCGCGTAGACAGGGAGCCCAAGCTCGTCACCCACTGCGCGGGCGGCCGCAAACATCCGTGCATTGAGTTGCACGATATCTTGCCGACCTGCCTCATAGACTACGGCAGGTGCAATGACCGCGCTAGTTTCTAGTTCAGAGTTGTCGATCCGTAGCTGGTTCTGAAACTCGGTCAGCTGTGGGTCGGAGAACTGGTTCAGCGACGACACCGCGGCACGAAATGTTGAGATAGGATACGAGTCCAGTCTTTGATTCGTGAAATCAGGAACATAGAACTGATGATCGATTAGGACTTCCGCCCCGAGGTCACGATACTGCTCAGCATAGTCGAGCGCGCGCGCCCTCGTGAGGTCTCGGGGGCTCAAGATGACACCATCACCGGCGCCATGCTCAAGTTGTTCTAACACGAGTTTCTGGCTTCTATCCCCACATTGGTGCCATACCCCACGGCGCATCTCTCAGACTCCTCCGAGTTTTCGAAGTATGTCGGCGACCTGCGCTGCGTGCGATGGTCGTTTTGAGCGCTCCCTTTCTAGGAGCCTCCCAACGAGCGTTCTCCACCTTGGGTCAAGCGCCAGATATGACTGTCGTGTAAGGTGGACGTTCGATTCACAGACCGCCTGTCGAAGCTGGGCCAAGTTTGTCATTGTAGGGTGAAAGAATGGGCGCTCTCCAGTGAGTGCCTCGTAGAGAAGAATTCCAACCGCGAAGAGATCAGTTCGGTGATCTATGTCATGCTTGGTGCCGTCGAACTGCTCTGGTGCAAAGTACAGAGGGGTACCTATGGCGGCGCCTACAACAGTTTGTGTGAGGTCGGGGAGTCCAAGGTGGCGCGCAAGACCGAAATCGATAAGCACCGGACTTCCATCTGGCCGGACACGAATGTTCTCGGGTTTGATATCACGGTGGACGATGTCTCTGTCTTTCAAGGCTGAGAGGCCATCGCAGACAACCACAAAGAATCCAGCGGCGTCACCTAGCTTCCAAGGCTGGCCCGACTGCAGGATCTCGCTTAGATCTTTCCCATCGATGAACTCCTCGACCAGATAATGCCGTTGCTCCCCTGGCTTAGATGAAAAAGTGTACTCAACAAGCTTGACGACATTGGGATGATCGAGGCTCTGCATCGCCTGTATCTCTCGGTCAAGTCGATCACGTTCGTAATCGGGCGAGATGATTTTCAGACAAAGATCGTGCCCATCTCCATCTTGAACGTGGAAAGCGGCCTTTTGGGCACTCGGTGTTAAAGCTTGAACGAATTTGTACTCGGGAAACATAGCCGCCGCGTCGGCGATCGGGATAGTGAAAAGCGCCATCAGCTAGGAACTCCTCGCAAGGATGGAAGCAAGCCTGTAGTAGTATGTCCATACAATCGGTTGCCGCCGTCTGGGTTTGCGAACAACCTGGACTGTCTTGTCCTCGGTGACTCCGACGAGGCCGAGGCCCAACTGCCCAAACAGGGGGTTTGTCCGCACACGTGCAGCCGTCCGCTGAGGCAGAGCAACGTACGATCGATGCGCGAAAACCCTATTCCGTGCGGCCTGCTCGATTGCTTTTCGCCAGTCGGCGACTTTCACCTCGATCGTTACTATCTCTGGCAGAATCCGCTTCCAGACCGGCAGCAGGCTAAACACGTCGTCAGTGACGGAGATCACTTTGGCTTCAACAAGGTCTCCAAGCCCCCGGCGAAGCTTCTTCTCAGGTCTTCGAAGGCGATCTGCTATGGTTTCCAGACGCGCCCTCCCCACCATGCGAAGGTACGCAAGTATCTCCGAATCTGAAATATCGACGTTCGCTAACGCCAGGACTTCACGGTGATACGAGGCCACGACCAAATCGGGCATACCCGCCCCGATCGGCAGCGAGGCGGCGGTCCAAATGTCGGTATCGGTTGACGTAATGAAGCTAGAGATGCGACGCGCCACCATGTCTTGGATCACCGATTCGGGGCCCAATCGACAAGCTCGAAACTGGTTTATTCCTGGGATAGATGACGCTTGCACCAAGAAGAGGATATCACTGTTTGCCGGCGAGTCGCCGGTTCAGAACTCTACCTAGCGCTCCACTGACGCAGAGTGACAAACCCACTACGCAACTGTCGTAGAAGCGTACCGTGGCTCAAATCCCACGGTAGAGCGGAACGTTGCCAAGTCCCGGGCGGCTCCGAAAAGCGGTGAATCATTCGGTGGCCCTTCGCCCACTGCGACTGCGACTGTCCAGCGCTGCCCACCGCAAGGTAGGTGCCTCTCGGATCGACCAGCGATTGAAGATACTGCGGAAGGTCGTGTCGCAGGAAACCGGCCAATGGGTGCGAGGCAAATTTAACCTCTTGAGCGGCGGGATACTCGGTCTGTCCCCGCTCGAACGCGCTGTGAAGATCCATGACAAAGGAGATTCTACGTCACTCAGCTCAACAGCGTGAGCTCCTCGACCAATGGGTACTGCCTGCGAGCGAATTCATTCCGTAGTTCTATGACCCGATTCGCAGCACGAAACTAGGAATCCGTCGTTTCCTCATTCGGCTGATGAATGAATCGCCAGAGCGGCAGGGCTTTGCCCCTGTAATCATCGGGAATGATCGGCTTTCTAATCCTCGAATTCCATCATTTCAGGATCGGGTGTAACAAGAGGTTCAGTCACATCCGCCTTTGGTGGGATAACATTTTCGTACAGTAGTTTCCCGTTGGCTTCCACAAACTTGAGCGGGATCTTGGGGTTATTGATGTCCTTGCCGCCATCAGAATGCCATTTCTCCTCCCACTTCTGATAGTAGGGCTCAAGGTCTTCAGGCGTCATCAGAAAGATCGTTTTGATTTCGATTCCCTCGTACACAGCAAAGATCCAATCCACCTGGCGATATTTGGCGATGATCGTTGGGTTCATATGGTGATGGGTCGAGAAGCTCCGAGTCAGGCGGATGTTGACCGACTTCAGTTCGTACTCATTGCCCTCATCATCAATCGCATCATTCCCTTCGCGTCCTGGGAGGACCTGTAGCCCAACTAGCAGGAGAACTTGCAAGATCTTTCCGCCGTTGTCCTGAAAAATGTCGTAAATCCCATGCTTGGTAGCCAAGTCCTGATAGAGCCGGATTGCTGGGAATAGCTCAGTCAGGCTCTTGCTGTCTGGATGCGGCTTCACGATTCCCCTCCAAACAGATCGCGAATCGCAACGTCCAGGGCTTCAGCCAGCCGCTCTATGTTGTCTATGGAAACGTTTCGCTCACCCCGCTCAACCGAACCCACGTAGGTGCGGTGCAGGCCTGAGCGTTCAGCAAGAGCTTCTTGAGATAATCCTCTTGCTAGGCGCACTTCCTTAAGGCGCGTAGCGAGTAGATGACGAGCACTCGGTGTCTGGCGCTGACGCGGCATGAAATGCCACTGTGCACCAGGAGATGACTTTACGTCTACAGACTTAAAGTAGCAGGCACGCTATAATCGAGAATTGGAACTACCCATCATGGCAACCTCCAGACCACTCAAATCAAGCGAAGTCCAGCAAATAGAGCGTCACCACCCAAGCTACTCGACCAGTGCAGGTACCGCTTATTGTGGGGACTCATTGGAGCTTCTTGATGGCCTGCCCGAGGGAAGCATTAATCTAGTGATGACTAGTCCGCCCTTCGCTCTGCAACGTAAGAAAGCGTATGGCAACAAGGATCAGGCAGAATATGTGGACTGGCTGGCGGAGTTCGCTTGGCGCATTCACAGAGTGCTGACGGATGATGGAAGTTTTGTACTCGACCTTGGTGGCTCGTATAAGAAAGGGTCTCCAGCGCGGAGTCTCTACAACTTCAGAGTCCCGATCCGCTTCTGTGATGATCTTGGTTTCTTCCTAGCTGAAGATTTCTATTGGTACAACCCATCCAAACTGCCGAGCCCAATTGAATGGGTGAACAAGCGCAAGATTCGGGCGAAGGATTCTGTGAACACAGTCTGGTGGTTCAGCAAGACTGAGTGGCCGAAGGCTGATGTATCGAAGGTCCTCACTGAATACAGTGATCGGATGAAGAAGCTGATTAAGGACCCTGAGGGCTTCTACAAGCCCAAGGTGCGCCCGTCAGGGCACGACATTGGAGCATCTTTCGCAAAAGATAACGGTGGAGCAATACCTTCAAACCTGCTCCAGATTCCAAACACTGAATCGAACGGCCAATACCTTAGCGGATGTGCGGCGATTGGTGCGAAACAGCACCCTGCGCGTTTTCCAGCGAAACTGCCAGAGTTCTTCATCCGATTCCTGACTAATCCGGGAGATGTAGTGTTGGACATCTTCGCAGGATCGAACACAACCGGATGGGTTGCCGAGAGCATTGACCGCCAGTGGTTAGCCTTCGAGGAGAATCGAGAATACGTTGCAGCATCCGCCTTCCGCTTCCTACGCCGGGATATTGGCGAACACGCCATGAAGCAGATCTATTCCGACATCCAACAGGGCATAGCGATAGATCTCTCTAAGTTCAGCCCACCGACCCAGATGCAGCTCTAGCGTCTACGGCCTCCGGCTTGCGCTAGGGTTACGCAAACCCTGCTTTTCCAGGAGGGGATCACCGTAAGGAATTGGAAACATGGTGGGCTCGAGCAGACTCGAACTGCTGACCTCTACCGTGTCAAGGTAGCGCT
>CAYXVG010000133.1:0-8166 GCA_964468205.1 uncultured Solibacteraceae bacterium | reverse complement strand
GGGGGGAACTCGGTGCCCCTTGATTTCGATTTATCATGGATGTCACCGAATTTGGAAAAAGGGGAAAGAGTAGCCTGTCACCGAATTGAGGACGAGGTGTAGGTTGGAGGAGGCGGGGGCGAACGCGCGTTTGGCGGCGGCTTCGTCGAGGGGTTCGCCGCGCTGGTCGCGGGGGCGGATAATGGTGACACGCCGCGGAGCGATGGCGGCGATCAGGTCGGGGAGGTCGTAGGCGGTGAGGGCGCCAGGTACCAGGGATTCCGTTGGCACGGTGTAGTAGCGGTTCATGGCCACGGAGGAATACGTGGCCAGCGCTCCCTCGATCGCAAGCCAGCGGATTTCGGGGTGGAAAGCCGTCGCGTGAATCGCGGCCGGACCCATGGAACCCGTCGCGTACAAGCCGATCTCATCGGCCTTGATCCGGTCGTCGGATTGGAGAAATGCGACGGAGCGGACGAGGTCCTCGGCCTGCAAGCCGACCACGCTGCCGCCGATGACGGCGCCCTCGTAGTAGGCGGCGTTGTGATCGTTCTGCCGCCCGATCTCGGGGGCGGTTTCTCCGATGCCAATCACGTCCGGCGCGAGGACGGCATAGCCGGCGCGAATCAGCTCTTCAAACGCTTCTACGGCTTCCTTGCCGTCAGGGTGCACGTAGACAACCGCGGGGTGGGGTCCGCCGGAGTCCGGCAGGGCGAGCAGAAGCGGGATGACCGCGTTCGGCCCCGCGTCCAGCGCGTGCTTCTCGATGCGGTAGCCGTCAAGTTGAAAGCCGCCGCGGAAGATGACGTCGTCGCGGACGGCGGGCGGGCGGTAGCCGGAGAGAGAGCGAGCCTGGGCGACGGCGGTAGCCAGATGAGTCTCGCTCTGGCGGGACCGCTCCAACCGCTCGATCAGACGAGAGGTTTCCTCGCGGTTGTAGTCAAAGACCGTGCGTCCGCGAAAAGTTGTAGCAACCTGGCCGGTTTTGGCTACCCGCAATTCGGCTTCTTCCGGCGCGGCGTAGCTCTCTTCGGAAGAATCGCCGTCGACACCCAGGTGCCTCATCATGAAAGCGTAGCTGGCTTCGCTCGTCTTGCGGGTGTAACCGTGGCCGTGGTCGTCCTCGACGCGCCCGAAATTCTCCGGCTCGCCCATCGCCTGGTAGATCCGGTTCAACTCAGCTTCGGTTTCACGGGCGCCCTGGATCGGGAAAAAGTCGTGCGTGGTGGTGAGGAGGAGCGTCGGCTTGGGCGCGCGGGCGAGCAGCCAGTCGGCGTGTTCAATGCCGTACGCAAGCGCCTGGAATACGTTCTGTTCGGCATCCTGGATTCCGTTGATGGCAAGCATGCGGCGATAGCTGGTAACGAAGCAGGAGGGGACGGCCACGGTCACCCGGTCATCCACGGCGGCGGTGTAGACGGTGAGGTTACCACCACCGGAGTTGCCGGTGACTCCGATGCGGTTGGGATCCACTTCGGGCCTGGAGGTCAGATAGTCGATGGCTCGGATGGCATCCCAGATGAAGTAGCGGGAGAGCGAAACGCCGGCGAGGAAACATTGGTTGCCGATGTAGGAGTGCATCTTGTAATGCGGCACCTGGCGCCGGTCAACGATGGGCTCGCCGGTGGCCGGGTCTAGTTCCTGATGGCGCTCGCCCTGGCCGATGGGGTCGTAGGTGAGGACAACGAATCCCTTATGCACGAGATTGAGGCAGGCGTTTTGATAGTGCGAGGCGCGGAAACCATTGTCCGCGTGCCCAGGGATGTAGAGGATGCCGGGCCGCGGGCTGGTAACGTTTTTGGGCACGTACAGCGCGGCCGTCACGTGGAAGCCGGGCAGCGATTCGAAGACGAGCTTCTCGACCCGGTAGGTGTCGCGCTCAATGACACCAACCGATTGGGCATTGAGGGGCGTTCTTTCGGGCCATGGGCCCAACAGCTCGTTCAGGGTATCGCGGACGTAGCCGCGGCGTTCGGCCCAGCCGGCGGCGGTCCTGATGGCGGCTACCTCGCGGCTGCGCTGGTCTAGCAATTCGAACGCGCGCTCGTTCAGGCGGCGGAAGAGCATGTAGCCGCCACCCTGCCGCTCCACCCAGCGGTCGTTGTGATTCCTCCAGTCGCTGAGCACGGAGTATTCCGGCTTTTGCGCCAGAAGCGGTACGGCAAGGATCAGCGGGGCGAGGCAGAGGAGGAGCTTTGACATGGCTACCAGTCTACAATTCCTGGCATCCGATGAGACGGCCCAGGATGCCTGCTCAGGCCTGCCTGATGGCCGAGCCGCGCACGGGCATGGTGCGGACGCGGGTTCCGCAGGCGTCGTGGACGGCGTTGGCAACGGCGGGCGGAACGGCGATCATCGGGGTTTCACCGGCGCCGACGGATGGGAGGTCCGGCCGGTCGAGCAGGACGCAATCGATCGGGGGCACATCGCGGAACCGGGGAACGGGGTAGCGAGAGAAGCGGTTGTTGAGGATCCGCCCGTGCTCGAATGCGATCTCTTCGGTAAGGGCGCCGCCGAGGGTCATGATGATGCATCCCTCGACCTGGGCCTGCAGATTGCGCGGGTTGATGATGGCGCCGCACTCGAAGGCGCTGCAGACTTCCAGGACGCGAATGTTCCCTTGTTCGCGGTCTGTCTCGACCTCGACGCAGGCAGCGACGAAGGAACCTTTTTCCGTACCGCAGGCGAGGCCGATGCCGCGGTTTCCGCTTCGCCGCGACCGGCGCTCGCGCCAGCGGAATCTCGCAGCGGCCGCCTTGAGCACATCGCGGAGGCGTCCTTCCTGGAGGTGCGCGAGGCGGAATTCAAGCGGGTCTTCTCCGGCGGCAGCGGCGGCCTCATCCATGAACGACTCGCGGGCGAAGTTGTTGGCGGTGGCCGCGAGAACGCGGTACGAGCCTTCGCGCAATGGTGATTCGCAGTAGATGAATTGTTCGCGGACATTTGCGATGTCATAGGGAGAGCGAAGCGCGGAGGCCCCGGCATTGTAGTTGCTGAATTCCCAGGCGGTGAGGCGGCGGTTGGAAGCGAGTCCGGCCCTGGTTTCGATCAAGGCGGCAGGGCGGAAGTATGCCCAGGTGAACTCCTCTTCGCGGGTCCATTGCAAGGAGACCGGCCTTTTCGCGGCGCGGGCAAGGCGGGCGGCCTCGACGGCGGTTTCACCGGAGTGCTTGCCTCCGAAGCCTCCGCCGGTATCGGGTACGATGACGCGGACATTGTCTTCGGGGACGCCGAGTTCCGCGGCTAATTGGCTGCGGACCCGCATCGGCTGCTGGGTCCCAGTCCACACGGTAAGTCGACCGTCTCTCCACTCGGCGACGGCGGCGCGGGGCTCGAGAGGAGCGTGCTGTATGTAGGAGATCTCGTAGGCGGCCTCGATGACGTTATCAGCTTCCGCAAGGCCGGTTTCGAGAGAGCCGCGGCTTTCGACCCGCGGCGCGCGGCGGCCGGAAGGATCGGTGACGGCGTTGCGCTTGAGTAGCGGAAATAGCTCGCGGCTGGAGGGGTGAGGAGAGGTCTCCCAGGAAGCAGCGCCGCGCATGGCTTCGACAGCTTGGGCGGCCTGGCGGGTAGTGGGGGCGGCACAGCCGGCGAAGGAGTCTTCGTGGAGGGCCACAACTCCTTCGAGGCGGCGGGCCGGTGCGAGATCAATTTTGGTAAGAGACGCGCCGAAGGAGGGAGGGCGGAGAACCTTTCCGTAGAGCATGCCGGGGCGGCGAATATCGGAGGGGAACTGGTGTTCGCCGGTGACGAGATCGCGGGCATTCGGGCGGGCGAGGGAGTCGCCCATTATGCTCCACTGCGAGACCGCGGCGAGTTCCACGCCGGAGGGGATCACGCGGTCGAAAGCGGGGCCGAGTTCGGGGGAGGCGGCGAGATCGGCGTAGTTGAGCGACCGGTTACCCAGACGGATGATGCCGTTCTCGACGGTGAGTTTGGCGTCCGCGGCGTCCCAGCGGCGGCGGGCGAGCTCGATGAGGATTTCGCGGGCAGCGGCTGCGCCGCGGCGGACGGCGGGTACCGTGGAGGGGGTGGTCCGGCTGCCGGCGGTGCCGCCATCGTCCGGAGTGAGTTCGGTGTCAGCCAGGATCATGGTGATGCGATCCGGCGAGACTCGAAGCTCTTCGGCGGCGGCCTGAGTGAGTTCGGCGCGGGAGCCTTGTCCGATTTCAACTTTTCCAGACATGACGGTGATGGAACCGTCAGGGGCGAGGTGCAGCCGGGCGGCGACGGTGCGTTGGCGCTGGTTCTGGGCGGGGAGGCCGGAGGGAGTAACGGTGATCAGGAGTCCGGCTCCGGCGGCGCCGAGCAGTTCGCGGCGGGTCATTTCCGCTGAGGTCTTCGTGGGCGCCATTACGCACCTCCCGAGTCAGCGGCTGCAGCCGCTTTTCTCACTGCCGCGATGATCTTGGGGTAGCCGCAGCAGCGGCAGATGTGGCCGTTCAGGGCGTCGATGATCTGGTCATCAGCCGGATCCGAGATTTGCTCGAGCAGCGCGACGGTGGAGAGGATCATTCCTGGAGTGCAATAGCCGCACTGCATGGCGGCTTCGTCCAAGAAGGCCTGCTGAACGGGGTGGAGCTTGCTGCCGGAGGCGAGGCCTTCGATGGTGGTGATGTTGCGGCCGGCAGCGCGGCTTGCCGGGGTGAGACAGGACTGCACCGGGCGACCGTCCAAGAAAGGGCGGCACTGTCCCTCGCCAACTCGCCCCGCTCCGAGGTGCCGCCGCGCTTACCGAGAGGAACCTCCGACCAGCGGGCTCGCCCCGAGCCGGGCTAGCAAGGTATCCGCTGCGGTCTTGACCAGACTGATCTTTCTACGAAAGAGACGCTCATCGTCTCCCGAGCCAGAGCCATCGGATGCCGACAATATGCCCGCGAGGGCAAATGCCGTTTCCTGGCCGAGCAGCCTCCCGGGAATCGATTCCTCCACGGGCACATTCTTTGTCGGATCGAGTTCCAGATTTTGCCTTAATGATCGCTTCAACTCCCTCATCTCTTCGTCTATCACGCTCTGGGAGTCACCTCGCGCCTCAGCACCGATCAACAATCCAACGATGCCCTGGAGCGCCTCGTGCGTCCCCACCCGCCGGTCATGCAGAATTCGGATCCACACTGGATCTCCTTCTGCCGTACCATCGGCCAGCAAGACAGCGCGGACCTCGACTTCGGCGGTTTGGTCGCCAGGAGGGCCGGCCGGCACAAGAAACTCCCAGGTGCGCCCCGGTTCGAGAGGCTGGATTGGCTGCCCCCGGTCGAGATCCACCCTCGTATCCCTAAATTTCGGAGCAACGGATCGCACATTCCCTTTCACGTCGTACACCCGACTGGTGACGACAACAGCGGTGACCATACTTTCCGTCGCGTTGCTAACGGTGACGCTAATCGTCCCCGCCCGAATCTCCGTCAGTTCTACTTCAACGCTCACCGGTTGAGAGTAACCCGGAACGAGAACTATTACAATAGAGGCTAAAATCAATAATAAGAGCATGTTACCCTCCAAAGACATTCACTGTTGTAGATACTCATCGGGACAGGTCACCAAGATCCATTCAACACTCGGGTAGAACAGATGGGTGTCACGTTCTCCGTCGTTCCCAGCGCAGGGCCCGAGTACGCAATCCATATAGAGCACGTCGATGAGGTTTATATTCCATCGGACCAGCCAGGACACTGGACTCGTTTGCTCGACGGCGCCCGGGGTGACAGAAGATTGAGCGTCGTGGCTAGGATTCTCGCATCCATACTAGTTGTTACTCCAGATATACGGATAGCCTGCTGGGTGCTGTACGCACTCACAATCACGGTGGGCTTTGGTGCAGTCCCCGTCAACAGTGTAGTTAAACCAGTGGACGTGTTCTTCCCCGCAGAAGCCGTACATAAGGTCATAGCGAGCATGACAACATGTATCGTGAATGTACGACTTAAACTCACCGTAAGGGAGCGGCGCTTTGCAGGAACAGCAGGTATGTGCACGAAGATGATATACTGAAACGAAAAGACTGGCCAACAACGTGATAAGGGATATCAGAAATTGATTGTTCCTTCCGCACATCGGAGTTAGTCCTTTCTGCTCTTTTTGTAAGCTGTAAAATAGTTCCGCCCTGAACCTAGCACCTCCTGACCTTTTTGTCAAGACCATAGATCCTTCTTATTCAACGAATCAGTTCGTGATTCAGTGTTAATTAGTCCAAGCTTCCTATTGAAAGGTTGGTTTCATCTTACTGTGAAATTGGAAAAAGAGTAGCCTGTCACCGAATTAAGTCGGCGAGGGTTTTTTCTTTGAGACGGGCGACGTAGTTTTGGAGGCGGCGGTCGACGTTGGGGTCGGCTTCGGCGATGGCGGCGATTTTGGATTGGGCCGGAGCGGCGCGGGCGTCCATGTAGTCGATGGCGTTCATGGCGAGCATGGCTCGGAAGATGCCGTTTTCCTCGGGGTCGGCGTAGGAGACGAGGACGTCGAGAGCCTTGCGGGCGTCGGCGTTGGTTCCGTAGCGGCCGAGAGCTTCACCGGCGGCGATCTTGACGACGTCGGCCGGGTCATCGAGCAGGGGCAGCAGGGCCGCGCGGTTGGCCATGACCGAGTCCTGGCCGCGCATGAGGAAGCCCATGACGCCCCAATAGCGCACGGCGGCGTCGGTGTGAGTGAGCAGCCTCTTCAGCTCGTCATCGACGCCGGGCTTCATGGAGGCGGCGAGTTCGGCGGCTGCCTTGATCTCCTCCATCGGGTACAGGCCCTCAGTGCGGGCCATCGTGTAGGGGGTCCTCTCCCCGGAGCGCTGGTGGAATTCGGCCTCGGGGAGGAAACCGACGTCGCGAATTTCGGCGAGGTGGGCGTCTAGCGCGGCGCGGAGCTTGTCGGCGATGGGCTGGAGGTCCGCTCGATCGATGAGGTTCACGGTTTCGTCTGGGTCTTCCTGAAGGTCGTAAAGCTCTTCGTAGGGCTTGGTTTCCCAGAAGTAGGTTTGCGGCGGCTCGAGCTTGCCTTCCTCGTAAAGCTGATGCCAAACCTGAGTGGTCGGGGTCTGAAACAGATAGGCGACGTACTGGCCGTAGATTCTGTGCGGGTTGTAATTGCGGATGTAGATGTAGCGATCGTCGCGGATGGTGCGCATCAGGTCATAGCGCTCGTCCATGCGGCCGCGGAAGCCGTAATTAAACTCGCGAGGCTGCGTGGCATAGGGCCCGAGAAAGGCTTGCCCCTGCATATACTCCGGCGGCTCGATGCCGACCAGAGAGAGAAGAGTGGGAGCGAGATCGACGAAGGCGACGGGGCGGGAGGAAGATCCGCCCGGCTGGTATTCAGCCGGCGCGAGGTGCTTGTACTTCTCCGGGAAATAGACGATCATCGGCACGAGGAGGCCGGAGTTGTACGGGTAGCGCTTCGAGCGGGCGATGCCGGCGCCGTGGTCGCCATAGTAGAAGACGATGGTGCTATCGGCGAGGCCGTCCTCTTCGAGCTGGGCGAGGATCTCACCAGCCTGGGCGTCCATCTCGGTCATCTTGTCGTAGTATTGCGCCCAGTCCTGCCGGACTTCCGGAACGTCCGGGTGATAGGCGGGAATCGGGACCTTGGCGGGGTCATGCACCGGGGTGTGCGGGCGCTTGCGAATCTGCGACTCGTGGGAGGTGGTGAAGTTGAAGATGGCGAAGAATGGCTGGCCCTCGGCACGTTTCCGGAAGTGGGCTTGCGGGGAAGACTCGTCCCAGACTTCGCCGGGCTTGACGAGGTTGTAGTCTTCCTTCGAGTTGTTCGTGCAGTAATAGCCGGCTTCGCGAAGGTACTGCGGGTACATCTTCATCCCGTCGGGCATCTTCACCATGGAACGCATGTGCTGGGCGCCGAGCGAGGTGGGGAAGACGCCCGCAATGATGGTAGTGCGCGCCGGAGCGCACACAGGGGCGTTCGCCCAAGCGTTGGTGTAGATCATGCCCTTTTCGGCGACGGAGTCGAGATTAGGAGTGTCGGCGAACTCGTCTCCGTAGGCGCCCAGGTGCGGACCATTGTCCTCAGAGGTGATCCAAAGAATATTGGGCGGCCCGCTGGGCGCAGTGGAACAGGACACGAGTAGCGCGAGCGACAGACAAAGACACAATGTAGCGCTGAGTTTCATGGAAACTACTATATCTCTCCGGGGGATTGCGGTGGCGTTTCGGGGTTGGAGGGCGTTTCGGGGCGGTTTGGGAG
>CAYXVG010000132.1:0-8197 GCA_964468205.1 uncultured Solibacteraceae bacterium | reverse complement strand
CGGGTCGTGGTTTCCGCAATGCTGCATGAGGTCCGGAACTTGTCCGTGGCGGCGACAGTGGCGCACACGAATTTGCAACGAGAGTCTGGGATGAGCGAGAACAAGGATTTCCAGGCCCTGGGAAGTCTGGTGGAGGGCCTTGCGGCGCTTTCCTCTTCCGAGCTGCGACTGTCCGCTGACCAGAACAAAACGTACGCCGATTTGAAGGAGATCCTGCACGAATTGAGAATTGTGATCGAGCCCTCGCGAGCGGAGTTCGGAGTCGACGTGAGCTGGGACATTCCACCGCGGTTGCCGCTGGTTCGTTGCGATCGCCATGGCCTCCTTCAGGTCTTCCTCAACCTGACGCAGAACGGCCTTCGGGCGATGCGGTCCTCTTCGCGCCGGGAGCTTTCGATTAGTACGGTCAAGGAGCGCAACGGAGTGGCGGTACGGTTCCGTGACACGGGAACAGGCGTGACCGCGCCGGAGCAGCTCTTCCAGCCGTTTCAACCTGACTCCGACGGGACGGGCCTGGGACTTTACGTTTCGCGGGCCGTTGTCCGCAATTTCGCAGGTGATCTGCACTACGAACCGCAGGCAGTTGGAAGTTGCTTTGTAGTCCAGTTGGCGGCGCGGAAGAAGGATTGGGGAGTTTGATGAGTGAGCAGCAGACCAGGACGATCAGGGTCTTGCTGATTGACGACCACGTCTTGTTCCGGGAAGGTCTCGTGCGACTGCTGGAGCAGGAACCAGATCTTGAGGTAGCGGCGCACTGCGGCAACGTGGAGGATGCGCTGGGGGCGATCGCAGCCCAATCCGTGGACCTGGTCTTGCTCGATTTCGACCTCGGCCTGCAAAGGGGTACGGAATTTCTGACGCGGGCTCGCGAGCAGGGTCACAGGACGCCAACATTGGTGGTTACCGCGGGCATGAGCGAAGAGGATGCAGCGGCCATGTTGGAGGCTGGAATTTCGGGCATCTTCCTGAAACGCAACTCACCGACGGTGCTGGCCAAGAGCATCCGGCAGGTGATGTCTGGCGAAGCCTGGATCGACTCCCAGTACCTCGGCGTGCTGCTTCGCGCGCGGCCGCGGGGCGATCGGCCGGTGCGGTTCTCGGAACGCCAGCGCGCCGTGATGCGGGGCGTCTTCAGCGGTTTGGCAAACAAGCAGATCGCCGACCGGCTGAAGATCTCCGAGACCTCGGTAAAGGCCAGCTTGCAGCACCTGTTTTCGAAGACCGGGGTGCGCACGCGTAGTCAGCTTGTGCGGGTGGTCCTCGAACACTATCGTGACCAGATCTAGGCTCTACGATGGGGAGTATCGCGAATAGGAGAGTCGTCTTCCGCCAACAGATCGGGCACGCGAAGGCTAGTCAAAAACCCCAGGACAAGCAAGGAATGTATACTATGGACGGTCAGGGGTAAGTAATCCCGAGCAGATGCAAGATGCCGGCCGTATAGGCCGGCGGCAGGTTGAACTCATGGCAAACAATAGTTTCGGCAGACGTGATTTTTTGAAGACTCAACTGGGCGGCGCACTTGCGCTTGGCCTTTTCGGCGGGGGCTGTTCTCCGGCGAAGGCAGAGCCGCCGAATTTTGTATTCATGCTCGCGGATGACCTCGGGTGGTCAGATCTGAGCTGCTACGGGAGCGAATTCTACGAGTCCCCGAACCTCGATCGTCTCGCGGAGTCCGGCGTGCGCTTCACCGACGCATACGCCGCCTGCCCGGTCTGCAGCCCCACGCGCGCCAGCATCCTGTCGGGCAAGTATCCGGCGCGGGTTGGTATCACGGACTACATTCCGGGCCTCAAGACCGAGAACACGAAGCTGCTCACTCCGGAAGACATTCATCAACTGCCTTTCGCCGAGGTGACGATCGCCGAGGCGCTTAAGGAGGCCGGTTACCAGACGTTCATGGCGGGGAAGTGGCACCTTGGCGACGAAGACGAGTATGGCCCGGACAAGCAGGGTTTCGACATCGTGCATACCAAGCGGACGCTCGGCTGGCGGGGGGGCTTCTACAAAGATCCAAAGGATCCCGAATCGGAATACCTGACCGACCGGCTGACGGACGTCTCCATCGAGTATCTTGAGCAGGTGGCCGCGCAGGACCAGACGCAACCGTTCTTTCTGTACCTGCCGTTTCACAACCCGCACACGCCGGTGCAGCCGCATCCGCGCCACATCGAGAGGTTCCGCGAGAAGCTCAAGACGATGGGCTATCCCGAGAGCCCGCGTTGGGGTATGGAGCGTGACGGCCACACGCGGCTGTACCAGGACAACGCCGAATTCGCTTCCATGGTTTACGCGATGGATGAGAATGTCGGCCGGTTGCTTGACTCGCTCGACGAGCAGGGCCTGGCCGATAATACGGTGGTCATTTTCGTGTCCGACAATGGCGGACTCTGCACGCACTCACAGCATGGGTTCGGCTCCACTTCGAACCGGCCGCTGCGCGCGGGCAAGGGCTGGTGCTACGAGGGTGGCATCCGCGTGCCGATGATGATTCGCGCGCCCGGCGTGAGCCAAGCCGGCAGCGAATGCTCCGAACCGGTTACCAGCACCGACTTCTATCCCACCATGCTCGAACTCGCCGGTTTGCCGCTGCGGCCCGAACAGCACGTCGACGGGGTGAGCCTGACGCCGCTTCTCGAAGGCGACGGATCCTTGGAGCGCGAGGCAATCTACTGGCACTATCCGCACTATCACGGCAGCACCTGGGCGCCTGGGGCCGCGGTCCGCGCCCGGGACTGGAAGCTCATTGAGTTTTACGAGGAAGAGACGGCGGAGCTGTACAACCTCGCGGACGATATCGGCGAGCAGAATAATCTGTTCCCGCAAATGCCCGATAAGGCCGAAGAGCTGCGGGCGATGCTTCGCGACTGGCAGCAGAGCGCCGGCGCCAAGATGCCCGTGCCGAACCCGGACTACAAGCCGGAAGCGTAGGCTTCACGGAGGGTCAGCGCCAGCTTGTGTAGACGCTCCGCATCATCCGCATCTTCCGGGGGTCTTCGGCAACCGAACGGGTGGTGAACATCATCACTCCGGTGGACCGGCCCGCGACACCGAGGCGGAGGACCTCGCCGAACTCCCCCGCCGTGATCTCTCCCGGATCATTGTGCGCCTGCACGATGGGCCATAGCTTCGGCCCGCGCGCCGGATCGATCGCGACACGGCTGGAGAACCACTCAATATACTCGCCTACCCATCCGGGCGGGCGGCTCATGCGGCCGTGATAGACCATGGGGGAGAATACGTCCACGACTCGGGCGAGGGCGTCGAAGTCAACGCCGAGGATGCGGCGCCGCGCGCCGCCAAACTCCTCGTCGGTCCAAGGCACGTGGTAGACGCCGAGCAGCGCACCGGGGCGCTTCCGGCGGATGATCCCACGCATCTCCTCGGCCCAGGAGACGATCACCGAACAGCGCCAGTCACGCCACTGCTCCTCATGCCCTGAGAGAATCCACGCCGCCTTCTCCGCCACTGTGCCCGGCGGGATGCGAAGTCCGGTGGCCGCTTCGAACTCACGGAGGCAGGTGTCCGAGAAGCAGGTTTCGGGAAGCACCGGATCGGGGTCTTCGAATTGGGCGTGCCAGTGCACGTAGTCCATCCAGACGCCGTCGATTTCGAAGCGGTCCAGGAGATCCTCGAGCTGCTTCATCCGGTAGGCGCGGAACTTCGGTTCGGTGGGACAGACGCCCATGAACCAAGTGGCCTGCGGAGACTGTTCGCCCTTTTCGTTAATGGGCCAAGCTTCGGGGTGTTCGTCGACGTACTTCTTCCCGTTCAACGTGGCGAACTCGGCGAAGACCTTGGCGCCTTCGGCGCGCGCTCGCCGGATGAGCTCTTCGGTGATGCTCCCGTGATGCACGAAGACGGCGTTGACGCCGTAGTCATCCAGCCTTGCCCCTGTATCCCAGAATGGTTTGGGGTTGGAGTAGACGCCGCGGATCTCGACCCGGTCCTGCGCCGGCAGCAGCGCAGCCGCGGCCGCGAGCCCGCAAATCAATCGCAGCATTCATTGAGTATAGAATGAACATGCGTGCCGCTATTGCGGCGCTAATTACTGGGGAATGGAGTCTATCAATGATCACTCTGCCAAGGATAGCTGTCGCGTTTCTGAGCCTGGCCTTCTGTTTGCCGCTGGCGGCTCAGCCCAAGAAGATCCTCGTCACCGGAGCAAGCGGCGATGAGCTGCGCGAGATGCAGAGCGTAGCGCCGTCGGCGCGAATCGTCGGTGTCGAGAGCGATGACCTGCTCCGCGAAGTAGCCGACGCCGACGCTTTGGTTGGCACGGTCTCGGCGGAGCTGGTGCGGGCCGGGTCAAAGTTGAAGTGGGTTCAGATCCGGAGCGCGGGCGTCGAGCGCTACCTCCATCTTGCGCCACCGGATCTGCGGGACAGCGACATCGTCCTGACAAATGGGCGGATCATTCAGGGGCCGGAGATCGCCGACCATGCCTTCGCCCTGCTGCTCGCGAACACGCGGGGCCTCACCCGCTTCTGGCCCAACCAGCAGCAGGCGGCTTGGAAGCGCGAGCCCGGCGGGCTGGTGGAGTTGCGCGGAAAGACGGCCGTGGTGGTGGGCGTTGGCGGCATCGGAACTCAGATCGCCGTCCGCGCGCACGCCTTTGGGATGCGGGTGATCGGGGTGGACCCGAAAGACATTCCCTACCAGCCTTACCTCGCAACAGTGGTGCGGCCGGACCGGCTCGACGAAGTTCTGCCTGAAGCCGATGTGCTCTTCATCGCCGCCCCGCACACGCCGGAATCGCACCAGATGATTGGGCCGCAGCAGTTCGATCTGCTGCCGAGGGGCGCCTATTTCATTGCCGTCTCTCGGGGCAAGACTTATGACATGGACGCGCTGGTCAAGGCGCTCGATTCGCAGCGCCTCGCCGGCGCCGGAGTGGACGTCACCGACCCGGAACCGCTGCCCGAGGATCATCCGCTTTGGAAGTTCGCGAACGTGGTTATTACTCCGCACATCGCGGGAGCCTCCGACGAGATCGGCCGGCGGCGCCTCGACCTGATTAAGGAGAACATTCGCCGGTTCGTCAACGGCGAGCCGCTGCTCAACGTGGTGGATAAGCAGAGAGGCTACTGAGCGCAGCGGCTGGGTCAGAGGTCTCCGGACCAGATTGGGGCAGTGTGGATGTGGGAGGATGTGGACGCCCGGACGCCAGCGGCTGGGTCAGAGGTCTCCGGACCAGATTGGGGGCGTCTTGCCCACGGCCGTGACGTAGGGGAGCCGGCGCTTCACCCGCAGAGTACCGGAGAGCCGCCAGTGTTCCGCCATCATGGCTTCGCCCCGAGAGGCTTTGCCCAGGTAATTCAGAACCGTGGTGACGACGGCTTGATCGTCGATTTCACCGGCTGCCGGGCTGACGATTACAGTGATGCGGCTTTCTCCGCGATCTTCTTCCGGGACGAGCTGATAGTCAACCGGTGAGCCGCCGTGCGCGGAGGGCAGCACGGATTCCACCAGTGGGAGAAGATCAGACCGCAAGAAGTGCATTCCCGCGGCGGTGAGCTTCTCGTGACTGCGGATGGCGCTGAGGTGGAGCGGGAAGCCGGCGTCCTCCAGAGGGCATCCGCAGCTTCGCCTCTCGAGGAGCCCGGAATCGCCGGAGTCGACATTGAGAAGCAGCTTCGGACTCGCCGGGAGAATGGTGGTCAGCAGCAGGCTGGCGCTGTTGACGCCATTCGAAGGCGGGGCCGCCCTGGGTATGACCGCCACCTTGGAGTGGAGGATGTGAACCTCGTCGATTTCCTGGCGGCGGGCGCAGCCCATTGCAATGGGGCCGGTCTCGGCAAGCGACCAACCATTGACCGAGGTGGCGGCGGCGGCGCGGAAGACCTCGTGCTTTGCTGGGCTGACCGGTTCTCCGCCAACCCACAGGACGGTCCCACCGATGTCCAGTCCATTCTCCAGGGCGAGGGCGCAGACGCGAACCGCGGCGCTGGCCGGACAGGACAGGATGCCGGGCAGGCCGGCCTGCACGCAGTCCGCCAGCCACCGGCATACCGGCATCGGGCCGGCGGGGGACACGGGTTCGGGAACCGGAACGACGCCGCCGTGCCGCTTTCCATACGAGACGGCGGTCCGCAGGAACAGCATCGACTTCCAGGACCGGGCCGGTGAATCACCGGCCAGATCGAACCAGCGCGCCAGCGGGTGGCCGAGTTTGGCGGCGCGGAGGGCGTGTTTGATGCCGGAAGATCCGGGAGGGACGGAACGCCAGACCGCGATGGGGTGGTCCAGCAGGCCGTGGGCCGCAAGAAAGAGATGTTGGGCCGCGGACTCGAAGACGAGCAGATCCAGATCGACCGGCAGACGGCGCCGCGCACCGCCGGTTCCTCCTGTCATGAGCTCGAACTCCCGCGCCAGGAGGGGATTGTCGAAGTCCGACGCTTTCACCCTGCGCTCAAATCCGGGACGGCTTATCGGCTGCTTCCCTTTGAATTCGTCGATGCTTATCCAGACATCCGCGGCAAGGAGCCGCTCCAAGGCGTGCTCGAGGCCGGATTGGCGGACGAGCGTTTCGAGATCGCCGTATTCGACGCCGGCGCGGCGCAGCAAGGGCAAATAGGGGCTGGACGGGAATTCGAAGACGGCTCGCCTGATCAGTTGCAGAAAGTTGTGGTCGCGACGCTCGAGGCTGCCGGCGACGATGCGACGACAGTCGTCCGCGGAGAGAGCGCTGCCGAGGAACCGCTTGAGGCCGGCGCGAAAGCGCCAGTACATCCGCAGGTCGTCGAGCAGTGGGAGTCGACTCAGAAGCAATTCCTGGTATTTTAGCCCAGGCCCGGCCGGCCGCGCGACCTGAGCGGTGTTCACCTGAGCGGTGTTTCTTATTGCGGGATCATTCGCGGATGCCGCACCGAGCGGTACGTTTGGTTCGGCATCGGGCGTAGAATCAATAAGCGGATAGTTACCGCTGAAACTCGGAAACAGGAGCCAATACGATGCCGAACAACTCTTCGTCAGTCAGCCGCCGCCAGTTCGGGCAGGCGCTCGCCGGAGCTTCCGCCGCGCTCGGGGTGGCGCAGGGCGCGCCGGCGCCGGCCATGAGCGATTCCTGGTGCAAGCCCGCGCGCGTGGCAAAAGTCTTCCTCTATGGGCCGCACACGATGTGGCCGAAACCGGACCTGGACGTGGAACAGGAGATCCGGGAGGTTAATGCCCGCCTGGCCGAGGTGGAGCAGAAGAATGGCTGCTGGATTCAGTTCGTCGATACCCCGACGATCCGCGGCGGAGATGATATCGGCCGCTGGGCGGCGGATCTTCGGGACATCGACGGTCTGCTGCTCGTTCCGCTCTCGACCGCGATTCCCATCGCGGAGGTGCTCGAAGCCGTGAAGCGGCCGGCCGTGTACTTCTCGCAGCCCTACGCCGGCCATGGCTGGTCAGGGGTCGCCGGGCTGCGGCAGCGCGGTTTCGGAATCGAGGCGCTGCCGACGACGAGCTACGGCGACCTCGACCCCTACATGCCGATCTTCCAGACGGCGGGACACCTGCGCCGGAGCAAGATGATCGTGGTGACCGATCACCCGGACCGGCGCCGCACCCTCACCGACAACTACGCGTCCAAATTCGGCACGGCGATCCAGTTCCTGCGCCTGGCCGACATGAACGATGCGTTTGCGTCGGGCGATCCTGGGGAGGCCAGGAAGCTGGCCGGCGAGATGACCGATGGGGCGCTGCGCGTGCTGGAGCCATCGCCGAAGGAAATCGAGGACGGGATGCGCTTCTACCTCGGCATCAAGAAGTTGATGGCGCAGGAGCGGGCCAACGCGATCACGATCGATTGCTTCGGGGCCATCAGCCGGGACAGCTACAAGATGGACCAGTTGCCGGCCTACCCCTGCATGTCATGGTCGCTGCTCAACGACGAGGGGATGTACGGCGTCTGCGAGGCCGATGTACACTCCACCATGACACAGATGCTGCTCACGCCGGCGACAGGGAAGCCGGGATTCGTGACCGACCCGGTTTTCGATCTCAGCCGGAACGAGGTGATCCACGCGCACTGCGTCTCCGCCCGAAAACTGCTGGGGCTGAACGGCGCTAGCTCTCCCTACCTGTTGCGCAGCCACATGGAGACCGCCGAGGGCGCGACGTTCCAGGTCCTGATGCCCTCCGGCGAGACAATCACCGTGGGGCGGTTCGACGGACCGGACAAGTTCCTGGTCACGACGGCCGAGGTTAC
>CAYXVG010000131.1:0-8223 GCA_964468205.1 uncultured Solibacteraceae bacterium | reverse complement strand
GGGAGGGTGGTGTTTTGGGGGTGGGGGCGGTTGGTGGCGGTTGGGGCGGGAGGCGTTTGGTTCAGGCTGAAATGGAGAGCGGGCGCTTACCGTTGGCGAGTGTGCCGCCCTTCGGGGATGGATTTCAAGGCATCGGGTCTGGCGATCCGATGCGGTTTTGGAAGGGAACAGGAGCCGCGCTGCGGTTGGAGGCGACTTCCGAGTGTGGCGTGATGCCACCAGGAGCGGCAAAACAGAGGGGATCCGTTTCGGTGGGTTGGCGGCACGTACGGACCACTGGGGATCACCAGATCTACCGGAGTCCGGATGGACGGGTGACCGTCGTCTCGGGTAAACCCGGCAATGACGTGCGCACCGGAACATGGCGGGCGATCCTGAGGCAAGTTGGTATTGAGGAGCCGGAGAAATGACACGCAAGTATTCCCTCGCCATTGAAGGTGAACCTGGCAGCTACAGTGCCTACGCGCCGGAACTCCCAGCCATCCTTGTCACCGGAGAATCGTTGGACGAACTGAAAGCGCGAGCCGGTGAAGCGATTCGCCTGTACTGGGGAACCGTGCGTACAGATCTCTCGCCGATGTCGATGTTGCGCGAAATCGAAGTCGAGCTTCCGGGATAGTTCGCCGCGGCCAGTGCGGAGGTCGCGCGCTGATGCGCGGACGGAGGGGCGTTTATAGGGATTGACCAGCAACTCCGAGGGCAAATGGTTGATTCTGGCTGAATCTGAACCCAGCCATGTGCCACCAATGGCCCCGACAACGCGTGGCGAACGCACTTACGGGACCGGCTTGCGAATCCAGGTGTGACATATTGCCGGAATGATCGAGGGCAGCGACCATGTCCGACGCCTTGCAGCGCCTCGATGGGACAGCGCCAATTGGATAGCACGGCTAGCCGGTGGAACTCGGGGGCTGCTAGCCTACCTAACCATCAATAATCAAAGGCAAAATTCGAGACACTTCCAGATAAGCATGGAAAGGCCGCGCAATTCGAAACCTCTGAGCGGTGGCGGGAGGATCTTCCATAACGCGCCTTGCCATCGACCTATACTTTGGTCGCTCGCTATCGTTGAAAAGGAATTCGAAGCGATTTGTCTGAACCTCTAGGCCAAGGAAAGTGAGATCAACCAATTTGTCGGCAACCAACGCTGGATCTTCTCTGCTTCCGATCGCGGCTACTGCTTTCCGAATGACGTCGAGATCGACAACTTCAGGAACCCCCGCAAACTCAAACAGAAGTTCTTCCAGCATATTTACCTCAGTTGCACCTTCGACAACCAGCGAGTCGAGCGCGTAACGGGAGTACTGTTTTTCAGCGGCGAGCAAATCCTCCGCCTCGATCTGCACATGTCCTGAGTTTACGGCCTGATCCAACGCGCTTCGGACTAAATAGATCAGGTCACGCGGTCGGGGAAGAATTACATTCCGAATGAACTGCTGCACGGGCATCCCCATGACTTGATCACAAAAGAACTGCGGCCATATCTCGTCGGGACGACCAACAACGGTCGTCGATGTTCTCGCAAAGCGTTCCTCCACAACCCTCAACAGAAGTTGCGAGTCGTCCCAATAGATGAAGCGAACGGGAAGCTTGTCACGTTCCTTTGCGTAGGTAATGACCTTCGCGTAGATGTCACTACGGAGAAAAAGCACCAGGGAGACATTTGCTGGAGTGCGCCACAGCCCGGATTTGTCAAATTCTTGGGAAATCCTGCCACTCACTCCCAAGAGTCCAAACAACAGTTGGCTAAGCACGGCCAGATTGGATCGTTGGTCCCAAGCCTTATCTAGATTGTCGACCAGAACTGCGACTTTTTGCTTGCGATTGAGAACTGCACCTAGCAGCAAACGTAGCTTCGGCAGAAGGTCACCATGAAGCAATTCACTTATCCGCAAACGTTGGCTTTCCGTCGATGACGCTTTTTCCACGGACTCAAGGCGGGAGACTGCGGACTCCAGACGCACCGAGAAGTCTGCCAGCAACACGGAAGCGTTCATGTCCATGAATTGCAGCAGATCAAGCTCCTGCTGATCCGGTTCAATATATGCTGGGCGAGCCTGCATTTCTTCATAGACGCTCTTAGCCAACTCGGAATAGAGCAGGAACTTCCAAAGGCTTTCGATAAGGTAGCCCTGTTCGGATTTTGGGATAGCCAGACCCAGGATCCGCAAAATGCCTTCCAGTTCATAAGCCACCGGTTTGACGACACAAACGTGGTTTCGGCGATCGTTTCCTATTTCGTGCGCAAGCTGATACAAGGTTGCGGTTTTGCCAGTTCCCTTGCGCCCCACCACGATGGAATGCTTGGCACGCAGTGCCTCGTTGTACGCCGCGGTTGTGACGAAGTACTCGGGCAAGTCCTCGCTCTCATGCTCCGCAATAGGATCTCCGAGAGATACCTGCTGCAGTTGCGTCTGGGCCTTCAGATGTTCCTGGTATGCTCCGATGGTGGTACTGGCGGCCGAAACCGTTTGCTCGAGTTGAGCAATCCATTCGTCAGTAAGCGATTCGCACTGAGCCGCTGTGCGGTGAGTCTTCAACAGATCCCGGAAGTCGAGCGGAGAAGAGTAGGGCTCGTGTGCCAGCATCAGAAGTGGTTTGCCAAACCCGAGCGCCATACCCGAGATGAGGGACAGCTTCGCGTTGTGCATCAGCGCATCAGACTGATTCTGGCTGAGAAAGTGCGCTATGACGCCGAGACACGTGTGGGCATTTCGCGCGTACCAGGATAGTGGCTGGAGGCGCATCTCCGTCGGATCGTCAACGGTAACACTGAATCGTGCCCGCGCAATACGCCTGGACATCTTGATGCAGGCGTCAGTCTCGACGAGGCTTTTTAGGTATAAAATGCGTGACTGGGGACTGCGAATCGGGGAATCGAATATATCCCGATAGATTGTCTTCTCCTGATTGGTGTAAGGCTGGTCCGCGTAGAATCGACGAACGACATCCTGGCTGTTCGTAAACTCCCTGAAGCCTACCGTCGTGAGGAGTTGGAATCGGTCGAAGTCCGGGCGAGCACGTGCTTGACTGGCGTCCAGCAACAGCCATATGCGCTTGCGGAGCGCGATTGCAAAACCAAGCTCGAACAAGACATTGGGATTCAGAACGCTGACGTCGGCGACGAACAGGTCTCTCTCGGTGATTGCCGTGCAGATCTCCGTCAGCAACAAACGACCGCCAATTTCAAGGCTCTGCCAAGTGATCAGGTCCGCAACTCCAGATGTGCTGATCGTCTCGGCTGCCGTTTCGAGTGTCTCGGCCAAAGCGGGATTGCCAGAGGCGAACGCTATGAACCCTTTGGGGACCTCGTCTGCTTCCTTCATTCAGCACGATTGTACGCCAACAGACCGAACTCAAGCGCATGAGGCCCCCTCGGAATTGATCTTGTCGGGCAATGGTCGCTGTCTTTGACGGTTTGCCCATGAGCGTTGTGATTCCGGCCCATGCAACTGCGCCCGGGCGTCGCGGATTATGAGGGTCGGATCGTCGGCTTCCCATTAGCCAAATGCGAAGCCAGTTCCGGCCGGTTGGTTGGCCGGAAGTTAACGACAATGGGAATCGACGAAATTTACCGCGATTAGAACCGCGAAGTTGGCTAGCATCCGAGGACCTCGATCATATCCGGTTTCGGACACGCAAAAGTGATCCTGACGCTGGCACCGACGCAGCACAAGTTCTGACGAACGGGCAGGCGCGGAGAGTCGGTAAGACAGGATTCTGCGCGATCGGTTCGGCTTTGCGGGTTACTTGGGAGGAATCCATGTGATACTCTGATGGCGGTACGGCGGCGAGAAAGGCGGGGTACTGGCGACTTCAGCCCTGGCGAGGATCGTGGCGGTCGGAGGGTTTGCGGCCTCTCGACGTTATCGCTGGAACTCCCCTCGAGGGAGAGCATCGGGTTATTCGACCGGCACACTAGCTTCAGGGTCGCGGATACTTTGACTACCAAGTGACGGAAAGAACATGAGTACTTGGCTCTATCAGATCAATCAGGAGTGGTGGGGACCGCAGCGGTATCGGCTCGCGATCTGGGAAGGCGAGAGATGGGCCTGGCCCGTCAGACGAAAGGTCGGCGCTACCAAACCACCAGAACCGGGCGACGTCGTTGTCTTTTTCTACGCACCGAGCGGCGGTTCTGATCCGGGGTTCTATGGCTGGGCGGTTATCACTGCATGGTTTCCGGGTGAGAACCAAGCCGAGATGTACTTCCGCCCGGTGGCGCCCTCCGATCTCCTGAAGATGCACCCGTGGTGGGATGAGGACGCGCGTACTCTCGCCGACCGAATCAGAGGGAAGGTAAAGCAGGGCACACTTTGGCGGGTTGAAGACCAGAATCTTGAGGCCCTTCGCGACGGGATTAGTCGGGCTGGACGGAGGAGCAGAGCGGCCCGCACTCGTGGCTGAGGGGCAATCGGGCAGTATCCGGCCGTTCCACCGATTCGAATCAACTCCGACGTTTAGAAATCTGCAGCCTCCGGCGTAGAGATTCTGTCAGGATGTTGGTCGGCCGCCCCGACGTTTACTCGATTAGGAACGACAAGTCGGCTTGCATCCAGCAATCCCACTGGGACTGCACTTGGCTGCAAAACGCCCGACGTTTCCTTGTGACTGGGCCCAGCCACTGGCGCTTTCACTTGGCGGTTTGGCGACCCGTCAAAGTGGATCACAGAAGCGATCGGCTTCCAGCCTTCCTGATCCCGAACGTGCGTCGATCGCAGCACTGAAAGGGCCGGCGTCGGCGGTTCGAGTGGTCCCCACTCGCATTCCCCGAATGGTTCTCCGCCGCATTTACGGGGACCACCAGAAAGAGAGCAAGAACCGAGAGTGAAGCCGGTGGATGCGAAAACTCGCTGCCTCCTCCGCAGCGAGAGAGCGTGCCGTTATCGCTGCGGCTAGAACAATTCTTGTGCCTTGTAGCGCTCAGCCCGCAGTTGCGGGCGATACTGCGATCGGAGGAGAGTCTCGACAAAGGAGGTTTGGGATTGAAGCACTGCGTCCAGGTCCCCACGCTTCATGAGCGAGAGGAAGAGCGCGGCCGACCGCGCTTGGCAGTTGATGGATCGGTGCGGGTTGAACTCGACGTCGGTAAATCCTGCGTATGCATAGAGCTTCGTCGCCCAGTCTCGGTGGTCCCACAGGAACGAGCAGTATAGCCAATCGTAAAACGCCGTTTTGGGTTCCAGCGGGAAGTCGATGCCCTCGAAGCTGAAGCCGATCAATCGTCCTGACTGCTGCAATCGCGGGTCGCGTTTGGCCCGGCCGATCTCGGTATCGCCCTTGTGGTACAGGTCTGTGTATGGCCCGCCGCGCTCGAACACCTTGCTGCCCTGGAACGCGAGCTCGAGCTTGATCCGACCACAGCACTTCGTGGGGACGGTCATGTGGAACGCGCTCATGTGCCGGCCCCGTTCGCTCTTCGACTTGCTCGAAATTTCCAACAGTGGCGTGATCCCGCGTTGTGCGGCAGCTTCGTGAAGAGCCGCGATGTTCTTCTCCTTCTGCACAGGCGCAAACCCTGAGTGCCACTTCAGCGGCAAGAACACCTCGCGCACAAGCTCAGCGCTCTCAGGTGCCGGTATGAAGACAGGACGCTCAGCCATTACGGTTTGGGCAACCTCTCCTCAAAGTATTTCAGTGGCAGATGGTACGGCACAAGGATCTCGCACCTCTCCACGGCCTGCCGCCGGGCGTAATGATCTCCAACCTGCCAGTCCAAGTAGTCGTACAACGCAACATCATCGAAGTGCTCCCGAGCATACTCGATCGAGCACAGCTCGGCCCCGGACTTGTTGGAGACCTCCGCACAGTACCGGACGCCCTCGATCTCGAACACGGCAGCAGGGTCGTCAATATAGATCCACTGCAGCTTCTCGATCCGCCCGTCGTTCCTAGCGATGTGCGCCATCGGATGCTCTTTTGTGAAGCACAAGTGCACGTACTGATCCATCCCGAACATCTCGTCCGCTTCAAGGCTCTGCTGGTTCCCGCCAGGATGGAACTCGACGCACATCTCACGAAGCTTTGCTGTTGACCAAAGACCGCCCAAATCCCAAATAGATGGGATATTCCTCGCGTCCGTGAAGTGATACAGCCGGTTCGTACGTCGCAAATGGTCGGGTTTGGTTGTCATTCAGCGAGTATTCTAGCGCGACCTGGTACAAAGCTCTGGGCCGCCCCTAGCGCGCCGTCAAAGCCACTAATTGCCCGAGCGCTGGCATTTCATCCCAGGTGCGGCCATCGAGGGTTCGTCCACTCTTGCTCTTGTTGACGCCACCCCATTGCTTGAAGAAGAAGGCGACGTTCGCGGCCTGGCACTGATCGCGGAGGTCGGTAACCCACGCGGGGAACATTGGGCGCGCACCCGGTCCTGACTCGCCACCCACGATCACCCAGTCGATGCCGCGCAAGTCAACCTTTCCCAGGGGTGCTAGGAACGGCTCCACAGAGAGGAACTTCACATGTGCCTCGGTTCGTCGCAGGTGATCGATGCGGTACAGGTACTTGTCGCTCTCCACGCTCACGCCCATCCAGATGTGGGGTGACCACGGGAGCCGGGCACTGAGTTCCGCCAATCGCTCTGCGCGCTTCGTGAGGATTTGGTACTGGTGCCAGTCGGCCTGGTTCATGACGTGGAACACGCGCTTGATGTACGCGACCGGTACCTTCTCATGGAAGAGGTCGCTCATGGAATTCACGAAGATCCGCTTTGGCGACTTCCACCCGAGCGGGTGGTTGAGCATGTGCGGTTGGAGAGTCACCCTGAAGCCGTTGCGGTAATTGTAGTTCCCCATCACCTGGAGTCGGTGCGCCATGCGCTCGGCGTAACAGTTCTTACAGCCGGGGCTGATCTTGTCGCAACCCGTCACAGGGTTCCAGGTCGCGTCCGTCCATTCGATGGGGGAGTTCATGGCCATGGCGTCACGTCCGGCCTCAGCGAAGGATGCTGAGCCAGAAGAGCATTCTTCGCACAAGAACCATTGTATTTGTTTTAATGGTTTCCGTGGCTGTTCCGAAGGATACCATTTGGTCGATAGAGCCGCACACGGCCGCGAAGCACCAGATCCTTCGCAAGTACCTGGACGCGTGGCTTCCCATCCTCGCGAAGGACAACAAGCGGATCGTTTACATTGATGGGTTCGCTGGTCCCGGGCAGTATTCGGGCGGAGAGCCCGGCTCGCCGATGATCGCACTCGAAGCCGCGAGAACCCACCGAGCCAATCTGGGGGGCGAGTTGGTCTTCTTGTTTATCGAAGAACGACCGGATCGAGTTGCTCACCTGAAGAGCTGTATCGCGACGCTCCAACTCCCCGCGCATTTCAAGGTGCATGCTGAGCAGGGCACGTTCGCAGAGAACCTCACCAGCCTGTTGAACGACTTGGACGCAGAAGAGGGCCAAATCGCTCCCACGTTCGCCTTAATCGATCCGTTCGGTTTCGCCGGCATCCCCTACGCCCTCATAAAACGGCTCCTGGCGAAGAACAAGTGCGAGGTCCTTATCACCTTCATGGTGGACTCGATCAATCGCTGGCTCACCCACCCGGACGAGAATATCCGCGCCCACATAACGGAGACGTTTGGGAGGGAGGAGGCCGTTAAGATTGCATTTGGCGGAGGCGATCGTTCTGAAGCGCTCAAGAATCTCTATCACCTTCAGCTCCGACAGGCGGCGAGATTTGTCCGATACTTCGAAATGCGCGACCACGAGAGTCGCGTCGTCTACTATCTCTTTTTCGCGTCCAACAACGCAACAGGTCACCTGAAGATGAAGGAGGCTATGTGGAAGGTAGATCCCCTCGGCGATTTCCGGTTCTCGGACGCCACCAACCCAAATCAGACCCTCCTCTTCAACGCTCCCACGACAACGCCGCTTGCTGAGGAGCTTAGGGCGAAGTTCCGTGCTGCTGGTCAACTCCCCGTTCGGCAAGTCGAAGCCCACGTGATTGACAACACCGCGTACCTGCGCAAGCACATGGGTGAGGCCCTGCTGCAGCTCGAGAGTAGTGGGCAGTTGAGAGTTGCAGAAACCAAGATGGATGGGAAGAAACGTCGAGTTAGGACCTTCCCCAACGAAGCTTTGGTCAGCTTTTTATGAAGATCCAGGCGAAAGCCCGCACCAGCAGAGGCGGATTAGGAGCGACAAGCCTGCTTGCGGCATGTAGTCGTGCCAGTGGGCCGGAAAACGCCCGGCAATTCGGAGAAGATCCGCGTATCGGCGCCAAC
>CAYXVG010000130.1:0-8351 GCA_964468205.1 uncultured Solibacteraceae bacterium | reverse complement strand
GACGTGCCGGAGGCCGCCGCGGGATACGTGTCCCGCGGGGGTGCGCCGTCAGGCGTGCCGCATACGATGCCAAACCCCGGAATTGAGGTCCGATAACCGGATTATCGCGGCCTACGGCGTCACCCCGTATACTGTTAACCAGGATGTCCAACACCCCCTTCGTTCACCTGCACAACCATACTGACTATTCGCTTCTCGACGGCGCCTGCGAGATCTCGCAGATGATGAAGATTGTTCAGGAACAGGGAATGCCCGCCATCGCCATGACCGACCATGGCAATCTTTTCGGCGCGGTCAAATTCCACGACGCGGCGCTCAACAAGGGTATCCACCCGGTGATCGGATGCGAGTTGTACGTCACCCAGCAGCCGCGCTCGGTGAAGAACGATACGAACCGGTACAACCACCTGCTGCTGTTGTGCGAAAACGACACGGGGTACCGGAACCTGGTAAAGCTTGTTTCCACCGGTTATCTGGACGGCTTCTACTACAAGCCCCGCGTGGACAAGGATCTCCTCTCCCAGCACACGGACGGCCTCATCTGTCTCTCGGGCTGCCTGCGTGGCGACGTCAATGAATCGATCTTGGACGAAAACTACGATCAGGCCCGGCGCTTTGCCCACGAGTACCGCGATATGTTCGGGAAGGACAATTTCTTTCTCGAACTGCAGGATCATCATCTCGATCAGGACCGTGTGGTGATTCCCCAGGTCGCGCGGCTATCGCAGGAATCAGGGGTCCGGCTGGTGGTGACCAACGACAGTCATTATCTGACGAAGGCCGACTCCCGCTCGCACGAAATCCTGCTCTGCATTCAGACCGGGAAGACGATGAGCGACGAGAACCGCATGCGTTTCCGCACCGAGGACTTCTACCTCAAAACCAAGGACGAGATGCTCGCCCTCTTCGGTGATTTTGAGGACGCTCTGGACCGCACTTGGGAGATCGCGCAACGCTGCCATCTCAAGCTCGATACAATTCCCAACCCATTTCCCGAGTTCACGGTGCCCGCTGAACACTCCGTCGACAGCTACTTCGAATACGCCGCCCGGGAGGGTTTCGAGCGGGACCGTCTGCCCCGTCTGGAGGCCATGCAAGAGGCCGGCGCGCTCCGGCGGGGAATCGAAGAGTATCGCGAGCGCCTTGACAAGGAGATCGGCATCATTCGCGAGATGAAGTTCTCCGGCTACTTCTTGATCGTTTGGGACTTCATGCGTTTCGCCCGTTCGAAGGGCATCCCGGTCGGACCCGGACGGGGCTCAGCCGCCGGCAGCCTTGTCAGCTACGCAATGGGAATCACAGACATCGACCCGTTGCAGTACGACCTGCTGTTCGAGCGCTTCTTGAATCCCGAGCGCGTAAACCTGCCCGACGTCGACATCGATTTCTGCACGAACCGCCGGGGCGAGGTGATCCAGTACGTCACCGAAAAATACGGCCGCGACCAGGTGGCCCAGATCATCACGTTCGGAACCCTCGGCGCCCGGGCGGCGATTAAGGACGTCGGACGCGCCCTGGATATGAGCTTCGCCGAGGTGGAGAAGATCACCAAGATGATCCCGAACGAGCTGAACATCAAGCTCGAAGCCGCGCTCGAGAAAGAGCCCGATCTTGCCAAACTGGCCCGGCAGGACGAGCGTGTCGGCGACGTCGTCCATACTGCTATACGGCTCGAGGGGATGTGCCGCAACTCGTCGGTACACGCCGCCGGCGTCGTCATTTCGCCCGAGCCGCTGATGAACCTCGTTCCGCTCTACAAGACCAACAAGGACGAAATCGTCACCCAATTCGACATGGCGGGCGTGGAGCGTCTCGGCCTGCTGAAGATGGACTTTCTCGGGCTGACGACGCTCACGATCATTGACGAATGCCTGAAGCTGATCAAGAAACACCGCGGCGTGTCAATCAAGGTGGAAGAGATCCCCGAGAACGACAAGAAGACCTACCAGGACGTCTTCTGCTCCGGCCATACGAGCGGCGTGTTCCAGTTCGAGTCAGAGGGCATGCGTGACATCCTGCGCCGCTATGAGCCGGAGCGATTGGAAGACCTTTGCGCGCTGAACGCTCTCTACCGCCCGGGCCCCATCCAAGGTGGGATGGTAGACGACTTCATCAACCGGAAGCAGGGCCGGAAGAAAGTCGCTTTCGATCTTCCCGAACTGAAGCCGGTGCTGGAGGAGACCTACGGGGTCATCCTCTACCAGGAGCAGGTGATGCAGATTGCCAACATCCTCGGCGGCTTCTCTCTCGGTGAAGCCGATCTGCTGCGCCGCGCCATGGGGAAGAAAAAGGCCGAGGTAATGGCCGAGCAGCGGGAGAAGTTCCTGGCGGGCGCGTTGGAGCGGGGATTCCCGGCCAAAACGGTGCAGAAGGTGTTCGACCTTATGGCCCAGTTCGCCGGCTACGGCTTCAATAAGTCCCACTCTGCCGCTTATGGCTATCTGGCCTACGTGACGGCGTACCTGAAGGCTCACTATCCGGTTGAATTCATGTCCGCGCTGCTTACCTCGGAAACGGGCAATACAGCCAAGGTGGTGAAGTACATCAACGAGTGCAAGGACATGGGTATCGAGGTGGAAGCTCCGGATGTGCACACTTCGGACTGGAATTTCACTCCGGACGGAGAGGCCATCCGCTTCGGCCTGGGAGCGGTGAAGAATATCGGACAGGGCGCCGTCGAGTCCATCATCCGGGCTCGCGAGAAGGAAACCCGGTTCCGGTCGATCTACCACTTTTGCGAAAGCGTCGACCTGGGCGCAGTGAACCGGCGCGCCATTGAAAGCCTGATTAAGGCCGGCGCGATGGACGCGATTCCGGGCGGCCGTTCCCGGATGTTTGCCGCCGTCGAAGGCGCCGTCGAGGCAGGCCAGCGCGCGCAGCGGGACCGCGAAAGCGGCCAGACGGGCCTGTTTGCGGGGCTGATGGAGGTGGAGCAGTCCGAGCCCGAGCTGCCTAAGGTGCCGGACTGGAGTGAGCGCGATATGCTGGCCGGGGAGAAAGAGATGCTCGGCTTCTATGTCACCGGTCACCCGCTTGAGGAGTACGCGGAGAAGATCGCCGAACTTGCCACGCACAATAGCGCCGACTTCACCGGACTCGAAAAGGGCCAGGAGGTGGCGCTCTGCGGAGTTCTTGCCGCGATCACCCGGAAGCGCAACCGGGAAGGCAAACCTTGGGCTGCGGTGCAGATTGAGGACCTGAAGGGTAGCATCGACGGAATGGTCTTCGCCAATTCCTACGAGGAACTTGCGCCGGAGCTCGTCGCCGACCGGGCGGTGCTGATCCGCGGCACGGCCTTGCCCGAGGAGAATTCACACGCGAAGATTTCCGTGAAGAGCATCGTTGCTCTGGAGAACGCCCGTGTTGATCTCCCGCGGCTGATCTCTATTCGTGTTGTCCTCGGCCGTAACGGCGGATCGGCGGAAGATAAGGCCGCGGCGCTCAGTAAACTGTTTGCAAACAAGCCGGGCGAGGCGGAGGTTCGGCTGCGGCTAGAGAAGCCGCGCGATTTCTCGGTTATCCTGGATGTTACGGAAAGAGTCCGGCCTGACAAGGAGTTTCAAGCCGCAGTGGAACGGATCTGCGGTCAGGAGTCCTTCGAAGTACTTGCAAGCTGATGACCACTCAACATACCGACCCCAAGCCCTCCCCGGAAGAAGAGCGCGCCGAAGTCTGGCGCCGGGTGCAACTCGCCCGGCATCCGAACCGTCCGCACTCGCTGGACTACATCGAACGCCTGATCCACGACTTCCACGAGATTCACGGCGACCGCTGCTATGCGGATGACCCGGCGATCGTGGCCGGAAGGGGATTCTTCGAGGGCCGGCCGGTGATGGTGGTAGCCCAGCAAAAGGGCCGCAATACAAAGCAGAAGCTCCACCGCAACTTCGGAATGCCCAAGCCCGAGGGCTATCGCAAGGCCCTGCGGGTGATGAAGATGGCCGAGAAGTTCGGCCGGCCCATCGTCGCCTTGCTTGACACCCCCGGCGCGTATCCAGGCATTGACGCCGAAGAGCGCGGCCAGGCGGAGGCGATCGCGGTGAATCTGCGGGAGATGGCCCGCCTGCGGGTGCCGATGGTATCGGTAGTGATCGGTGAAGGGGGCTCTGGCGGTGCGTTGGCGCTCGGTGTCGCCAATCGTGTTGAAATGCTCGAGAACGCCATATATAGCGTCATCTCGCCGGAAAGTTGCGCCGCCATCATCTGGCGTGACGCGGGCGAAGCGCAGAAAGCCGCGGTCGCGCTCCGCTTGACCGCGGACAAGTTGTCGAGCCTGGGCCTTGTCGATACTGTGATCCCGGAGCCGGCCGGAGGGGCGCAGGAGGACCATGATCAGGCCGCCTCCTTCCTTCGCGAGGCGCTTCACGCTTCCCTGACTGACCTGGAGAAGATGTCCGGGCAGGAACTCGTCGATCAGCGCTACCAGAAGTTCCGCACTATCGGCAGCTTCTTCGTCGAGTAGCTTCCCGGTATTAGCCTCCGGATGGGCCACGCCGGCATTCGCGTGGAAGCGGAGCCGCCGTCCGCGCCGCGCCCGGTTTCTTGTAGGATGAGTGGCGGAACCATCATGCCCACTTTCGCTCTCGTAATCCTGGCCTGCTCGATTCTTTTCACTGCTTGCACTACCCAGCCCTCAGCCCCGACGGCTCGCCGTAACATCCTCTTCCTCGGCATCGACGATCTACGTCCCGAACTCGGCGCCTACGGCGCCCCCCTCATGAAAACGCCCCACATCGACAAGTTGGCCTCGGAAGGTCTGTTGTTTGAGCGCCACTATGCGCAGTTCGCCGTCTGCATTCCCTCCCGGGTCGCTCTTCTAACTTCGCTCCACTCGGAGCGGACGCAACAGGTCTATGGGCCCATCCGCTGGCAGCAGGTAGAGGGCGCCCAAACCATGGGCAATACGTTCCGCGCTGCTGGCTATGAGACGGTCCGCCTGGGCAAGATCTGGCACATTCCCGAAGGCTCGGAATCAGGCGACGAGTGGGATGTCGCCTGATCTCCAAAGGCTGACGCTTTCCAGACCGAAGGCGCTACGGGGTTGCTGCACGCCCTCCGTCAGGCACGTGATCCCGAGGAGCGGGACCGCATGCCCAAGCCCCCGATAGCGGAAGGATTCGACGTGCCGGATAACGCTTATGCCGACGGGATGCTGGGAGACCGGGCAGTCGAGGAGCTTCGCCGGCTCGCCGAATCGGACAAGCCGTTTCTGCTGGCCGTGGGTTTCTATAAGCCGCACTTGCCCTTCTGCGCCCCGAAGAAGTATTGGGACGAATACCAGCGCGGGGAAATCGATATTGCGCCGAACCCCGAACTGCCAGCGGATATGCCGCCGATCGCCTTCAACCGCCACCCGAATATGTTCAATTACAGCTACGGCGAATTCAAACCGCTCGTGATGGGCGAGCGGATGAACGACGGCACCGCCCGCTATGTCCGCCACGCCTATCGTGCCTGCGTAAGCTACTCCGACGCTCAGGTGGGGCGCGTGCTCGCCACGCTCGATGAACTCGGCCTCCGCGAGAACACCATCGTCGTTCTCTGGGGAGACCATGGCTGGCACCTCGGCGACAGCGGCATGTGGTCGAAGCACTCGAACTTCGAGGCCGCCGCCCACGCGCCGCTGATCGTCCGCGCGCCGGGGCAAAAGGCTCGCGGGGTGAAAACGGCCGCCCTCGTCGAGACGGTTGACATCTTCCCGACGCTGCTCGATCTCTGCGGGCTCGATCCTCTGCCTGTGACCGACGGCAAGAGCTTTGCCCCATTGCTCGACAATCCGCAAGAGCCCTGGAAGGATGTAGGATGCCAGAGTAACTGACATGGCGGGTGTTGACAGCAAAGAACTGAACGCGCTCCTGTGCCAGTGTTCGTGACGATTTGTGTCACGATTCCTGTCAATATCCTACGGTCGTGCCACTGTTCGTGGCACAATCCTACATTGCAGCCGGCGCGGGCGGCACCGAAAAGTTGGCGAGGTCGCTGGCGCGCAGAGGAGCCGTGGAATGTTTTGGGGTTCCTCTGTCGCGCCGTGACGGCCGACGATGTTGGATCCGTCTTCGCAGGATCGGGCGCAAAGCGCAATCAGCCGATGCCAGTCTACTTCTCGCCTTCAACTGACAGCCCATGATTCGCGCGTATTCGGCGCATGGGCCTTCCCAAGGCTCTTTCCTTGGCCAGCCTGTACTCCGCCCACTTCCTCTTTCGAGCGGCTTCGATGCGGCGTTGCGCCTCCTCTCTCATCATCTTGCGGCTCGGAAGCTGAAGCTGGGCTGCCACATCCTTGCGGAGAAAGAATGCGTGCCCCCTCCCGTGGTCAGGGTCTGAAACGGCGAGTAGCGGTGTGCCGGACTCTTTCAGGTGACGGGCGAGAGAACCGCTGTCAAGGCGGAATTGCTTGGCGAGGGCCGCTGTGGACACGTAGGTCTCCGCGAAACGGCGAACTTGTCTTTCAGGCACGAGTTTGGCAAATCCGTTTCGAAAACCGGCGGCAACCTCGAGAAGCCCTTGTGCCACCAGGCCGCGAACGATACTGCTCCGAGTACCAAGCGCGTGGGCCGTCTCTCTGAAATTGAGGTAGGCTTCCGGGCGGGTCTTGGCGGCCGGCCCTGGGCGGTACGTGCGGAGATCTTCAGACCTGAACAGGTATCCAGTGATCCCTCGGAAGCGGCTGGTGTAGCCGCAAGGCGCAAGGCTGCCATCGATAACGGCCTGGATCACGGCGGCAAGTCCTGAGGCGCAACCGAGGTAATTCTTCATGGCATGGCGCAATGCGATCAGCTCATCCGGTTTGGAGTATTCCAAGCGCGGCACAGGGTGCTTCTCAAAGGCTTGTTTGATTCGCATGGCGTCTTCCCGCAGGAAGAAGAATCCGGGAGGGAAATCCCGGTCAGGTCCCTCGACGCATCGCATGGCTCCCGCAGCGGCGACTTTGACGAGGGTGGCGTTTCTTAGGCCCAGCGTCCGGATTGCCTCCGGGCGTGGCATGTAACGAGCAAGTTCAGCGTCGCGGGCGGCGATCCATCGGTTCAGCGACTCGCGCCGGATCCAGCATTCCCTGCGGCAGCCGCCGGCTCGCACGATCACGAACACGGCTTCAAGGCGGCCATCGTGGACCGAATCCATCATCTTGTCGGCACCCCTGCGCGCGAGGCGTTCAGCCTCGCTGATGGACACCCAGGCGGAGTTCCGCCGCACAGCGGTGGAGAAGTAGCGGCCCTGGCCGCGGATCAAGCCCTTCCAATCCTCGATGACAAACCTCTCGAAGGCGTCGTGAAGGAATCCGAACTCACGGCGCGGCAGTACGCGAAACAGGTGCCGGTAGAAGTTCCCGAAGATCGTGTGGAAGTTGAGCGCGGCTGGATGAGTGGACTCCGGCGGGAGCATGTGCCGGAGCGCCCCCCACAGGTGTCGCGGCCAATCGCTCAGTAGCGCGGCGGCCGAACCGTCGATCTCCGTCGCGGCAATCAGGTCGGTCGATGCGAACGGCCGCTGTTTCCTGCGCAAGCCGTGTTCTTGGCGGATGGCGCCGACAAAGAGGATCAAGCGCAGCAATGGCCCCAGTCTCAGCGTGAGCATCCCGGGCGGAAAGGCGCCGGCCTCCAAATCCCGCTCGGCGTCCTTGTCCTCCTTGACCTCCACGACTGTTTGGTGCGCGCCCCAGACCACCAGCGCGTCTGGCGTGTATCGATGCTTCGTGTCAGCATGGTGGTACTCCAACGTGAAAGGCTGCTCCTGCCATGAGTCGGCACGCGCCGTCGCCATGAGGATCTGGAAAGCCTTGAGTTCGTTCTGGGACTCGGTATGCCGTGAGCGTCCGTGCACAACATCGGCGACTTTTCCTTGAATCCCCGCCTTCGATCGGCTGACGGGCTCTCGGACTCTCTGCAACTGGTCGAGTCGCGGGGCGTCAAGGGAGCCCGCTGAATCAACGGCAAAGATCAATCTGCTGCAATGATGTTCCGCGGCTGGCGTCAATAGATCACCTCCAGATAGCCTCGACTGTCTCTGTCCTCCAGAAGGATCATGTGGTCCTTATACAGGAAGTATGCACTTGGAGAAGTTGGCTCGTTACTTTGGCGTGGCCGTCACGGCCTTTTTCCCGGAAGCGAAGCCGAAGGCGCCGACAAACGGCCTCCTCAGAGCTGCGGCCGATCTCGATGAGGCCGATCTCGACGAGGTACGGCTGTACGCCTTGTTCCGGAAGTCCCGGCGCCTCGCGAAGCGCACCAAGCAGTAGACCTTCCCACGCGGCGTTGTACCTTGAGATAATGAATTAAAGGAACGCTGGCATGCAGATTACATTGGAACTGCCGGAAGACATCGCGCAGGGACTGGAATCCAAGTGGAAGGAC
>CAYXVG010000129.1:0-8397 GCA_964468205.1 uncultured Solibacteraceae bacterium | reverse complement strand
AGGTAGGGGATGGCGGGGGGATGGGCGGTAAGGTGTTGATGGGATTGGGAAGAAAGATTTGAAAGGGTTGTGATTGCACCCACCGGGGAGCTTAGAAAATGAAGCTGAAACCGCCGCGCACGGTTTGGGGATTGTGAATGAGATACAGTTTGCGGCCGTCGGCCGTGGCCACCGGGACATAGCCCTGGGCCAGCAGGTTACGCAGCTCGGCGCTGGCCACCAAGCGCCCTGACCAGACGCCGAAGGAGGGCAGTGACTGCCGTATCCGCACATTCAAACCCATTTCCGGCTGCATGCCGGTGGTGAGGTAAAGGTGGATGGGGGAAAGGACGCTCAAATCGGTCCAGTAGTATCCAGCGGAGAACTCGGTTCCGGCCGTGGGAACCATTCCGGAAATCTTAGCCGCGAGCCAGGAGCGCTGGCTCTTCCGCATCGCGCCGCGGAGTTCATTTGGATCATTGGATACGACAGCGCCGGAGAGGCGCTCAAGTACCCCGCCATTTCCGGCGCCAAGAGTCACGGCCAGGTTCTCGCCGAACTGTTGCGTGGCGGAAACGCGGAATCCCAGGCGATTGAAATTCCCGATGTTGAAGACCGAACTGTTGGAGCTTAAATCCGGCAGCAGGTCACCGGAGGAATAGAAGCCGCCGGGAGCCGCCATCATCACCGCCGAATTCGTTACGCCCTCCCGGTAAACGCCGACGCTGAGTGAGCGGGACTTGCCCAGCTTCCGGCGGTAGCCAGCCTCGAAGATCTGCGAACGCTGCACGCGGGCAGCGCCACCTACCAGGGAGACGCGGGGAAACAGCGCGAGGACGGTAAGATCGTTCTCCATCTCGAGCCCGGGTCCAAATGAGCTGGCGGCAAGCAGCTCCGCTGGCGGCATGCCGGAACTGTAGGCGAGCTCGATGGCGCCAAACGAACCCAAATCGGTAGTCACCCTGGCGAAGGGGCTGAAATAGTTCAACCTATCGAGGAAGGCCACGGACTCGAAAGAACCGCCATATTCCAAATGCAGACGTTCCGAGATCTGGCGCCGCTCGAGCGTACTAACGGACATCGTCCGCAGCGCGGGAGCATTGCCATAACCGCTGAGGATCGCATTCGCCGCCGCCCCCTGCATGAAGACATGGCGCATGGTGAGCGCCACCTCGGGTTTGGCGCCCCACAAATCATTGCTGTAGCTGGTGCGAAAACCGGCCGTGGGCGTCCCCGTGTTGGAGGCGTAACCGAAGGCGCCGGAGAACTGCAGTTCGTTGTTGCCAAATACGGAGGTGGCCAGTGCAAAGGACGTGCCCAGATCCGCCTGGGCTCCTGCAGCAGCCAGGGAGCCTTCCTCGCCGGTGGAGAACTTAACCAGGCCGCGGGTGCGGCTGAAAAGCGCCGTGCTTTCCACCGGGACCGGGTTGTTTCCAGAAGGATCGGAGATATCGATGTTCGGCCGGATCCGAAGCACCGGCCGGGAGGAGGTGGCTGTTCGCAGCACCCATTTCCAATCGTCGCTCATGAGCTTCCCCTGAGCCGGAGCGGAGGAAATCAATTCAATGGAGCTCAGAACGCTGGCGAGATTGATAGAGAGAAAACTGCTTGACCCGGCGTTGACCTCAACATCTTCCTTAACGGCGGGCACGAAACTGGCCAAGCTAACCTTGATCGAATAGACACCCGGGAGAAGAGACTCGAACCCGAAGGCCCCCCTGTCATTGGTCAGGGCGCGCCCGACAAGCCGGTCATAATGGTTGTACAGAAAGACCGCAGCGCCCATCTGAGGGACGCCGCCCTGGTCGCTGACAAACCCGATCAGGGTTCCAGCAAGGTTTCCGCCGGATGCGGGCGAGGCGGCCCCCGCGCACAGGAAGAGTCCAAGGATAACGCCAACCAGCGACCTTTTCAGTCCGAAAAACATTTTGGCGTATGAGCCTCCTCCGCGCCGAAGCGCGGATGCCCCCAGGCGCTTTCTATATTACCTTGAAAGTCGCCTCTGGGGCCAAGGATTCATTCTTGAGCAGATCCGTGACTTTCATGCGGATCGTGTACTCGCCAGGCTCCAGATTCTGGAGCGGCAAAACCTTCTCAATAACGGTCTGGTTCGCCGAGGCGCCATCGATGGACGCCACCTCCTCGCTGAATTCGAAGACTTTCGAGTTGTCACTGCTGCGAACTACTTCGTAGTCGATTTTCGCCTTCGGCTTCCGGGTCTCCTCGTCGGACGCGAAATTATAGAGTTGGACATAGATCCCCATTTTTTCGTCACGCTTGAAGGTTTCGTCAATCCGCGGGCGCACCTTCGAGGAACCGATGACAAACTGTCCGGCGCCGATACTGCGCGTAGGCACCTTTTCGATCTTGTCGGCGAGGATAATGCTGCTCATGCCGAGCGTCGTCTCGTCGTAGAACGGCACGCGCAAGGCCATCTCATAGTTGTTCATGTTGCCGCTGACGATGTCTTTGGCAACCACGTTCAGCCGGTAGGTGCCCGGGGGAAGCGGCACTGATTTCTGGTAGATGGCCGAAGTATCCGCTACCTGGCCCAGCAACTGGGTTGGGACCTCACTGGTGATGACGTCTTCGAAGACGTTCACGACACGGCGCGCCATCGAGGTGATACGGGCATAGACATTAATAGTCGCCCGCGAGACGCCTTCCTCATCTTCGAACTGGAGGTCGGCGCGGTCGAACTGCAACGTGACGTTGGTCATCACGGTGGAATTCGTCATCCGAAGATAGTCGGCGCGAGCCTGCATGGGAAGCAGGTTGTACTGAATGGTGGATTCGACCGCCGCTTCGAGGTCCTTGAACTTCACCGGGGGCGGTTTCTGCAAATCCGCCCAGATGCGCAACCGCTCAAACTGACTCATGCGGTGCGGCAAGGGCGTGTCACCGGTACCAAGCCGCGTTCCGTCGGTGCGGGAGAAGCGATCCGCCTTGTCGGCCAAGCCCATCTCTTCCATCAGTGTCAGGCCGGCGCCCGGCACGTGCAGGAGGGCGTCCTTCTCGGACGGGTCCATCGTCATCCGGTACTCGCCCGACATGGTGGGATCGACAAACTCGATCATGATGTCGGAACCGATGCCCTCCAACCAGCGGTAGCGCCAAACTTCGAACGGGTAGGTCGATGTAGTGCCGCCTCCCTCGTAATAGGGACGCATGTAGCTTCCGCCGGAAGGATGCGATTCAATTTCATCCGGTGGGCCGAAGGTGATGTAGATCCGGCCCCGGTCTGTTTTCCAGCCCGGAATTCCGGAAGCAAAGCGTTCGTTGGCGTAGGCGATGCGGCGGTAGTGCTCTTCCTTGAACTCGTTTTCCGCCGTGTCCGGGGTGGGATCCCGGCGGAGCCAGAACTGCTCAATGAACTGCTCCATTTCCTCGCCGGTTTGCAGCCGTTTGAATGCGTTGCGCTCCTCGTCGCTGATGATGTAGGAGACGTCTTCCTGAAGCCATTTGCGGAACGGCCGTTCCAACTCCTTGCGAAGTTCCTTTTCCCGCTTACGCCTTTGTTTCTCGGTGAGAGGTTGGGCGACGGTTTCGCGCCCGTCAGTTCCACCCTGGCCGCCGCTTCTCTGTGCGGCGCCGGGCGGGACCAGGAGAGCCAACGTGACCGCGGCGCAGACGACAAAACGCGCCCCGGGGATTTTGCCTAGCCATACCAAAAGAGGTACCCGCCAAAGGCTCAAACGAGCCGGCGAGGAGGATAGTCCCGAAGAGCAAGTTTCTGAATGCATACACACCACCGCTACAAGGGTCTAACTAATTCAAGTTTATGGCTTTGCGCACGTTGCGTCAACCCGCAATAGAGTAACATTACCCGGGCGGCAAGAATCCCGGTTCCGATGAAGAGACGCCGGGCTGCAGGCATAGGTTTCGCAATTCGGGTTTTGTCGAGCGGCGCGCGGAGGGCAAGCCGTTGAAACGAGAGCGTCGTTGTTTTGTTGCGACACCGAAACGGAAGCCGCAGAACGCGAGCGGTGTGCCGTCCACCAGGGCGGTTCCGGTGAGCCGCTCTCCCATGCGTTCCGAGAGCGATCGCCGCAGGTGCGCAGCCCGACGAAAACCGGATGCCGGGGGGATGTCTCCATATTTTTAGCATAGTTTAAACCAAATTTTAGCCTCTAGATTGAGAAGCAGTTAGAAGCTCGGCCCAACCGGAAGGACGGGCGGGCTACGCAAGTTCCGTTCTAAGTTGAACATTTTGCGATTGTTTGTGATGTGAAGTATACTTGCACCAAACTCGATCGAACCTGGGAGGGGAAAATGGGAAAGAGCTGTCTTCTGGCGATTATCGCCGCTCAACTGACCTACGCCGCAACCGCGAATCTCAGCCGGCTGCCGCTGCACTTTGAACCGAACTTCGGGCAGACGGCGGGCGAGGCGAGGTTCGTTGCCAGTACCGGAAACTCGAAGCTGATCCTCTGGGATAACGGTGTCACTCTGCTCTCGCACCCGTCGTCAGGAGCGCTGCGGTCACTGAAGGAGGTGGGCGATCCGGACCGGCCTAGAAGGGAGACTGTTTCTCGGCGTGAAGTCCTGCGAATGCGGTTTCTGGACGCCAATCCGCAGCCGGAGGTCACCGGCCGGGAACAGTTGCCGGGACGCAGCAACTATTTCCTGGGCGAGAAGACGATCACCGACGTCCCGCACTACGCTCGTGTGGTTTACAGCGATGTCTACCCGGGTATTGACGTGGTCTACCATGGCCACGGGCATCAGCTTGAATATGACCTGGTGGTGGCGCCGGGCGCCGACCCGGAGCGGATCCGTCTGGCGTTCTCCGGCGCGCAAGACGTTCGGGTGACCAGCGAGGGGGACCTGCTTCTGGCGCAGGAGCACGGCGAGGTGTTGATGCGGAAGCCCCGAATTTATCAGGAAGAGGAGGACGGCGCGCAGAAGGTGATCCCCGGGGACTACCTGTGGGAAGAGGGCGTGCTGCGTTTCCGGGTCGGAGAATACGACGCGGCGCAGCCTCTGGTGATCGACCCGATCCTGGGCGCCACCTACTTCGGGGCGGCTGGCGACGACCGGGCGTTTGGCGTGACAACCGACGCGGAGGGAAACGTCTTCGTCACGGGCATGACGGCATCCGCCGCGGACTTCCCGCTGAACAACCCGGCACAGGCGCAGTTCGGCGGAGAAACCGACGTTTTTGTGGCGAAACTCAATCGTTCGCTCACGGCTGTGGACTACTCCACGTATTTCGGCGGCAGCGGGTCGGATCAGGGGGTCCGCGTTCAGGTGGACGAAGAGGGCCGGGTCATCGTCGTGGGGGCGACTACGTCGGCTGATCTTCCCTCGACGGGGAGCGGTTTTCAGCCGGCTTTTGGAGGCGGCGACAGTGACATGTTCGTGGTCCGGCTGAACGCGGCGGGCGACGCGGTGGAGTTTGCCTCCTACCTCGGCGGCATGGGCGAGGAATTCCCGTTTGCCCTGGAACTGAATGAGACGGGCGGGCCCCACGTCACAGGCTGGACGACGTCGGAAAACTACCCGACCACGCAAGGCGCCGCGCAGACCACGCTGGCGGGCGGGGCAGACACATTCGTGACGTCGATCTCCCCGGCTGGTAACGTCTTGACGGCCTCCGGTCTGCTGGGAGGAATATCGAACGACATCGGGCGGGGGCTGAAGCAGGATGTCAACGGCGATCTCTGGGTAGCCGGGTTCACTCTGTCGGGAGATTTTCCGGTTACGGGCGACGCAATCCAGAGCCAGCTCATGGGACCCGGAGATGCGTTCCTGGTGCGGATGCCCGCGGATCTGAGCGGGATGCACTACGGCACGCTGCTGGGCGGGATCGGACAGGAGGAGACCTGGGAACTGCTCATGAGTCCAGCCGGGCAGGCGGCGATCGGTGGGACCACAAACTCGCCGGACTTTCCAGCCGCGCCCGGGTTCCCCGTTAATTTCCATGGTCAGGCTGATCCGTTCGTGGCAGTGCTCGACCTGGAGGCAGAGACACCGAAGCTTGAATGGACCTATTTGGGAGGAGGACCGTTTCTCGACCAGTTGTTCGGTATGACCGGCACCACGGCGCCTGGCGGACATTTCCTCACCTTCAGTTTGACTGGCAGCACGGATTCCGTGGAAGCAGCCACGGTGGACTTCCTGAGTCCGTGTTCCGGTCCCAACTCGGTCCGGATCGAGCATGTGAGCTACGGCGGAGCGTTGCAGCAGCACGGCTGCCTGGGCGTGGGATTCATCAATGGAGCAGCGTCCGATCCGTGGGGGAATGACCTGCTGGCCATGTCCGTGGACTCGGAGACGTTGCCGGCGCCGGAGCAGGCGTTCGACCCGACTTTTAATGGCGAAATCGACGCCGCCATCGTCAACCTTTCGAGCGGGCGGGAGACCCTCTTGCCTTACAACGGCGCTCTCATCTTCGAACAGGTGAGCTATGAGTTCGACGACGTCAGCAAACAGAATTCCTCGACCGGCATTGTGACGGTTGACATCGAGCGGCTGACGAATGCTACTGGGCTGGACCTCGGTTATCTCAATGTGGTCACGTCACGGGGTTGGGTGGCGCCGAATCTCCTCGTGGACAAGTTCGACCTCACCGCCACGTTTTCCTACAATATCGAGATCGCGAATCCCGACGAAGTCGACAACGACAACCCGGAGCCCGGCCCGGTGATCAGTTCCCTTCCCGCCAGAATGTTGTTCACCCCGGAGCCGCAGCTCAACGCGCCGCAGTTCAATGATCCGGTGACTGTCGCGGTTGCTCCCACGACGGTGAACATCGGTGGTGAGGGCGAGCGGGTTACCGGCATTCCCGAGACCAGGACCCAGCGACTGAATTTCATGGACGACGAGGACAACTTCGCCTATACGCTGCCCAGAACCGATATCAACGTTCAGGCGGCGCAGAACCAGTGCGTTCCGATGGGCTACGCCAACAGCCTGGCGTGGCTCGAAGCGCAGTATCCGGCCGTGGACGTGCCCCATGAGCATAAAGAGGGCCTCAGAGGGGACGACAGCCTGGTTGGCCAGCTTGGCACTGCGATGGGCCGCGACGTAACGTCGCGGACGGAGGGTAGCGGCGTAAAACCATCGAAGGGGTTGGAGGGCAAGTTCAGCTATCTTTCCGCGAACGGGCTGGCCGGAGTTTTGACGCATCAGCACGCTGGCTCTCCCGATGACGCTGACTTTGAGGAGGACTTCGAATCGAGCGGGGTCCAGTCCGCCTATCAGGGCGCCCATGTGACGTTTGAGTGGCTGTGCAGCGAAATCCAGAAGGGCGAGGACATCGAGATGGTTTATCGCTGGGAGGACGAGGCCGGAAACGTGCAGGGTGGGCACCTGGTGCGCGTGGCGGGTTGTGGGAAGACCCGCGGAGTCCCGTGGTTAAAGATTTTGCACGACAAGATTCAGACGGGTAGGGACGGGCGCGACATAGTCGGGCTGCGGGTGCAGAAGATACACCTCGGAGACCTCGACGACGACGGCGATCTCAACTTCGACAGTATTCGGAAAGAGATCCGGTACGCGGTGGCCGAGTCGCCGCTGCAAGAAGCCAAGGCGGCGCCGGGATCGCCTCCCTTCACTTTGCAGGAAGCCATCGTTAATGGGGCAAGTTTTGCGGGCCGGATCGCGGCTGGGGGAATCATAACCGCGTTCGGCCTGTTCAACCTCGTGGACGACAGTGGGGCCCAGCAGGCCCCGGGCGAGCGGGCCCGCGCTGACGGCCAGGGTTTGCCGAGCGATATTGGGGGACTCCAGGTTCTCATTAACGGACGGCCGGCGCCTCTCTATTCGGCGTTCTCGACGCAAGCCAGCTTTCAGATCCCGTTTGACATCGGAGCGGGCGAGGCGTCGATGGTGTTCGTGCAAAACGGGCGGCGCGGCGCGACGCTGACCATTCCGGTGGAGGAGACGTCGCCGGGCATTTTCTCCCTTGACCCGAGCATTGCCGGTCCCGGCCGCGGTGTGATCCAGAACCAGGACTTCAGTCTCAACATCCCGGACAATCCCGCCGCCCCCGGCGAGGTGATCATCGTTTACATGGCCGGCCTGGGCGCGGTGGATAACCCTGTTGCGGCGGGTGAGCCGACTCCCGCCGAACCGCTCGCCCGAACGCTGACCGAAGTGACAGCGACGGTGGGCGGCGCCGCGGCGGGGGTGGCATTCGCCGGTCTCACCCCGGGCTTTGCCGGTCTGTATCAGGTGAACCTGACTGTACCGGCCCTGTCCGCGGGCGACCATGAAGTGGTGATCCAAGCCGGCGGCGTCTCCAGCAACGGAGCGCTGGTGGCAGTGGGGCCATAGAACCTTGTTGGGGGCGGTTTCCAGATAACCGTCCCGCTCGACGTAGAGCGGGGAAGGGAGGCGAAGCCGACAAACAGGTCGTCGCCGGGAAGGCCGGGCCGCACGCCGGGGAGCGCCAGCGCGCCTTCCAGCAGCAAG
>CAYXVG010000128.1:0-8434 GCA_964468205.1 uncultured Solibacteraceae bacterium | reverse complement strand
AATCAACTCACAATAAAAGAATCTCGCAATTCTTCACTTGTGTGTCGCGCACCCCGGCGAACAGCGCAACCCGAAAATAGCTACTTCTTCGAGTTATCATAGTGTCTCCTGAAGCGGGGGGAACTGGTATCTGGGGCGCTGGCGCGCAGCGTCCCTAGCTGGGCGCGGGAACTCCATCACGAACGAAGGAGATGTAGCGCGCAACCGAAGAAATCGGCATTTGATGACAATCAGCTCTTAACCTCGCGAAACGATAAGTTATCGATGACTAAGCATTACCCAAATCTTGGTAGCTAATAGTAAAATATTTGCAAATAATTCATTACATATCGACGGCCACCCCTTCGCAGAGGTGGAGGGGCGGCGAGTTTCCTCCACTTCCATGTGTCACCTGTTACACTGCTTCAACGAACGCCGGAAGGAGGTGTGCTCCGGCGGACGCCACCGATGAGAGCCAACTGGCTAAGGGCCGTGATACCACTTGCTGTCTGGGCCGGAGTTTTTCTGAGCCCCGCCCCGGCCGGGCTCTCCGAGACGGCCTGGCTCTACTTCGCGATTTTCGCCGGCGTGATCGCGGCGCTAATTCTGGAGCCCATCCCCGGCGCGGCGGCCGGTTTTGTCGGGGTTACGGCGGCCGCCGTAACCGGCCACGTTTATCCGGAACCCGCTGCGTCAGTGAAATGGGCGCTGAGCGGGTTCAGCAACTCCACCGTTTGGCTGATCTTCGGCGCGTTTATGCTGTCGATGGGCTACCAGAAGACCGGTCTCGGCCGGAGAATCGCTCTGGCAATGGTGCGGCTGATGGGCGGCAGCACGCTCGGGCTTGGGTACGGCATCGCCTGCACCGATCTGTTGCTGGCGCCCGGAACACCTTCCAACAGCGCCCGGAGCGCCGGGGTCATCTACCCGGTGATCGCCGGCATTCCCTCGCTCTATCAATCCGAACCCGGCCCCACGGCCCGCCGTATCGGCGCTTATGTTATGTGGACCGCCTTCGCCGCCACGGGGGTCACCAGTTCGCTTTTCCTCACCGCCATGGCGCCAAATCTGCTCGCCGTGGCTCTCGTGAATCAGACGTTAGGCATCGATATTGACTGGTCCATGTGGTTCCTCGGCATCCTTCCAGCCGGAGCCCTGTTGTTCGTCCTGGCGCCGGTCCTCGGCTATATCCTCTACCCGCCCGAGATCAAGCGAAGCCCGGAGGTTCCCCGGTGGGCGGCATCCGAGCTTGCCGCTCTGGGGCCAATGCCCTGGCGGCAGAAGGCGATGGCCGGCTTGGTGCTACTGGCACTCGTTCTTTGGATCTTCGGCAGTTCGTTTGTCAACGCCACCACCGTGGTGCTGATCGTGATCTCGCTGATGATCCTTCTCGGCGTCGTTAGCTGGGACGACGCGTTGGGGAACCGGAACGCCTGGAACGTTCTGGTCTGGTTCGCCACCCTCGTGGCTCTCGCCGACGGACTCGGGCGTGTGGGCTTTGTGGACTGGGCGGCGCGCTCGGTGGCCGGGCGGCTTATCCATCTGCCTCCGATACTTATTGTGGGAGCCCTGGTTGCGTTCTACTTCTTGGTGCACTACTTGTTTGCGAGCCTGACCGCACACACGGTAGCGGTGCTCCCGGTGGTGCTTGCCGTCGGGCAGTCCGTACCCAATCTCGACGTGGAGACAATGGCGCTGCTGCTCTGCTATTCCCTGGGGCTGATGGGCGTGATCACCCCTTACGCCACCGGGCCGGCGCCTGTTTACTATGGCAGCGGCTACATCTCGCGCACGGATTTCTGGCGGCTGGGGTTCGTTTTCGGGATGGTCTATTTGGGCGTTTTGCTGGCCGCCGGGCTTCCATATTTGATGTATGTGAGGGGGTAGCCAACCCGGCCACGAGCGGCGCAAGCGGCGTCCCTACTGGGCTGGCTTGACGCAGCGGAAGCCGATGTTGTGGGCTTTGAATCGGACCGGCACGGCCCCCCACTCGCGGGTGACATTTTCGATCAGAGGCGTGTCAAAGGCGCCGCCGCGGATGGTCCGCCACTCTTCGTCCGGCGTGGGAGGCGGGGAGAGCAACCCCGCAAAGACGCTCATGGCTTGCTCGCTGGGCTGGATCTTCTCGTCCACGAATTCCCAGACGTTGCCGGCCATCTGGATAATGCCGAAGGGGCTCGCGCCGTCGGGAAAGTCATCGGCGGGACGGATTCCGCTGACCGCTTCGTTGCCGGCGGAGGCGACGCGGGTTATGTCGCGGTCCTGCCCCCAGGGGTAGGGCCGTCCATCGCCAGCCCGGGCAGCTTTCTCCCATTCCAACTCATTGGGCAAGCGCTTGCCGGCCCACTGCGCGAACTCTTCGGCCTCGGAGAAGGTGATGTTCACCACAGGCAGTTCGGGCCGGTCCCGGGGGAAGTCCGGCGGCAGCGGCCGTCCGGTTGCGTCGCAGAATTGGGCCCAGGCGGCATTGGTCACTTCGGTCCTGTCCATGTAGAAGGCCGGGAGCCGGCGCGATACGAGGTCTTCGCCGAAGAAGAACTCGCCGGCCGGGACGAGCAGCATCTCGCCGGTGGGAGTGCTGAAGGATGGCGCGATTTCGGCCCTCGGCGCGGGACCGGGCTCAACCGGTTCCACCGGAGCAGGGCGGGTGGCGAAGTAGACGACGCCGATAATGATCAAGGCCACTGCCGCAATGCCGGGAATCAGCCACTTCAATATCCCCAGGCCGCCGCCTTCGTCCTCCGGGGGCGGCGTCTTCCGCCGGTCCTCCTCGGGCGCCACGCCGCTCTCCGGTTCCGAGCGGCCTGGCATCGGAATGGTGGGGGCTGCTTCCCCCAGTTCTTCGTCCAGGGCCGCTTCGAGCACCTGGCGGACCTCGGTCATGCTTTGCGGCCGGGCGGCGGGATCTTTCGCGGTCGAGCGCTCGATGAGGTCGCACAACGAACGCGGAACCATGCCGCGGAGTGGCTCCATGGGCACTGGCTCGTGCATGATCCGGTAGAAGACCTGCTCGAGGGTGTCGCCGCCGAAGGGCCGCTTGCCGCTGAACATCTCGTAGAGCATGACGCCGAAGGAATAGATGTCGGCGCGGTGGTCGACGTCGGCCGCCCTCACCTGCTCCGGAGGCATGTAGTAGGGCGTGCCCATGGTCATCCCGGTCTTCGTCAGGCTCATTTCCTGCCGCTTGGCGATACCGAAGTCCATCAGCCGGACGCGGCCGTTCTTGTCGAGATGAATATTCTCGGGCTTGATGTCGCGGTGAACGATAGAGTGCTCGTGGATGTGCTCGAGCGCCTTCGCCGCGTCACCGGCGATTTCGATCCAGCGGCGGATGCCGCCCGGCGGCGACGAACGCATGGCGTCCTTCAGGTCAGAGCCTTCGAGGAACTCCATCACCATGTACGGGCGGCCGTACTCCTCGCCGAAGTCGTAGATCCGGATCACGTTGTCATGGGCGATGGCGCCGGCGGTCTTAGCCTCGCGCAGGAACCGCGCCTTGGCGTCGGGGTCCGCGCTGGCCTGCCGGGTCATGATCTTCACGACCACCACCCGTTCCATTACCGGATCCCAGGCTTTGAAGACGTGGGACATGCCGCCGCCGAGGTATTCGTGCAACTCGTATTTGCCGATTTTCTTGAGGTCTTCCATGGGTCCCCGGGAAAGATAGTCCGCTACGGAAATAGTGTAGTGCAACGAGATGACACTGTTGAGCCTTAGACGGGCCGAGAATCATCGTACTGAGAAGCGAAACGGCGCCGGCGATTCCGGAAAGCCGGCTAGAAAGGGATGCTCAACATGTCTGAAAAGAAGATCATAGCCGTAGTGGGGGGCACCGGCTCGCAGGGCGGAGGGCTAGTGCGCGCCATCTGCAGCCACCCCGAAAGCGGCTTCACCGCCCGGGCTCTCACCCGGGATGTTAACTCTGGGAAGGCGAAGGATCTCGCCGATCTCGGGGCAGAGGTGGTGGCTGCCGACGTGGATGACAGCGAGAGTCTGAAGCGCGCCTTCGACGGGGCCTACGGCGCTTTCTGCGTGACCTTCTTCTGGGCGCACTTCTCGCCCGAAAAGGAGTTGGCCGAAGCGACAGCGCTGGCCGAAGCAGCCAAACACGCGGGCGTGCAGCACGCCATCTGGTCCACGCTCGAGGATACCCGGCGGTGGGTTCCACTCGACGACGACCGGATGCCGACCCTGATGGAGAAGTACAAGGTACCGCACTTCGACGCCAAGGGCGAGGCCGACGAGGTGTTCCGCAAACTCCGCGTTCCGACGACCTTCCTGTTGACGTCGTTTTACTGGGACAACTTCATCCACTTCGGGATGGGTCCGAAGAAGGGGCCGGACGGAGTCCACGCGATCACGCTGCCGATGGACGGCAAGAAGCTTCCCGGCATTGCCGCCGAGGACATCGGCAAGTGCGCGTTCGGGATTTTCCAGCGGCGCGATCTCATCGGAAAGACTATTGGCATCGCGGGCGAGCACCTGACGGGTGCGGAGATGGCCGCCGCGCTGTCCGGCGCCCTGGGCGTTCCGGTTCGCTACAACGCGGTGCCACCCGCGGTCTTCCGCTCGTTCGACTTTCCCGGGGCCGACGACCTTGGCAACATGTTCCAGTTCAAGCGCGATTTCGACGAGGTCTTCCGCGGCGCCCGCGACCCGGAAACCGCGCGGAGCCTGAACCCGGAGCTGCAAAGCTTTTCCCAGTGGCTCGAGGCGAACAAGGAGCGGATTCCGGTGGAGTAAACTGGGAAGCCGTAGATGAACACTCGCAAGCGTATACTCATTTGCGGCTTCGCTCTCTTCTGCTTGCTGGGGCGGGCACAGGATGACTTTGTGGATCTGCTTGCATCCACCGACCTGTCAGAGTGGGTGGAAGAGTTCCATGCCCGGGCCCGCGAGCGGGCGGCGGCCGAGAATCTGACGGCCTTTTCGCTGCGGGACGGGATACTGCACTGCGACGGCTCGGTGGGGAACATCGGGTTCATCCGGCACAAACAGCAGTTCTGCGATTTCGAGCTGCGGGTGGAGTTTCGCGCGCCGGAGGGGACCAACAACGGCATTTGTTTTCGCGCTCCCTCCTATACGGCCAAGACCCCGGCCCATACGGGCTTCGAGCTGCAGTTGTGGTTGAAGGAGACCGACAATCCCACGGCCCGAACCGGCGCTTTCTATAGCGTGAATCCGCCGCTCGCGACGGTGCGCCTGGCGCCGGAGAAGTGGCACACGGCCCGCATAGTGTGCGATGGCCCCCGCATCCGGGCCTGGCTGGACGGAGCGCTGGTTCAGGACTTCGACCAGAGCGCGCACGAGCTGACCAAGGACCGTCCCCGGTGCGGCTACATCTTCTTCCAGAGCCACGGCGGCGACATGGACCTCCGCAACGTACGCATCAGGAAATTGCCGTGACCAAGGGCGCCGGGCGGGACGCGCCCATCCCGTTCGCGCCCTGCTAATCTGGAGGCTCAGCGATGCAGACCGCCATTGACTATTACGAGAAGACCTTGGAAATCCTGCGCCGGTTGCGCATCTCCGAGCTCGAACCGATCGACCAGGCCGCCGATATCTGCGCGGATTCGATCGCGAACGAGGGGCTGGTATTCCTGTTCGGGAACGGCCATTCGCGCATGATGGCCGAGGAGATGACGCCGCGGCAGGGGTGCTTCGCCGGCTTCTTCGCACTGGTCGAACATTCGCTCTCCGACCATTCCTCGATCATCGGGACGAACGGGCTGCGCGCGCCGCTGTATCTCGAAAAGTACGAGGGGTTTGCCGAGGAGATTCTGAAGAGCTTCCGTTTCGGGCCGAAAGACGCGTTCATCATCATTTCCACCTCCGGGATCCGGCCGGTTATCGTCGAGATGGCGCAGGGGGCCAAGCGGCGGGGGATGCCGGTGATCGCGATCTGCTCGAAGACGCATTCGGCCGCGGTGGCGGCCGCTCATTCCTCCGGGCTGAAGCTCCCCGACGTCGCCGATGTGGTGATCGACAACCACTGTCCCACGGGCGACTGCCTGATCGAGATCGAAGGTCTCGACTGGCGAACCGGCCCCGTCTCCACCGTTACCGGCGCGATGATCATCAACATGCTGCGCTGCGAGGTGGCTGCCCGGCTGGTCAAGTCCGGCCATACTCCGGTGCTGCTCCCTTCGCATCAGATCACCGGCGACACGAGCGCCCACGAGCAGCTTGAACGGTTCTACGAAGCTTACCGGCGGAGCTTGCGGCATCTGTACGAGTAGACGCCGGGGCTTGTATAGCCGGCAAGTTGCCTCTATAATCAGGGCAGATGCCCAACATTGACGCAGGCCCACACACGATCTCGCTGCCCGCCATGGTGGGTGGCAAGCTCGGTCTACGGCGCGTGGAAACGGAGCGCGATCTGGTCGAGCGAGTGGAGAAACGGCTGCCGGCAAGCGCGGTGCAATCGCTGGTGCGTGGCGGGTTCTCGGATGCGGAGGTCCATGCGCTCGTGATCCCGCGACGAACGCTGGCGCACCGGCGGACCAAGAAGCAGAGGCTCTCCCGGGACGAGTCGGACAAGGCCGTGAGGGTGGCGCGCGTGGTATCGCTCGCCGAGCGGGTCTTCGGCGAGCGGGACCGGGCATGGCGGTGGATGCGGAAGCCGAAGCGGCGGTTTGACGGCCGGGCTCCGCTCGAGATACTCGCGACCGAGGCCGGGGCCCGGCTGGTGGAGGACTTGCTCGTTCAGCTCGATCACGGACTGGCCGCGTGATTCTGTGGCGCATCAGCAATCACCAGACGCTTGACGGGGGCGGGGGTCTGCGCGTCTCCGGCCGGTGGCACACGCGGGGCCGGCGCATCGTCTACTGCGCGCCGAATCCAGCCACGGCTCTACTCGAGGTTCTCGTCCACCTGGAAATCGACATCGAGGATTTGCCGGTAAGCCTCCGGTTTCTCGAGATCGAGGCTCCGGATGGGATGGCGCTGGAACGGATCGGCGAGGAGGAGTTGCCCGCGGGCTGGGCCTCCCGACAGGAGGTGACGCGAGAGTTGGGCGACCGGTGGCTGGAGAGGGCGGAAAGCGTACTGCTTCTGGCGCCTTCGGCGGTTGTTCCGGCGACCGAGAACGTCCTCATCAATCCGGCACATGCCGATGCGGGTTCGATCCGGGTGGCGAGAACGCTCGAGCACCGGTTGGACGAGCGGCTGGCGCGCTGATCGCGGGGCCGGGGTGCACGGCAGCATTCGGACGATCCTGGATTTCCACAGGGGTGTGCGACATAGAAGTGGAAGTCAAGCGCGACGTGCCTCCCAGTAATCCTCAAAGCGGTTATTGAGTTGACAGCAACGGAGTGCGAGGATGGCGTTGGCGCCGCGCACGGTCCAGGACATTCCCGACTTCTTGCAGCGCGATCCGATCACCGTTTTGCACCCAGCTTCGATGACGCCGGAGCCGACGAAGAGGTGCTGGCGGCGAAACTCCGGGTAGCGCATGCGCTCGGCGTGGTGGGCAAAGTAGTTGGTGGGGCAATCGGGGTCAGAGACCTCAACTCCCGATCTTCCCTGCGAACTTCTGGCGGGCCGCGCCACTACACTGGCAGATGCCCCGACCTCCACGAATCATCATTCCCGGCTTGCCGCATCACATTACGCAACGCGGCAATTACCGTCAGCAGGTCTTCTTCGGTGACGAGGACTATCGTCGCTACCTTGACTCGCTTCAGGACCATTCGCGGGGGTACGGCGTTTCGATTCTCGCCTACTGCCTGATGCCGAACCACGTTCACATCATCTGTGTCCCGGACAAGCCTACGGCTCTGGTGCGGATGCTGCAGCGTGTCCACAGCGAGTACGCCCGTGTGCTTCATTATCGCCTGCGCCGGACCGGGCATCTTTGGCAAGCCCGGTACGGTTCGGTTGTGATGGATGAAAAACATCTTTGGGCTGGAATGGTGTATATCGAGCAGAATCCTTCCCGAGCGGGGCTGGTCGACCAACCGTGGCAGTGGCGCTGGTCGAGCGCGCGAGCTCATCTCAGTGAGGCTGATGGAGGTTTTCTTGACTTGATCGAGTGGCGTACGCGCTACACTCCGGAGAATTGGAAGCTTTGCCTGGAGAACGGATTGGCCGACGGGTTGTTAGTGGCTAGACTTCGCGAATCGACGCAGAATGGCTGGCCGCTCGGAAGCGATGAGTTCCTCGACCGGTTGGAACGTAACCACCATATTCGTGTCCGCCCGAAACCTCCTGGCCCGCGGCCAAAGGCGAGGAAGTCAACCGTTTCGACAGCTTCGTCTGATTCGCAGACCGCAAGTGCTCACGGCTGATCGGGAGTTGAGGTCTTTGACCCGGAACTGCCCCGGAACTGCCCCGGAACTGCCCCGGAACTGCCCCGGAACTGCCCCGAACTGCCCCGCGGAACTGTCCCGCGGCCACTGCCCCGCGGCCAAAGGCGAGGAAGTCAACCGTTTCGACAGCTTCGTCTGATTCGCAG
>CAYXVG010000127.1:0-8610 GCA_964468205.1 uncultured Solibacteraceae bacterium | reverse complement strand
TCGGTATGCCTGGGTAGCTAGCAAGCGGTGCAGACTGGTAACGGTCTGTATCGAAGCCTTGTGAAAAAGTCCACATCAGGTGGGCGAGCAAATCTGCAGGCCGTAACGCGAGTGAAGCTTGAGCAGGCCTCGAAAGGTAATTTCGTGGATGCCGACCGGCCGTTTGTTCCGGGAAGGCCAAGAGCGGTGAGGGAAGATCCCGTCGCGGGAGCGCGACATTGACAGAACCGAGAAGCACCTCACCGGTCCACCGGGGTAGTGAGCACGGCATGTAGAGAAGGTGATCTGCGTTAGGAAGGGAAGCCCGACCCGGCGGTTGAAGACCGAACGTTCTCGTATCGGAGGGCGGCTGGTTTCGGGTCTCGGAGAGGGTCATAGTAGCGATGAAACCGGGTAACTCCGGCGGAGCCAAGGACCCTTACTTCAGACACGCTGTCCAAAGAAGCAAAGGAAAGGTGATTGACGATGAGTCTAGAAACACCCATAAAAATCCGGAAGCTCCAGAGGAAGCTATACACGAAAGCCAAGCAGGAGCCCGGCTATCGATTCTACGCCCTGTACGACAAGATCCATCGCGCCGACATCCTCGCGCACGCCTACCGGTTGGCGAAAGCCAACGGCGGCGCACCGGGGGTCGACGGCCAGAGCTTTGCGGAGATTGAAGCCACAGGTGTTGAATCATGGCTGGCCGACGTACGGAAAGAACTGATCGAAGACAGCTACCGGCCCCAACCGGTGCGGCGGGTGAGAATCCCCAAGCCGGCTGGCGGAGAGCGGCTGCTGGGTATCCCGACAATTCGGGACCGGGTAGTGCAAACCGCGGCCAAGTTGGTGCTGGAGCCGATCTTCGAAGCCGACCTGGAGCCCAACGCCTACGGCTACCGCCCACGGCGCGGAGCCCGGGACGCAATCGAGAAAGTTCATCGGTTACTCTGTGACGGATATACCGATGTTGTAGATGCGGATCTCAGCAAGTACTTCGACACGATTCCGCACGCCGAGCTGATGCAATGTGTGGCGAGGCGAATCGTCGAACGCAAGACGCTGCACCTGATCAAGATGTGGCTGACAGCGCCGGTGATGGAGCGGGATCGGAAGCAGACCTGGTGCAATATGGGCCGGAACCGGAAGGGGACGCCGCAAGGTGGTGTTATCAGTCCCTTGCTGGCGAACCTGTATCTGAACCGTTTCCTGAAGCACTGGCGACAGCAAGGGAAAGCTCAACAGTTCCAGGCGGAAGTGATCTCCTACGCCGACGATTTCGTGATCCTGAGCCGCGGTCACGCGGCTCAAGCGCGAGATTGGACGCAAGCGGTGATCGAACGCCTGGGGCTGAGCTTGAACGAGCAAAAGACGAGCATCCGTGACGCCCGCACAGAGGACTTTGATTTTCTCGGTTACACCTTCGGACCCCGCTACTGGTGGAAGACCGGAGCCAAATACGTGGCTGCGCGACCATCAAAGAAGAGTCTGAAGCGTTTCACCACTAGTGTTTATGAACTGCTGCGGCCCCAAGAGGTCGGTGCCTGGGAGGAAGTCTGCCAACGTCTCAATGCAAAGCTGCGAGGCTGGCAGAACTATTTCCAGTATGGAACCGTCTCAAAGGCCTACGGGTTCGCTAACCGCTACGTGGAGGCACGAGTTCGCCACTTCCTGCGCCGCCGTCACAAACGCACCAACTCAAGGGGTACGCGCCAATTTCCCGCGGAGAAGATCTACGGGGTGTTGGGCGTCCACCGCCTGAGTCGTGCTCACTGACGGCCTGTGCATGCACGTGAAGAAGTCTGTCGGAAAGCCGGATGCTGGAAATCGGCACGTCCGGTTTGATGAGCGGGGAGACGGAAACGGGCCACACGCCTCCATGGCCTCGGTACCGCGCCTCTCCTCGACTCTACCCAAATACGAGGTTAGCTCAATGGATTCAACAGGGAAGCGGGATGTTTCTTCGCCTTGTCTTCGCTGTTTGCTGGCCTCCGCGGCCCCCTCGGGGCTCCTGCGCCTGCCCGGCGGCGCCGCGGCGTGGCACTATGGAAGATCTTGCTCGTTCGTATTCGATGGCCGCTCGGAAAGCCTCCGCGCCCCCGCCGGGACGCCGGCCTCCGCGCGGCTTGGGCGCTCGCCGCGCTGCTGGCGCCCGCTTCCCTCGTCCTGATCCTCCTGGGCGCGTGGATCCTCGCTGCCGAGTTCCGCTTCACCGAACGCTTCCCTGTCCGCGAAGGGCTGCTTTCTCATTGGCAGTTCTGGTTGGCCGCCGCCGCCGCCGCGCGCGTTGCCGCCTGGCGATTGGAGCGTCACCGCGGTCCCTCAGACCGCTGAACGTAAGCCGTACGCGCCGCCGCCTTCCTGATCCACCAGCTCCCGCATCAGATCCAGGTAGAATTCGTCGCTCGCGCCCCGGACATCCCGCTCCCCGCGGTTCGGATACGCTACGTGCTCGAGCTCGTGTAGGAACACCGCCAGCAGCGCCGCCTCGAAATGCAACTCCCGCAGCCTTCCGCCCAACTCGCCCGTCGCGAGCGCCGATAGCGGGCGCGGTGCCCACTGCCGGATCGCTTCATACGCCAGGTCTAGTTCGCCTACGTAGCTGCCGAGGTCCATGGTTAGCCGGCGGGTCAGGCGGGACTCGGTCCCGCGAGGATGAAAATGCCCCAGACATCCGCACGGATTGTACGGCCGGAGAATCACCGTTACCATCACCGGCAGGGCGCCGAACATCCCGGCGTATGGTTGCAGGATGCGGTGCGGAAGCAGCGGAAGCCCGTGCGCCAATATCGTCTCGATCTCGTCAATCGCCGCCGTGTGCCCGCGTGGATGGTTCAGCAGCAGAAGCGGATAACCCACGCCCGGACGCACCAGCCGCTGGTCCCGGCCGCGCACCAGCTCCACCATCCGCTGCCACGTCGAAGGCAAATGAATGGCGTTTCGCTCCGAACCCCGCAATCCCCGCTTCTTCTTCACGCCGCTCCACCCGTATCCCCCCATTCTCCCACGTAAAGTGGGCCGCCGGGCCTGTCATCACGGCCGTCCTGCCGTCAGCTCTTCTTCGCTGTTCTCTTCTTCCTCGCCGCCCCTTTTTTCGCCGCCTTCTTCTTCGCCGGCGCCCGTGCCGCCCGCTCCTCCAGCAGCCGCACTGCAAGCGGGAACGTCGCCTCCTCCGGCTTCACGTCCTTCGGCAGCGAGGCGTTCGTCGTCCCGTCTGTCACGTACGGCCCATAGCGCCCCTCCAACAGCCGGATCGGCTCGCCCGTTACCGGAGATTTCTCGAACGTCTTGATCGGCTCCCGCGGAGCGGCCTGCCGCCGGCCCCGCTGCTTCGGCTGCGCCAGCAGCTCCAGAGCCTGCTCGAACGTCACGTCGAGCGGCGACACGTCATCCGGCAGCGACCGCGTCTCCGAACCGCACTGCACATACGGCCCGTAACGCCCGTTGCTCGCCACCACCGGCTCCCCGGACTCCGGATGCCCGCCGAGCGTCCGCGGCAGCGAGAGCAGACGCAGCGCGACCTCCACGTTCACGTCCGCCACGTCCATGCCGCGCAGCAGGGAAGCGTTCTTCGGCTTGTCGCCGTTGCCGTTGCCGCCAAGCTGAACGTACGGCCCGAATCGCCCCTTCTTCACGTACACCGGCTTGCCCGTCGCCGGGTCATGCCCGATCGGATCGTCGCCCTTCTCGGCGTGCTCCAGCAGGTCGAGCGCCTTCTCGAGCGTCATCTCGTCCGGCGGCATGTCGTCCGGAATGGCCGCCTTTCGCTCCCCCTGTTCGAGGAATGGGCCGTAGCGGCCGACGCGCACGAACACCGTTTCGGTGTAAGGACCGTCCTCCGGCTTGCCCACCTCGAAACGGCTCGTTGCCCGCGGATCGATCTCCTGCGCCTTGGCCTCCAGCTTCTTCCGCAGGCCTGGCTCTCCGTTGCCGAAATAAAAGCGCCGCAAATAGGCGACGTAGCCCGTCTCGTCGCGGCTGATCGAATCGAGGAAGTCCTCCATCTGCGCCGTGAACTCGTAGTCCACCAGCGACGGCAGATGGTCCTCGAGCAGCCGGATCACGCTGAACGCCACCCAACTCGGCGCCAGCGCGTTGCCCTTCTTGAACACGTAGTTCCGCGCTTGAATCGTCTCGATGATGGTGGCGTACGTGCTCGGCCGGCCAATGCCCAGCTCTTCCAGCGTCCGCGTCAACGTCGCTTCCGTGAAACGCGCCGGCGGCTTCGTGGACCGGCCCTTCGGCTCCAGCTCGCGGCACTCGATCGGCTCGCCCTGCTCCATCGCCGGCAGCACGATCTCCTTCTCGGCGATTGCGCTCTCCTTGTACACCATGCCCTCGGCGTAGGCGCGCAGAAAGCCGTCGAAGTCGATCACCGTCCCGCTCGCCTGGAACACCGCTCCGCCGCCCTCGATCGTCGCGGTCACGCGGTGCTTCCGCGCGTCCGCCATCTGGCTCGCCACCGTCCGCTTCCAGATCAACTGGAACAGCTTGTACTCGTCCGGCGTCAGCGCCGGCTGCAGCACCGACGGCTTTTCGAATGGGTGTCCCGCCGGGCGGATCGCCTCGTGCGCCTCCTGCGCGTTCTTCACCTTCGAGGTGTAGATCCGCGGCTGCGGGTTAAGATACCGCTCGCCGTACTCCGCCCGCACCAGGTCGCGGGCCGCCTCCACGGCCACCTGCGCCAGGTTTGTCGAGTCCGTTCGCATGTAGGTGATGTGACCGTTCTCGTACAGGCTCTGCGCCGCGCTCATCGTCCGCCGCGCCGTGAAGCCCAGCCGGCGGTTGGCCTCCTGCTGCAGAGTCGAGGTGGTGAACGGCGGCTTCGGCCGCTCGGTGAAGGGTTTCACCTCCACCTTGCTGATGCTGAAGCTCGCGCCATTCAGGCGCTCCACCAGTTGCCTCGCGCCAGCCTCGTCGAGCAGCAGAAGCTGCGGGTCCTTCAGCTTGCCCGTCTTCGGATCGAAATCCCGCCGCATCGGCACGCGGCGGCCATCCACCGACACCAGCCCGGCGCGGAACTGCTCGCGCTTCCGATTGGCGAACACCCCCTCCACGTCCCAGAAAGCGGCCGGCACAAACGCCATCCGCTCCCGCTCGCGGTCCACGATTAGCCGTACCGCTACGCTCTGCACCCGCCCGGCCGAAAGCCCCGGGCCAATCTTCTTCCACAGCAACTGGGAGACGTCAAACCCGTACAGCCGGTCCAATATGCGCCGTGTTTCCTGCGCCTTTACCAGCGATACATTGATGTCCCGCGGCGACCGCAGAGCCTCTTCAATCGCCTCTTGCGTGATCTCGTGGAACACCAGCCGGTGGACCGGCACCTTCGGCTTCAGCAGCTCCGCCAAGTGCCAGCTTATGGCCTCTCCCTCGCGGTCCTCGTCAGTGGCCAGGTACAGGCTTCCGGCGCCCTTCAGCGCCTGGCGCAACTTCGTAACCTGCTGCTTCTTGCCGGCGGGCACAATATAGATCGGCTTGAAATCCTCCTCGACGTTCACGCCGAGATAGGCCCACTGTTCGCCCTTGTACTGCTCGGGAACCTCCTTGGCGCCCTGCGGCAGGTCGCGGACATGGCCAATCGAGGCCTCCACCGTGAATGACCTTCCGAGAAACTTGCCGATGGTCCGTGCCTTGGCCGGTGACTCGACAATCACCAGCGCTTTGCCGCTGTTTGATGCTGACTTTTTTGCCATGTTTTTACTACGAAGCTGTTCCGGGAGTCCCGCCACAGATACTCCCGCTGAGATCGCTATCCACACCTTAGCAGGTTCGCGCCGGGGAGTCGCCAGGGCTGCCCGGGCCGCTGCCGCCCGGACTGGAGGCTCGAAGACCTCCAACGAGGATTCATTCTCCGCCTTTTCTACCGGTCAGTCAACCGCCCTATCGGATTTCGGCCTCCACCAGGTTCGACGCCACGCCGTCCGCCATAACACTGATCGTGATCACTCCGGCCACGCCGGGAGGGACCTGCAAATTCAACTGATCCAGGCCGGCGAACTCCGGCTGAGGCCCGCTGTAGAACACCGTCGCGGGCGCCCCGCCGGCCGTTGCCTCCACCCGGCTCGCTCCGCGGATCCCCGTTCCAAACAGCGTCAGGTAGAGCGGCCGCCCCTGCGGCCGGACCGGGTTGGTGGAGCAGGAGCCGTCTGTGCAGTGAAACAGCGGAATGATCGTCTGCGATCCGTCCTCCTCCACCCGCACCGCCAGCGCCGCCGCCGCCCCGCCCCCGCTCGAATCCGCGCTGAACAGCGCCGGCGACGAGCTCGCGATTTGCACTTGGCCGGCCGCCCGCACCGCGGCCCCGAACCGCAGCGACACAATCGCCTGGCCGTCCGCCACCGCCGCCGGCATCACCCAGTTCACCTGCGCCGGCGAGACGAACAGCACCCCCGCCCGGTGCGCCGTGCCCGACTGGTCGGTCACCTCCACCGTCACGCCGGCAAGAGAAAGCGGCGGCGGGTTCGTCGTTGCGGAGGCCGAACGGTCCGCGAGCCCCTCGCCGAACGAGGCGACAATCGACTCGGGCGCCGCTGCCACGCCGTAGCTCGCCGCCGATACGCTCCACAGCACCGGCGCGAGCGGCTGGCACGCCGATGTTTCGTCCACGAACCGGCCGCCGTTCACCACCATCGCCATCTCCGCGTACGCGCGCGGCGTTTCGAACGGCGGATCGTATCCGCTCGGAGCCACCCATTCGCTGCCGAAGGCTCCGCAGCCGTAGACCCCGCAGCCGGTGGCCACCGGAGTGGCCGGAAAGTAGAGTGTCTGGACCAGCATGTCCGGGCTGTATGGGTCCAACTCGTAGAGGCTCATGAAGTTGGGACCGTGGTCGTAGACCGGGACGTCCCGGCAGCCGCCTTCGTCGGCCACGCCGTCGGCGTCCACGTCGCGGGGGCATCCCACGGGCACGTCCACCTCCATCGTCCCGTGGATGTTTACACCCGTCACGCTCGCCTGCGACCGGCAGTCCGGCGTGTTGTACAGGCTGCAGTTCGGGGCTCGATAAAGCGGGTCCGAAGTGCAACTGTTCCACTGGTACCACCCGCTGGTGCAGTAGGTGCGGCACGCGCCGCTGTTGTCGCACACCACGCTGTTGTGGCACCAGCCGTCGAACTGGTGGCCGTCCACCTTCCCGCCGAAGTTCGACGTCACGCCCCAGTTGCCGAACGGCGCGGTATGCACGCTGCTCGGGCACTCGGTGTCCACCGGGCCGGTCACCTGCCGGTTCCGGTTAAGGCCCGCGACGGACAGTCGGCACGTTTGCGCGTCCAATGCCGCGGCCCAGGCTGCGGTCAACAGCAACAGGCTCGCTTTCCGCTTCATGCTCGTCATCGAGGGTCAGAACTCCAAGGTAGCGCCCCATCCAAAAGGGCAGCAGGTAGTCGACTCCGGCGCTCTCGAGCGCTCCGCTGCCGCCGCCGTAAAGTTGGAACGGGCTGCGCTGCCAGAGGAAGTCGGTCGGGACGCGCTTCTCCACGGGAAGCGGGTCGCAGGCTCGGTTGTCGCCGCAGGCCGGATACTGGCCGCGCCAGTCCAGCCACTCGTCGCGCTTGCCGCGTTCCAGCCAGGCTTCGAGCAGCCGGCGGGTCTCGCGGTCGCGGCCCTCGTCCGGACCCGACACCGCCGTGCGGATCAGGTTGAAATGGGCGTTGCCGTGCCCGTTCACGGCGCCCCACCAGACGTCGAGGGCCTGCTCGTAGAAGCGCCGGAAGAACGACTCGTCCTCCCAGCGCACCAGGTGATAAAGGTTGATCGCGGCCAAGTTGAACTTGAAGTAGGACCCGTGCAGGTCCAGGGTTTCCACCGCCAGCGGAACCGCTGTCGAGCCCGCCGAGAGGAAGCGGGCGGTCTCGTACCTCTGCTCGAAGCGGTCCGGGTTCAGCCGGCTGCCGATCCGGAGCAGCGCGAGCTGCTGGTCCGGCCGCTGCCAGAATACCGTCGACCAGGACCCGTCCGGCATCGTCACGGCCCAGTCGTCACGCAGGAGCCGGTCGAGCAGCCGCGTGGCCAACTCCGCCGCCTCGGCGCGGACGAAGCTGTCCTCCACCACATCCCAGGCCACGCCGAGCCCGAAGAAGACCCCCGCGAACTGGTCGCGCGACGTATTGCCGATCCAGTGATGCTCGCGGCCGTTCCAACCGCCCGTGTAGGCGCCGTGGTGGGACTCCTCGGAGAGAATCCCCTCCGCGAACCGCGACGTCACCGGGAAGTGGCAGCGGGCCAGCCGGTCCGATGCAGTGACGTCCACCAGCGACCGCACCCCCCGCAGCGCGAGGCGAACCCGCTCGAGCGCCTCGGGATCCCCCGTCGCCTTGAAGCGTAAAGCGGCCGCGGCCAGGTAGTGCCCCGTCCAGATCGCCGAGTCCCCGCAACGCGAATACCCCGTGATCTCGCCGTCCGGACCGAGAAACGGATCGAGCACGGTGCCAAACGGCAGATGCCGCGCCACGAGCGTCCGCTCGATACGAACAGCGTCCGCCTCCGCCCCAGGGGCCGGAATGGCGCACAGCAATGCCGCAATCAAGACCCAGATCCTCATACAGTACCCACGACCAACCTTATTGCTCCAGTGTACCCAGAAACCCACCCCACCCCGTGTTATTTTTAATGATAGGGCCGCCACCG
>CAYXVG010000126.1:0-8739 GCA_964468205.1 uncultured Solibacteraceae bacterium | reverse complement strand
TCGCCGCCACGGACAAGTTCCGGACCTCATGCAGCATTGCGGAAACCACGACCCGGGATGACGTCATCAGCGACATCAGGCCCAAGCCTTCGCGGTCCCGGAGATGCTCCGAGGAGTCCAACACGATCGCCGCCAGCCGGGGACCCGATTCCGTAATGTATGTGGAAAACCAAACCTGCGCCAGGAACGGACTTCCGGTCTTAGTCTGGCCGGTGCATTCCATCGTTGTTTGGAAGCATTCCTCTGTGTCGCGGGCGTGCGGAACATGAGCCAGCGCGGGCATATAGCTGGCGACCATTTCACCTTCCAGGCTCTCGGACCTCAGGAGTTGACGTGCCGCCTCGTTGGCCATCAGAATCCGGCCTTCCGCGCTCACCGTGAGGATGGCCGCCGGGTTGCTTTCAATCAGGACGCGTAACTGCTGCTCCGCATCCTGCCGAAGCCTGACCTCCCGCTTCAATTCCTGACTGTGCGCGACTGCCAATTGTCGATTGAGGGCCAGTTCTCTTACGAACAAAGCCGAACCGGCGAACGCGCCCGCCACCATCACCAGGCGCGCGACGTGACCTTCGTCCCATGGCGACGGAGCAAACGCCTCGCGCAGTAGTGCGCAGAAGACTCCCAGAACCACGATCTGCCAGCGCTTGAGGAAGCCGGCTGCCAGAACGAGGGGAATGATGTAGAGAAAGCCGAGCGAGATATTCGGCTTCACGATCCAATCCGCCAGCGCCTCGGCGAGAATCACTCCCGCCGCGGCAACCAGCACTCGCACTTTGCTTTTCCCCCGGAAGATCGAATCGACCATCCTCATCGATCTTTCCGGACCGATCGTAACCGGCTCTGGATCCGGTAATCGTTCGCTTTCCTTGCCTTTCCGCTCCGGCCCGGAGCGCGACTTGGGTGCTCTGTCAGCCAAGTGATCCTCGGCGATACTGTCCGTTGCGGGTCGGGACATATGGCTTCCGGCCAGCTCCTGTCTACAGTGTAAGCCCCGGCATCCCGGGTGTTCCAGGTTATCTTTCAGCCGGAAATCGCCGCAGTACGATCGGCTGAAAGATAACCTTGTTTCCCCGCTAATGTCCGCCGATCCTGGAACTAGGAGGTGTGGAACTGATCCCGCCGGCTTCTATTCTTGACGAGTCGGCTACCTGGTGGCGTACTTCACGTTTAAAGCCGGGATACTGAGCCGGCGCAACCGGAGCGACAGGCCACGACGCAGGCGTTTCCCCTGCCGGGAGGCGTCGCTGGCTGTCTCCGAGATCCCGTTTCTATCTCCCAGTGAATCAGAATGCCCCTGGCAGTCGACGGTCGATGCAAGTCAGCGCAACACAGGGCCACCATTGATCATGAAAGCAAGGACGGAATCAAAACTCGTAACGCATTACTGCTCCATATGTAATTGTCAGGTCGCTCGTTTCGACCCGGAGGCAATCGTCGATCCGAAAGATCCTGCTCGCCGGGTTCATCAGGGCTGCGTGATACGGCGAGACCGCCGTGCCCGCGCGTTGAGCGGGCGGAGAGTCCGTCCCGAACGCGGATCGAAGCGGGTGTCGGCTGCCCGGCGGAGGTGAGGTTGCCATGGCGTCGATCCGGTGCATGAACATTGAAACCGCCTCCGGCGAATTCGTGCTTGTGGCCTTGCCGCCGGCTCATCTTGATTCACTCTACCGAAAGCTTCGAAGTTGCGCTGGTGATCTGCTTGTTGTGAACGGCGGCCATCAGGCTTGGGAATGCTCGTTTGCCGGGAAGCCGGCCGATATCATCATTGTGGATATCGCACTCGCCGCCGGCGCCTGGTGGTCCGCCCTCCTGCAACGTCTCTGCGGTCTCAAACCCGCTCCGCGCCTGTTCGTCCTCCGCGACGGTTTCGACCCGCCACTTTGCGGCGAGGTTGTGAGCCGCGGAGGTTACCGCGCCATTGATCCACCGCACCGTTGGCGGCCGCTCGCCAAGGTACTCGCCGCGAACAGCGGATCAGCGGGACCACTTGCGCTCTCTGTCGATCGTTCCAGGCCGGCCAACCTCTATCCAGCCGCATAGCCGAAACAGAACACTACAAGGCAAGAGAACCAGGATACATCCCATGGACCTGAAAAACCTCGAACACAGCATCCTCGCCTTGGCAACGTTGGATCGTCCGGGCGCCCCCGTTATCAGTTGCTACCTCGGTCTTGACACGGGTGGATCAAACTGGCGCGGATGGCTCAGTAGCCGGGTTTGCCAATTGCGTTCGAGCCTCGACGTTGCCGCTCGCGCTGGTTTCGAGGAAGCCTGGCGTCCGATCGAGACATTCCTTGCAAGCAGTCTGCTTCCGGCCGCGCGAGGTACTGCGATCTTCTCCCGTGGAGGTGGCGAGCCGTTCTTCCTGCCACTTCAGTTCCGTGTGCCGGTTCCGCCGTATCTTGCGGTCGACACTGTTCCGAACGTCTACCATCTTGTCGAATTGAGAGACGACTATCACCGCTATGTGGTCCTGCACGCCACCGGGGCGGAGTTGCGTATCTTCGGAGTCAATCTCGGAGCCAGCGCGATGGAGATCTGGCGGCAGCAGCCCGAATGCGGGCGCCGGATCGGCCGTGAATGGATCAGGGAACACTATAGGAGGCGTTACGTTGATCAAACGAGCAGGTCCTTTGATGAGTACAATGCGATCCTCTCCCAGCTTATGTCAGACGGTGGGCTGGCCCACCTGGTACTGAGCGGAGACCCGCAAGTGGCCGCGCGGCTTCGGAGATCGCTTCCGCGCCCGCTCGCGGCCAGGCTGGCCGGCGTCGTCCCCGCATTTTTCCGTGAAGAGAATGGCGGAATCATGCCCCCGGCGCCGGATTCACAAATGGAAGGGGCGAACCGGAAATCCGAGACTGTGGCTGAGAAAATCCGGCAGGAGATCATGGTGCAGGGACTCGCCGCGGCCGGAACCGGCGACACTTACTACGCTCTTCGAGAGGAGCGGGTCGACGTGCTGTTGATGGCCGGCTCTTATGACCCCGGTCCGGCATGGATCTGTAGCGCGTGCGGCCACGCTCAACTTGACCATTCTTTTCCGAGCGCCTGTTTGCGTTGTGGCGCAATGTGGCTTCGCCGTTCGAGTATCCGGGAAGAGATGAACAGGCTGGCGGCAACCGGCCGCGCCGCAGTGGAGACAGTAGGCCAGTGCCGCATACTGACGAGGCTCGGAGGAGTGGCCTGTCTCGTGCGATATCATCCCCTCGGCCGCCTGGGGAGGAACGCGTTCGGGACAGACTCGCAAGCTCGAGATTACGAGAGCGCCGCAAACTCCCGGTGGCCTACGGCGCCAGGAAATCGAAGTCGCAGCCCAGATGGGCTTGCGTGACGTGGTCGAGAAACAGCTTCCCGTAACCGCGGGTGTAGTGCGGTGGCGGTGGCAGGAAAAGGCTGAGCCGCCGGCGCAATTCGGCCGTCGGGATGTTCAGTTCCAACCTCCGGTTCGGCACATCGAGGATAATCTCGTCACCGGTCTCGACCGCCGCCAGGGGACCGCCCACCGCGGACTCCGGCGAAACGTGGAGCACCACGGTCCCAAAACTCGTTCCGCTCATCCGGGCGTCGGAGATGCGCACTACGTCCTGCACGCCCTTGGCCAGCAGAGCCTTCGGCATCGGCATGTGGCCCCACTCCGGAAAGCCCGGGCCGCCCTTCGGACCGGCGTTCTTCATCACCAGCACGGAGTCCTTATCCACGGGGAGGTCCGGGTCTTCCATCTGGCTCTTCATGATCTCGTAATTCTTGAACACAAACGCGCGGCCCCGATGCTGCAGGAGTTCCGGCGATGCGGCGGTCTGTTTGATCACCGCGCCGTCGGGGCACAGATTACCTTGCAAGATTGCCGTGCCGCCCTCGGCGAAAAGCGGATCGTCGAGCGGACGAATCACTTCACGGCTATGGCATTCGGCCCCGCTCACGTTTTCGGCGATCGTCTTGCCGTTCACCGTGAGGCAATCGCCGTCAAGCAGCGGAAGGATCTCCCGCATCACCGCCCGCACTCCACCGGCGTGGAAGAAGTCCTCCATGAGGAATTCGCCGGAAGGCTTGACGTTCACCAGGTGCGGGACCTTGCGCGAGATGCGGTCGAAGGCTTCGAGCTCGAGCCGGATGCCGAGCCGGCCGGCCATCGCAATCAGATGGACCACGGCGTTGGTGGAGCCGCCGAGAGCCATGCAGACGGCCACCGCATTCTCAAACGCCGCCCGGGTCATGATCTGCGACGGCCGCCGGTCGTGCTCGACCATCTCGACGGCCCGCATTCCACTCAACTCGGCGGTTGATAGCCGCCGCGAGTCCGGCGCCGGAATGTTGGCGCAGTCGGGCAGCGTCATTCCCAAAGCCTCGGCCAGGCTCGTCATGGTGGAAGCGGTGCCCATCACCATGCAGTGGCCGGCCGAGCGCGCGATCGCGCCCTCGATCTCGCACCATTCCTCTTCGCTGATCTGGCCCATCCGGTACTGGTCATAAAGCTTCCGCCCATCGGTCCCCGAGCCGAGCTTGCGGTTCTTCCAGACGGCACTGAGCTGCGGGCCGCCGGGGACGACGATCGACGGCAGGTCGACGCTCGACGCGCCCATGATCTGAGCCGGCGTCGTCTTATCACAGCCGCAGAGCAGCACCACCCCGTCCAGCGGGTAAGCCCGGATGCACTCCTCCACGTCCATCGCCATGAGATTGCGGAACAGCATCGACGTGGGCTTCATGAACGGTTCGCCGAGGGAGATAGTGGGGAACTCGAGCGGGAGGCCGCCCGCCTTCCACACCCCACGCTTCACCGCCTCGGCCACTTCGCGCAGGTGGCGGTTACAGTGATTCAGCTCGCTCCACGAATTGCAGATGCCGATCACGGGCCGCTCCTCGTCAAAGATGTCCCGGTTCAGACCCTCCGACCGCAGATAGGCGCGGCGGGCGAATGCGTAGTACTCGTTATCGTAGAACCAGTTTTTGCTGCGTAGCTTCGATTTCCAGTCGGCGTCCATGACGCCTTATCTTACTACGACCGGTGCGGTCCGCCTGCGGCTCCCGCCACGAACCCGCGCGCCCGGAGTAGGATAGCTGTATGACGAGAAGGGACCTCTTTACCGCGTCGCTCGCGGCGCCGCTTCTGACGCGATGGCCACTCGCGGCCGGGGACTGGATGCCGCTTTTGAATGGCACAAGCCTCGACGGATGGAAGACGATCGGAAACGCCTCATGGAGCGTCGTGGACGGGGCCATCGTGGGGCGTCAGGGCCCCGGCGGGGCTTCCGGCGACCTTTTCACGGAGAAGCAGTGGAAGGATTTCGAACTGGAGGCCGAATGGAAGATGAAGTGGCCCGGCAACAGCGGCATCTGGTTCCGCTGGTCCGGCCCTAAGACCGGCTACCAGGCGGATTTCCTCGAGCAGGGCAGTCACCCAGGCGTGTTGTCCGGGTCGCTTTACTGCATGGGAAAGGCCTTCATCGCCGAAAACCGCGACCCCGCCTCACTCAATCGCGACGGCTGGAATGCGCTCCGCATCATCGCGGAGGGAGATCACCTGCAAGTCATCCAGAACGGGAAGAAAGTCGTGGATGTCCACGATGACGCTTTTCCGGGGCCGGGTAGCGTCGGCATTCAAGTCCACGCCGGGGACCACTTCACGGGTATGGAAGTCCGGGTCCGCAATATCCGGCTTCGCGCCTGAGTCTTTCTATCTCCGGCCGAAATGCCGGTCAGCGAAGTCGAGATACTGCTTCCAGTCGAAGGCGGTGACGCTATGGCCGCCGCTGCGGATGTGGTAGCCGATGGTTCCGGCCACCGGCTCGTCGACGTTCGGCATCTCTTTCGCGGGAAGGCCGATGCGCCCGAGCAGCCGGTAGACCGGATCGGCGTGCAGGGCGGAGAGGAACTCGCCGCGCGGGTCGGCCCACAGGTCTTCCTCGGCGCTGGCGATATACACCGGCCGCGGAGCCATCAGCGCGATCAGCATGTGCTGGTCCACCGGAAGCTCGTCTTCCTTATCGTTATACTTCTCGAAGTTGTCCGCGAACCAGTGCGGAAACACGGTGTTGATGCGCTTCACGGTTTCCCCGAAGGCGCGCCGGCTGAGCGCGGCGCCGCCACAGCCGGAGTTGTTCGAGATGACGATGGCGAACCGCTCGTCACTGGCGCCGGCCCACAGAGACGTTTTACCGAGCCGCGAATGACCCATGACGGCGACGCGCCGCTCGTCGATGTCAGGATCGGTCTCGAAATAGTCCATTGCCCGGCTGAGGCCCCAGGCCCAAGCGCCGATGGCGCCCCATTCATCCGATCCGGGCTGGCCGTAGAGTCGATGTACTCCTTCTTCCAGCCCGTCCTTGTGGTCCGGCACGATATCGCCGTAGTAGATGGTGGCGACGCCGTAGCCCCGGCCGATGATTCTCTCGACCGGCCAGCGGCTCGATGCATTGCCGCGAGTCTTTTCAGTGGCCCGGTTGTTGACGACACTGCCATCGTCGCGCGGCCGCATCCAGGTCTTCGACAGAGTGACGCCGGGGTCGTCGACGATCGAATGATTCCCGCCAAAGTTCAAGCCGAGGAATACCGGAACGGGGCCTTTGGCTCCAGCGGGGAGGTAGATGAGAAGGCTCATCCGAGGGCCGTCTGTCTTGCCGTTGAAAAGGACCGAAACTTCCTTCCGAATGGCCTTGCCTCCGAGAGCCTGCCGGTCGATGCTGGCGCCTTCAAACACCAGAGTGTCGAGCGGTGCGGGGCTCTTGCCGTAGACCTCCCGTTCGAACAGGCGGAGAATTTCAGGCCGCCGCGTCTCCCGCCACTCCGCGGGGGTCGACACGCGAACCCCTAATTCGTTAACGAGCGGGTCCGGAAGAACATAGTCCGGAACTTTGGAATCGTCGTAGTTGAATCCGGCTGGTTGAGCGTCCGAGGGGACGGCGCCAACCAGCAAAACCATAAGGACGAGCAACAGCATCATGCCGGTATGATACCGGAGTCGGCGGCGAATCGGAGGGTACTAGGCTATGCGGCGTTGTTCCGCCGGCGGCGCTCAATCTCGACGCGGACCGCCCGGCGGTCGCCAATGATCAGTGCGGCCGAGAAAAAGGCGGTAACGGCAAGTATGCCGGCGAAAAGGATGGGGGATAGCGTTAAAGGGTCCATTGAAAACCTCACTCCCATGGATGCGTTCCGGAGCATGCCCGTTACAAAACTTGATAGCCTGGCCAAGGTTGCCCGGTGACGATCATGCCCGCCGGCTCGCCTACCGGCGCTCGATCCGCTTCGCCGCCGTTGCCTTCCCGGTTTCCGGGTTGACTGAAATCACCACCGCATGGAGTTGGGCATTATGCTTGGCGGCCTCCATGCGGACCGGCAGGGCCGTGTAAAACCGGCGCAGAATCGGATCGATCTTCACCCCGATGATGGACTCGTACGGGCCGGTCATGCCGACATCGGTCTGGTAGGCTGTGCCGCCGTCCAGGACCGTCGTATCCGCGGTTGGCACGTGTGTGTGGGTGCCCAGAACCGCGGAAACGCGGCCGTTCAGATGCCAGCCCATCGCCATTTTTTCGCTGGTTACCTCGGCGTGGAAATCGACGATCCGCACCTTGACGTTTGGGTCAAGGGCCTCGAGAATCTTGTCCACTTCCCGGAAGGGGCAGTCGGTATTGGGCATATAGGTGCGGCCTTGCAGGTTGATGACTGCGCACTTCACGCCGTTCCGGGCCATAACGACGGATACTCCCCGTCCCGGGACGTCGCCGGGATAGTTCGCCGGCCGCAGCAGGCGCTCCTGCTGGTCGAGATAACTGTAGATCTCCCGCTTGTCCCAGATGTGGTTGCCCGATGTCATGGCGTCAATGCCGTGGGCGAAGAGGTCGTCGGCAATCATGGGGGTGACGCCGAAGCCGCCGGCGGCATTCTCGCAATTGGCGACCACGAGTTTGATCTCTTCTTCGCTGACAACCGACATCAGGTTCTCGAGCAGGATACGCCTTCCAGCGGAGGCGAAGATGTCACCGACGAAAAGCAGGTTCATATTTCAAGCGCCTCCCGGCGCCGGTTGCGGACGGAAGACCTCCCGCCACGGGATCAGTATTCCAAAAACTCTCAGGGAACCCCTAAGTGACCGTCGATCCGAAACAGAGGCAAGAAGAAGGATGGAGCGTACCAACAAGCCGTGCTGCCTCTCGACTGACCCCCTTATGTCAAGGGAATCGGCCCACAGAGCGTCTTTAGGCTTCTCCTGTTAGCCGGTAGGGCCGGAGCCTGCTCACCGACGCTGAATGCTTAGCGGGCCTTGTCGGACTGAGTGTTGGATCAGTTTAAAAGAGGACCAACACCTGCTTGGCAGACACGCTCCTTGTTCAATGATACCCTACGCTGTCAACTCGCCAAAGCAGAAATCGTGAGTTTCGCGGAGGAGGTGAGCTTTCCGGCCCATTGCCTCCGCCGCTACAGGACCGGGCCTGCGAAACGACCTGCTGGTTGCGGGAGCGATCCGTCTACCCGGAATGACCGTGCCGGCGGCGTCGGTGGCCTTGCGGGGGGAATTCGCGTCCCGTTGCGGTTGCGAGCCGCCCCCCTGGAATGATCGCATTGGCGGTGTCTGTGAACCAGCCGCCGGGAAATGACCTGCTGCTGGTTGCGGGAGCGATCCGTCTACGCGGAATGACCGTGCCGGCGGCGTCGGTGGCCTTGCGGGGGGAATTCGCGTCCCGTTGCGGTTGCGAGCCGCCCCCCTGGAATGATCGCATTGGCGGTGTCTGTGAA
>CAYXVG010000125.1:0-9020 GCA_964468205.1 uncultured Solibacteraceae bacterium | reverse complement strand
GGCGCTGCGGGTATTCGAGGATCAGATTGATGTTGTCGGGCGTGTCGCGCCCGTCCGGAAAATCGTAAATACCACCCGCCGCTACCGCCGAAAGTGAATTCCGCAGGCCAAGATACCAGTGGACGACGTCCACCATGTGCACAAAAAGCCCCCCTGTCTGGCCACCCGTGGAAAAGTCCCAGTAGGCGAATCGATTGAAATACATCTTGGGATCCCACGGTTTTTTGGGCAGCCACCCGAGCACGGCATCCCAGTCAAGCCCTTCGGGCTTTTTCTCCATTCCCGGCGGGACGGGGGTGTTATAGCCGATATTTCCGTTCCAGACGGTCCGCACCATGCCCACCCGGCCAATCATGCCGCTGTCAAAAAACCGTTTCTTGGCCTCGATGAAATGAGGCATGCTGCGCTGCTGCATGCCGACTTGAATGATGCGCCCGGTTTCGCGCTGTGCCTGGACCACCTCGTGTCCTTGCATGGGCAGCGAAGTCATCGGCTTTTCGACGTAAACGTCCTTGCCCGCGCGGCAAGCGTCCACCGTCATCCTGGAGTGCCAATGATCGGGCGTCGCAATGATGACGCCATCGACATCGTTCCGATTGAGCAGTTCGCGATAGTCGGAATACGATTCCACTTCGCTGCCGGTAATCTCCTTTGCCTGGTCCCGCCGAAGGTCCCAGGCATCGCAGATGGCCGTCCACTCGATCTCCCCGGCTTGCACGGCATGCTGCATCACGGCGCGCCCACGCCCGCCGGCGCCGATGATTCCCAACCGGATGCGATCGTTTGCGCCGAGCACTCGCGCGGCGGATGCGGCGGTGAGACTACCGCTGAAGAATGCGCGCCTTGACAAATCTGAATTCATGCCCGATCGGACACCTTTCCCCTGCCTGGGCCGCGCACAATATCCGGCCCCGCCGTGTGATGCCACGGAGATTTTATACTTCCCAGCTTGAAGTCCCGCTGGTCTAGCAACATAATATTCACATTGAAGGGTTGTGTCTTCCAGAACCTTTCAGTGAACAATTCTTAATGTTTTGAGGGGGTCACGATGAGGTCCGTTCCCTACTATCAAGATCGCGGCGCTGTCTTCCAAGCCGACGCTTGCCGTCCCTTGGTCCTTGCCAGCCGCAGGCGTGAGATTCGCCTCGAATCGCTCGTTCACGGCCACTACCCGGGCCGCAAACTGCCGCCGGATGTCTTGCCGGGAGTGAAAATGATGGGGTTCTGGGATGCGGAACGGGAACAGGTCTGGGGCCTTCCGTGGCACCGCAATGAAGGTCTCGAACTGACGTTTCTCGAGACGGGCAGTTTGGGCTTCCGGGTCGAGGACCAAAGCTATACGCTGCACCCTGACCATCTGACTATTACCCGCCCCTGGCAGCGCCACCGGGTTGGCGAGCCCCATGTGCAACCGGGCCGGCTTCATTGGGTAATCCTCGATGTCGGCGTTCGCCGGCCGCACCAGCAATGGCGCTGGCCTTCATGGCTGATTCTCGGTCGCGGCGACCTGACCCACCTCGCCCAGATACTTCGCCGCAGCGAACAGTGCGTTTGGGCGGCCAACCCGGAGATCCGGCGCTGCTTTCAGGATATTGCGCGCTCAATTGAGACGGCGGAGGAAGAATGCCTGCATTCCCGTCTCGCGGTACGGATAAACGAGCTCTTTTTGCTCGTTCTGGAACTGCTCCGCAAACACCCGGTTTCTGTTGATCGCTCGCTTTCCACCACCATGCGAACCGTCGAGTTATTCCTCGCCGAACTCCGCGACAATCCGGAAAACCTGGAACTCGAATGGACCGCCCAAGAGATGGCCAGGACCTGCGGCCTCGGAGTCACCCAGTTCAGCAGCCACGTTCGCCGGCTGACCAACATGTCTCCCATGCAGCACTTGAAACGGTCGCGGCTCGAGACCGCCGCTGCGCTTCTCCGCGAAAGCGGCCGGACAGTGACCGATATAGCCGTCTCGTGCGGCTTTGGTTCCGGGACGTATTTCTCCACCGTTTTTTCCGAACACTTCGGCTGTTCGCCCAGGGAGTTCCGTACTCGCGGTGTAAAAACAGAAACTGCGTCTTCTCTTTTCCAGCGGGCCCCTACCCTAGAATCCTGAATCACAAAAACCAATCAACTTTCCAGCGCCGCTTTGCAGGAGGATGGCGCCTACGGGCGAACAGGAGCCGATGGCTTCGTTTCGTTGGTTCCGCATGTTCCTTCTCGTGATTGGGGTGGTAGCCGGCGAACGTTTCCCTGACCTGAGCCATTCGACCGAGGCCATCATAATATGGTTGCCGGTTGCCGAGCAGGGTGGTGAGTTTTTGAGACGCGTTACTGCGCCGGGGTGGGGGCGCCAAAGTTTGTCTTTCGGATCTCCGGCCGCGCTTTTCCGCAGAGGGTAACCGTCCAGAGATTGTCGTAGTCGGAGTGGCAGATATCGCCCTCACAAGGGAACCATTGGAGTGCCTTGGCCTCGACCTGGTCCGGGCGGAACTGCTCAAGAATCGGCCTCACCGTATCGCTGTGGCCGGAATATACGACGACGGTCCGGCCCTTCGCCGAGCGGTGCGCGGCCCGGATCCGCACAGCGGCGGCGGCGTAGTCGTGGGGATCGAACTCGTGCTGCTCGACCTTCCGGTCGCCCATCGAGGCGTACTGGAGAATGGGCTCCAGCGTCTGCTTTGTCCGCTCATAGGTGGTGTGGATCACTGCGTGGACCTCGCCGAGTTCGTCAAGCACCAGATCGCGCAGCGCCCGGGCACGGTCCCAGCCCTTGTCGTTGAGCAATTCGCCGTCGCGGTCGGCGTGCCGGACCAGGATAGCGATCGTGCGAGGCTCGTCAGCCGGGCAGGCGGCCACCGGGATCTCGGCGGCGCGGGCCGAGCCAGCCACCAGAAGAAGTGGAAGAATGGAAAGCAGCTTCATTCGAAATCCTCCGTTTGCAGTGAGTCTACTGCAATCTTGAAGGACGATTTCGCTCTTCTTGCTTGATACGATTAAGAAAGGACCTCAGAGGAGGCTTGAAAGGCTCATGAAGCGACGATCATTCCTGCAGGCCGGCATGGCAGCCACCTTTCCCTATCACCTCATGGCGGGCAACAAGAAGAAGCACGCCACCGACCGCGTCAAGGTTGGCCCGAAGGGCATCGAGCTCACTCGCATGGCCATGGGTACCGGCACCGGCGGCTGGGGTGGCAGTTCGAACCAGACACGCGCACTCGGAGTCCGCGGCCTGGCCGACCTCCTGCGCCTCGGCTACGACGAGGGCGTCAACTTCTGGGATTCGGCCGACCAGTACGGCTCGCACCCGCATCTGAAAGAGGCGCTGAAGAGCATCCCCCGCGAGAAGGTGGTCATCATGACCAAGACCATCTCGGACACGGCCAAGGACCAGAAGGCCGACCTGGACCGCTACCTCCGGGAGATCGGCACCGATTACCTCGACATTGTCCTGCTCCATGCCGAGACCCGCCCCGATTGGCCCGAGCGGCGCAAGGGCGCCATGGAGGTTCTCTCCGAGGCCCAGGAGCGAGGCGTAGTGAAGACTCTCGGCATCTCGTGTCATTCGTTAGAAGCGCTGAAGGTTGCGGCGAAACATCCTTGGGTGGAGGTGGATCTGGCCCGCATCAATCCCGAGGGCATCCTCATGGACGCCGACGTTCCCGCGGTTGTTTCGGTGCTGAAGGAGATGAAGGCCAACGGCAAGGGCGTCATGGGGATGAAGGTTCTGGGGCGAGGTCGCGCGCCGGAGCGCATTGACGCGTTCCTGCAGGTGCTTCTGGCGCAGGAGTTCGTCGACTGCTTCACCATCGGCTGCGAGAGTCCGGCTCAGTTCCGCGACATGGTGAAACGGATTCCCGCGGCCAGTGTTCGGGGATAGCGGCGGTTCCCTGTATGGGCAGTGAGCCTGGAAGGGCAAGCCGGGCCGTGATGCCGCGGACGTGGACATCCGCGTTGCGGGATGGCGACCGCAGTAAACTCGCGACTGCTCAGTGATCCCACTTGCCGGATTGTCGCAGCCTTGCCACCTCCTCGGCGGCCATTGCGGCGAGCTTGACGTAGTCGGTTTTCGCAACGCGATTCAATGGCAGACCGCCCGGCTCGAGGATCACATAGTGATGAGGGCGGAGGTAGCCGGTCATGGATCGAGCGTGCTTCTTCAGGTCGGCGACGGACAAGCCGGCGTTTGGGCGGCGCTCGACGAACGCGATAATGCCCTCGCTGAACAGTCGATGCTCAACGCCCACCACGCCGCAAGCCGCGACCTGGTGGCTGAGCGCGGTGAAGTGGTCCTCGACCTGCGCCGGGAAGACCTGGTAGCCGCGCGGTTTGATGACCCACCGGGACCGGCCGGAGAAATGGAGTCCGGCGGAGTCGTTGTGCCCGAGATCTCCGGTGTATAGGATCGCGTCGGTGGAGACGGCCCGCCGGGTCGCTTCCGGATCATTCACGTAGCCGGCGAAGGTTTGAGGGCCTTCGAAGCAGACATGGCCGATCTCTCCATCCGGAACCGGATCGCCGGCCGAGCCATCGTCGCGCATCGGCCGGCGGATCGACATGCGATACAGAGGCATGGAGTGGCCGAGGCCGGCCGCCAGTAGATCCACATCGCCGGTGAGGGGGGTATAGGTACAGAAGCCGGAAGCTTCGGTGAGGCCGAGGCCGGTGGCCATCCGCGGCGCCATGGCGGCCATGCGCTCAAGGAACGGACGCGAAACCTGCTGGCCACCGTAAACGACGGTCTCCAGGCTCGAAAGGTCGCGCCGGTCATAGTCCGATAGCCTCCACTCGAGCTGGAACATCGCCGGTATCTGGCCGACCAGATTGACACGGTGCTCTTCAATCGCATCGAGAGACTTGGCGGCATCGAAGATCTCGAGCACGACAGCCGTGCCGCCCTGAAAAAGAGTGGTCATCAGGAGCTCGGCCTGCCCGCCGACGTGAGAGGGAGGCAGATTCACAAGGGCTCTGGAGCTCTCGCTGAAGAAAGCCGAACCAAGGCAGAGATTCTGCGCTGTGATCGAACGGTGGGTCAGCAACGCCGGCTTCGGTTCCCCGGTTGATCCGGTGGTGAAGATGACCTGGGCGCCGTCGTTCTCGCCGACTTGCGGGGTCGCCTCGGCGAAGGCGTCGCGCAGGTCAGAGGTCGGCGACTGGGCCCGCTGCGCCATGACCGCGAAGGGCTCGGCGCCGTCGATAGTTTCCTCGATGGCCGAGAACTGGATCAGGTGACGGACAAACGGGCAGCGCTGCTGGACCGCGCGACCCAATTCCCGGAAGTCGGCCGCGCGGGTCTTCCCAAGGAAGGCGTATCCGGCCGCTCGGACGAGCGAGAGTGACCGCAACACCTCGCGCGGTGACAAACGCAGGTCCAAAGGCACATGGATGACGCCGATTTTGAAGCAGGCGTATTGGAGCAGGATGTGCTCCCGTAGAAATGGCAGCGATGTCGCCAGAAAGTCGCCCCGGCGAAAGCCTCTCCGGAGGAGTTGCATAGCGAGTCCGGCGCTGTCGCGGTCCAGCGTCGCCCAGGTGTCGACGAGGCCGCGGTCGTGATGGATGATGGCCGGGGTATCGGGTTTGCGTCGGGCCCAGTATGCGATGACTTTGTGGAGCAGATGCCTGGCGGCGAATGCATGCTCATACTGATCGACGGTGCATTGGGGAATCTGCGCGTCCATAGGTCCGGATTATATGGTCTGGCGGTTTCCGGCTGTTTCCCTGGTCCCCACGATTACGACCTCGCCGCAGTACCTCTCAAGGCGCGGGAAGGCGCGGAGGAGGCGCCGGTCAGTGCGTTCGAGTCCTCGCAGCAGGGCCCGCACCCAAATCCGATCGAAGTGGCCGCGGAACAGGCGCTTCGACATTGCCAGCAGATTCAGCGGGATGACTTCGACGCGGGCGAACCGAGACTCGAACCATCGAATCTCGCGGTCGGCGATGAGGATTTCCTCGCCCTGTTCCTCGGCTTCCCGCGAGACCCAGGCGCGCAATCGCCGGGCCAGATTGATGAACGGGTTGTTGCCGTAGGTCTCGGCCAGCACCAGGCGGCCGCCGGGCCGCAGGACGCGCACCAACTCCTCGGCCGCGTTCACGTATTTCAGCGTATGGTGGACGGCGGCGCTGCCGAAGATGAGATCAAACTCGCCATCGGCGAAGCAAGAGAGATCGCTGGCGTCGCGTGCGAATCCGCGAACACGGTCGGCCACGCCACTGACCCGGGCTCGCCGGAGTCCCAATTCGACCGCCTTCGGCGACAGATCGAGTAGAGTGACCTGAGCGCCCTCGGTGGCGAGCAGAACGCCCCAGTCGCCGGGACCGCAGCCGTAGTCGAGGACGCTGGCTCCCGCCAGCGGTTCGGCCATCAGTTCCGCCCAGACGCGCTGGTAGAGGCGCCGCCGCTCCCAGATGGTCTGTTGAGGGTCATTGAGGGCGTTCATCATGACCCGCCGATTCATCACGAGTTCCTGGTCGGGCCGGCTGAGGTGCCGGTCGTAGATTTCGTCGTAGAATTTGCGCTCTGCTTCGGCGGTGATGGACATGTCGCTATGCCGGCACACCCGAGCAGCTCGTTGGAGTGGTGGATCTCGGCGAGGGCGAAGTCTTCCCTGAACCGATGGCGTCGAAGACAGGGGCCCGCATCATGCAGCTTATTCTAGCCGGTTCGGAGTCCGGCCCGAAGAATGCGGAGGTTACATCCGCACCGTGGCGGAATAGATCGCCACCGTGTCAACCTGTCACTTGCCATTCGGCTTTGGCGAGGAGTAGATCATCGACACGAACAACCCGATAATGAGCAATCCGGCGACTAACCCTGAGACAAGCATTTTTCGTGATCCTTTCGTTGTTATTTTGATGCACGTAGTGTGCCAAACGTTTCTTAACTTTTATATGCGGATTCAGGGGACGAAACCGCCAAGCTCCGGGGCGATTTGTGCTAGTTTTGGCGTTATGCGCATCCAGGTTGCTTTTGGAAAGTCCGGCCTCGAAGTCGAGTTGCCTGTTCCATATCGGTACAGGGTGATCGAAACGCGTTCGGCGACGCCTGTGGGCGATCACCTGAAGGCAATCGAGGATGCTTTGGACAGCCCTGTGGGGACAGCCCCGCTGGTGGAGCTTGCGCGCGGGAAGTCGACCGCGGCCATATCGGTTTGCGACATCACGCGACCCGCTCCGAATTCAACTGTTCTGCCGCCGCTGCTGCGCCGACTCGAAAGAGCGGGCATCCGGCGCGAGGGGATCACGATCCTGATCGCCACCGGCCTGCATCGTCCGGCGACCCCGGAGGAGATTCGGAGGATTGTCGGCGAGGAGATTGCGGGGCGCTATCGGGTGGTCAACCACGAAGCGCGCAAGAAAGACACACATCGGTTTGTGGGGAATACGGCCTCTGGAACGCCGGTTTACGTCGATGAGCGGTTCGTCGCCGCGGACCTGCACATCACGCTGGGCTTCATCGAGCCGCACCTCATGCTGGGTTACTCGGGCGGGCGCAAGCTGGTGGTACCGGGCCTCGGCGGCGAAGACACCATCAAGGTTCTGCATAGTCCGAAGTTCATGCGCGATCCTCGGACCCACGAGGGTTCAATCGACGGTAATCCGCTCCATGAAGAACTTTTGGAGATTGCTCGCATGGCGCGGCATGATTTTATCGTGGATGTTTCACTGTCGCGCGACCGCCGGATTGCCGGAGTCTTCGCCGGGCATCCCGAACAAGCGCACCAGCAAGGCGTGGCGTTCGTCTCGCAGGTTATGCTGGAGCGGTTGGAAGAGCCCGCCGACGCCGTCATCACGACCTCGGCCGGCTATCCCCTCGATCTGACCTTCTATCAATCGATCAAAGGCATCACCGCGGCGCAGCACGTTGTACGCCCCGGAGGCAGGATTCTGCTGATGGCCGCCTGCGAGGAGGGGGCGGGAGCGCCGGAGTTCCGGAAGATGCTTCGGGAATTCCCTTCGGCCGAGGAGTTCATGGATCGCATCGCCGGTTCCCCGGTGATCGTCGACCAGTGGCAGATGGAGAAGCTCGCGCTGGTGACCCGGAAAGCGGACCTGTTGTACTACGTTCCCGGTCTCCCCTCGGACTACTACCCCAGTCTTTGGGGAAAGGCATACGCCAGCGCGCCCGAAGCGATCGCGGCCCTCACCGCCGGGCTGCCGCGGGACGCCACCATCGCGGTTGTTCCCGAAGGGCCCTATGTGCTTGCAAAAGCGGGCCTTAGCGAGGCTCTCGCGGAATAGGGCAATCCGCGCTTCTCGGATCGCTCAGCGAGCCAATTGCGCACCCGAGACGCGGTTGACAACTGCCAGAACGTCCGCTATAGTGCTTGAAGTACTGGTCTATCAACGGGTTGTCGGTGTCTGATTCTAAAGTGTGTTTGGGTATCCAGGAACCAGCGACTTCGGTCACGGTTCCAAGACGAATCCGAGCCTTCCGCAACGTACTTGCCTAACTGCTATCCGAGCAGTCCGGGGTCTGATAATGCCCGTTGAAGACCCAGTCGTCGCGGGGACTTGGCAATGGTAAGCGATTCCGATGAGTTGGAAATCAGGGCTCCAGCCCATTCCGATGTCAAAGAAGAGACAGCCGGGCGGCCGGACGATGTCAGCCAAAGGGCCGCCGCTTCGGAGGACGATCGGGATGCAACTTGGAAACCCGGCACGCCCGAACCGGTAGAGCCGGAGCACCCGGTTCGTCGCAGGGAAGAAGAAACAGCGGAAGCGGCGGATGGTTCGGAAGCACCGTCACGCCCCGAAGAACCGGCCGAAGGCTCCTGTGACACCGCGGCCTCTCCCGACTCTCAAAAGCCAGTGCAGGAATCCGATTCGGCCGAGGGCGGGCCTTCATCCGCAGGTCCTCCGATGCCAGGCCAACCCATGCCAGGAACTCCATCCGAGCCGCGCGTTGAATCCCACCCGCGACCCGGCGTACCCTCCGACCCGCCAGGGGAGCCGGAATCACGGCCCCGGCCCCCAAATGATTTTGAGAATAATCGGTTGCGACAACGAGTTTCTTCCCCATTAGGAAT
>CAYXVG010000124.1:0-9524 GCA_964468205.1 uncultured Solibacteraceae bacterium | reverse complement strand
TTGTGCGGCGAGGAGGAATACGATGGCGGAAATGTCAAGGTATCCGGCCGGCAGCTTTTGCTGGGCCGATCTGGCCACCCCGGAACCGGAAGCGGCGAAGGCATTTTATACTGGGGTCTTTGGTTGGGAAACAACAGACGTGCCAGCCGGGGAGGCGGGCGTCTACACAATGCTAACCAAGGGCGGCAAGAACGTGGCCGCGCTATACCAGCTCAGCAAGGAGATGCGGGATATGGGTATTGCTCCGCACTGGCTGAGCTACGTGTCAGTGGAAGATGCCGATGAAAGCGCGGCGAAGGCCGCCGACCTCGGCGGTAACGTCGTGGTTCCCCCGTTCGACGTGATGGACGCGGGCCGGATGGCTACCTTGCGCGATTCCACTGGGGCGCACTTCGCGTTGTGGCAGGCCAAGACGCACCATGGGGCGGCGCTGGTAAACGAACCGGGCTCGCTCTGCTGGAACGAGCTCTATGTCCACGACACAGAAGCGGCGAAGACCTTCTACGGCGGGCTGCTCGGCTGGACAACGAAGACGAGCAAAAGCCCCACCGGCGAGGATTACATCGAGTTCGTCAACGGAGAGCGCCCCGCGGCCGGCATGATGGCGATTAAACCCGAATGGGGCGATGTTCCGCCGAACTGGTCCGTTTATTTCGCGGTGGCCGATTTGAAGGCGGCCATTGAAAAGGCAAAAGAGCTCGGCGGGAAGGTGGCGGTTCCTCCCATGGAGGTACCCGGGGTAGGTACGTTCGCGTTCCTCGAGGACCCGCAGGGGGCCTACTTGGCAGTGATTGAGATGGTCCCGGGGACGGCCGGCGCCTGATTGCGGTTTGGGCGGCCGGCTCTCTATTCCGCCTGTGCCTGGTAGACCGGTTTGCCGCCGAGGTAAGTGGCGAGGACGTTGATATTGGGAATGTCGTCGACCGGGCATTCGAGAATGTCGCGATCGATCACGATCAGGTCGGCGAGCTTGCCGGGTTCGATGGATCCCTTTTCCTTCTCCTCGAAGGTGAGGTAGGCGTTGTTGATCGTATAGAGGCGTAGCGCCTCCTCGCGGCTGATGCGCTGTTCGGGATGGAAGGGGCGGTCCATCCAGCGGGGCTCCCTGACGGCCGCGGTCCACATGCCGAGGAAGGGGTTGTATTGGTTGATGGACCGGAAGCTGCCGATTTTCTGCATGTGATCCGAGCCTCCGCCGACGATCACTCCGGCGTCAAAGATGGCACGATAGGGCTGGAACCATGCGGTGCGCTCTTCGCCGAAGTGCTTCATCAGGGTGGCGCCGTCGAGTTGCAGCCAGTTGGGCTGCATGTTGGCAACCACGCCGAGCCGGGCCATCATCTCCACGGCCTCCCGGCTCATGAAGTTTGAGTGGGTGAGGCAGGGGCGGGCCTCGCGCGCCGGTATGCCGTCCGCGTCGAGTTTCGCCGCCGTTTCAACGAACGTGTGGACGGCCCCGTCGCCGACGGAATGAGCGGTGAGCTGGATCTCGTTCTCGGCGGCCGCCTTCATGATTTCGTAGAGCTTGTCCGGCTCGATGTAGCGCATGCCTACGTACTCCGGATCATCGATCGAGTAGATCTTCGATACGCCCCAGGGCTCCCGCATATACGCGCTTCCGGTGAGCATGCCTCCGTCGAGGAACACCTTGGCCCCACGCAGCCACAGCATGTTGCCGTACTCATGCAGCGGGCTGGCGGCGGCGCCGGCGATGCGGGCGCTGATCTCGTCGATGGGCTGCTGAGCGTCAATCGCCAGATACATGAAGACGCGGACACTCAGATTACCGGCGTCGCGGAGTTGACGGAGGAGTTCGACTTGGTGATCACTGGTATTGCCTTCTCCGATGGAGGTGATGCCGACGGAGTTATAGTCGGCGAACAGAGCCTGCAAGCGTTCGAGGCGATCGGCGTCGGTGGGCTCCTTCGTACTGGGCAAATACTTGATGAAGCGGGAGCACTGGCGCAGAATGCCCGTGGGTTCGCCCGTCTTCGGGTCGCGTTCGATGCGGCCGGGCTGGCCATCGGTGATCTCGAAGTTTTTATCGATACCGCTCAGCTTCAAGGCGAGCGAGTTGAGCGAGGCGTCGGGGCCGGTGCGGAAGACTACCGGATTATTGGGTGCGGCGCGGTCCAGTTCGGCCCGGGTGGGGTAGCGCTGGTCTTTGAGCCTGGTGATGAAAACCTGCGAGACGTAGATCCACTCGCCATCTTCAAGCGCGTCGGCCCGCGAGCGCACGTAGGCGAGCACATTGTCCATCGTTTCCATGGCGGGGACTTCGTGGTCGAACTCGTACATGGCCGCACCAAGTGCGTGAACGTGGGAGTCGATGAGTCCAGGTAAAACGGTCTTCCCGCCGAGATCCGTCACCTGCGTCGACTCCGAACGGTAGCGCTCGACCTCTGCGGCAGACCCAACGGCGAGGATGCGGCCGCCGCGGATCGCCACCGCCTCGGCGATGGAGAAGTCCTCGTCGACAGTCAGGACCTTGCCTCCTTCGAGAATCAGTTCGGCTTCTTCGCGGGAAGCGCAGGAGAGGAAAAGAAAGGCGATGGTAAAAAACGAAACGTGTCGAAGCATATGCGGGCGCCTCCGACGGAGACTATAGCAGGATAGGCTACCTGGCTGCATCCCAACGCAAGCCGGCTCGCCAGAGACGCGGATTTCCGATAGTGGGGGCGCCGGTGTTGCCCACGAGAAATTCGCGGTCGAGAAAATTATCGAGTGCAAAGGTGGCGGAGAACGCTTTCCCGAGGCGGCGTTCAAAGGCGAGGTGGAGCACAGCGAAGCCAGGCAGCGCGATGCTGTTGCGGTCATCCTCAAACTGGAGCGAGTAGGCCCGGAGACCGGTGGACAGCAGAGTCTTACCGGCAGAGTAGGTGAGCGCCGCCGAGCCTTGGTGGCGCGGAACCTGCGGCACACGGGGCCCGGAGATCAAGGAGGAGTCAACGTAGAGGTAGGATGTTTCGGCGCGAACGTTGCGCCAGCGGTATTCGTACTCCGCCTCCGCGCCTTGGGCCACGGCCTCCCCAGCATTCTGGCGCTGGCGCAGCACGTCTTCGGGACCGGACCCGATTGTCACGTTGCTGATTACTCCGTCAAGCGAGTTGCGAAAGGCGGTGAAACGGAAACGGGAGGACTCGAACAACAGGTCCGCGCCGCCTTCGAGGCCCCAAAGCGACTCGGGTTCCAAGCGGTCGTTCGGCAGCGTAACGACGCTGCCGACCTGAAAGCGCCGGTGGAGCTCATTCAGAGTGGGCGCGCGAAAGCTCCGGTAGGCGCTGCCGCGCAGGCGCAGCGCTCCGAACCCGGCCGTAACCCCGGCACTGGGCGCAAAAAAGCGGTGGCCGCTGCCGGCCAAATTGTAGCGGGCGCCGGCGAAGATACGGGCGGGGTTCGCGTCGAAATGGAACTGCCCGAAGTAGCCATGCTGGAGCTGGGTCCCACCGGAGACGCGCTGGAGGCCGATTGCCAGCACGGTGTCGTTGCTGTAGCCCTCAACGTAGTGGAAGTCGCCGCCCGCCACCGACGCCCAGTTGCCGCCGGAGCGCCGCCACGAAGCGGCGCCCCCGTAGGACTCGGCCGGGACGCGCTGCCGGGTGGTGGGACGCTCGGAATCGCGGCCGGCCGCGACCGACGAGAAGACACTCCGGAACTCCTCGCGGGTGTGATAGGCGAGCAGTGACAATCCGTTTGGACCGGCTTCGCGGGTGAAATGCCCGGAAAGAGAACCGAGGGATGTCGAGTTGTTTTGGGCGACGGTTCCGTTGCCCCGCTCTTCCGCCAGTAGATCGAACCGCAGCGAGAAGCGGTTGCGGGAGCCGAGTAGGTCCAAGGCTGAGTCCGCGGCGGCAAAGCGGACAAAGGCTTCGCGATCCACGGCTCCGCGATACTCCTCCGGCACGATGAAGTAGCCGTTAGTGGTGAAGGCGCGGGCGCTGGCGGACCACGCGGCGCGGCGCCAGAGACGCGAGAGGCCGGCCTGCGCCTGGTGGGTATTCCGGTTGCCGAACTCGTAGTTGCCGGTGAACCGGTCTTCGCCGGCGGGCCGGGAGAAAACCGACACGGCGCCGCCCATGGCGCGGTCTCCGAACACGCTGGTGGAAGCGCCGCGGACTACCTCGACGCGGTCGATTACCAGCGGAGAGAAGCGCGTCCATTGGACCCACCCGCCAAAGGGGTCGTTCATGGGAAGCCCGTCCTTGCGAACGAGGGTCCGGCTGGCGCCGCTGGGGCCGATACCGCGGAGCGAGACGCCCTGGGTGGTGGGATGGGCCACCATGCTCGACGACCGGCGGAAGAGCGAGAAACCAGGGATCATGCGGAGGCGGTCGTCCAGATTCACGCCAGGGACGCGGCGAATCTCGTCTTCCTCCACTGCGGTGAGGTGTGCCGGCGTCTCCACGGTGATCGTTTCGACGACGGTGATGGATGTGCGGACTGGCTCGAGAGTGTTCTGCGCCGGGGCGGGAGAGAGCGCGAAGAGCGTCAGAGCAGCCGGTGCGAGTCCGGTAAGCTTAAACCGCCAAGATGCGGAGGGTGCGGATCTCCCGCCGGGCATTCGGCGCGACAGCCTAGGCACGGAAGATGGACGACCCCTCCATCTGCGCCGGCTTCGGGATGCCGAAGAATTCGAGAATCGAGACCGGGAGGTCGAGAATCGTCGGGTTCGCTTTCGCAACGTTCCGGCTCGAGAAGAGCGAGCCGGGCACGAGGTCCCGCGCCATCGAATGATCGCCGCTCCAAGGGTACGGATTGAGATTAATAATCGCTTTCTCCGTATCACCGAGCACGGAAGCGGAAGAGGCCCGGTAGCCGGGGGTGTAACCCACCAGCAGATCCGGCATTTCGAAGGCGTACTCGCCGGAGTAGACTTCTTCCCGGCGGTATACCTTGGCAATGGGTTTGACGCCGGTTTCGTGGTCCACGATGGCCTCCAACTCGCCAGCAATGCGATCCATCAGTTCTTTGCGTTTCGACGGTCCGATGAAGCCTTCCCACTCGCGGCCTTCCTGGTTGATATAGAGGCCGTTGAAACCGATCCCGTAGGCGGCGGTCCGGGTCCAGTCGATATCGAATACGTTGGTGCGCTCCTTCTTCTCCTCGCTGGATTGGATCGCCAGCAAGCCTTGATTGCGGAGCCAGGTGTTGAGATGGAACTGGCGGCCGAAGGGCGAGAAGCCGTGATCGGAACAGATGAGAAGCAGCGTGTTGTCATCCATCGCCGGCAGCACCTTGCCGACGAGCTTGTCCATCTCCTGGTAGAGGTGAGGGATGTATCCGGCGAAGCGGAGGTCGGCGCGGTCGTGCATCGGGTGCGACTTGTCCATGTTCCGCCAGAGCATGTGGGCGTCCTGGTCAGTGCTCGAAACGTAGAAGTAGAACAATCCGCCGCGGTAGCGCGACCATTCGTAATCGAAGAGAGCCATGCGCTCTTTTAGGATCAACTCCGCCTGTTTGACGTAGGCTTCGTCGTCGAGAATCCCGGAGTCGAACGCTTTTGTGTCGGAAGGCAGGCCTTTCGTCCAGAAGGGCCCGATGGCGGCGGCAAGCTCTTTGCCCAGCGTTTCGGGGTAAGTGACCGGCATGGCCTGCTCCTCCGGATCAATGTTCACCGGGGTGACATAAATCTTGAGGTGCGGATGCACTTCCTTGAGGTAGAAGCGGGCGATGCCAGCGACGCCAGCGAACAAGGAGAGCATGTCGAACTTCAGCTTGATCCAGTCACTGTACTCGCCGCGGTTCAGGACGAGACTTTCGCCCTGGATATCGATGCGGACCGCGTCGGCGGAGGGATCAACGTGGACGGTAAACGGCACGCGGGTATGGTTCACGTAGGGGTCGTCGAGATCGTCTTTTGGCTTGCGTAGGCCGTTCACCGGACCGTAGAGCTGGGTGTCGACACGGTGGTTGCGCTTCTCGACATAAACGACATTGCCGCCGCTCAAATCCTCGTAGCGCTCGGAACGATCGCTGGTGAAGTAGTTGAAAGTGCCGAACGAGTCAGTGACGTCGGGCGTGCCCATCCCGGCCACGGCGCGCGTGGCGGTCTCTTCCACGGGGAAGTTCGTCGGAATTTTAATAATCGATGCGGGTATTCCCTGTTCGGTCAGGTAAGCCCAAAATGGCTTGCCGTAACGGCGGTTCACGACCTTGCCTTCGCTGAGCGGGAGATTGTAGTCGCCGAGCGAGAGGACCCGGCCGGCGTCCTCGGTGTCCCAAATCGAGAAGAACGGAGTATAGGTGTCCGGATCCCGGACGATGAAGTCGGCTATGCCGTGACCGCCCGGGTTCAGGCCGGTGATGAAGCTGCTCCAGGCGACCGGGCTCAAAGCGGGCATTGTGGTCCCCAGCGGACGGAAGGCGCCCACTGCGGCGAGTTTCTTGAAATTTGGCGCGCGGCCGGTATCGATAAGGGCCTGAACAAGCTTCGGGTCGAGCCCGTCAAGGCCGAGGACGATGACCTTTTTGTCCGTGGTGGGCCCCTTCGGGCCGCATGCGATGTGGGGAAACCCGATAATTCCGGCGCCGACGCCGCCGGCAAGGGTTCTTACGAAACGGCGCCGGCTTGATGGCATGCGGGCTTGCCCGTTAGCTTTTGGATTTTCACACATTGAAGAGCTGCTCTCCGCTTCCGCCCCTGTCACAATTCTAACAGGCCGCCCGGATCACTTACTCCGCAGCGGCCTCGATGGCGCGCATCACCCGCAGGGTATTCCGGCCGTAGATCTTATGGATGTCAGCCGCGGAGTAGCCGGCCTCGAGCAGTGCCCGGGTGAGGTTCGGGAACTCCGAGACAGAGGCCAGACCTTGGGGGACGCAGCCGACTCCATCGAAGTCGCTGCCGATACCGACGGCGTCGATTCCGGCAATCTTGACTACGTGTGCGATGTGGGCGGTAACATCGCCGAGGGAAGCGCGCGGCACATTGCCCAGCTTCTTCACCTTCGCCGCCGGGTTGAGGTAGGGATTCATATCGGCGGAGGCTTGAGACAGGAATTCACAGCCGAAATTGACGTGAATGACGCCTCCCTTTTCGGCCATGGCGCGGATCATTTTATCATCCATGTTGCGGGGGATATTCGTAAGGGCGCGGCACGAGGAGTGCGATGCGATCACCGGCGCGGCGCTTGTTTCGAGCACATCCCAGAAGGCCTCGTCGGAGATGTGCGAGACATCGACCATCATACCGAGGCGGTTCATATCCCGGACTACTTCGCGGCCGAACGCGGTGAGCCCGCCGTGATGCTTCACGTCTTCCTGGTGGATGTCTCCCGAGGAATCGCACCAGTTGTTGGTGTTCGAGTGCGTTAGGGTCATGTAACGGGCGCCGAGGCCGTAGGCGGCCCGCAGGACCCGAAGGCTGTCGTCGATGGCATGGCCTCCCTCGATGCCGATGAGCGCGGCGATCTTGCCGTCGCGTTTGGCGCGCTCGATGTCGTCCGCGGTGAGCGCGAGCAGGTAATCGCCTGGCGAACGGCCGGCAATATCGTGCCGGATGGTGTCGATCATCTCGAGGAGCCGGAGAGTGGCCCGCCCGGTTGGGACATATTGTCTGGAGACGTAGGCGGCAAAGAAGACAGCGGACACTCCGCCCTCCTTCAGCCGGGGGGTGTCGGTGTGGGTTTCGGCCTGCCGCCGGGCCAGATCCAAGCCCTGGACGGTGCGGCTGGTGACGTCGTTGTGAAGGTCGATCAGGGTCGCGGATTCGTGAACCTGGCGGACCATTTCGGCCGTAACCGGCCGCTTTTCGCCGGCGCCGGCGGCGGTTGTAGCGTTCCACAACAGGATGGCGGCGGGAAGGAGTTGCAAAAACTTCATATGTAAGTGAGTGTAGCAACCGGAATCCCCGGATCCTCGTCGCATGCCCGGCGATCTGCCGGCCCGTTCGTATAATGAGCCTGATGCCTGCAGCCCGAACCACCGCCGCCAAGTCCGGCCCGACACTTCATGTCTAGCGAGATAGCTTCCCTCGCCACGCTCGGGATCGTCGTGGCCGCCGGTTGTTTTGCCCGCCTCAACATCGGCGTGCTCTCGTTCCTGCTGGCATTTGCCCTCGGCTATTTTTTCTGTGATCTCCCGGTCGCCGAAGTCGCGGGCGGGTTTCCTTCGCAGTTGTTCCTCCGCTTGACCGGCATCACCCTGCTGTTTTCACTCGCGACCGTGAACGGCGCCCTCGACCAGATCGCCTGGCGGACGATCGCGCTTGTGCGGGCAGATCCCCGCCTGGTGGCGCTGCTCGTTTTCGGGCTTTCCGCTCTTCTCGCGAGCAGCGGCGCGGGGAATTTCGCCACGACCGCGATGCTTTCGCCGGTCGTAATGGGAATCGGAGGCCGGTTGGGCGTGAGTTCTCTTCTGATGTCATTCATGCTAGTGAACGGCGCCAGCTCCGGGGCTTTTTCTCCGATTGCGCCGACCGGCATCGTCGCAGCGGAACTGATGGGCCGCATGGGGATGGGCGGGAGCGAGTGGGCGGTGTTTTTGAACTCCTTGGCCGCCCATACGCTTGTCGCTCTCGTCGGGTATTTCGTTTTGGGCGGTCACAAACTCCGGAAGGCGACAGGGCTTCCGAGCCAGGCGGCTGACGCCAAGGTGGAGCCCGGATCCCATTTCGGCCGTTCCCGGTTGTTTACCATAGCGGTGATTGCGGGGGTCGGCGTCAGCGCGGTGGGATTCCAGCTCGACATCGGAATTGCAGCCTTCATCGGCGCGGCATTGCTCATTCTCAGCGGAGTGGCGAGCGAATCCAGTGCGCTGAAATCCATGCCCTGGGGAGTGATTCTGATGGTCTGCGGCGTCACTACACTGGTGGAGGTAATTCAGGCTGGGGGCGGCATTGCTCTCTTCGCCCGACTTCTATCCGGAATCTCTGACTCCACTTATCTTCCCGGCGTGATCGCGCTGGTAGCGGGTGTATTATCGGTGTATGCCAGCTCGATCGGCGTCGTGATGCCGGCTCTGCTCCCGGCGGTGCCCACGCTGATTGCGTACTTCGGTGGGGGCAATCCCCTAATGGTCGCATTTTCCATCAATGTTGGCGCGCATCTTGTTGATATTTCGCCCCTTTCTCCACTGGGGGCGATGTGCCTAGCCTACGCACCGCCGCAAGAGAACCGCCAGCGGCTGTTCCGCCAACTCATGACGGCGGGGTGGTTAATGGCGTTCGCGGGATCTGTTCTGTGCCAGTTACTGTTCGGATATCGCTGAGTCGAGGTTCCTGGACAGCGCCGCAGGGGTGACCGCTCAACCGCCAGTCTTCCCGTCACGGCGGAAAAACGATCGAATACGCAACCAAGTTCTTGCAATAGCGTCTGTTATACTAGAATACAAAAGGTGGGGAAGCGGCCGGATACCGGCGGCACAACCGTTTATGAATCGTTTCGTCAAAACACTCGTCGTCCTGACGTCGGCAACGGCGGTCTTCGTGCTGCTACTTGGCACCGTCCTGGCAAACAACAAGAACCCGGAAGATGTCTACCGTCATTTCGCCGTGTACACCGAGGTTCTGACACGAATCAAGAGCG
>CAYXVG010000123.1:7498-9624 GCA_964468205.1 uncultured Solibacteraceae bacterium | reverse complement strand
GCCCGCCTTCTATCCTATTCGATTTTCAAACACCTGCGGGCCGAAATGCGAGCGCCTCGCCCGCACCGCAGCCCTCAAACCCAAATCCAATCCCACGACGCCCACAAACACCCGCCGTCTCAACACTCTACACCCATCGAGCGCCCCCCGCTGTCCGATTACCGCCCCGCCGCTCGCAACCACCGCCACACCTCCTCAACGCGTCACGAAAACCGGATACTTCCCGATCTCCCCTTCAATCACCCGACCCAGCAGCCGCGCCTGGATCTCCAGCAGCCGCCGGTAGCTCACCCGGTAATCGAACATCGGATGCGTCACCAGCGCATCCATCCGCAACTCGTACGCCCGGTAAAACCCCTTCCGGCCCTCTCCCGTCAACGCCACTGACTTCCCGGCCCGCACGAAATCCTTCCCCGTCACCATCTTCGTATTGATCGCGCTCAGCACCGCCGAATCCGCAATCAACGGCCGGAACGGCTCCATCAAATCCAGCGCCAGCGCCGGACGCCCGAACCGCGGCTGGTGATAAAACCCCATATAAGGATCGAACCCCACCGCGTAGCACGTCACCGTCAGATCTTTCGTCAGCATCGAGTACCCCAGCGAGAGCAGCGCGTTCACCGGATCCCGCGGCGGCCGCCGGTTCCGGCCCTCGAAGTCCAGCACGAACTCCGCCGGCGTCTCGTCACCGTTGCCGCACTTGATCATGCCCGAAAACTCGCCGAAATACAACCGTGCCGCGTTCCCCTCAATCCCCAGCAGTTCGGCCGCCGACCGCGCCCCTTCCGCCCGCGACGCCATCTCCTTCATCTCCCGCAACACGGCCACCTTCGGCTCCACGTGATTCCGCAGCAGCATCGTCCGCTGGTTCCGGATCTTTCCCGCCACCAGCTCCCGCGCCAGCCGCAGCCCGAACCACTCCTCGCCCGCCAGCCGGAACTGCCGCTGCCTCAGGAACACGTTCTTCGTGTTCATCCCCGTCGTTACGCCGTAAAACCAGCCCCCGCGCGAGAAGTAGCACACCGGCACGCCCGCCTCGCACAGCGTTTGCACCGCCTGCGTCGAGACCTGCACGTTCCCCATCAGGTTCACCTGGCAGATCTCCCCCACCCGCACGTCCTGCACCACCTTGTCACGATCCTTGATCCGCAGCACCGCTCCGGTCTTGCCCACCCGCAGCCCCTGCGTGTTCAGATACAGCGGCTTCAGCTCGTCCCGCGGCGTCACCAGCCGCCGCACCGTCGCCGGACCCTTCCGCGGAACCGCCTCCTCCTCCCCGAACAGCGAAAGCTGGGTCGCTTCCTCCGCCGGAGCCTGCTCCCGCAGCGCCGTCACCTCGTCCGGCAGGCAGATCCCCGCCAGCGAGCACCCCGGGCACTTCGGCGAATCCTCGAGTGGTGGCGGCAACTCGCCCGCGAGCGCCGTCCGGCGCGCCTCGTCGATCACCCGTGCCGTCTCCGCCATCAACTCCGCGTCGAACTCCACCCGCACCCGCTGCCGCGTCTTCCCGTAGAACACGAGTCCCTCGTCCGTCTCGTATCCGTTATCGCGCAGCACCAGCGCCTGCACCGCCAGTTGCACCCGGTCTGACGGCCACGCCGCGATCCCCTCGGGGCTCTTTGACGGCTGGCCGTGTTTGTAATCCACCGGCGTCACCCGGCCGCCTTCCACCTCCACCACGTCCATCTTCGCGATCACCTTGTGCGTCTCGCTCGAAAGCGACACGGACCGCGTCCGCAGCTCCGCGCCCTCCTCCACCGCCCCGGCCTCCGGCAGCGCCCCCGTCCCCGAGTCCGCCCGCAGGTGTTCCACCTTCCCGGCCACCGTATCCGCGCTCTCGCGGAACACCCCCTCCACCCACTCCAAAAAGAACAGCCGCGGGCAGTAGGCAAACTCGTTCACCATCCGCGCCGGCAAATACTCCGGCGCAGCCTCCCGCCTGCGTTCACCTTTCTCCGCTAACGCTCCCATCACTCACCTCCTCCGCCAATCTGCTGAAGGGGGACACCCGCGCCAGTCCCCCGCGTCCACCGAACTTGCAGAAGGGTACATCGACGGCTCTCCCAAGGCGCGATAGCACGGCATTGCGGAAGGGGGACACTGGCGGCTGTCCCACGGCGCGATAG
>CAYXVG010000123.1:0-7398 GCA_964468205.1 uncultured Solibacteraceae bacterium | reverse complement strand
CGATAGCACGGCATTGCGGAAGGGGGACACTGGCGGCTGTCCCACGGCGCGATAGTACGGCATTGCAGAAGGGGGACACTGGCGGCTGTCCCAAGGCGCGATAGCGCCGCGTGGAAAGCCGCGGGTGTCCCCCCTCACACAATCAAACACGGCGCATCCACCCGCGTATACGGCTTCCCCAGCGCCGTAATCACCCGCTCTCCCCGCCCCTCCGCCGGACCCAGACACACGAACAACACCTGATCCTCCTTCTGATGAATCTCCTCCGCCAGCTCCGCCCGGCACTTCACCAAATCCATCTCCGTGAATTGGCACTCAAACACCGAATACTGCAAATGATCCCCATACCCCCGCATCACCCGGAACACCCGCCGCAACCGCTTGTCATCCGAGATGTCGTAACAAACAATATAGGTCTGCCGCATCTTCAATCTCTCGCAGAGTGAAATTGCCCCAGCCCGAAATGGCTTCCGTAGCCCAGGCTGAAAGGAGCGTGGATCGGTTCGTCAAAATCCAATCGGAATCCGCATCCGAAGCGTGGAGGCTCGCCCTTCCGATTCCTGCGAAAGTCACGCCAAGACCCTCTCGTTGCCGGCAAGTCCATCGGTCGAATCGCTGCGGGCGTCGGCAAACCATGGTTCTCGCATTCCCACCGCACTTCTGCCTGCAACCACTCCGCAAAGCTCCCCCTGCCCTTCCGGTAGTGCCTTGGCGGAACAAACGGGGTTACACTTTCGACAATCGTCGTCGTAGGGCGTAGGCAATCGAAATCTCCCCATGCCACCGCAACCGCATTCGGTTTCGGATCCACCCAACCGATGGAACCGAGTGAGTTCAGCGCTATGCGTTCGAGCCTGTCAAAGCCTTCGTGACACCAAATGAGGACTCGATCAATCTCTCTCCGTTCTCCGGAGGAATACGGGGCCACATAACAATGCCGGTGCCCCTCACACGCTGTTCCGTTTGCGTAGTGCCCGCTGAACTTGCACGAAACCTTCTGCGGATCATCGCCGGAACGCTTGCGATGGATACCCATGAGTTTGCGTCTGACCTGTTCTCCAATCTCCAAAGCCTTGGTGAGACGTGGAAGCACGGAGCCACTGAGCGAATACAGTACAGCCCGTACGGAAGGTGCGAGAGGCCGATACCCTTGCCCAGGAGGGACATCGAGCGCACTGAACTCGCGGATGTACGGTACCAGCCGAAGCGCCGGTGGGTGGCTTGCCTTGTCTTTGAGCATCTGTGTTGTCGAGTAGGTTACAGCCTCAATCCAAGTCTTCGAGGCTCCTTGACGTTTCGGGGCGGCAAAATGTCGTTTCGGTGTAACGCAAGCGACATCGATGTAGTCGCCGTTTTCTTCTACCTCCGCTGCGGGACTGCAGTTCCAATCGTAGATCCCGTCGTCCACGTCGGCGATTACCCAACTCTCGGAACGGCCGAAGAAATTCAGCAGCCTGAGCATCGTGCTCAGGTCGCCACGCTGTCCCGGATTCAACTCCACATTCGGCCAGCAAATCCTTATGGACGTTTCCGGATGGATCACCACGAAACCGTCGAAGATCAAAGTCTTGTCCGCCGGATCAAAGCTGTTCTTATGCAGGTACGATCGAGTATGTGAAGCGCTGGCCGCTGGCAGATGGAACCGTGGTGCCTCCTGGCTCAATTGCTCCAGCAGTGGTTCCACCCGCTCAACACTCCAGTCCGGTACCTTGCGTTTCCACACGTCGAAGAGAGCGCGGATCAGCCGGTAGGGTGATGGCGGCCATTCCGGTGCCGCTTCGTTGACGTGCCGGCCCCAGGGGGTACCGTGAAACCGGCCGCCTGGAAACCGCAACGAGATAGTCAGCACGGCAGTACCCCCTATTCCTTCTTCTCTTTGATCTTCACGGGGATCTCGAATTCACTCACCGGCGGCGACGCGAACAAACCGGCTGTCGAACAATCCACAATATCTTGTTTCACGAGTCCGAGCAGATCACTTTCCGAGGGTAGGCTGGCGCCATTGCTCATCGGGACCTCTCCAGAGAGCGGCCGGAAATCGCAAGCTGTCCGCAAGCGGAGATGACGATCGAGGAACCGCCTTACCTTGAGCAGTGCCAGATTCACAAGCATCCGCTCTGCCGGCTTACCCAATCCATATCCTCGAATGAGCGAAAGGTCCAAATTGAAGAATGCAGTAATCTCTCCCGCCGTGAACTCCACTCGCTGGAACGGAACGTTGCTATACACCCCTTTCTCGCTCTGGGAAAACGCTGGATCCGTGAGCTGCAATTCGCCCTTCGGGTCCACTGGGCTGTTCTTCACTCCGCCGGAATGGGCTTCCTCTATGTCTGCGGCCTCGATAAAGGCGCTGAGAGCCCGCGGGACGCGCACCCGGCCGCCATCTAGCAGCGAAAGAAAAACTCCATGGACCAAACAGTTCGCATCGTAACGAAAGATTGTCTTGTGGATGCTGAACCAATCCAGCGGCTTCCGCTGATCATAATTCATCTCCTGAGCAAGTTTCGCTCTGAACTCCTTGTTTCCAAGGAAATAAGGAGATCCCAACCGGTGTGCCTCCACCAGTGATGAAGTCCATATATCGCCGCTGGCGCTCCGCAGCTTCGCTTTGAGATAGGGGAGTCCAGCAATCTCCGGGTCGATATCCGGCCCGTCCCCGTTAAGACAGGTCTTCTCCAGGCGATTCGCCATTGACTGGGCGCTCTCCACCAATAACATTCGTCTCGAAGCTTGTCCCGCGCGTCCAGGCCGGGTATAGGTAGCGGCTCCAAGATCCGCGAACCCCGTCGGCTGGAACCGGCTGCCCTGAATTGGTTCGAGAGCCACCTCGATCAATAGCCTTGAATGGCTATTTAGTTCGTCAGTATTCATCTCCATTTCATCCTTTCTGCTCAACCTCGTCCTCCTCGCTGAGAATTCCAGCAGCGCGGGCGGCCCACTTCAACCCGCTAACCGGAATGAGGAGCGCCGCGGACAGCCTCGGGCCGTCGTTGGAATCCTCGTACTCTGCTGGCACAACTGGAAAACCGCTCATCCGTAGTCGTCTCTGCGCAAGTTGACATGCTTCCCGAACCCGGCCGCCGCGCAGCAGCGGCAAAACCCTCGGCTCGCTTCTCATGGGGCCGCTATCTGGCTCAAGTGCCGGATCGAACAGCAGACGCAATACGCAGTACGATGCTGGCAACGCCTCTTCCTCGATGGATTGCTTGTTCCAGTCTCGATAGAACCCCTCAGTGAACGTTGGCTTCAGGAGAGTGAACGCAAACCACAATTCTTCGATCAGGTCCTCGTCCAACTCTCCCCGGAGGAACCGCGCCACTTCAGGCGGTCTCACGCTTAAGTCCGACCTCAAGAAGTACCGGTTCCCTGTATTGTCGTCCGCTCTAAAAACCCTCCGCGCCAGCACTGCGCTCATCGTTCCCAATAGGCCCCCGGCGGCCCATGCAAAATCATTGTCGCCACGAGTCAGGTTCGAGCGTACTCCCCGTAAACACGACAAACCAGCCGCAATCCTCACTTCCGGCGTTTGCCCCGCGGCTAGTATCCAGTCCCCGCTGAGGCGTGGTGGCAACCAGACTCTCGAGTCCTCGGGCCGCAAGAGCATCTCCCGCTGGACCCTTCCCAATGCGGCGACCACCTTCCGGAATCGGCCGGTGCCACGCCTCAAGAGAAACGCGTAGACGGCATCGTAGTAAGAGCGGCGTGCTGAGTCCAGACCTGCCGGCGGGTTGTCTCGGAAGGTCCTCAAAAAGGAATCGCACCGTTCAAGCAAATGGGCGGATTCTTCCAATAGATCTGCTTCTTTCAGCTTCTGATCGGGCACACCGAATCTGCTCGCGGGTAATGCCACGTAGCTATCGCCACGCCGCTTCAACAAACTGAACCGGACGAACGCATCCAAACCTCGGTCAACACCCAGCGAAGCAACGGCTCGGGCGAACTGAATTCCGTCTTCCACTGGACCACGCCGAAGTTGTGCTCTGCCTTCCCGGAACAATGTTTCGATTTCAAGGTACGCCGCGGGCTGCCGCCAAATCGGAGCCCAGATCTCCGCGCGTGTAAGTTCAGAATCGCGCTTACTGGCTGAACTATAGCCGACGGAGCTTGGATAAACCGTGAACGGGCTTGACAGAAATGTTTGTCGGAACGAAACTCCTTGACGCCGGTGCAGGCCGCTTGCCCAAGCCACCGCCCCCTCAATCGTCAACACTTGATTCCACGGGTTCGCTGGAATATTTTTTGTCTCTACCTCTTGGCCTTGATTGAACCCTCCGGCCCGGCCGGGGTCAAACTGCCCAACTGCCGCCTTGACGAATCCCGATGTGGCATCCCCCAAAAGCGCGTTCAGTAGAAGCCCCTCGGGGTGGAGCTTCTTGTCTGGCTGGATCAACAACTTCACGAGGTTCTCCATGAAGTTGTTTGTGTAATCCAGGTGTCCTTCATTCCCGCCTGTCCCGAGAATCGGAGGAAACCCGCGCTTCCCCTCCACGGTTATCGCTACCGCTGCATCGAGCCAGTCGATTGCCTCATCTGGAAGTCCGTTCCTGCACGCGCGTTGGATGGCTCCCCGCCTGCTCACTTCATCCGCCGGGCTATCGGCCTTACCGCTTTCTACCTCCGGAATCAATGCGGCCCGCCGGATTGTTTCGCGGTAAGTAGCAAAACGACTTTCAGTGGTCCCCAAAAGGCCCTTAATCCCAACCTTCCGGTCCTTCGCGTAGAAGCCGCTGCAGCTATTCCACGGCGCCACGACAGGTGTTGGGAGGTAACTCTCAAGAAAGAACCGTGTCAGGCCGCCGGCATCAAGCACACTCTCCAAGACAAACCGGTCTTCCTCCCACCAACCCCGTGCATCTCTGTCCACCTGTCTGCTGACAAGCCGCAGTACGCCCAAACCTTTTAGGTACGATCCAAGTGGCTCGATCCGGCAACCGTCAAGTCTTACGATCGGCATTCATCCACCTCCTCTCCGGGCTCCGCGCTCGCTCGTTCATCGGCGATGCGCAGTAGCGCCTCCAGGTAGGCCAGCCGAAACGGCCCGAATTCATCGCGAAGACGTACCATGCAATCTGTCCAGGAACTCCGCCCATCTTTGCGCCGGCCAATCGTGGCCGCATCCAATATCACCGCCCAGTCGTCCATCTTCGTCCCATCGCCAAGATCGGCGGCAAGCAATGGATCACCGACTTCCAGTCCCCGCATCCTGCCCGGAGGTTCTTCCGGCATCGAGCGAATCGTCAGCCGGATTCGGCCGTGATGCGCCGCGATCAAATAGGCGACAAGCGGGGTTTCACCAGATTCCAGTGCCGCGAGCGCACTTGCTAGCTCGTGTCTGAGGTGCCGGCGTGCATGCCGTCCGTTTGCGCACGACTTGGCTAGAAGTTCCCTGTCCGAGGGCGGCTCTCCCTCCCTCAGAGTCTTCTGAAACTCGCTCAAAGCCTTTCCCCAGTCGTGCAGGCGCGCTGCTCTCCGTAAAGCCCTGGCTGCGTCACCCAAATCCACCCCTCGGCTGTTTGCGAGTAGCTTCCCCAACTCTTCCACCACTCGATTCGTGTGGGCGGCCAGACTCTGCTGGTACTGTGCGCCGAACTTGCGAAACGTAAGCGGGTCGTTTCCCAACCACTCCTCCGGCGGAAGGTCGTCCTTGGAAAGCGTATCTACCGCCAATCTCGACTCAGGATTCCATCCCTCGTCGCTTGTGTAGCCACCCGCGCTCACGTGCGCTACCAACCGCATCCCAGGTACGAGTCGGTCGGGTCGAACCTCTTCCCAACGTCCGAGGCTAACTTGCCACCCCCAAACCTTCCGGTTCGTTTTCGCAAATTCCGTCACCTGATGAAGAGGTATCCGGCAAAGCTCTCGATGTTCGAGTGCCGCGAGATCCGATGGTGGGGAGGTCTCCGGGTCTTCCCACTTGCGCCACGCAATCGCTACGTCGCGGTCGTCGCCTCCCCGCACAAACCGGGAAATGTCCACGTGATTGCCGCTAAGATCCGGGGAAGTGTCGAACAGGTCCAGCAAATCTCTGCGTCGAGGCACATGCTCGAACTCAATGATTCCATCCATCTTGGGAAGCGCTGCGGGGCTGGCCGATTTCAAGGTTTCGAGCTTTCGCCTCGCGCTCTCAAGTTCCATCCAAGCGTAAGGGGACGCAATCGCCTCGCGCTCTCGTTCCGTCAGTTCATCTTTCGGTAAGAGTTTCGAGTGTTTTTCGATCAGCGGTCGATCCACCCAGTAGCACGCCGCTTCAGCCGCTTCACCCGCCCGGTTCAGTCTTCCAAAGCGCTGGACCAAAGATGCGTACGGGGCCACATCCGTGACCATGGTCTTGGCGCTGATATCAACGCCCGCCTCTATTACTTGAGTCGCAACAACAACCGCGCTGTCTCCATTCCTGGCCGCTAATAGTAGATCTTGCCACCTCTTCCTGCGATCAATCGGCCGGAAACGCGAGTGCAGGAGTTGAACGTTCAGTTTGGATCCATCCGCGCCTTTCCGCAACTCTTTGTACGTTTCCACCGCTCGCGCTACCGTATTCACCACCACAAGACTGAGCGTATCCGGCACATGGCATTCGAGTACAAATTGCGCGAGTCCCTTCGGCATCCGGCAATCTTGGGGTGCCCGCTGCAGCAGTTTGTTCGCATGAAGCCGAACCTCGAGCTGCGCTTGATCCTTCTCGCTCAACGTGACAACTGTCGCCGCCTCGGGGATAGGATGATCGACCGTCTCTAACCACTCCGGGCGGCAAGTGGCCGACATCCAGATAGAGCGGTGCTCCCCATAGCACTGCATCATTTTTCGAAAGGACTGAAACTGCAAAGTTGTGGCTAGGCCGTCAGCCATTAGTTGAATTTCATCGAAGATCCAAGTGGAGTAACATGCTAACAGCCCAAATGGCAAAGGCCACCGGAGTGGATTCATCGCGTATCCGCGGTTGAGTATGCGGCTCAGGATCATGTCCTGAGTACCAACAATGATTGCCGGCCGCTCCGGCTGGAGATACCAAGACTCATCAGATTCACCGCCCATCAGCACATGAACACCGACTCTCTTCTCCAGCCCTAACTGTCGCAGGAAATCACGAGCAACCGTTGCTGTCTGTTCGGTCAAAGACCGCATCGGCAGGCAGTAGACAAGCCTCTTTGAATCGGCCCCGTTTTCCCGTTGAAGCCGCCAAAGCCAAGCCAGCACGACGGCCGCCGTCTTTCCTGCGCCGGTTGGAACCGATACGACTGCTTCTTCGGACTCAAGGGACGCAAGTCTCGCTTGGTAGTCGTACGGCTCCTTCTTGGTGGCTGCAACGAAGAACTCTCGAAAACTCGTCATAATGACCTCTGGTGCCTCCCATGACCCAATACGCCGTCATCCTCGACAAAACCCAAACCGGATACTCCG
>CAYXVG010000122.1:0-9819 GCA_964468205.1 uncultured Solibacteraceae bacterium | reverse complement strand
GCGCTTGCCTCCGGAGCAAGAGGTCGCAAGTTCGAATCTTGCCGGGCGTACCACTTAACCACTTTATTTTCAATACTTAGCTGCTGATAGCAATCAGCCTGCCAAACCTCAATCCGGCCCAGTTTTACCCTCGTTTACCCTCGTTTTTTGTCTGTGGTAGTGCAAGATTTGGTACAAGATTCCGGAAAACATTTTTGGTATGCTATGATTCGGGTAGCCGCCTAGCCATCGCGAGGCGAACGCGGGCGCTCCGACCCGCTGGCGGCTATCTTCACCCTCGGGGCTATCGCGAACGGAGAGCGATGAACGAGCCCGCCGAAGAGCAAACCGCATTAACCACCGAACAGCGTCTCAGTAAGGCTGCACATCTCCGGGTTCAGCCCGGGCGACTTCGTGAGTATGCAAGGATTCTCGAGGCAGTGGAACTCTCGGTCGAATCGAGAAACCACTCCGAGCTTGCCCAAGTGGAGGCCGACCAAGGGATGCTAGCCGCGGCATTCGGCGAGGTTCGATCGCCCGGTGATGCGACAAAGGCGTACTACCGGATATCGGAGGCGGCGTCTTCCGCTCTTCGGAGTATCCAGCGTCTTCAGGACGTGATCGACAAGAACAAGCCCTGGACACCCGAAAGCTGCCGGAGCCTGGGCCACGCCCAGGACGTCGTGACGATGATATTGTTTGAGGCGTCGCTAGCCGGACTCCCCAAGGCCGCCAAAAAGAGGCAGCCCCGCAGCCAACACCCGACCCGTGAGCAGGCCACTCTCACGGCTTGGTACAAGGTCCCGGATTACCCGAACAAACTCCGCGATATGCATGAACTCGCGAAAGCCTGGTGCCTCTCTGACATCGAAGACATTGAGGATTTTCGGCGGCATATCCGCAGGCTTCGGAAACGCGGCGCATAGCACCCGGACAGCCTGAGCGGCACCCCCCGCCCCCTCCCAGAAACTCTGTCACTTCTCATTGCTTCCGTGGTGCTTCATTCTGGGGGCGTGATGAAGCATCAACATATAGCGCAACGATTCCTAAATGAATTTGAGGTCGCCGAGTTGCTTGGTCTCTCCGCGAAAACCTTGCGGCGGTGGCGCTTATTCGGACGCGGCCCGAAATTCCGGCGATTCGGCGGCGCCCAGCGCGGCGCAGTGAGATACGACATCGCGGACATCGAAAGTTGGGTAGCGAAAAGCCCCGCCGGCGGCGACGGGGTACGGTTGTGACGGCCGATCCCCATGGCTCCCCGGGCCAGCCGGGGCAGCTAGTCGAGGTGCGCACACCGGCGGGCGCTCTCTACCAGCGGGCCGATGAGCGGCAGGCGCGGGCGCTGGTGGTGTCACGCCTTGCAGATGAGGTGCGGTCACCCTCCGGCAAGCTCCGCTACCTCTCGCTGCGGGCCGCGGCAGCGGGCGCGTTCGTTCGAACGGTCGCGGATGACAGTATTACGACCTCGGGCCGGCGGGAGGTGCAATCGTACCACCAGCGGCGGTCTGCGGCATACCGGGGGCGACGGTGACCGCCGAGCAAATCGCCCGCGAACTCGGCGGCGCCACTAAGACGGCGGGAGGTTTCGTCTGCCGATGTCCTGCCCACGATGACCGTAACCCGTCGCTCAGTATTACCGAGAGGCGCGGCAAACTCCTTGTCAGGTGCTTTGCGGGCTGCGAGCAGGCGGCCGTGGTGGCGGCGCTGAAGGGGCAGGGACTATGGCCGGAAGCCGAAAACCACAAGCAATCTTCCGGGCCGACCGGGGTTGTGGTGGCCACTTATCCGTATACCGATGAGGACGGACATCTGCTCTACGAGGTTTGTCGGTTCGAACCGAAAGACTTCCGACCGCGACGGCCCGATGGAATGTGGGGCTATGGCCCGAGGCGCGTCCTTTATCACTTGCGCGAAGTGCTTGAGGCGCCTATCGTGTTTGTTGTCGAGGGCGAAAAAGACGTTGAAACTCTGCGGGATTGGGGGTTTGTCGCCACTACCAATCCGGGCGGCGCAAACGGTTGGCGCCCGGAATTTAACGAGTTTCTCCGGGGCCGCGAAGTGATTTTGATCCCTGACAACGATCCGCCTGGCCGCAAGCGGGTGGCACAGATTGGCAGGCAGTTGCTAGGCGTGGCGTCGCGGTTGCGAATTCTCCAATTGCCCGGCGCGAAAGATCCTACGGAATGGTTTACGCAAGGGCATTGTGAGACCGAATTCCTGGTACGGCTGGAGGGCGAATATGTCGCTTGAGATAGCAACCGCCGCAGACATCGAAGCTTTCGAGTCCACCGCCGAAGCTAAGGGATTCGCCTTTATGACGGGAGCCGATTTGATGAGCATGCCGTTGAAAGAAGTAACCCCAATAATCAGCAACTTTGTGATGCCGGCGCAACTCACAATACTGGCTGGCAAGCCCAAGGCTGGCAAGTCAATTCTGGCGCTAGAGGCCTGCGAAGCCGTTACCAGCGGCCAGCCGTTCATGGGGAAATTAGGGGTGGACAAAGGCCCGGCGCTCTATTTCATGGCCGATGACCCTTCGGAATCTCGGTTTGCATCCCGCTGGCAAGCGATCAGTCGAACAAATGGGGCCAGCTTCCATATTGCCCTCGAGCGCTGGACAATTGGCCCGGAAGCCTTGGCCGGCGTTGAGGCCGCGATCAGCACTCATCGACCCAAACTAGTCGTGATTGATTGCCTGCAAGCGATTCGCTCGCCACGAATCGGAAGTGACTTCGTAGCAGGTGAATATAATGAGGCGCGAATTCTCACGGACTTGGCCGAGCGCACTGGCACCGCTGTGGTATTGGTGCACCACATGAATAAGGGCTCGCACGATGACCCGTTCGATTCCGTTGCTTCAAGTTTCGGATTGACGGCGGCAGCGAGTACCATTGCGCTCTATCACAAGCTCGACCCTGGCCGGCCAGAGCGCGTTCTGAGAGCACAGGGACGTGATATCAGCCCGCCACCAGTCCTTACGTATATGGGTCCCGACAAGCGGCTCCACGCGGCTGCGGTGGGCCACGAGATTATCAGCCACTGGAAGGCACTCTACATCATGGCGACGGCGCGAGACCAATCGAGTTTCACGGCGAAAGACTTGGGCGAGACCATGGGCATCACGGATCGCTGGGCGCGTTCCCACCTTCGAGCGCTTTACGAGGCCGGCGCCATTACCCAAGTTGAGCGCGGTTCTTACATCGTAATAGACGAGTTCCGCGAGAGCGCCGCGGCGGTTCAGAAAATGTTCCGCGAGGGGGTGAATCCGTGAGTTCCGGTAGGGGTATGGGTTCCTTATATTCCATATGTTCCTCTTCTTCCTTTAGTTCCGTAGGGGTATCCCCCTTAAGGTCAGTAGGTTGCGGGCCGAATCGCCTTCTCGTATCTGTTCGCGAGGCTTCGTCCACGGCACAAACGGAACTCGGGGATCTACCGGCATCAAACGGAACTCGGGCAGTTATGGGCGAGCAATCCACCAGCCGGCCGCGGAGCGAGTACCAGATTTCATGCGTCTGCGGGCGGCTGGTTCGGAGTCACGAGGCCGAGGCGATTTGTCTGGAGTGCGGCCGCCAGTTGGCGGTTGACTGGCCGGCCCGACTGGGAGAGGTAATCGAGGGGCCGCGCGATGCCAACTGAGTACCGCGGGCCACGATTCCGCGCGCCGGCGTTTGCCCGCTTCGATCCGCCTACATCGATCTGGTGCTACGGCGGCGGGACTGGGACGCGGCAGAAAGCGAAAAGTGCATAGTGGAGTAAACAATTCAAGATTGCGGAGAACTTTATGGTACGTAGACCCAAGCGTTGTTTGCAGACCGGGGCTGTCTCCGCACCGTGCCACGAGTGCGGCAAGCGGCCAAGCGATGCGATGCATGTGGACACGGTGACCACGATGTTCTATTGCGGAGTTTGCTGTCCGATTTGTTCGAGCGACGGCGGGACGGACCGCACCACAAGCGGCGATTCCTTGGGCAGCGGTGAGGCAGGCGACGGCGGGGCGGGTTCCCGAGTGGGTGAGGATGCCGGGATTCGGCAGAGCGGCGGAAACAAAGTGGTCAAGATTAGTTTGAAACAGGAAAGGCGGGCGACGTTCGATGACTGAGCGGGAGTTTCACGGCGTCATGGTAGAGGCGCGACCGGGCGAGAGCGCGGAGTCCATACTCCGGCGATTTCGCAAGCGGGTATCGGCTGAGCGGGTGATCTCCGACTTTCGGGAGCACCTTCGGTTTCGATCAGAGCGGGCCAAGCGGCTGGCGAAACGGCGCAATATCGAACTACGGCGGCGGCGAATGAGAGGGGGCCAGCGGGGAGATTACGAGTGAATCAGTCTCCGCACCCTTGGCCCGCGGGTCCTTCCTGGAGGTTTTTTGCGGGCCGGTGTGTCGATTGCATTTTGTGTCTAGTTCCAGCCCCCCAGAAGAGCAATTTGTGTTGAGTGAAAGTGAACAATTGTTAAGCCTAACTGAACTCGCGGCGGTTCTACTTCGGCAGATGTTGACCGGGCTTCCGGAGGCAATTGGCAAGGCGGTAGAGCAGCCGAGATGAGGCCTGTTGGCAGGTAACGGAGCGCCGGGCTTTCGGTCCTTCCCCCCGGCGCTCCGTGGTGGGCGAAAGGGCCAGCTTCTGCACCAAGAAAGGAAAAACCGTGTTTAAGAATCCACTGAAAGACGCGGCTGAGGCCGCGGGAAAGTACCTCGATCGACGCCAGCGGGCGAGCGCAACGCTCACCGAAACCCGCGAGAAAATCACGGCGCTCGAAAGCGAATTGGATACCCACCGGGGCGCCCTGGCGCGGGCTGAAGCGCGGGCGGTCCTTGGCGACGGAGCCGAGGGACTGGAGGACCTCCGGAAACGCGAGTCCGAGGCGCGGACCGAACTGGACCGGCTTCAGGCGCTGGCCGGCGGGCTGGAGAGCGAACTCCAGCGAAGCGAGGCCGAGGCGGCGGCCAGCTTGTCCGGGCTCAACAAAGCGCGGTCAGAACACGCGGAAACCGAACGCGGCAAGCTCGCCGAGAAGATCCGGGCCGCGTTCGAGAGCGTCACTCCGTTGCTCCGCCAGATGGCGGCGTGGGCCGATGGCGCGAATGACGCGCTGGCGGCGGATTGGATTCAGAGCCTTCGGATTCCCGATCCGACTATTCCGGGCGAATTCCTGTTCACCGGCCAGCCACAACAGGCGATCGGCGGCGCCTTACGCCCCGTTCCGGCGTGGGCCGGCGACGCCAGCGCGGAGAAGACCTTCGAGCGGGAGCGGGCGGCAACGGCACTCGCGGAGCAACTCGAGCGGCTGGCAGCCGAGAGCCACCAGCGGCAGTCCACCGAGCGGCGGCGGGCAGACGAAGTGCGGCCACGAACCGGCGCCGTGCAGGTTACTCGGGTGAATTCCAAGTTGGCAGAGGGTGAAGAGGAACCCCGACCGGCTCCGGCAACTCGCCCAATGATGTTCTCCGCCAAGGGGCAGAATATCCCGCTTTCCCGGTAATGCAGCTTCAGGCGGGCCGAGTCTCCGCCTGGCCGGGGCGCGAGTTTCCTTCCCTCCGCGTCCCGGTTTTCTTGGCGGCGGCTTCGGGCGCAACACGAAACGAAAAGGAGTAAAAACTCATGTTCATCACCGATTCCTCAATGATCCCTCGCATCGAAGACGTGATCCAGTACCCGGCGCTGGCGGGCAAACAGGCCGCCCGCGCGAGTCGTGACGATAACTTGCGCATGCGGGCCCGGGGGAAGCTGCGCGATCGCCTTGCAACCCGCCAAGCGCGGCTAGCGACCGCGTCGCTCGAGATTGCGGCGGCCCGAGCGATGGGCCGGGATGCCGGCTACGCCGAAGCAGGTGAGACTCTGCGGCTGTGCCAAGACGCTGGCGAGCCTGGCCGGGTTCGAGAGTTTCTGGCGTCTGGATCGACTCCCGAAGAGACTCAGGAGACGCTTCTCGAGGGGGCCCTCGCCAAGCGCAAGCGCGCGCAGATCGCAGCCCGAAAGGGCAGGCGGTGAATGCGTCGCTCCCCCGGCGACGGTTCACTGGCATAGCCGCCGCCCTTCGACGATGCACACGCGGCGGCCGGGGTAACAGATCACTGAGGTAGTGGGGTGAGCGGCGGGGAAGTTCTCAGATCAACTGGTCCGCTTCGTGATGCAAAGGAGTGGGCTCAAGCCACCGAAGCGGAAACCACTGAGGATCGCCCTTGGGCCGCTTCTTCTTGGGGCTCGGCTTCATCCGCGCTAGAATCCTGTTTTCGCGGATGTTCTCAATCCGTCGCTCCGTGCCTTTTGGCATGTCCACGATGGCGTAGCGGGAGGCTTTCTGGATTTCGAAGATGGTGCCAACTATCCCGTCATACTTGCTGTGCTGGCAGCTAATCCGGACGACGTCACCGACCTTCACAGGAACCTCTCCCAGTGCTCTTCGGAGATGATCGCGGTCGGGTGACCCCGCTCGACGTTCGCAACCGCAGCCTCGATCTTGCGGCCGTGCGTCGAATGAATCCAGTCGCGACTTCCGATGGCGCCAATCACCAGGTAGTCGACTTTCTCGGTCACCTGGCGTTTGGTGAAACCGCCACGATCCAAAACGGCCTGTTCGCAGGACTTGCGCGTGCCATGCAAGAACTTCCCGGTGAAGACGAAGAGACGGTCAGGCACCACAATGTTTGGTGGAGGCTTCGTCAGAGGCAGCTTAGTTGCAGCGTTTCTGAATTCCGAAACGTCTTCGTGTGAGCCCATCAGTTCCCGGAAGAGTTCGCGAAGATCCTCGCGCTCCTGGTCATCGACAACATGGTCTGCATAGACACGATTGAGCCTCTCCGCAATAATACTGATTGGCCATTCGTCAATGAGTTCCCCGCTGGCGAGAAGCCATTTCGCAAGAGTATGGACCTCCTCCTCCTGGACTCTGTCGTCAGCCATTATTCCCCTGATGATCCCGATGCACTCGTCCACTGAGCGAACGCGCCGCCGCTCGGCATTGAGTTGCTGGTTGACAGGTTGACCGTCTTCATCCGCTGATTCGTAGAAGCGACGCCAGTTTCGAGAGACGACTGCCCGTACCTCGAGATCCGATTTAGACTCTGACCAGAAGCCGACTCCTCTTCGGACTTCAGGTGTGATCGGCAATTCGCCACGGTCTCTCCAGTACAGCCATGTCGAAATTACGTCACTCTGGCAGATTCGTTTGATATGGCTGTCTGTTAAGTGCCCGTAGTACTGAAGGTTCTCGCTCGCAAATCTCCTGATTCCGCGATTGCAGCCGCGGATATGCATCCGCCACAGGTGAAGCCGCTCCTTTTGATCGTCCAGTGCATCCGGAATGATGTGTTCCAGATCGGTGTCTAGAGAATACAAAATGTCGCTTGCGGCCTCTGGTGTTGAGCAGACCGCGACGTTCTCGCGGATGGTCGACAGGAGCGCCTGCGCTTCCGGGAGCGCCGATTCTTCCCGTTCGAAATTGATGTGCGAGCGGCGGCTTGCGCGGGGGTGCGAGCAGAAGTCCTCTCGTGCTGCCTTGAGGCTAGAGAAGCGACCGCAACTATCCGGAGGATTAGGCCAACTGAGGACATCGTGATTCAATCGAACATCTACTGCAGGTGCCCAGAACCACGCCGCGGGGGATCCGATTTGCGGAGGACAGTCGCCGAAGACCCAGTACTCGTTACCCGCTTCGTCGAAGGTTTCGTACCATGCGGCACAGAGGCGTCTGAATTCCGGAACATACCGAGAGGCGCGGTCGGTCGCTTTCCACCCGGAAACCTCCGGGGGCGTGGTTGCGTCGCCGGTCGTCCTCGGAGGTTCGACGACCGGCGGCCCCGGGTTGATAGACACGGGTGATGACTTGTTCCGCCAAAACCAGCGCCAGGCCATCTCGCTACTCCTCCAGTGCTACCGGAAGAGAGCATATCAAATGTTCGGGTTCAGTAGCGTGTTAATCATGGGCGGGCAAAAACATCTCGCTAAACGGATGGGACCGGGGGCACATAGAACGCTGTGGTCCCCCAAGCGAGTTGAGCAGAACATCGGCAGTTGTGGCCGGGTACTTAAGGGCAAAGACCCGCACGCTGAAACCTTGACATTACTTACCGCTAAGCATACGATCTATGACAGGAGTGCTCATGGCGAAAAGAAAGAATCCCGCTGCGGTGGAGTTGGGAAGCCGCGGTGGCAAAGCCCGAAAGAAGAAGCTCACACCCGAGCAGCGAACGGAAATCGCCCGCAAGGCTGCACAGTCACGCTGGCAATCTCCCGAGGGGCCCTCAGAACTGGGCGAACCCGATGACTTGGCGAGCGGTTGGCGCCGGGTCTTTCGAGCTTTGCTTATGCCCGATCCAGCATATGCCTACAACCAGAAGCTAGGCGTCTATCAGCCCTGGGTGGGCATCAGCGTTAAGGTCTGCTACGGAAGAACGGCCATAAGTGGGGATAACTACGATCTTCGAAATGATGAATACCTCGAAATCGTTCGCCAAGCTCGCGGCCCATCAGGTCGGTACTTGCGGCGGCGCATTCAGTGGAACGGAATCAACCGAATCGAAGCTTTCGTGTGCCAGCCCATGCCCAGCATCCTGATTGAGGCACAGAGGAAAGCACAGGCGGCTGAAGAGAAGCGGGCGGCGAAGAAGGGCGGTAAGTGATGGCGATCTACCAGCCGTCCTACAAGGACAAGGACGGCAATCTCAAGAAGTCGGAGACTTGGCGGTATCGGTTCTACTTTGCCGGCCACAAGATAGACGAGTCGGCGAAGACCACTCGGAAGACCTTGGCGCGGGATGCGGAGAAGCAGCGGCGCCGGGAACTCGAACGGGCGCATGCGGGCCTTCCGACCGAGCAGCGCTCCCGCCGGGTCTGGACCGTCACCGAGATTCTGAAGGCGTATCGGCTCGATTACAAGCTCGGACACAAGGCCGCATCCGTCGAATGGGTCAAGTACAACTGCAAGCACCTCGAGCGGCTATTGGGCGGCTTACTGGTGGCCGATCTGAGTGAGGACCGCATCAAGGAATACCAGACCGTCCGCCTGGAGGAGGGGGCCAGCGGCCGCACTATCGATATGGAGGTAGTGACCTTGGCGCGGGGCATCGGCAAGCCCCGTTCGGCGCTGTGGCCGTCCGTCAAGACCCTGGACATGAAGAAGTCATCCGGGACGTTGATCGAACCGGAACAGCGGCGGGCGCTGCGGCAGGCGGCCCGCGAGAATCGCTCGCCAGTGATAGCGCCGTCCATCGAAATCGCCTTGTGTGGACTCCGGCCGAAGGAAATTCGGTTGCTTCGCTGGCGAGACATAGACATGATGGGGCGTACGTTGGTGGTTCCCGAATCGAAGACGGCCGCCGGCGAGAATCGCATTGTGGGACTGACGCCCGAGGCAATAGCCGCCCTTCAGATGTACCTGCCGCGATACCTGAAGTGGTTCAAGGAATGCCGGCCGGAGTGGTACGTCTTCCCCAGGATGCGGAGTAGCCGCGGGGTTGATCCCGAGCAGCCTATCGGGAGTTTCCGCAAGGCGTGGGAGTCCATACGGAAGAAGGCCGGCGTGACGGCCCGCTTCTACGATTGGCGGCATACCACGATCACCGAACTACTCGAAGCCGGAGTGCCAGAGCAGGTGGTAGAGAACACCGTTGGACATGTTGATCCCCAGGTGAAGAAGCGGTATTCCCACGTCCGGAAACAGGCCGCCTTGGACGCGGCGAAGCGTCTTCAGGCGCATCGGGACTCTATCGAGGTAGTACAAGAAGTAGTACAAGGCGGCGAAAACCTCCCAGTTCAGTAGTTGATTCTAAAGGGGTTAGACGCAGCGCGCGCTTGCCTCCGGAGCAAGAGGTCGCAAGTTCGAATCTTGCCGGGCGTACCACT
>CAYXVG010000121.1:0-10196 GCA_964468205.1 uncultured Solibacteraceae bacterium | reverse complement strand
TGCATGTGTTAAGCGCGCCGCCAGCGTTGATTCTGAGCCGGGATCAAACTCTCAATTAAGCTTTTAGAGTTTGTTTTGCCGTCCCGACTAAACTCAGAGTCTGACGAGTTCTTAGTACTTACATCCAACCAGATTGTCAAACATCCGTGTAAACCTTCCGGCGATCCAGTTTCCCGGATTCCGGAGGCTCACTGGCCTCGAATCGCGTTCTTGGCGCAAACTGCCCCGCTCTCAGCCATTTTCGAGCCATAACTGACCCGCAACCGGAACAAGGGAGTTCTACCAGAACCTCGTAGGCGCTAGGCTCCGGGATGCGACTGCTGACTGTCCCGTTTGCCTACGTACTTAGCGAACTTCTGCCGCCATCAATCAGAGTACCAGAAGCACCCGATCAATTCAAGCGCACAGTGCGTTTTTTTGCTTTCGCTTGGACCCACTGCTTGCGGCGACTCCCTTAGAATACCAGCCAGACTCCCGTTTGGCAAGCCCCAGTTTCAGTTTTGTGTCATTTTTTTTGACACCCTCCCGCCCACCCAACCGGCGCACCGCCCCTCCTCCACATCCACATCGCCTCTCTCACCCCCTCCATCTCACTCGCATGACAAAACTTTGCCTCGTCCACACCCTCCGCGCAGCGGCCGTTTCAAACGCCTTGCCCCCTTTCTGGTTTGGCTGCGGGTTGCGCTCGGACTCGTTTAGATGATAATCATTTCTGTAATGCGCAAGGGCTTCGGTGTTCTTACTCTTGGGATAATCACCGTCATTATTATGGCGGTCTCGGCGCGCCTCCCTCCCAACGGCTGGAGCGATTCGCCCCCTTCACCATTGGCCGCCAGCGCCCTGGTCCCAAGTATCGAGTTCTTTCCCGAGCGCTTCGCTATCCGCCGTGGCGACAACCTCGAGGATCTGCTCGCCCGTGCCGGCGCCCGACGAGACGACCGTTTGCGGATCATCGCCGCTGTCAGCGGCGCATTCGACGTGAGGAAATTCCGCGCCGGCTCCGAATTGACCCTCCGCCGCTCCCAGGACAGCAGCATCAAGTCGCTCGAATACATCATCGACCCCGATCACCAGCTCGAGGTCAGCCGTGAAGGAGAATCCTACAGGGCCCGTGTCGAGGAGATTCCCGGCACTCTTATCACTACCTCGGTCTGCGGAATCCTCGAAGGCAGCCTCTTTGCCAGCATCGAGCGCGCCGGCGAACAGCCCCACATCCTCGCCATCCGCATGGCGGAAATCTTCGCCTGGGATCTCGACTTTTACACCGATCCCCGCCCCGGCGACGAGTTCTGCGCTCTCGTCGAAAAAAAAGTCTACCTCAACGGCCAGGAACCCTCCTACCGACGCATCCTCGCGGCAAAATACGTGAACTCCGGCGTCCGTTACGACGCCTTCCTCTTTCCCGGCGATGACGGAAAACCACAGTACTTCTCCGGCGACGGCGAGTCACTCCAATCCGCCTTCCTGCGCTCGCCCATGAAATTCGACGCCCGCGTCAGCTCCCGCTTCTCCCATAGCCGCTTCCACCCCGTGCTCAAGATCCGCCGCCCACACCTCGGCACCGACTACGCCGCGCCCACCGGCACTCCGGTGCAAGCGGTCGCCTCCGGACGCGTCACCTTCTCCGGCCGCTCGGGCGGCGCCGGCAATCTAATCAAGATTAAACACGCTAATGGCTTCGAAACAATGTATATGCACCTCTCTCGCCGCCTCGTCAACAGCGGCCAGAAGGTCGCGCAAGGCCAGCGCATCGGCCTCGTCGGCTCCACCGGACTCTCCACCGGACCGCACCTGGACTTCCGCATCCGGAAGAAAGGAAAGTACCTTGATTTCGAAAGGCTCAAGCCTCCACGCACCACCAGAATCGCCCAGGCGCAGTTCGCCACATTCGCCGCCGCCCGCGACCGCTTCCGCTCTATGATGGCGCCGGGACCTCAGCCGCCGGAACGATACCTCGCCAGCGCGGGTCTCCCGGAATCCGAGAGCGCTGACTGACAACGCCTCCCGCCTCGCCCTCCGTCATCGGATCGAGAAGAGTGAAATTGCCCCCGCGCACAGCTTATCCACGATAATCTTGGGAAGAAGCGCAACCATCCCTCAATGAATGAACTCGGATCACTGGGACTAATCCTGCTTCTGGCCCTGGTAGCCGGTCACCTCGTCCAGCGTCTGCGAATTCCGGAGGTAACCGGTTATATCCTCGCCGGCATTGCCGTCGGTCCATTTGCCTTGGGCTGGATCAGCCACGACAACCTGGAAGCCATGCACGTGCTCGCAGAAGTCGCGCTCGGCCTGATCCTGCTCGGTGTTGGCGCAGTCTTCCATTTCGCCCGGCTTTCCAAAATCGGCCGCAGCGCGCTCGTGATCGCTTTGCTCGAATCCGGCGCCGCATTTGTCCTGGTGTCAGCCGGCGCTCTCGCGCTCCACCAACCCTGGCAAGTCGCCCTCCTGCTCGGCTCTATCGCCATGGAAACCGCCCCGGCCTCGACCCTCATGGTGGTGCGGGAGTGCAACAGCGAAGGCCCGCTCACCGAAACCCTGCTCGGCATCATCGCCATCAACAATCTGCTCTGCCTCACTATGTTCACCCTCGTGGCCTCGCTCGTCGGCTTCGCGGGCGACCCCGGCGCCGCCGGCGGAATCGGCTCCGCCCTCTGGATCACCGCCTATTCCATGGTCTGGCAAATCGCCGGATCGGCAGCCATGGGTTACCTCATTGGGATCTTAATCTCGGCCTGGGTCAAACAGATCACCGAGCAGGGCGAAGTCGCCATGCTGCTCACCGGCGGCGTACTGCTATGCATCGGCTTTTCTCACGCCCTCGACCTCTCCCCCCTCGTCGCCAGCCTCGCCCTCGGTGGCGCCATCGTCAATCTCTCCGCCCGTAGACGCGGAATCTTCGAATCTCTTTCCCACTCCGACCCGCCTTTCTACGCCATTTTCTTCGTCATGGCCGGCGCGGACCTCGACGCTTCGCTGGTCCCCGCCATGGGCGTCTTCGGCGCCATTTACTTGCTCGCCCGCGGCGCCGGCAAATGGTTCGGAGCTCGCTTCGGCTCCACCCGCCTCCGCCTCGAACAACCGGTCCAGCGCTATCTCGGCTTCACTCTCATGGCCCATGCGGGACTCGCCGTCGGAATCACCCTCAACATCTCGCAGCGTTTCCCCGAGTACGCCCCAGCCATCGTCCCCATCATTCTCTCGAACGTTGTCATCTATGAAATACTTGGCCCGGTTGCCGCCAAGTTCGCCATTGTAAACAGCGGCGAAAGCCGAGCCCACTCCTGAACCCCGCCCGCCAAGCACGCAAACCTGTTCCCTTTGCGTTCACGCCTTCATCCGCGGCTTCCTCCCCGCGTTATTCCTGCCCCGCCGCCAAGATCCGGCCGACGCTCGCGTCATCAACCACCGGCTGCACCCGGAACACCAACAGATCGGACCATTCCTGCATCCAGACGCCAATCGCTTCGGGGTCGTCCGATTCCGCTATGCAGAATCCCTCGCCCTCTCCCAGCGAGTGCCACCGCCCGAGCATCCTCACGTTCTCCGGTGGCGTCGCGCCCGTCTCCACGAATCGCGCATTGACCTCGTCCCGCACGTCCGGACCAAACGTCCAGCTAATCGCAAATAACATCGTTTCCCTCCTCCATATCCGGTTCCTCGATCGAGCATTAGCCCCGCTCGGAGAACTGGCAATCGGAGTATACACCAACCAGCGCCTGACAGCGCGAGAAAAATCGTGCAGTGCGGAAATCCGCTGCCGGCCTGGATCGAGTCACATGCACTTTGCTTTTTTTTTCTAATTGTTGTCTATGACTTGCAGGCGCTCCCTCCGGCTGCGCCCGGCACGGCAGCTTAAACTCGGGGCGATCGGGAATCTCCACCCGGTAATGAGGAACCATTGTGAAACAAACACTTTTCGCCCAGCTCCTGCGCCGGCTGTTGCCACCGCTCGGCTGGAAACAGGCCATCCTCGGTCCCGCCCTCGAGCAGGCCCGGCGCGATCTCGAGTGGGAAACCGGCGTCAGCCGTGCTCTCTCCAGGCTCTACCAGCCCTTGATTTCGCCAGGAGCCACCTTTGATCAAATGGCGCAATTGGTGCTGGAGCAATCCCAGCTTCTCACCGGCAGCGCCGCCGGCTTCGTTCTCGCCGTCGGCCGCGACGAGAGCGAGCAAATCGTCTGCGCCACCACGGATATGCGAAATGGCTCTGTCGATGAAGCAGACGGCGTCCGGTTCTCGCTGTCACGCTGCGAACACGGCCGGTTTCACGGACTTCGCGGGCACGCCCTGAACACCGGAAAAGCTTTCTTCACCAACTCGCCCCACAACCACCCTTCTTTCAACGGCTACCCGCAATGGCATATCCCCATCCGCCGCTTCCTCGCGGTGCCGGTGATCCTTGACGGCCGGCCCGCCGGCCAGATTGCCCTCGCCAACTCGTTAAACGATTACGGTCCCCGCGATCTCAACGCCGTCGGCCGGCTTGCCAACTTCTACGCCCTCGCCCTGCAGCGCAAGTGCGAGCAGGATCTCATGCAAGCCGCGCTCGAGGAAAAGGAAGTCTTGCTGCGCGAGATTCACCACCGCGTCAAGAACAATCTGCAGGTTATCTCGAGCCTCCTCAATCTGCAGGCAGGCTCGCTCGACGACCCCGTGATACTTGAGATGCTGACCGAGAGCCAGAACCGGGTTCGCTCAATGGCCATGGTCCACGAGCAACTCCACCGCTCGGCCAACCTGTCACGGATCGATTTTCGCGAGTATGTCCGGAATCTGACGGCCAGCCTGTTCTGCTCCTACGGAGTAAGTTCCTCCACGGTTTCGCTTCGACTCGAGATCCCCGATGTCTGCCTCCCCATCGACCTTGCTGTACCGTGCGGCCTCATTGTGCAGGAACTCGTCAGCAATGCCCTCAAGCACGCCTTCCCCGGTGGAAGGCAGGGCGAAATATGCCTCGAGCTGAAGCCCGTCTGCGAGGAAAACGAAACCGTGCGTTACGAACTGACGGTCCGCGACAACGGCGTGGGCCTTCCGGAAGACGTCTCACCGGAGACGTGCCGCTCCCTAGGGCTGCGGCTCGTGCGGATTCTCTCTGATCAAATCAACGCCTCGGTAATACAAGAAAACGGAACCGGCGCCGGATTTCGACTCGAATTCCCCGCCACCATCTAAATCACAGGACTAAGAAAATGGAAAAACCAAAGATTCTCGTCGTCGAAGATGAGCGCGTGGTTGCGGCCGATATCGAAGAGTCGCTGCGCAAACTCGGATACAAAGTGATCGGCTCCGCTGCCACGGGCTTGCATGCCATCCGCTGCGCGGTCGAGACGGATCCCGACCTGGTCTTGATGGATATCAAGCTCAGCGGGACGATGGACGGCATCGACGCCGCCGGAGAACTGCACGACCGCCTCGGCATTCCGGTCGTCTTCCTCACCGCCTACGCCGACGGCGAAATCCTCGAACGCGCCAAGAAGGCGGTTCCGTCGGGTTACGTCTTGAAGCCCTTTGACGAACGGGCCCTGCGCTCCGCCGTCGAACTCGCCCTTGACCGTCACCCGCGGGAGCGCCGGCTCGTCGAAAGTGAACGGCGGCTCGTCACGGCCTTGCGCGGCCTCAATGACGCCGTGGCCATCACCGGCCGCGACGGCCGTGTCACCTTCCTCAACCGGGCAGCCGAAAGGCTTACGGGCTGGAAATCCGGCGACGCCTCCGGCAGACCGGTGCACGAGATCCTCGTAATGCTGAACGCGAGAACCGGATCGCTGCTGCCCGACGTTGTGGCGCGCGCGCTCCGGGAAAATGTGACCCTGAGTCTCGGCGGCGACGCTCTCCTGCTCAACCGGTTTGGCGGCGAAACCCGGATTGAAGGGTCCGTAACGCCGCTCTCCGGCGAAGATCACACCACGGTCGGCGCCCTGATGCTCTTCCGCTCCCCCGGCGAGTTCGATGCTGTCGGCGATTCGGCGCGGCGGGACCGGACCTCTCTTATCGCCCGGCTCGCCGGAAGCCTGTCGGAATCTATCGAGCGCGCTCTCGAAGAAGAGGAGACGGCCCGGCACACGGGCGCCACGGCCAACGGAGCAAACGCTAATCCGCCGAGCCTCCTCGATAATGTGCGAAACGCCGCTGCTCTCCTGCGACGTTTTCACACCCTCGCACAGCCGCGCATCCCGCGTCCCCGGCGCACCACTTTGACCAGAATCCTCGCCGATCTCCAGGAATTCCTGAACGCTGTTGTGCCGCCCTCCATCGCGGTGAACACCGCGGCTCCGAAGGATTCCCCGGAAATCGCGCTGGACCCTGTACAGCTCCAATACGCACTGCTCGAGCTCATTTTCCTCTGTGGCGAGCGAATGCCCTTCGGCGGCAAGATCACGCTCGAAACCGACACCGTGGAATTGCTCCCGGAGTTCGCGCGTAACCACACCGAACTCGAGCCCGGTACATACGCTGTCCTTTCCGTCAGCCACGCCGGCTCCGTGCTGATTCCGCCTGCCGAAAACTTGCGGGACGATGTGCCCTCTGTCCTGTCCGAGATCCGCGGACTTGGCGGAGATATGCAAGTCCGCAGCGAACCCGGCCGCCTCACCACCTACGACATCTACCTCCCCTGCGTCGCGGCCTGACCGGCTGCCGGTGACGGTTCCGCCGCTTATTCCAGCTCCAAACCAACCGGATAAGCGGCGGAACCGTCACTCCGGCCCCACAATCCTGCATCGCGCGCGGCGACGCCAGTCTTGCCGAAACCCCAAGCCCGCGCCCTCCGATTCGCGCGCATCTGTGCTGGTCGGCGGTTCGTACTCTCCTTCACAACTCGCTCAGCCGGAACACCCTCTCAAACGCACACCCCATCTCGCCCTCAATGCGCTCCGCCGCGCCCTCCTCCCGGTCCACCAGCGCGATCGCGCCCAGCACAATCATGCCGGCCGCCCGGCAGGCTTCGATCGCCTTTGCCGCCGAGCCGCCGGTCGTTGCGACGTCTTCCACCACCACCACGTCCAACGCCTCCCGGTCGCCGAGACCCTCGATCTGCCTTTGCATCCCGTGCTTTTTCGCTTCCTTGCGGACGATGAAGGCATCCACTTCCTCGGCTGTCCCGGCGCTCGCGTGCGCAATCGCCGCCACCACGGGGTCCGCGCCCATCGTCAGGCCGCCCACGGCCGCCGGTCTCCAGCGGCGCTCCGCCATCTTGGCGAGAAACAGGCGCCCGATCAGCGGCATCGCCTCCGCCTTTAATGTCGTCACGCGCGCATCCACGTAAACGGTGCTCTTCTTCCCGCTCGCGAGCGTGAACTCGCGGCCCCGGCGAACCGAACGCTCCCGCAAAATCTTCCGCAATGCTTCTCGATCATCGGCCAGCGCCACTTATACCTCCCTATTCTTCTCGAATTCCCACGCCGACGCGACGATGTCCTTCAAATTGTCGTACCGCGGCTTCCAGCCCAGCGTCGTCCGTAGCCGCTCCGGGTTCGCCACCAACTCCGCCGGATCGCCCGCCCGGCGCGCGCCTATCTTCCGCGGCGCCTCGCGGCCAGTCACATCCTCTACCGCACGCACTACCTCCAGCACCGACGCGCCGCGCCCGGTCCCGGCGTTCATCGCGTCGCTCGGCCCTCCTTCAAGTAGCGATTCGAGTGCGAGAATGTGAGCGCTCGCAAGATCGCTCACGTGAATGTAGTCCCGGATGCACGTCCCGTCCGGAGTGTCGTAATCTTCTCCAAAAATCGTGATCGGCTCACCCGTCTTCACCGCCCGGAACAGCAGCGGGATCAGGTGCGTCTCCGGGCAATGCTCTTCGCCCAGCCCCGAACCCGGCTCCGCGCCGCACGCATTAAAATACCGCAGCGCGATGCTGCGAACCCCACGGTATTCATCGAGCCACCGTAGCGTCCGCTCCACCATCACCTTCGACTCGCCGTACGGATTCACCGGATCGATCGGCGCGCTCTCCGGAATTGGCGTCGACCGCGGATTACCATAAACAGCCGCCGTCGAGGAAAAAACGATCCTACGGATCTCCGCCTCCCGCATCGCGGCGAACAGCGAATGTGAACCGCCCACGTTGTTCGTGAAGTACATCTCCGGTTCGCGCGTCGACTCCCCCACCGCTATGTAGGCCGCAAAATGGATCACTGCGTCAAAGCGCTCCGCCTGGCAAAACTCCGTCAGCGCAGCCGTATCCGACAGGTTCATCTCTCGCAGGCGTCCCTCCGGCACGTTGTGCCGGTAGCCCCGGCACAGGTTATCCACCACCAGGACGTCGTAGCCATGTTTAAGCAGATGATAAACGGTGTGCGAGCCGATGTAGCCGGCCCCGCCCGTCACAAGTATTTTGGACATGGGAATCTCAACCAGTTTACTGCGTCCACCCCTCCCTCCACCGGCTGACCCGGTCCCCTTGTTCCCCCCTAGTTCTTCCCCTGCCCGGATTGCTCCTGACCGGCCCCTGCTTCCGCCGTCTCCACGCCCGAGGTCTGCCCGCACCGCTGGCTGTCCGCGCCTCCCCCGGGTTGTCCCTGGCCGCTCATCGCCTCCGCCCGATCCCACCCCCGGTTATCCCCGGCCACCGCCCCGCCCTCTTGCGGCCCGGGTTGTCCCCGGACACCAAGGGAGAGACAATCACTCCTATGCCCTCAGGCGCTCAGTTATTCGTGGAATCCATCCAGCGGCTCGGCGTGAAAGAGATCTTCACCCTGGTCGGAGACCATTTGAACGAGGCCCTCTCCCGGGCCGCCGCCGCGGGAATCCGCATCATCGACATGCGGCATGAATCCGGCGTTACCCACGCCGCCGACGTCGTGGCCCGCTCCCGGCGGGCCCCGGCTGTCTCACTGGTCACCGGCGGTCCCGGCCACACGAATTCGTTGACCGGCATCGCGACCGCCTATTTGATGGGCAGCCCGCTGATCGCCGTGAGCGGAACGGCCGCCGCCGCGCAGGCCGGCCGGCAGCTCTTCCAGGTGATCGACCAGACGGGCATGACCGCGCCCGTCGTCAAGTGGGCCGGCCGGCCCGAAACCCCCGCGCAGGTACCCTACTTGGTGGGCCGCGCATGGGCCGAAGCCACCGCCGGACGCATGGGCCCCGTCCATCTCTCGATTCCCGTCGATGTCTTCGAGGGCAATACCGAAAACCCCTTGCCCTTGCCGGCGCCCCAGGACCGGCCCGCACTCGCCCCTTCCTCCTCCGAAATTGGCCGCGCGTTGCGGCTGCTCCGCCACGCCGAACGCCCGGTCGTGATTGCCGGCAGCGGCGTCTGGTGGGCCGATGCCGGCGGCGAGCTCAAGCGATTCCTCTCCCTCACCAAACTCCCTCACTATTCCATCACCATGGCCCGCGGAGTCGTATCCGACGAGTTCCGCTACTCCATGGGCTACGCCGACCCGGCTCTCAACCGCGCTGTCCTGCATGCATTCCCGGAAGCCGACGTGGTGCTCGTGCTCGGCCGTCGGCTTGACGGCCGTCTCGCCCTCGGCGGGCCAAAGCTCTTCTCGCCCAAAGCGCGTTTCATCCAGGTGGACATCCATCCCCAGGAACTCGGTAACAACCGGGCCCTCGCCCTCGGCATCTGCGCGGATCTCAAATCTACACTCCGCATGTGCAATGATGCCATCGGCGGGAAGGGCTGGCCGGCGCGGACTACCTGGCTGCGGCGGCAACGGGCCTTCCGGGACGACTGGCAAGCCGAAGTCGCCGCCCAGGCCGCCACCGCTGGCGAGTACCTGCACCCCGCCGCCGTGTTCGCCGAACTGCGGCAACACCTCCCGGACTGCCTCTACTGCTGGGACGGCGGCGACTTCGTCCACTGGGGCCGCGTCATCCTCCCCGCAACCCGGCCCGGCGGCTGGGTCCGCCTCGGCCCGATGGCCACCATCGGGGCCGGTCTCCCAAACGCCCTTGGCCTCCAAGTCGCCTATCCAAATGACCGCGTGCTCATGGTCACCGGCGATGGTTCCCTCGGTTTCTACCTCGCCGAGCTCGACTCACTGGTCCGCCACAAGCTGCCCGTTGTCATCATCGTCGGCAATGACGCCGGCTGGGGCGTCGAGCGTGAACTCCAGAGCGCCGGCCAGGGAACCACCGTCGGCTGTGAACTCCGCCGCACCCGCTACGACCTCGTAATGAAGGCCCTCGGCGGGAAGGCGGAAAACCTCACCGCCATCGAGCAGCTCGGCCCCGCCGTCCAGCGC
>CAYXVG010000120.1:0-10280 GCA_964468205.1 uncultured Solibacteraceae bacterium | reverse complement strand
CAGGAGTTATACGAGATGCGTTGGTGGGAGCAGTGGCCGCATTGTTCGACGTGACTCGGGAGGGGTTTGCTCGACTGTTAGGGGGAAGCTCTTGTTTTGCTCATGTAGCAAGTACTCACTGGGTCTGAATTATGTTGACTTTTGTAACATCTTGCTGATACCAAACCTGCACACGGCAGTTCTATTACTGTTAAGCACCCGTTTGACCAAGAGCAGGAGTTGCAGTATAATCCGTTATTCTGATTAGAAGGTCTGTCGTTGGGGACACCGGTAGGAGAGGCTCAATCTTTACCTTCATCTCCGGACGGCTCATCAGGGCATTTGGCTTTGTAGGAGGGGGACCGAGTGGCACATGGCGACAAGAAACGGTCTCGTTTCCCCGAGACCCGCTGGTCGCTTGTCGAACGAGCCGCCGCGTCAGATGCAGACGTAAGCTCCGCCGCGCTGTCGGAACTGCTGGTGCTGTACACACCGGTTCTGCGCACCTTCCTCATCGAATCTCGCCGAGTTCAGGCAGATAGCGTAGACGACCTCATCCATGACTTTGTGGCAGACAAGGTCCTCGCGCGAAAGCTTGTGCATCATGCGGACCGGGCCAGAGGTCGATTCCGGAACCTCCTTGTCAAGGCACTAACGAACTTCGTAACAGCCAGGAACATAAGGCGCAACGCGCGCCAGTCTTACTTAGTCGATGTTGAAGAGCTCGGAGGGATCCCATCGGATCAAGAGGTAGACCGCTTTGACCAGGAGTGGGTTCGACAGGTTCTACGCGATTCCTTAAGACTGATGGAAGAGGAGTGCAGGACAAGGGATCGCATGGATGTATGGAAAGTTTTCCGGATGCGGATCTTAAATCCGATACTCCACGACAAAGAAGCGGTTGGCTACGGCGAACTAGTGAGCCAACTTGGGATTGAAACGCCACGCCAGGCAATCAACCTGCTGGCAACGGCCAAGAGTTGTTTCCGCAGACACCTGCGGAAAGCTGTTGGCCGATACGTGCTGGAAGACGAAATCGAGGAAGAAATCCGGGCCCTTCGTGAAATTGTTGGGCAGTAGTCGCAACATCCGGAGTGACGTGGAGTAGTAGAAGCGATGGAGAAGGCGCGAGAGAAACGAATTGAGAACACTTCAATTCAGAAACGCGCTCCGCAGAAAGAAGGAAAGTGGAAGCTTCAGAGTAAACAGATACTCCGCGCCCTAATGGATCCGGCTGAGTCTGAACCTGAGATCTGGTCAGCAGCGGACTTGCAAGCCATCCTCACTCATCTTCTAGCCACACCTCTGAACTCCGAGCTAGCCAGATTCTCCGAGGTCGCTCGATGCCCCCGGGAAGAGATCTCGACTCTCATCGCCGAATTGGGATACTCCACGTTCGGAGATGTTCTTTGGGCGCACGCTCCATCGGAGAAGGTTCTCGGCATTCTGAAGAACTATGCCAAAGCGTCTCTCGCTCGTGGCAATGATCTGCCCTGCGATGTCGCTCGAACGCTGTACGTAAGCACGATTGTGTGCGGCCGGAAGGCGGGATTCCGAGAGATTACAACGCTTGACGAGACAAGGCTTAAGCGAGAGATACGACGTTGCCTCACCCATCAGTGGCTCCCAAAGGAAGTCTGTGAATTATTGCGTTCCTACTTAAAGAATGAGCGGATGAAAGGGTAATGGATGGCCGTACTCACTGCAGGAGAAACGGTACGCGACACATACGAAGTTGAGCGCTTGCTCGGTGAAGGCGGGTTCGCGGAAGTATACCGGGTCAAACACCGCTTCATGGGACGCCAGGCGATGAAAGTCTTCAAAGCTAGGGGCGCAACACTGGCAGATATCGAACGTGACATCGAAGAAGCTCTGCTGCTCTCAAGAATGAAGCACCCCAACATTGTTGAGGTTTTCGACGCGAACATTCTGGAGACACGGCAAGGAGAGTTCGGCTACTTCACAATGACGTATGTACCCGGCGGAACGCTTGAGCGGCACTGGCAGTCATACGGGACCGAATTGATGCCGGTGGCCGAGGTCGTGGAAGTTGGCAGACAGATCTGCCGTGGATTGGCAGTGGCCCACTCCTCGTCCCCACCGATTGTACATCGGGATATCAAACCCCAAAACGTGCTTGTCGGGTTTAGAGCCGACGGGCTCACCGTCAAGCTAAGCGATTTTGGCCTGGCCAAAGCCGTGAATCCGCTCAGCCTGTTGGCAAGCGCTAAAGGCACTCTGGGATTCAAGCCACCGGAATCGCTGGAGAACGTGGACTCCTGCGCTGCGGATGTCTGGTCCGTGGGGACGACTCTGTACTTGCTTCTGACGGACGAAATGCCGTTCCCGCTACTGGGCGAGCGAGACGTCGACGATGCGAATCGGTTTCTAAGGCCAATCCGCCCCCCCAGGATCTATAACATCAACGTCGACGCGGGGTTGGAGTCCATCATTTTCCGATGTCTGGCAGCCGCCCCCTCGGACAGGTACGCAGACGCGAGACAGTTGCTTCGTGATCTCGAAGCATGGAGACCGGGCGCCTGCCCCTCAGGACTCTCCGTGAGCCAGTCAACCCGCGGTTCGAAAACCGCGATTGGCGCGCGGTCGCCGCACGATTTCAGGGAGGAGGCTCGCAACGCCCTCCAAGAGGCAGTTGATATCGCCCAAGATCCTACTAAACTCACCTATGCTGCGGACCTGCTGGAAGAAGCGATCAGCAAGGATCCCGGACTTCGCGACCGATACCAGTCCCAACTCCAGCTCTGGCGAAAGGGCATTATGCATGTATCGACTGCCACGCTGAGGAGCCGCACAACAAGAAGATCCCAGTCCGCAGGAGAAAAATCGCGCGCGCGGCCCAACATTGCATGGAATCAGGAGTAGTAGATAGCAGATTATGCGAGCCGACGAGGAATCATGAGCACGTCAGCAACAACAACGCCACGGGTTGGCTGTCCGCCGCTACTCAATATGGCGGCACCGGAGATCTACCGTAGCAATTTGTTTCGGGTTCTCGCTCTTCCGGTGCATGCGACCGGAAAGGATGTCCAGCGGCTGCGGGCTCGACGTCAGCTGGAAGCAAAACTTGGGATTAGTGCGCCGGATGGGTTCAACGGCACCCTAAGACTGGCCCCCCCGCCGACGGATGAGGGTATTCGTGCCGCCTGGGATGCTTTCCACCGGCCAACCGATCGTATTCTCCACGAGGTATTTTGGTTGTGGCCGGTCAACGACCGGGGCGACGAGGATCCTGCGCTAAAGGCGCTGCAGCAGGGGCAGACCACCGTCGCTTCCGATCTGTGGGCGGAGCTGTCAGAGCTAGACGATCCAGGTGGAATCGCGACCCACAATCTGGCGGTACTTGACCACCTTATCGCTCTCGATTACGAGTATCGGCTCTCCTCAGGCGCTCTGAGTGACGAAGAAGGTCACCGTCTCAAGGAGTTGTGGAAACGCAGCTTCAACCGTTGGAGGAAGGTGTGCGACGGAGAAGAGTTCTGGGACACACTGAAGAGCCGCATTCGCCAGTTCGACGATATGCAGCTCACCACCGGTTTCGTACGCCGAATCCGCGAGTCGCTGCCCTCCGCACTACTATTGATCAATGCGAAGATAGCCTACAGCGCCGCCGAGAGGTCTGATCAAGCCTTAGTTGAACGTCAGATCCGCCTGCTCCGTGAAGCGGATTTCGGGGACGGGCTAGCGGAGCAATCTATCCACGAGTGCCTGCGCCCGCTCCGGAATCGAATCAAGACGGCGATCGACAGCGCGAAGTCGCGGTGGACTAGTTCGCCACAGAGGGCGGATCGTTACGTTCGTGAACTTCATGAGCATATCGAGGGCCTACTTCCGATCGTCGATGCTGTCCTGCCGACCGGTGATCTGACGCGAACCGGGTTACATGACATGGCAGCCGCAGCGATCCTCGAAGGCCAAGTCGCCTTCGGCCGGGCGACGAACCAGTGGAGGGAGTGCATCGAGCTGCTGGACTTGGCGAAAGGGCTGAATCCCGGTGAATCCATCATTGAACGGCTGGACGAGAATACGACGATTCTCAAGGATAATGAAGAGCAAGGGAACGACTGGTGCAGTCCGGGTTACTGGGATTTACCGGAGGAGACACTAGTCATTCTCGAGTCGGCCCGCGAGAAGAATCGGGCAGGGGATCACGCGGGAGCACTGGATCTCTTACTCTCGATGGATCCGGCTATTGGGTCTCCGTTTCGTCGCTGCGTCTCGTTCACCCTTAGCGAATTGGGTTGGGGTATCGCTGGGGCCGGGCTAAGCGAGTTCAACAATCCTTCGGCCAAGTTGCGGAAGTTTCTGGATGTGATTCACCGTCAGAGCACAGTATCCGTGCCCAATTCCGAGATGGAATCCTGGATGCTTCCGGCATGCCCATGCTGCAATAGCACTTCCTACTCAAGTTGGGTCAAGGGCGAATATGACGGCCAGCAATATTGGATGTGCTCCAGTTGTTCATCCGTTGACGATGCAGAGCGGGACAAGAAGAAGCGCTCCCTCGCAACTGCCATCACTCGCGCTCTAGAGTACGTACTGCTCGCCGCGGAGGTCGACAAACGAGACGCCGGAATCCGCCGGAGCGTTGGCAAGTTGAAGAAACTCGCAAAGGAGATCGACGCCACGGTTCCGCGGACCGAAGCCCTGAAAACAAGCCTCGGAGAACCGAGAGTACGCAGCATTCCTCATGCCTTCGATCCGGCCGAAACCGGCAACCTTTGTAGCTTTTGTGGCGAGTGTGCTGCCGACAAGTCGTGTCAGATCACGGTGCCGATGCACGGCGACCGCCGCACCCTCGGGTTGCTCTTTGGTGAAGGCGTAGAGTATCGGCTAGCGGACGTCGCCGTGCCGCGATGCCGTCGATGCCGCGACGAGCACCGCGAACTTCCAGGCCGGATTGAGAAGTGGCGGGAGGAGCGGTTGGATGCTGCCGATCCCAAGTGGTTTCCCGAACCCCTAGCAGAGATCGAGGCAACGGCGAGTCCTGCTCAGCGAGCGACCCAGGGCGTGGAAGAGCAAGAGCGCGCTGTCGCCGACGCCCAATCCGTCATAAAGTCGGCAGAGAATATTGGAAAGACTTGTGCGACGTGTCATTCAGACGCGTTCATGTCGGGGTTGCTATGCAAGCGATGCGATGGGGAGGTCTTTTCGGACGATTGGCTGCCCAGACTCTTGCTGGCAGGGTTCATCGCCGTCGCCGTAGCGACTTTCGTGAGTGTTGACCTTGCCGTCATCGTATTCCTTGGAGGCGAAGGATTCCTGGTTGCATGGACGTTTCAGCACTGGCAGAAGCAACGGGCGTTACGTAGGCAGCGGCAGGCAGAGGTCGATCACAAACGGCAATCCGCTGTAGAAAACGGAAGGCGCCGGCTCGAAGAGGCACAGATTTCGCTCAGGGCGGCGCGACAGGCCGCCGTCATTCCGATCCAGGCTCACAAGGCGGCGATCGAGAGGTTGAAATCAGAGCAAACCGAGGCCATCGAACGGTTTGAAAGCCTCTATCCCGAACCTTCCTTGACTCCTGGCATTAAGCCGGAGTCACACTATGTATCGCTCGGGTTAGTCGCGACATTGCTGGAGCGCGACTGGGAGCTTGGACCGGCACCGATGGAGAGAGAGACAGATGACGGTGAACGACCCATCAATGTAGAAGGCCTGGTCGGCCGGGAGCCGCGCCAGGCAGCCGAGCGAGTACTGGTACGTTGTCCGACGTGCAACCGGCTCCAAAGCGTTCGGAAGACCAGCGAGGAGGTAAAGGTTGCGTGCCAATGCGGAGGACATTTCGAATGCCTCAATGGCAGAGCGCTCAAACAACATTCGTCGAGTGCGCCCGAAGACGGTGAGATCATCACCCGAAGGCGAATTCTCGCGATGGCCAGGGGTTTTCGCGCTGATGCGATGATTGCGTGTCCGCTTTGTCACACCAAGATGAAGGCGAAGAGCTTGGTCCGCCACTGCGACAGGCATCACAATCTCAGCGCCAATGGGGGAACCGACTAATGACCGGTGAAAGCCACGGCGAAGCCAAGTTCGGGAAGCTAGCGAACAGTTTCTTCGACGATCTCAGACAAATCTGGTTTTGGCCCGAGTTTCGAATCGCGCCGGCCGATTTTACCCCGAAGACTTGTCAGACCGTTGAGGAAGAGCGGGGGGCTTCGGAAGCCCGTCCTGCGGATGCGGCGGTAGAATCAGCTTCTTTCAACAAACTGGTTGTAGAGTTCTCAAACTGCTTGTGGTACTTGAAGACCAAGTACTTCAAGCGGGACTGGTCCGACCTGAATACAGACGACGAGAATCCTCGGGTCAGACGGTCTCTAAGCCGGCTTTGCAGGACAATCGCAGTTCTGCAGGAAAGCGGCATTGAGGTCCAAGATCCAACCAACGAACGCTATCCGCAGGGCGGCGAGGCAATGATGCGACCGATTCAGTTGGTACCTACGGATGATATTGAGTGCGAAATGGTATTGGAAACGGTGACGCCGATCATTTACCGCGATAATCGGCTCATCCAGCGAGGAGAAGTATTTGTCGCGGTCCCCAAGTAAGAGATGTCCACACTGTTTGGAGGATTTGAGACACATACGGGTTCGGGGTGAAGCGGCAGCAGCATCAGCGAGCGTATTCGGCGAAGGAGAGGATTCAACGATGGAGCGGACAACCATTGATTTCGGTATCGACTTGGGTACCACCAACAGCACGATCGCCGTAATCGACGAGATCGACGCAAAGGTGATACCAAACAAGGGCGGGTCGAGCATCACGCCTTCGGCGGTCTGGCTTGACAAGCGGGGCAATCTGCATGTCGGCCAGGAAGCGAAACTTCGGGCTCTCGTCGAAGATAGGAAGAATGCCGATCTGGAATTCAAACTACGAATGGGACGCGGCGCGGACGGCAAGAAAGTATTCGAGCGGAGCAAGCGGGAGATGTATCCCGAAGAGATGTCCGCCGAGGTATTGAAGGCCTTGAAGACTGACGTCCGTTCAAACATGGGAGAGGAACTGACAGCAGCGGTGATTACAGTTCCGGCTGCGTTTGAGAACCCTCAGACCACAGCAACCCGGCGAGCCGCGTGCGGGACCACGGAGCAGGAGGTTCGACTTGGCGCGAGGCCCATGGCCGGCGCGGGGTTGCAACAATGTGTCTTGTTGCTGGAGCCGGTGGCAGCATCCCTGGCCTATGGCTTCCAAACCGAAAGTGAGAATGTCTACTGGTTCGTCTATGACTTCGGCGGCGGCACTTTTGACGCCGCTGTTATGCGCATCCGCGACGGTCTGATTCAGGTGGTGAATCACGATGGCGATAACTTCCTCGGCGGAAAGCTGATCGACTGGGATATTGTCACAAAGAAACTGATTCCTTCCATTACGGCCCAATACAACCTACCTGGATTCAGTCGTGGAAGCGAGCGGTGGGAAAACGCTATCGGAAAAATGAAGTACTACGCTGAGCAGGCCAAGATCGACGTATGCCGCTCGGAGGCGCCGGCTGAGGTGTGGATTGAAAGCCTCTGCGAGGATGCGGACGGCAAAGAGGTGGATTTCGCCTACACGCTGACGCCCGAAGATGTCCAGGAAGTGAGTCAGCCCTTTATCGAGAGGTCGCTGGAACTGTGCAGAAGTACACTCAAAGCAACCGGGCTGAGCGGATCGAACATGGAAAGGATCCTCATGGTTGGGGGCACCACGCTCAACCCTTGGGTCCGAAACGCCGTGAAGTCTGAACTCGGCAGCCAACTGGAGTTCGGGGTTGATCCGGTAACGGTAGTAGCGCGCGGCGCCGCCATTTTCGCCAGCACTCAGCCGCTTTCCGACACTCACTCCGTAGCGGTTCCTGAGGGGACGTGGCGCATCCAGATCGAACACAAGCCAGTCGGCAATGTTACCGATCCTGATATTGGCGGCCGGGTCGTGGCACCTGATGGCCATAGCGCGGAAGGTTGCACAATCGAATTCGTCGACTTAAAAACTCAGTGGCGGTCGGGCAGGGTCACGCTCTCGACTGAGGGAATCTTTATGACACAACTCTATGCGGAGAAGCACCGGCGACACGAGTACGGCATCGAACTGTGCGACTCCACAGGGACCCGTATTCCGGCCTCACCGTCGCAGGTTGCCTACACTCTCGGCGTCATTCCGGAAGAGAATCCGCCCGCGGCGATGACGATCGGCGTGGGTCTGGCAGACGGAAGCGTAGCTCGATATGTGTCGAAGGGGACGCGGCTTCCCTGTCGAAAAACTCTGGATCACTACACAGTGTTTCCGCTGCGAGCGGGACACGCTGAAGACGTGCTGCGAATCCCCCTGATTGAGGGAGAGCAACCGAGGGCGGACCGCAATCACGGCATTGGAGTGCTGCTGATCACCGGGGCGGACATTCGGCGCGACTTGCCCGCAGGAAGCCCGATAGAAGTCACGCTTCGGATGGACACATCCCAGCAGATCCGAATGCACGCCTACGTCAACCCCCTCGACGAGGACTTTGATGTGTCCTTTGAAGGACTGATGGAAAGCAAATCGATAGCAGAGCTCCGCGATGACGGCATGGCCCAGAAGAATCGTTTGGCGGAGATTCGAGATAAGGCCGCCAGCATGGAGGCCCTGGCGGCAACCGCAATACTCTCCCAGATCGAAGATCAGCAGTTGATCAGCCAAATCGACACGCTCACTGAAGCTGCCGAGAGCGATCCAGAAGCCATCGCTCAACTGGACCGGCGGCTGCGTGAACTAGCGGCAGCAGTGGATGCCGCTGAAGATGCTGTTGCATGGCCGGAACTTCTCGAAAAGGCCGAGGCCTCACGGAAGGACGCAGAGGCGGAGGCCAACGAAAATGGCACGGAGAATGACCGGAGGGTTCTGAGGGTACTTCTCGAAGAGAACCGTCATGCAGCGGAGGCGATGGATCCCGAACTTCTTCGCAGAAACATCAACGAGTTGGACTCCCTCTGGTACGAAATCGTCGAGAGGAAGCCTGGATTCCATCTTGGCAGGTTCGAGTGGTTGGTGGATCGGATGAGTTCAATGCGTGATCCGGCCCAGGCTGAACGAATCGTGACACAGGGCCGTCGTGCGATCAGCAACAACGACGTTGACGCGCTCAAAGCAGCGAACCGGCAACTTCTGGCTATGCTTCCTCGGAGCATCCAAGATCAAGATAAGCACCGAAACATTGGCGGTACGATGACGAAGGGGTGAGGCCGATGGCACAACGAAGTCCGGATGGGAAGTCTGATCAAGCTGCGCCGTATGGTGGCCGATTCGCTGCAGCCGTCGCGGTGGCGCGGAAGGGACGATACGCGGAGGCGAGCAGGCTAGTCCAGGCAGCTTTGGAGGCGGAGGAGTGTTCGGAGGCTGACGCATTCGACCTCCAAGCTCGAATGTGCGCTCAGCAGGGGCTCTACTTGCAAGCGGAATCCTTTTGGCAGAGGGCAAAGGCAGTAGGCGGATTAAATCCGATTTACGACGACGGCTTGGCTCGGTTGCGGAAAGGCCGTGGTTCACCCGAGCGTTGGCTGAACTTGGCGATGGCCGGGGTTGCCGTCGTAGCTTTAGGTTTTCTCGTGTGGCAGGCAGCTTATATAAACCCGCAAATTGCTGGCCGACTAGAAGGAACTGGAGCGCTTGTAGCATTTGTACGGGAGGATCTCGCCCGCGCTGATTTGGCGTCGCAAGAAAGGCACCAAAACCTGTCTTTCAGCAATGCCGCACGAGACGGGTACCTGAGAGATATTAATTCGCGCATTGCCGAGCAGTTGGAGATGCTAACCACGGCCTCAAAAGCGGCAAGAGAGCGGGAGTCGGCCATCACCCATCTCGACGAGCAGGTCACAGCGCTCCAGACAAGGCTCAATGAGAGACTCGACATCCTCAGTGCAAGTCACACGGAAGCCGCCGTAGCTCAAATTGAGGGACTCGATGCGGCTCTTTCCGATATCGAGGCGGCCGTGAAGTCAATGGAACAGGTGTTGCTTACACAAATCAAAGCCAGCGAGACCGGTCTCGCCGAACGTATCGAGCAGATAGAGGCATCCTTTCGACGCGACGTCGCCCTTTTGCCAACTTCCGCTGAATTTGAACGCCTGGAAAAGCGGATTGCAGCGCTGAAGGCAGAGCTCAACGACTTCCCTGCCCAGTCTAAACGTTAGACTTGAGAACGAGACTGGTTATAGGTGCGGTTTAGCCAGTATCTGGTCAGACCGGGAGGAGTGACGGTGAAACTCGTATCATCGCCGCGTTCGTTGGCGGCGCGGTAGCGGTAGAGGCGGTCGATGCTGGCGGCGACG
>CAYXVG010000119.1:0-10308 GCA_964468205.1 uncultured Solibacteraceae bacterium | reverse complement strand
CCTGTAAGGCCGCCCAACAAGGCAATGAACCTGACGGTCCTGCGGTGTCACGAGCGGTGCATGCGCACGTCCCGCGCCACCTCGGCCCGCAGGTTATTGCCAAGTCGTTGGGCGGACACGACTGACATGAAAGACAGACACCACGGGCGGCAAACCGTAGCAGTCACCTTCAAGTTTGTGGGTCCGTTGAAACGCACGACATTCTCTCAGGAAACACCCGATCCAACCGAAGAAGCTGTAGGGGACTTGCTCCATTGGTCGTGGTCAGTTCGTTTGCAATTTCGCAGGCTGACGAAGAGCTTACGCGAGGAGTTCAAGGCGTGGAATAATCGTCCCAGCGTATATAGGCAGCGGCACTTTTCGAAGACTTCTTACGACGAGCACATGCTGACCGTTGCTGGCGGTAACCTGGACCGCGCAATCCGTAGAGCCAAGAAACCCGTGAGGCAAGTGATTCAGATTTCGAAGGATGCGCACAGGGGGCTGTGGCTCCTCCGGCATAACTACGAGCATTGGGACGAGTTGAGGGGGGCGTACCGGAAAAATACCGGGCAACTATCAGGGGCCGCAGCGAAGTTGAAGCGAGAGTTTCCAAACGCAGATCCTTGGTCGCTGAAGTTCGATCCTGAGAGCGGCGAGATCATTCTCGCCAATGTAGTGCCGTTAACACCGTTGGTCAACGAACTGCGTGATCTCGAAAAGGAGCTTCTCAAGATCAAAGGAAAGTCTAAGGAGGCCGGAAGATGACACTGAAGCCGCCCAACACGCCGCTGCAGCAGCCGAGCGGCGCGCGAACGATTCCGGTGAACTGGGAGGTCTACTGCGCCGCTCACGGCTGAGCGGCAGGCCGTTAAGCGGCAGGATATGCGAAGCTGGAGGAAGCTTGAAGGTCAGAGATGTGGTGCGCCTGCTGGAGGAGGGTGGGTGGCGACTGGCGCGGACCAGAGGGAGACACAGACAGTTCAAGCACCCCAGCAAGCCCGCAACCGTGACCGTGGCTGGAAAGCCAGGAGTTGACCTCCGCCGGGCACGCTCAACGCCTTCCTTAAGCAGTCCGGCCTGAAAAAGTGAGGCATACTGTTATGCGCTACATGGTCGTAATCGAGCGGGGCGAAAATAGCTGGGGAGCTCACGTACCGGACCTCCCTGGCTGCGTCGCCGTTGGCGAGACAAGAGAAGAAGTGGTGCAACTCATCCGCGAGGCGATCGATTTCCACATCGAGGGCCTCAGGCAAGACGGCCTGCCTGTGCCTTCACCAGCGTCTGAGAGTGACTTTGTCGACGTGAGCGCCGCTTAACAAGGCGTTGCACCAGACGCGCCCAAAGGCGGCGGGCCGGTGAACGCCCAGGCCGTTATGCGCACATAGCGCTCACATGAATCCGCGCTGCTGATCGGAATACGCCGCAGTAGAATGGGTTCGTGCAGGTGCGTTACTTCATTGATCTCGGGACCGGCCATAGCCGCGCTTGTGCCCGCCCGCTTAGCTTCAACGTTGTTAGCTGACCGGAGGTAGAATCGGTGAGAGTGGTGAAACCGAACCTTGGTCCACATATCGGGCGTGCCAACAATCCGATGAGTTTCGACGAGGCATACACACACGTCTTGGCCAACCCGAGCCTCACGTATCACACCACGGGCATCAAGGCAGCGTTTATCGTCGCGGCTACCTGTGGCAAAAGAGGAAAGCATGCGAATGAACGCGTCCTCCGGTTCATGAGTGACAAAAAGGAGCGGGCTCGCGCCTACCACTGCTGTTGGGGGCACGTCACGAATTGCAACTCGACCCATATCGATATCTACAGCGAGGAGATCCAACGGGCTAACTCGGCGTTGCAGACGACCACCCACAAGCAGGGCAGCGGCTGAACGCCTAAGTCGTTTTGCGTTTCGGGAACCTCACCGATGAGTAGCATTGGAATTCTTGCCTACGGATCTTTGATTGAAGAGCCAGGAAAAGAAATTGAACCGCTCATTCGTGAACGGCGAAAAAGCATCGAAACTCCATTCGCGATAGAGTTTGCCCGGAAAAGTTCAACACGAGATGATGCGCCCACAGTTGTACCCGTCGATAGCGGGGGCTGCCGCGTCGAAGCCACAATTCTTGTCCTAAAGGCAGGCGTTAGCCTGGAGAAGGCGGAAGACTTGTTGTGGCGGAGAGAGACAAGGAACGAATGCTCCGACAAGCACTACAGCGCTCCATCCAAACCGGGTCCAAACAAGATGATAGTGGAGCGACTGGAAAACTTCGCTGGAATCGATGTTGTACTGTATACGAAGCTTGGGGCCAATATCACAGACCTAAGCGCTGCGAAGCTTGCCAAACTCGCTATCGAGAGCGCCAAAGCCAACGCCGGGAAGACCGGCAAGGATGGCATCAGTTACCTGATGTCGGTAAAACGACAAGGTATCTCAACGCCGCTGATGCCAGGCTATGAAGATGAGATATTACGGGAAACTGGCACGTCAAGTCTTGAAGGTGCATTGTCCAAGATTCTCCGGAACGCGGAAGAAGTAAGGCAGGACTAAGAGAGAAGCTCTGACAGGAGGGGCGCTCTAACCAGGGCATGCACCCGATCGCCGCGAACGGCGCGGCGGCGGGTGATGCCCGAGTCGTAAGACACACGGGCGCAACGCGCAAGGTCAGTTGATCGACAGAGACGCATAACAAGCGCGTGAAGCTACGGATCCCGCGGTATCCCGGTCCGTACCCGCGCACGTCCCGCGCCACCTCGGCTCGCGGCTTACGCGCAAGCCGTTAGGCCGCTATACCGTCAGTGCCAAACCCTCTCGTAGGAGTGCCCAGAAGACTGATGACGTTCGTAGAGAAAGCACAATCATTCGTGATCCTCGCCGCGGTCCTTGCCGGGCTTGCTCTGGGCCAAGCGCCCGCGGTGGCTCAGTATGCAGGATATTTCATCGTGCCCCTGCTGATGCTCATGCTCACCGGCGTGTTTCTACATGTCCCGCTGCAAGGCTTTGCAAATGCTTTTCAGTTTCGCCGCATCGCAATAGCCAGTTTGGTTATCAATTTTGCGTGGACGCCTCTCTTTGCATGGCTTATTGGCTGGCTGTTTCTGGGTGAACAACCCGCACTGTGGGTCGGATTCCTGATGTTGATGGTTACGCCCTGCACCGATTGGTATCTCGTGTTTACGGGTATTTCCAGAGGCAATCTGACATTGAGCACAGCGTTGCTGCCGGTCAACTTGGCGCTGCAACTCGTGTTTCTGCCTGTTTATCTCCTCTTGTTGGCTGGCACGGTGTTTCCACTCGAGTGGGGCCTCATTCTTGAAAGCATTGCCCTGGTGTTATTACTGCCACTCATAGCGGCGAATGCGTTCCGATATCTCATCGTTCGCTACAGATCGGATTCTTGGCTGGAGCAAAGGGTACAGCGTGTGGTTCAGCCGGCCCAAATTGTATGGCTATCACTGGCCATTGTGGCGGTCTTTGCATCAGAAGGTCTCGCAATTACGCAGAGGCCACAGCTATTGCTTCATCTGCTGCTGCCCCTCATGCTCTTCTTCGGTGGCAATCTGGCGCTCGCATTTGTGATCAGTAAATGGCTTAAGAGCACCTACGAGAACTTTGTATCCCTGAGTTACACAACGCTGGCCAGGAACTCACCCATTGCCTTAGCTATCGCTGTTGTTGCTTTCCCGGATGAGCCACTTGTTGTACTCGCTCTGGTCATCGGTCCGCTCATTGAGCTTCCAACACTTGCCCTAATATCTCAGGCTTTGCTGTGGATAAAACGGAAAGGGCTATTTCCAGAAACGACAAGCGGCCTAACAAGCCGCCGCAACTGACGTCGCTCCGCGCCGCGGCTGAGCGGCAGCGTTAGACGGATCGGGCAGCGCGCTTGGTTAGAATGGAGTCCCAGCCACGGTAGAGGGCGCCGATGCGCAATGAATTTACCGCGGTCATTGAACGTGCTGGCGACTGGTATATCGCCTACTGCCCGGAGATTCCCGGGGCCAATGGCCAGAGGCGGACCAAGGATGAAGCGCGGGCGAGTCTGGCCGAGGCCATTGCACTGATTCTGGAAGACAGGCGCGAAGAGTCGCTCCGAGGCGTTCCCGCGGATGCCGAGGGGGACAGAGTGGCCGTGGAGTGAAGCGGAGCAGCTTGCTCCAGTATCTCCGGAGGCATGGCTGTTATCCGAAGCGAAAGGGGAAAGGGGACTCGCTGTGGAGCAAACCGGCCACTGGTGGAGTCGAGGCCGTGCCAAGGCATACCGAAAGGCCCGAGGTTCCCGCCAGGAAGATCTGCCGCAACCTGTCAGTCCCCGAGATCGGCAGATCGGGGTCGACCGTCTAACCGGACGCTGCGCCGGACGCGCCAAGAAGCGCTTCTATGTCAACGATCACCATGAGCAGTTCGAGATGGGGCACATCACCGATCCCGCAGGCATCCTGGTCGCCCGTGCTGCTTCTCTTGCGGGATGGATTTGCGCGTCGTCTCCTGGTTTTGGCTTACTTGGGAATCGTTGTCTCCACGTCCGGAGGAACCGTAACTCAGGCGGCGCTGGCAGTTGGAGCCTTCGCCTACTTCGTATCCGCCGGGCTGCACTATCAATACAACGCTGGCTCTTCGCGAGTGAATGGGGCAGCGTTCCGTGAGGTGATGAAGACACACGACTCTCGGGCGGCAGTTCGGTTTAGGGGCTCGATGCCTTCGTATGGACTCGCATCGTGGACCTAGTTCCTCGGCTGGTGAGGGAGTTTTCGAAAGTTCGCGAACAGGGTTGATTGGATGCGCAGCGGGACAAGCGCGGGGCGTGGGCGGTGGGGAAGTTGATGTGCACTGCTCGCTGGCCTTGCGTTGGATGAGTTGGCCTTTGGTGGGATCGCCCACTGGGCCTCGTGGTCTAGTGACAAAAACAGCATTACAACCAACAAAACAGAGGTAAAGGGTCTGGTTCGGGATAATTATTCAGCCAGGGGCGAAACTCCAGGGACCGGCTTTCGAGCCGGTGTTCAGTCCCTGCAACAAAATCTTCTCGCTACGATAGTTGCATGGACGACTGGCCCGCCCCACGGGAGTTCGCCACCACGCACTGGAGCCTGGTGGCCGCCGCCAAACCTAGCGAGGCGAGCGAGACCCGCGCGCGCAAAGCCCTCGAAGAACTCTGCCGCGCCTACTGGTATCCCCTCTACGCCTTCGTACGCTACCGCGGCCACACTAAGGAAGACGCACAGGACCTGACGCAGGCCTTCTTCGCCCGCATCATCGAAACCGGCGGCTTCGCCTGCGCCGATCCTGGCCGAGGCCGGTTCCGCTCCTACCTCCTGGGCGCGATGAAACACTTCTTGGCCAACGAGTGGCACCGGGTGCACGCCCAGAAGCGCGGCGGCCAGGTACAGTTCATCGAGTGGGATGCGCTCGACCCGGAAACCCGCTACGCCGGGGCTGCCACACTGCCGGACACCCCCGAGCTTCTCTTCGATCGCGAATGGGCGCTAGAAACTGTTGCCGGAGCGTTGCGGGCCCTGCGCGCGGAGATGGTGAATTCTGGCAAGGCCGGGCAGTTCGAGGCACTGCAAGGCAGCCTAACCGGAGAGGGCGAGTTGCCCCGAGTGGAAATCGCGAGACGGTTGAACATGAGCGAGGGCGCGGTCAAAGCCGCGGTCCACCGGCTGCGGCAGCGCTACCGCCAGCTCCTGCGCGGCAGCATCGCCGAAACGGTCAGCAGCGCAGCCGATCTCGACGACGAGATGCGCCACCTGCTCTCGGTCTTGAGGCGGCCATGAATTTTTTCTGTAACCTCCCGCCCCGTTTCCTTCAGAAAGAAGTGAAGGAACCAGACGAGGAGATGGGATCATGAACGCCACGGGAGATCAGAAATGCGAGCGCTGCGGGACCGTGATCCTCGCGGCGTCCACCGGGAAGCTCTGCCCTGCCTGCCTGCTCTCCGGGGCTATCGACCCGACGGGTGACCGCACCGAGACCTTCGCGATGGAGCCAGACGCGGCGCCAGTGCAGTTCGAGCCCAAGGAGTTCCCCTGCGATTTCGGCGTTTACCGTTTGCAGCGATTGCTCGGGCGAGGCGGAATGGGCGCGGTATATGAAGCCGAAGAGCTTGCCACCGGCCGCCGCCTCGCACTCAAGATGCTCGGCCAGCAACTCGATTCGCCGGAGATGCGGCAACGGTTCCTCCGCGAGGGCCGCCTCGCGGCGCGCGTCAACCACCCCAACAGCCTGTACGTTTTCGGCAGCGAGGAGGTTGACGGCCTGCCGGTCATCACGATGGAGATCGCCGGGGGAGGCACTCTTAAGGACAGGCTCAAGGAGCGAGGCCCACTTCCAGTCGCCGAGGCGGTCGACGCTATACTCGACGTCATCGACGGCCTCAAGTCCGCTCATGCCGCCGGCGTGCTGCACCGGGACATCAAACCATCCAATTGCTTCGTCGGCCCGGATGGCACGGTAAAGGTCGGCGACTTCGGACTCTCGGTCTCCACACTTGCCAAGAGCGATACCTTTGTCACCGCCCATGGCAGGGTGATGGGCACGCCCGCCTTCGCGTCCCCCGAACAGTTGCGCGGCGACACAGTGGACGTGCGCGCGGACATCTACTCAGTGGGCGCGACACTCTTCACCTTGCTCACGGATCGGGCGCCCTTCGAAGGAGACAACGCGGTTCAGGTGGTGGCCAACGCCGTCAACCAGGATTCGCCGCCGCTGGACGAGCTGCGGAAAGACGTTCCGCCGGCACTGGCGCGGGTCGTGAAACGCTGTCTTGCGAAGGAGCCGGCCGGACGGTACCCAGACTACCGTTCACTGCGCAACGCTCTGTTGCCGTTCAGCTCGAGGGAACCGGAGCCGGCGTCCATCAAGATCCGTGCGTCAGCCGGTTGGATCGATTACCTAGTCGCCTTTCTGCCCGTCTACGTGACGTTGATGTTCCTGGTGGGTGTAGAAGCTCTGCTGTATGGACCCGTTGTCGAACGCACTCTGTACTCTGCCAGATACTACTTCCTTCTCTTCGGCCTCGGCTTCCTTTACTTCAGCATCTTCGAGGGAATCTGGGGCGCCGGGCTCGGCAAGTGGCTCAAGGGTTTGCAGGTGGTTCGCCGGGACGGCCGCCGGCCGGGCGTTGGCCGTGCCTTCCTGCGGATCTTCATTCCCATTCTGTCGCTTGAAGGTGTCCGGATGCCCCTATCGATGTTGCTGTTTCCCAACAGGGATTGGACCGTACTTCAGATCGTGATGTTCATCGTCGTGGCCAACGTCTGCGGTTGGATTCCGGCCCTGTTGACATTGCGAGCACGGAAAGAAAACGGGTTTGCCACCTTGTGGGATCTGGCGAGCGGAACAAGGGTGGTGGTCAAGCCCAAGGGAACGGAGCGAACCTCGGTCGAGCCCGCGGCGCAGCCGGAGACTTCCGCTGAGGGCAAAGACTCGCTTGGGCCCTATCAGGTGATCAAGACCATCGTTCCGGAGACGTGGATCGTAGGTACGGATCCTGTTCTTCGCCGACGGGTGTGGTTATTGCGGCGAAACGGATCCGGGCCTTCTCGTACTCGACGAGATGTGGCGCGGCCCGGCCGCTTGCGGTGGCTGCAGGAGGTGGTGTCAGGCGACGCTCACTGGGACGCGTTCGAGGCGACCCAGGGAACGCCGTTCGGCGCTTTGGCCGGCAACGGGAAGCGTGTGCCCTGGCCGATCCTGCGCCACTGGCTCCATGACCTTGCTTCGGAACTGTGGTCCGCGGCGGCTGATCAAACCCTTCCGGACGAGTTGAGCCTGGACCATGTCTGGATCACCAGGGACGGGCGGGCCGTCCTGCTCGACGAACCCTGGCCCGATGTGACCAGCGCCGCCGAACGCATCAGCGTTGGGGACGTCGCCGGTCAGCAGCGCTTCCTGAAGGCGGTCGCGGCAAACGTCGAGCTAACCGGTGTGCCGGTCCACGCCCGGCCGGTGCTGCAGAACCTGGAGGAGGAGAAGTTCGAAAAGCTCAGCTTCCTAACTGGCTCACTTCGTGGACTGCTCGACCGGCCGGCGGAAGTTGGGAGGGGAATTCGGGCGGGCTCGGTCTTCATGCTGCCGACCTACATCTGGATCACCGTTTTTGTCGGCCGCTACCATGACAAGCCTTGGACTAGTTCTACCGTCGAGAGCGTCCTGGTGTCCACACTGGTGGTGTTGGGCGTGATCGGTCTGGCGAAACTTCTGGCAATTCCGTTCCGGAGTTCCATCAGCCACGCCATCTTCCGGCTCGCGGTGGTCAACGCCAATGGAAAACTGGCCAGCGCCCCTCAATTACTACTTCGCTGGGCGATTGTCTGGCTACCGCTCCTTGTCCCGATGTTGTTTCTGGCTCTGTCAGGAGACCATCCCGCGGCGCTACCCTGTGCTGTTGGGCTGCTTGCGCTCTGGCTCGGAGCGGCCTTCTACGCCGCCCTTCATCCCCATCGAGGACTGCACGACCGACTGGCCCGCACCCGGGTGGTGCGGCGCTAACCATCCGCAACCAATAGCTGAGCAACTGGAGGAACCACAATGCCTGCACTGACGGGAAACCTGACTCAACTTGCGCCGGCAGATCCCCGCCGGCACGATCTCGACGCCCTGCGCGCCTTTGCCATGCTGCTCGGAATCGTCCTCCACGCGGCGTTGTCTTTCATGGACTTGCCCTGGGTCGTTCATGACCAGTCCCGCGCACCCGCACTCGGGCTGCTGGTCGCGGCGATACACGGCTTCCGCATGCCGCTCTTCTTCTTGCTGAGTGGTTTCTTCACGGCCATGCTGTGGCGGAAGCGCGGACTTCGCAGCTTGCTCCGGAATCGCGCGAAGCGGATCGTTCTGCCGCTGCTGTTGGGCTGCCTGACCATCGTCCCGGCGATGTGGGCCGTCACTGGCTGGGCCGGATCACGCGAGACGACAGCCAACGCGGTTCCCGATACCACGACGGACATCTGGACCGCTGCCGCGTACGGTGACCTGGAAGCGATTCGCATGCACGTCGAGCGTGGGGCCTCGCTTGACGCGGAGGAGCCTATCTATGGACAAAGTCCGCTCGCCTGGGCTGTGATTGGCGGCCAGCAGGATGTGGTCGACTATCTGCTCGACGCGGGCGCCAACGCCAGCGCCCGGTACCGCGACCAGAACACGGCCCTGCACACCGCCGCCTTCTTCGGACGAGCCGAGGCGGCCTCCCGGCTGCTTGAGACAGGCGCAGATGTCAATGCCAGGAATGTCTACGGCGAAACACCGCTCGACTCAATGCGGCATGGCCGGGAGACGACCAGCTACATCGCCGGCATCCTGAACGTGCCCATCGATTTTGACGCCGTCGTCGCAGGCCGGGAGCGCATCCGCGCGACGATCGAGAGCCAGGGCGCGGTTTCGGGGCTCGCCGATCCCGGGACTGCCGAAAGTGAGGAGCAAGGGGTTTTCGCACAAACGGCCGAAAGGCTCCTCTTCGGCGAGTTCTTCTTCCACTTGTGGTTCCTCTGGTTCCTGTGCTGGTTCGTCGCCGGCTTCGCGCTGATCGCCCATGTCTCCCGTAGACTGTCCCGCGTGCCCATTCCGCGAGCGCTGATCGCCACGCCGCTGTGCCTGCTTTGGCTCGTGCCCCTGACCGCGCTCACGCAGTCATTCATGCATTCCGGCGGAACCATACCCGGCTTCGGCGCCGACACTTCCTCGGGACTCGCGCCGACACCCCACGTGCTGGCGTACCACGCCGTCTTCTTCGGCTTCGGCGCTCTGTTGTACGCACACTCCGGAGCCTCCGCACGGTTCGGCCGCGGCTGGCATATCCAGTTGTCCTTGGCGTCGGGCCTGTTCCTCCTGGTGCTGGGTTTGGCCGCCAATATCCCCTGGGGCAATGAACTCGCCGGGGGCGAGGGTCCACGTCACTTATTCGCGAGCCTCGGGCAGGCGCTGTACACCTGGCTGATGGTCTTTGGCCTCATGGGCCTGTGCGAGAAGATCCTCAATCGCGAGCGACCGTGGGTGCGCTACGTCTCAGACTCCTCGTACTGGCTATACCTGGTCCACCTGCCGCTGATCATCGCCGGTCAGGCCCTGCTGCGCGACGTGACTCTCCCTGCCCTTATGAAGCTCTTACTGCTCGTCGTCACTACTTCGGCTGCACTGCTGGCGAGCTACCAACTCCTCGTACGCCACACCCGGATCGGCCGGCTGCTGAACGGACCCAATGTGGGGCAGGCGGTTTCGCCTACCGCTGGAGTTTGGCCCCATCGGCTGTGGCGAGAGCTATAGAAGACAGCGCTTTCCGGGCTGGTGAGGGAGTTTTCGAAAGTTCGCGAACAGGGTTGATTGGATGCGCAGCG
>CAYXVG010000118.1:0-10395 GCA_964468205.1 uncultured Solibacteraceae bacterium | reverse complement strand
GCGCTTCCACCTTTTGGAGGTCACTCTCGAGGGCCTCCTGCTGGAACTTCATCACATTGTGGTGGTGACGTGTGCGTCCGAAGTCGAAGCCAGGGTGAAAGACGTTAAGGCCGGTGGCGTAGTTGTCGAAGAACGGAGAGTTGGCGAGGCCGAGGGGATTGAGACCGTTTATCGTTCCCGACAGCCCCGCCTTGGCCATGCCGCTGAACCCAAACTGCGGGTAGAAGGCGGACCGCGCCTGTTTCACACGCGCCTGCGCCTCGGCCACGCCGCTGCGAGCGGAGCGTACGGCCGGGTGCTGCTCCAGCGCCGTCCTGACGACTTCCTGAAGAGTCATGCCCGCACCTTCCTGACCTCGGAGTGGAGCAGTCAGACAGAAGAGTGGAAGCAGGAGTAGAGCTTTCATTGTTGCTCTCCGGTGATGACGACGCGCGTGCCGTCCGCCAGGGCATCGGCCGCGGCAATCACGACCTGGTCGTCGGGGTCAAGGCCTTCGATCACCTGAATCCATTCCGACGCTTCCAGACCGGTCTTGACCAGACGCCGCTCCGCTGTTTCTCCCCGGACCACGAAGACACCATACCCCTTTTCGTCGGAGCGGATGGCGGAAACCGGAACCGTGAGCGTGTCCTCGACAGTCTGGAGATGGAACGTCACTTCGGCCGTCATGCCGGGACGGAGATTCCGCTTGCCGTTCGCGAGATGAATCTCAGCCCGCATCGTCCGCGTGGCCGGGTTGAGCGCGCCGCTTGTTCTCGAGCACCGGGTTTCAATGGGACCGGTATTGCTTGCGCGCACTGTTGCCGGGATCCCGGGAGCCACGAAAGGGGCCTGAGGCTCGGGCACGTCAACCAGAACACGGACCCGGTCGATACGGGCCACCGAAACTACCGGCGCGGCCTGGGTGCGAGACGACTCGGCGGCCTGAATCAGGTCGCCTGGATCCACGAACCTCTCGGTAATGACGCCCGAGAAAGGTGCGGTGATCCTGGCGTAACGCGCCAGGCGCGACAACACTTCCAGGCCGGCTTTGGCGGCCTGGAAGGCGGCTTCAGCCACCGCGACGTCGGCATTGGCTTTGTCGAGTCTGCTTCGGGCCACCTCCCAGCCGGCCCGCGCGCGGTCCACGTCATGCTGAGGCAGGACGTCGGGGTCTCTCTGGCGGATGTTGCGTAGTCTGTCGTAATTCAGATTCTCAAAACGCGCTTCCGCCTCGTATTGCGAAATGGCGGCGCGCGCCTGTTTCAGCTCCGCCTCAGCCTGGGCCACCGCCGCACGCTTTTCGTCCAACTCAGCCTCCACCTCCGGCATGTCAAGCTCGGCCAGCAGTTGCCCTTTGCGGACGGAGTCTCCGATGTCGACGGCGATCGAATTCAGGTAACCGTTCACGCGAGCGTACAAGGTAACCTGTTCATACGGGACGACGGCTCCGGCGACGGTAATACGGTCGGCGATGTCCCGCAAGTCTGGCCGGGCCACCGAGACCCGGACAGCGGTGGAAGTGCCGACGTTGGCGTCCGGCTCCACCGCGTCCGAACCGATCCCGCTGAAGCACCCCGCCAACATCACGAGCAACAAGGCCGGGGCGAGCACCGCCATGTTTCTTCGTCTGTTCATCGCTTGAACCTCAGATACAGGATTGGTACGACAACCAGCGTCAATACCGTGGAGGAAGCCAGCCCGCCAATGACCGCGCGGGCCAATGGCATGCTCGGCTCAGCCGGATTGAGCGCCAGGGGCAGCAGAGCCAGAATCGCCGCTCCGGCCGTAATCATAATCGGCCGCAGCCGAATCTGCGCCGCTTCGATGATGGCGTCATAGGCGGACCGGCCGCGGTCGCGAAGACGATTGGCGAATTCAACGAGCAGCGTACTGTTGGATTGCGCGATTCCGATCATGAAGATCGTGCCCATGAAGGACTGAACGTTAAGCGTCGTCCCGGTCGCGAACAGAATCCACAACACGCCGATCAGTCCCAGTGGCACGGCCAGCATCACGATGAGCGGATCCAGAAAGCTCTTGAACAGAGCGACCATGACGAAGTAAATCAGCACCACCGCCAGGACGAAGCCGAAAGCGAGTCCGCCGAAGGACTCCCTCATCGACTGCACCTCGCCGCGCATCCGCACAAAGTAGCCTTCCGGCCAGTTTTTGCCAGCAACTTTCTGTTCGATCTCTGCCGCTACCGAGCCAATATCACGTCCGTCGACGTTCGAGAAGACGTCGGTGACGCGGGTGATGTTGACGTGGTTCACCTCTGTCGGGGCCGTGTTCCGCCGGACTGTGGCAATGTTTCGCAGCCGCACCGGGTGTCCGTCTACGCCATTGCGGGCAGCAGGCTCCGTCTTGGGCGACGGACGGAACAGACTGTGCATGGCGGCCGCGGCCTGTTCCTGACGGGCTCCGGTGATTGGGATATCGAGCAGCGTGTCGATCGAGTCAATCTCCTCTTCACGGTATTGCGCGCCGACCAAGTAGTGGTTCCCGTTGGACTCGTCGATCCAGAAGGCCGGATCGAAGTTCACGCTGGAGTTGAGGCTGGTAACAACGTTCTTCACCGTCTCCGCGGCGTCCAGGCCCAGCATCGCCGCCTTGGACCGGTCGATGTCGAGCTCCAGTTGAGGATAGTCGAGGTTCTGCTTGATTCGTACGTCGACCGCCCCCGGCACGCTCTCAATAATGCTCTTGATCTCGAGCGCGATATCGCGGGCCACATCCAGTTCGTTACCTTCCACCTGGATATTAATGGGCGAGGGCAGGCCGAAGTTCAACGCCGACGTGAGCAGCCCGCCCGTCTTGAAGTGGAAGTCCAGGAACGGGTACTGTTCCCGGAAGATCTTGCGCAAGCGGCGGACGTATTCGAAGGAGGGCGTCTGGTGGTCCTCGGTCAACTGCACCATAAACTCGCTGTCCATCGGTCCCGCGTTGGGCGTGTAGGCCGCCGGCCAGTCATACAACACGCCGGTGTTGGAGATGACCATCTGCAAATCGGACGGAGGAATGACCTCCTGAACGGTGTCTTCTACCTGGTTCACGTAGCGTTCGGTGATCTCGATCCGGGTGCCGGAGGGCGCCCGCATTTGAATGGCGAACTGGCCGACATCCAGCAGCGGAAACAGCTCCTTGCCGATTCGAGGAAACAGCAGGGTAGAAACCGCGCCAAGCAGTACAACGGCGGCGCCGGCAAGCAACCAGCGCTTGAGCATCCAGCGCAAGGAGGTGGCATAGGCGGACTTGAACCGCTCGAAGCTTCGCTCGAACATCCGGAACCACCGGGGGCCGCCGTCTTGCGAGGCCGGCTTCAGGAATTTGGAGCAGTACACCGGCACCAAGGTCAGGGCGACAACGTAGGAGGCCAGCATGGCAAAGGTGACGCTCAGGGCCAGCGGCGTGAACAGGAACTTGCCAACGCCGGTAAGGAAGACCACCGGAGCGAAAACGACGACGGTGACCACGGTGGCTACGAGGATAGGCATGCGCACCTCCTCGGCGGCCTCGAGCGCGGCCTTTGGCGGAGGAGAGCCCGCGTCCACGTGGCGGTGCGTGTTTTCGAGCACCACTATGGAGTCGTCCACCAGACGGCCCACCGCCAGGGCCAGGCCCCCCAGGGTCATCACGTTCAGACTGTTGTCCGTGAAAAACAAGCCGGCCACGGCGGCCATGATCGACAGCGGGATCGAGAGCAAAACCACGCCAGTGGAACGGAAACTGCCGATGAAAACGAGGATCATCAACCCGGCCAGCAGCGCGCCCAGGGCGATCTCATGCTGAAGGCTGCGGATCGCTTTGCGGATGTAGATGGACTGGTCCATCACAATGTCGAGGTTGATGCCCTTGGGCAGCCGCGAGAGGATGTCGTCCATGGCCGCGCGCATGCCTTCAAGGACACCGATGGTGTTGGCTCCCGGCTGGCGATAGATGGGGATGTAGACCTGCCGCTTGCCGTTGACGTGAACCACGTTGGTCTGGATCTGGTGTGAATCCTGAACGTCCGCGACGTCGCGGACATAGACGGGCGCCCCGCTCTCGTCCACCCGGATGGGGAAGCGGTTCATCTGCTCGACCCGCGGCACCATGCCGTTGGCATTGATCTGGTAGTCGTAATCTCCGATCTTGGCGTTCCCGGTGGGGATGAGCACGTTGAAGGACTTCAGCGCTTCCACTACGTCCATGGGCGAGAGGTTGCGGGTCTCCAGCCGGTTGGGGTCCACGTAGGCCAGAATGCGGCGGATGCGGCCTCCGAACACCGCCGGGGCGATAACGCCGGAGATGCCCTGGAGGCGGTTTCGCAGGTTGAAGTAGGCGACATCATAGAGCCCGGTTTCATCGAGGGTGGGGCTGCTCACGCTGAGCAGAGCAAGCGGCACGGTAGCAGTGGGATCGAACGGCATCACCATGGGCGGCAAGGTCCCGGGCGGCAGGTAGTACATGTCGGAGATGGCCAGCGAGGAGACTTGCGACATGGCGGTATTCGGGTCGATGTCGGGCCGGAAGTAGTCGCGAACAACGCTGACGCCGATCATGGAGCGCGACTCCTGCCGCACAACGCCATTGGCCTGGCCGGTCCATCGCTCCAGCCGGCTGGTGATGTCCTTCTCCATGACCTCGGCCGGCATCCCAGGATATAGAGTGAGGATCTGCACGGCCGGGGTTTCGAAGGCGGGCAGGATGTCGGTGGGAATGCGACTCAACGCCACGATGCCGAGGAGCAGCATAGTCATGGCGCTGACCACGACTGCGTAAGGATTCTTTAGCGATCGAGATATCATCAGTAAGCCCTGGATTGAAGGCGGGCTTCCGAAGCCAGTTCCAGAAGCTCGATCTCCCGTAAGTCGGATACGAGCACGTAGACCATCCCGCGCGCGGGAAAAGCAGCAACGTTGAAGCCCTGAAAAGAGCCCCTCCAAATGGGAGCGCCATCGATGACCGAGCGATCCAGCGCTCGCAGATCCACTTCATCCTCGCTGAGCTGGAAAAGTGATAAGGGCCGCTCCTCCTTTCGATACAGAACCAGCGCCGCTTTCTTGTCTTGCAGAAAACAGAGCCGGCCGCCGATTAGTTCAAGGTTCTCCAGGCTCGGTACCCGCACGGCATACTCTGTTGCGCGCCGCAGCCATGACTCTACCGTTAGCGGGTCGCCTGACTGGATCTCCGTGCGACCGGCCGCCGAGCGGGCATGGTCCTCGCACACATATCTGAAGAACGACTCTGACCGCCCGTCGGCGTTCATCCAGATCAACGGCAGAATCGCGAAGGCTACTGCTGCAACTGCCGCGAGGCCCCAACGCTTGCGTGATCCAACAGGAGCGCCGGCCTTTCCGGTCATCGTTCCTTCCACGTGGTCCCTCAGCTCCGTTGGCGCCTCGTCTCTCCCTGCCTTCTCCTTGAGAGTCCGGGCCCACTCTCTCTGCTCCTGGAAGTAGCGGCTGCAATCGGCGCACTCCCGGACGTGGTCAACGGCAGCGGCGTGTTCAATCGTAAGCGCGCATTTCTCGGGCTCCGGATAAAGTACCTTCCTGACTTGAGAGCAGTTCACGGTTTCCCTCCGCTCCCAGAAATCTTTGGTTGATACGCCGCCAGCAGCACGCGGAGTTCTTGGCGGGCGCGAGCCAGGCGCGATGCAACGGTCCCGGCGGGAATTCCAAGCATGCCGGCGGCCTCGATTAGCGTGAAGTCCTCGAGGTCCACGAGCACGACGACAGCCCGTCGGGACGGCCCCAGTTGGTCCAGGGCTTGGCGGACATCGAAAGACGTGGCTCGGGAAAGCGCTGTCACATCACCGCGATCCTCAATGAGCTCCTCGGGACTGGTGATTTCTTCGTCGCGTCCGCGCCGGCGCATCCGATCCCGCGCGCTGTTTACTAGAATCTTAAACAGCCATGCCCGGATTTTTTGTTTGTCCCGTAGTTGCGCCGCCCCGCGAAGAGCCTTTTGTGCCGTTTCTTGCACAATGTCGCACGCCGTATCATAGTCGTTGACCAGCCGCATGGCTGTCGAGAACAGGCTATCCAGGTTGTCTGTCACGACATAGGTGATCACGTCCGTTTGGCTTGGTCTGGACAATTGCTCCCTCTGGCCGCCTTCCCCTCACAAGTTGAAGACGCACAACCCTCCCACATTTATCCCGCGGTCCCCATCCAAAGTGCGAAATATCGCCAAGCTCTCTTGAATCTAAGAACGGGCAGGCGCCGCCCCATCACCGGCCGCTCGAGAACGTCAGCATGAACTACTCCAGGTAGAGACGCCCGCCTCATTCATTCAAATACACGACTGACGCGCTCCGTGTACTATCGCATGTAATATCATTCTGGTGGAGAACTGGTGCGGATCGTCGTGGATACGGATCTGTTGCTGGCTGCGCTCCGCAGTGACCAGGGCGCCTCGCGAGAACTCGAGAACTACTATTGGCGGCCCTGAATCGGCGGTTCGTGATGCCGGTTTCCGTTCCGATCGAGAATCCGCGCTCGCTACTCGGCCAGCTTCTGAAACGCCTTACCGTACCGCTTGTGGGCGGCCTTCTGGGCCTCTTCGAACTTCTGCCGCCGCGCGGACGGCTTCGCGGGCGCCACCACCAGCCGTTTTCCGTCCGTACTGATGTCGAGCGGCGTGTCGCTGTCGATATGAAGAAGGTCCAGAATCGGCCGGTCAATCACCAGCGCCAGGCTGTTTCCGTGCTTGGTCAACTTTCTTACCATGGTGGAACTCCGTATTTCCAATGCATCACCGTCCAAAGTAGCCCGTGATTCGCCCAGAGCCGCATCCGCACTCCGCGGCGGCCACAACTCCGAGTTGGCGACCACACAGCCAAGTGGGATTCTAAGGCTCGGTAACAAGGACTTCAGCCGTGCTGTGGAGTGGGTACCTGCCACATAATTCAGGTCGGAACGTGCAGGTGACTGTGAACGCGACTGATGGAGCTGGGAGTGTCCATGTCGATGCTGCCAAGCTAAAGAAGATGCTCAATCTGCACGTCCCCCCAATGCTCTTTGAGGTATTCAGCAACAAGACGGCGGTGGCAGTGGTGCGGCTTCTCCTCACTGCAAAGCAAGCAACCTCCGTCCAGAACTTCGCGTGATGTGGTTTCGATACGCCTCGATCGCATCAGGTCAAGGAACTGTCGCTCGTACAATTGCCAATTGCCGTTCTTGGCTTTCTTGTACGAATCGAGAATATCAGCCGTCGGTGCTAGTTCGGGAAGATGTAGGTAGTCGATGTTGCAGATTGCTTTGCTGAAATACCTTAGATCGTCTTTTTTTGCGAAACCAGCAAGCTGTGAGACGTTCTTCAGCCGGACATCAATCAGACGTTTCACTCCGGCGTTCTTGAGTCGCGTGAAGAACGTCTCGGCCGACTTCTTAGTAAACCCAATGGTGAAAATCTTCATCCCGTCGCACCTTTCACCGCCCCGTCCCTAGACTCGGCAAGCTCGAAAGCGATGCGTTCCTCTTGCCGACGGTAGGCGTCGGCTAAGAGTTCTTCGCGTGAGTGGAACAAATGCTGTTCCGGTAGATTGACCATTCGGGTCAACCGGCTCAGCGCAGCGTCATGGCTCTCTAAACTGCCGTCCGCATGAATGTGCACGATAGGGACACTGAACTCCGCCAGATGCCGTGCCACTAATATCGTGCGGTGACACACCAGCGGCTCTTTTTCCGCGCACATGAGCGCAATCCTGAAACCTTCTTTTGTGCCACGGAGGACGCGTTTAAGGCCGTGTTTGAATAAATCGGTTTCGGCGATGCGGTTGTACTGCACCGTCCCACCTTCATAGCAACGCGGATCGTCGCTACGCGCGCCGAGTTCCTTACCCAAGAAGCGATATGCAATTCCGTGCGCTGGCAACGCTTCTTCCAACTCCTCTCGGTTGAACTGTGGATTCATCCGGCTATAGGGCTTCGAGCGCACGTCGCAAAGAGCGGTGATGCCATGCTGGCGCAGCAGGGCAATGAAGCGCTCCTGCGGGTGCGTCGAGTGTCCGATGGTGAAAACGGTGGCTTGCATGGTCTCTCTCACAGAGGCGGACTCCTTATGATCGCGGCCACAAGCTTGTGACATCGATCATCGTGTTCGTAAGGTTCGGTCAAGCTTACGCAAAGATACACATCGGTCAACGGGTATGCGCCTTCTTCTTTTCCAACAAACGCATCACGGGCAACGGGATCGGTCAAGCTCAAATTGTGGTGGATGCCGTTGTAGTCGAAAGCCGCTCTGTAGGTCTTCTTTCCAGTCCAATAGTGGCGGCCGGCCTCGACATTGAAGTTGTCCGGCTTGATAAGTACCAGAGAACCCCGCAGAGCGAAGGCCTCCGCGTGGCTGATGCAGTCATAGTGGCCGTCGCCTTTCGTGTGATCGTTGTTGATCCAAAGCGAGGCCGGATGGTCGCGCAACTGCTCAAGCGCATTGAAAGGAAGTTCGCCGATCTTGACCCAACGACCCGCATCGATGACGTGGTTTTCAGTCTGATGGTGACGGGGATCGGGATTCAGCAACGGAATATCGATGATGTCCAAGAGCTTCGGACTCGAACCATTCTCGTATCCGTACTCCGAAAACGACACCTCGGCCGTGGGACGCGGGCTCACAGGTCGAATCCATCCGCCAAAACCATTTCCAACCACCTCCCGGCCCGCAAAGCAGCGGCCGTTCGGCGGTTTGTAGGAGTTCGCCAAGCAGACAATACGTTTGACGTAGGCCATCTATCCCCACATCCTTTCCGCTATTGGTTGCTCTGCGACACGAACTCTCAAAGGACCGTTCCAATTGACGCGCGGAATACTCACGAGCGTAGACGATAGAGCAGCCGGCAAGCACGTCATTCCGGTCGCTGAGATCCGCATCGTCGAAAGCCTTGTAGCACCAGCGGACAAGGCTGTCTAATTCACCAACCTCCAGTTTAGCGCCACTTGCCGCCTAACCCCCAACCCGCTAAACCCACAGGATGCACCTCAAAACCTGTCGATAATCTCTTGGCAACCGCCCTCTTGTGACGAGAGACGGCGCGAAGGATCGAATTGAGGGCTCCCACCCGGAGAGCCCGATGGGCGGGCACGGCGATTCTATAAGGCGAAGGCTCTGATGCTTCGAGCATGATGTGGCTTCCCGCTGGTGGATTATCTGTTCACCCATCGCCGGCAGAGGCACTCCGATCATGCGACGCCGCCTAAATCGCGGAGCGTCTTCATAACGCCGCCGGCACCTCGTCGCACACAATGTCAGGCGAACCCGCTCGAGCATCGCGCCATCAAAGCAGTCAACTTTGTAACCCACTCCGTACCGAAGGAGCGCGGCATACCGATCAAGTACACGACGGTAGCGCGTCAAAGAGGGCAGCCGCAGCTGATCCACTGTGGAGAGCCCACCAAACACCGTTCGCGGAAACATGTCGCCAAGTTTATCGGCCCGCTTGCAAGGACCGTGTGTTAACCTCGCTACTCAGTGGGAGACACCGGCAAGCTGCTTCCGGACACCGAGGATCCGGGACAGTCTGCCAAGAAGTCTAATCCACACGTGCGTTGGCAAAGAACTGCCCTCGAACAGCGGGGCTATACTCTCAATCTGGTCCTGACGTTCACCGTTGCAGTGATCGGATATTGGTTTTCGCTACTGCGAGACGACACATTTCTGCCCGCGCCCCGGGCCAAATGCACCCTTCTGATTTCAGGTCTTCTGCTCGCGCTCGCCGCGACATTTGGGTTTGCTTGCGTTTTAGTGCGGCAGTGGAACATCCACGCGACATGGCGGCGAGTGAGCGAACATCCGAAGAGACGCAGTAAAGCCTTTGTGCGCGGACTCGATTGCTCGGTCCTATGGCTTTTTCGTTTTCACGTTTGGTGCTTCCTTCTGGCCGTCATCACACTTGCGACAGCACTTTGGATGACATACGGCTCAAAATTGATCTAGGCTACACCACTTACTTGGATTTTGCGGGCGGCTCCTGCGTGGTCGGCACATCCGGTGGTTGGCCCCAAACGCCGTTCTGGGAATTGCCGAGATCCACTTGGACGAGTAATCGCCCGATACGGACATTGCACTGCGCCAGAATGACCTCCGGCCTTCATATTCCGGTTTGCCGCCCTGGTTGATCCTGAGCCCACTTCCCTGCTGAGCCTTGGCCAAATTGGCTCTTCGTCCCGTCTCTTCGGTCGTTACGCAGGAATGACCGAACGCGTCGTCGCGGCAGTCAACTGGACGGGCAAAGACCCGCGAATGTGTTTTCGGTCGGTTTGCCCGAATCGCCGGCAACCCGGAAATGGCTACCGAAGGCGAGCGAACGTCTCCGTATCGATGCCCAGTTGACTGATGATTCGATGGAACAGTGGCGGTCCGATCTCTTGTCCGCCATGCACCGGTATTGTTGTTGCGCGCCCGTCTGGATGCTGCCAGCGTTCGTGACTG
>CAYXVG010000117.1:0-10547 GCA_964468205.1 uncultured Solibacteraceae bacterium | reverse complement strand
CGTTCTTCCGCGGCTCACAATCCTCCCCAACAGTGCTATCGTGAAGCCGATCAACCCAGGAGGATGACATGCGTTTCTTCATCGGACTGACCCTTACCCTCTACTGCGCCCTCGCCGCCCACGCCGGCGCATCCCCCAACATAGTCCTCATCCTCGCCGACGACCTCGGCTGGGCCGACCTCGCACTCTACGGGTCTGATCTGCACGACACCCCGAATCTCGACCGCTTCGCCGCCGGCGCCGTCCGCTTCACCAACGCCTACGCCGCGTCTCCGGTCTGTACGCCCACCCGCGCCTCCATCCTTACCGGCAAGTACCCCGCGCGTCTCCAGATGACCATCTGGAGCGAGGGCGCCCGCGGCAATCCGCCGCGGCGCAAACTCGTCCACGCTTTCTCGCGCCCCGACCTTCCGCTCGAGGAAGTCACCATCGCTGAAGTTCTCCATGATGCCGGCTACGTCACCGCGCACATCGGAAAGTGGCACCTCGGCAATTCCGATTACTACCCGGAAGTGCAGGGCTTTGATATCAACATCGGCGGTACCCACTGGGGCGCGCCGCAGAGCTTTTTCTACCCCTATCGCGGAACCAGGCACTTTGACCATTGGCCGCGGTACGTGCCGGGCCTGCATTGGGGAGACGGCGGCGAATACCTCACGGATCGGCTGACAGATGAGGCGATCACCGTGATCGAGGAGGCCGGCCGGCGCCCCTTCTTTCTGAGCCTCTGGTATCACACCGTTCACACGCCGATTGAAGGCAAGCCGGATGTCGCGGAGCGCTATCGGAAAAAGATCACCCCGGACCTCCATCACAAAAACGCTCACTATGCCGCCATGGTGCATAGCCTGGATGAGAACGTCGGGCGCATCCTTGGGAAAATCGAGCAAGCCGGAATCGCCGGCGAAACGCTCGTGATCTTCGCGTCGGACAACGGCGGCTACATCAACAACTTCGATGGCCTCCCCGTCACCGATAACCACCCGCTTCGCTCGGGCAAGGGCTCGCTCTATGAGGGCGGTGTGCGGATTCCCCTCATCATCCGCTGGCCGGGCGTGACGAAGCCCGGCGTCGTCCTCGCTGAGCCGGTTTCGACCATCGACCTCTACCCGACCTTGCTCGAAATCACCGGCCTCGCCGGCGATGCGGCCCACAACACCAACGTCGACGGCCTAAGCTTGGCTCCGCTGCTCCGTGGCGCCGCCGCGCAACTCGGCCGCGACGAACTCTACTTCCATTACCCTCACTACTACGCCACCACCACCCCGGTCAGTTCCATGCGCGCCCGCCGCTGGAAGCTCCTCGAATACTTCGAGGACGGCCGGCTCGAGCTGTACGACCTTTCCCAGGACGAAGGCGAGCAGAACAACCTTGCTACACAGGATCGCCGGCGCGCCGAAGACCTCCGCCGCCGCCTCCACGCCTGGCGGTCCCGCGTCGAAGCCCAACTCCCGCACGAGTAGCCCACGCCGCCGCCTTCACGCCCGGCGGTCCCGCGTCGGAGCCCAACTCCCGCACGAGTAGCCTGCACCGCCGCCTCCACGCCTGGCGGTCCCGCGGCGAAGCCCAACTCCCGCACGAGTAGCCTGCACCGCCGCCTCCACGCCTGGCGGTCCCGCGTCGAAGCCCAACTCCCGCACGAATAGCCGGCGCCGCCGCCTCCACGCCCGGCGGTCCCGCGTCGGAGCCCAACTCCCGCACGAATAGCCGGCGCCGCTCCCGGAGCGGCGGAACCCGCCCCCGGAAGTGTATTCTGACAGTAGACATGATGCGAACCAATAGCTTTTCCCGCCGCTCTTTCCTCGCCGCCGCGGCCGGTACGCCTTTCGCCGCCCGGACTCTTGCCGCCGGCAAGATCCCCGTTGGACTGGAGCTTTTCTCCGTCCGAAAGGAACTCGCCGAAGATCCGCAAGGCACGGTGAAGGCCGTCGCCGCCATGGGCTATGACGGTGTCGAATTCTTCGCCCCGTATTTCTCCTGGACCCCCGCCGAAGCCAAGGAGATGCGCAAACTCCTCGACGGCCTCGGCATCCGCTGCCTCTCCACCCACAACCGCAACACCGTATTCGATCCCGAAAACGTGGAAAAGGCCATCGAGCTGAACAAAATCCTCGGCTCGGAGTTCGTCGTCATGGCCAGCGCCGGCCGCGTCTCGGACCTCGACGGTTGGAAAGCTGTCGCCGAAAAGCTCAATGCCGGCGCGGAGAAAATGCGGTCCGCCGGCTTGAAGGCCGGGTTCCATAACCACCAGACCGAATTCCAGCCCCTCCAAGGCAAGCGCCCCATCGACATCCTCGCCTCGGAAACCGGCAAGGACGTCGTCCTCCAACTCGACGTCGGCACCTGCGTTCATTCGGGCAACGACCCCGTGGAGTGGATCAGCCGCAACCCCGGCCGCATCCAGTCCATCCACCTGAAGGACTGGTCCTCCGGCGAGAAAGGCTACAAAGTCCTATTCGGCGACGGCGACGCCCCCTGGCAAAAGATCTTCGCCGCCGCCGAACAAACCGGTGGCGTCAAACACTACCTCATCGAGCAGGAAGGCAGCGATCTTCCCCCATTCGAAACCGTCAAGCGCTGCCTCGCCAACTACAAAAAGATGCGCGCATAGCGGCCCGGCCGGGCCGGCGCCCGTGGGCGCAGTCCCCTGCGCCCTCACTCTCGCACCAGGAAACCGGCCGCCTGCGCCCTCCCCATCTCACGAACAAACCGGTCCCCTGCGCCCTCACTCTCGCACCAGGAAACCGGTCCCCTGCGCCCTCCCCATCTCACGAACAAACCGGTCACAACCGAAACGGCCACATCCGCGCATTCTTGGCCGGCTGGCTAAACCTCGCGGAATCAGGTCCGTAGGCATCGCGGCTGACGGGCGAATGCCACACGCCTGTCAATTGCGCCTTACCGCGCTGGGATATCATGTGCTCATGGCTCTTCGTATTTCTTTGCTGGTTCTTGTGCTGGTTTCGGCTCTGCTTGCTCAGTCCGGGAAACTGCCCGGAGAGGACTGGGTCCCGCTGTTTAACGGCCAAAACCTCGATGGATGGGTCGAGGTGGGCAAGGAGAAGTGGGAAGTGGAGGACGGAACCATCCACGGCATTGCAGTCACCGACGCTTACGGCTATCTCCAAACCGAGAAAAAATACACCGGCTTCCACATGGGTCTGCGCTTCAAGTGCCAAGGCGCGGGCAACAGCGGACTCTTTTTTCATGTCGATTTCAAACCCGGCACTCCGAACGTGAGCCAGGGGCTCCAGTTCGAAATCGACTGCGCCATAAACCGGCACACCGGCGGCATCTACGGCGACGGCCGCGGCTGGGTCGTGTGGCCGGCGCCGGAAAACGAAACCGTCGTCCGGCAGGGCGACTGGAACGATCTGCAGGTGAAGGTGGAAGGAAACCGCTACGTCGCCCGCCTGAACGGTGTGTTGATGGTCGACTTCACTGACCCGAAGCCGAAGTCCTTCGACGGCTACATCGCTCTGCAGTTACACTCGGGCGGGGAAGGGGACATGCGGTTCAAGGACATCTTTCTGCGCGACCTGTCGCGCCGCTGACGCCGATGCGCCTCCGGCTCTACTACTGCGACCATTACGAAATCCCGCTTCCGGCCGGCCACAAGTTCCCCATGCTGAAGTACCGCCTGCTCCGGGAAGAGCTCGAGCGGAGCGGCCTCTTCGACCTCGTGCCCGCGCGCCTCGCCGAGCGTGAGGAGATCGAACTTGTCCACCACCCCGAATACGTCGCCCTGTTCCTGAAGGGCATGCTCGATCCAGGAGAAATGCGCCGTATCGGCTTCCCATGGTCCGAGAAGTTGGTGCGCCGAACGCTCGCCTCCGTGGGGGGCACGGTGGACGCCGCCCGGGACGCGCTCGCCCGCGGCTGCGGCGGAAACCTCGCCGGGGGCACGCACCACGCGTTTCCAGGCGCCGGCGCGGGCTTCTGCATCTTCAACGACATCGCCGTCGCCATCCGGAGCCTGCAGCGTGACGGAGCCGTGCGGCGGGCGGCCATCCTCGACCTCGATGTTCACCAGGGAGACGGTACCGCCGCCATCTTCCGGGACGACCCGGATGTGCTCACCACCTCCGTCCACGCCGCCAACAACTTCCCGTTCCGGAAACAGGAGAGCAAGGTCGACATCCCGCTCCCCGATAAAGCCGGTGATGCCGAGTATCTCGACGCCGTCGACACCGTCGTGAGCAAGGCCCTGGAATTCGGCCCCGGCATTGTGTTTTACCAGTCGGGCGTCGATGGCCTCGCCGGCGACGCGCTCGGTCGCCTCGCCCTCACCCGAGAGGGGCTCCGCGAACGGGACCGCCGGGTTCTCGAACGCTGCCGCAAGGCCGGCGTTCCCATCGCCGTCACCCTCGGCGGGGGCTACGCCAAGGATCTGCTACGGATCGCCGCCGCCCACCGGAATACCTTCCTCGAGGCGTCCCGCATCTTCGACCCATGGGCCGGCCATCCCCCTACCGCACCAGGCTGTTGAAGAACAGCTTGAAGCTCTCCAGGCTCTGGCCGCGGTACTGCGGGCGCGAGCCGAACAGAATCACCCGGCCCTCGCCCGACGGAACCTCGAGAATGGCGGCCTTCCCGGCCAGGTATCCCTCGCCCAGCAGCCAACCCGAGGCGAGCACGCCGGACTGCGGGTAACGCGCGATGACCTCCGCCCCGCGCGGGCGGCCGGCCTCGAAAGCCGGGCTGCCTTCTGACCAGATGGCGATCTCCGGCGGCAGGCCGAACGTGAGCGGACCCCGCTCCAGGGTCACGTTGAGCAGCGAACCGGGCGAGTAGAACTCCGTCTCGCCAACGCCGGCGAGACTGTTCCGGGCCCGCACCCCCAGCCGGTCGATCGCAAAAGCCGTGGAGTGGTTCAGGAACACCAGGGTGCCGCCATCGGCCAAAAACGCCTTCAGCGAGGCGATCGCCCGGTTATTCAGTCCCCCGGTATACTCGTCCGGCATCGATCCCGGTCTGTAGCCGTCCGACAGCGTCGAGGCCCGCTGGTCCGGAAACACGATCACGTCATGGAACCTCCTCAGGTTGCCCGCCGTGATCTTCTCGTTCGTGACCCGCTCGTACTCGAACCCGTACTGCTCGAGCGCCCACCGCGTCCAGCCCTCATCCATGCTCGGAATCCAACTCCGGTATACCCCGACCCTCGGCTGGCGCAGTTCGAAAATGTCGGCCGAATCGGGACGGTTGGCGTGGAAATCGCCGGTCAGGCGGTCGCGCCAAATCTTGCCGCCGTCGCGCCAGACCCGGTTCACCTGCTTCCAGGAATCGAGGTCGGCGGCGGCGAAACCCTCGGCGGCCGGCTTGCGGCCTTTCAACTCGAACTCGAAGGCGTTCGCCCGTGCCAACCTCGCTTGAAACTCGTCCTCCACCGTCGTCACATCCACCCCCATCAGCAGCGGAAGGGTGTGGGCCGTAACGTCATACGGCCGTCTCGGCGGACCGCCCGGATACAAACGCAGGTCGGGATAGTCCTGGCGTTCCAGCAGCGTCTTCGCCCAGGCGCTGTAGGGCTGCTGCATTCGGATCACGTATGACCCCGCCGGGTAGGTGGCCCCGTCAGCCTCGAACTCGCGGCCCGCCCTCTCGACCTCCACCATTCCGAAGGCCAGCGTCTCGAGCATCTTCCTCGCGGCGCCCGGGTCGGGCTGCGGCGACGGAACCACGAAGGCGTACGGCTCGGTGCGCGTGGAGGCCCGTTTGCCGGCTTGGTAGAAGGCCCGCAGCAGGTCCTCCCGGCGATCGGCCGCCTGGCGCAGACACGATTCCCAGGCGATGAGCTGGTAGTCCACGATATCCCGCAGCTTCCACTCCCCGCCCAGCCAAGGCTCGACGTAGTTCCAGGATTGCGTCCGAGGATCGAACCCCCGCTGCGGCCGCAAGTCCTCGGACTGCACGTCCACCGGAGTCGCTAGCCGGGCGCTCGCGGACTCGCTCAGGATGCGCGCCCCGCCATGATAGGCCTGGTAGTGCCGCGCCGGTGTCCAGAAATCGTAAGTCGAGTTCACCACCACGCCCGCCTTGCCCGCGAACGTAAGGTCCGCCGCCATGCCCATCCCGATCATGTTGCAAAGCTGCACGATCGCCGGATCGATGTTCGGGTCGAAGGGATCGAGCCACGGCGGAACAAACATGCGCGCCCCATTCGGCCCCATCTGGTGCACGTCATAGACAATCTGCGGGTGCCAGACGTTGTGAAGCTGGGAGACCGTCAGCCGCGTCTCAACCTGGGAAAAGATGTACCAGTCGCGATTGTTATCGTGCCCCACGTACTTCTGATACAACTCCGGCGGCGAGGTTCCCTCGTAGGCCGTGCCAAGCGTCTTCTCGTACCACTCCCGGACAATCTCGACGCCGTCGGGGTTCAGGGAAGGCACGAGAAGGAAGATCACGTTGTCGAGGATCTTCCGCGTGGTCGGATCGGAAGCGGTCGCCAGCCGGTGCGCGAACTCCATCGCCGTGTGGGTGGAGCCGACCTCGGTGGCATGGATCGAGCAGGTGATCATCACAACCGACTTGCCGCGCGCGATCAGCGCCTCCGCCTCGCTGTCGGAAATGGTTCGCGGGTCGGCCAGCTTCTGCTGGATCGAGCGGTACTCCGCCACATTCCGCAGCGTCTCCGGAGCCGCGATGGTCGCGGCCAGGAACGGCTTTCCAAGCGTCGATTGGCCGAGTTCGGCGACTTCGATCCGGTCGCTCGCCGCATCCAATTTCCGGAGGTAGGAGATCACGCCGTCCCAGCTCACGAGCTTGCGGTCGGCCCCCATGCGAAAGCCGAAGTGTTCTTCGGGCGTCTCCGGCGCGCCGAAAGACACTCCGGCCACCAGCAAAAGAACTAGCAGAGTACGCTTCACGCTCGAATTCTCCATCTCTGGCTGGCGGCGGGAAAACCATTCAGCCGCAAGCTCCAATTGTATGCTACGAGTCGGGGAACGGTACCCCGCGGGTTCGGGAATGTCCTTCACGGAAATCAATCTGGACCGCGGCCACAAAAACACCCATCCGCCTTGCTACCCTGATGATTCATTCCCATGCGATACGACAACCTTCGAGGAATCATCCCGCCCATGGTCACGCCGTTCACCGAGGCCGGCGAAATCGACGAAGAGCTGCACCGCGCCGACGCTCGCTTCCTGATCGAAACCGCCGGCGTTCACGGCCTCGCGACCTGCACCAGCACCGGGGAGGGCTACACCTTAAGCGCCGACGAGTGCCGGGCCGTAACCGGTTGGACCGTCCAGGAAGCTTGCGGCCGTGTGCCGGTGATCGCCGGGGTGATCGCGGACAGCACCCATGCGGCGATCCGGCGCGCTCAGGCCGTCGCCGATCTCGGCGTCGCCGCGCTGCTGGTTCCGCCCGTCCACTACGTCTACCACCCCGACGATGACGCGATGATCAAATTCTTCGCCGATATCGCCGAGGCCGCCGGGATCCCGGTGATCGTTGACAACGTCGTCCCCTGGTTCTATCTCTCCCCCGAACTCCTCACCCGCATTGTCCAGGACGTGAAAAACGTCATCGGCGTAAAGCAGAGCGCCAACGATCTGAAGGCCCTCGCGGATCTTCTCCTGCTGATGGAAGAGAAGGGAATTCGCAAGACCGCCATGGTCTACTCCGCGGTGAATCCGCTGCTCTACCCTTCGTTCGTCCTGGGGGCTGACGGCGCCATCTCCGCGATTACGACCGCCTCTCCGGAGTGGTGCGTGAATCTCTGGCAGGCGAGCCGCGAAGGCGACCAGCCCGCGGCGCTGGAACTGCACAAGAAGCTGCTTTCGATGTGGGGCGCCCTCGCGGGCGAGAACCTGCCAGCGAACGTGAAAGGCGCCATGTGGCTGCAGAAGCGCAAGGCCGGCTTTCCGCGGGCGCCGATTCCGATCAGCCCCCCGGCACGCCGCGGCAAGATCCGCGCCGCGCTCGGGCTCCGGTAGAAGCCCGGCTACTGGTTCATGTCGATTTCCAGCGGACCTTCCTCGAGCCCCCAAATCGTAATGACGCGCGGCCCCTCGGGTTCCACCGGCCGGACCTGTGTCGTGTTCCAGCCGGCAAAGCCGCCGGCCGGCGCGGCCGGCGCACTGGCGGAAGCCGCTTCAAGAGAGCCCCCCTCTTCCGCGGGAGCCCCGCCGCCGAACGAGCCTGGCAGCGAAGTGGCCAGTTGTCCGAAGCCCTGCTCCAACTCGCTCTGATCGAGCTGCAGCGCCAGCCGCACCAAGTCTTGATCCGCTGCAATGCTCAGCTTCTCGGCGAGATTCGGCCCGTTCGGGTTCTGCTGCTGTTGGCCGGCGAGCATCATGCCGAGGATCATCTGCAGGCCGGCCGCCAACTCCGAAGCGCTCTGCGCCGAATCGGCGCCGAGATTCAGCTCCAAACCCAAGCCAGACTGCAGCGAGATCCCGGCCTCCACGCGCCGCACGTTCTGCAGAAACTGTGCCTGCTCCATGCCGCTTTGGCCGAAGTCGGAGGGCGAGGCGTGGGCCACCAGCCAAATGTCGTTATTCGCCGAAAGCTGTGAGGCGCGTTGGAATAGAGGATCCGACATCTGGCTCGGGTCTGCCGCGTGGTAATGGTCGATTGCCGCGGCCACTGACTCCATGTCCCCGGCCACCAGCAACCGCGAGTTGACAAGAGCTACCGCCGTTGCATGGCCTTTCTCGTCCACATGTTCCAGGATCTCGATCGATTCATATTCGACCGGCTCCGCCGACTCCTGCCGGAGCATCTCCCGCACCTGAGCCAGATCGAAGTTGCCCTGCGCCGCCACCACCACCGGCGGCTGCGATTCCTCCTGCCCGCCCGGCGGATTGCCCGGAGACGTTACGAAGATGCGCTCCACCTGATCCATCAGCGCCAGCGCCTCCTCCCCCTCCGCTCCCGTCTCATAAAGCTTCTGTCGGATCTCGGCGCCGATGGAAGAATTCAGGATGCGGTTCCACTCGATTCCGATCAGCGCCTTCGCCTCCGGATGAGCGTAACGCCAAAACGACGGCATGGAGACGCTGCTCGAAGCGGCCGCCACGGGCAGAGCCGCGAGAATCGCGAGGATGATGCAGGCGGACAATCTTTTCATATTTTGCCTCTCTCCTTCCCTTCGGCCGTTTCTGGTGGCAAGCCCATCGGGTGAATCCCTTAGAGGCCGAGTTTCCGCCATCATCGCATGGGCGGCCGCCGGTTCGACGACAGCAGAGCCCCGGAAATGAGATACACTCGCAAACGACCCGGCCAATGCAGAAATCACTGAGGTACCGCGAAATGGCAATAGCCCGAGCTTTCGGTTTGACCGTTCTTGTCTTCCTGTCGCTGGCGGCCTGCTCCCGGACGCCCGATGGCGCCGTGGCGCTCGAAGTCGAAGCCGGCGCCCAAGCGCGCGATGGGTCCATCGTCATTTTCGATTTGCCCGATCCGTGGCGTGACGAGGCGCTGTTTCACCTCACCCGCGCCGGCGATGACGCCGCCATACCCGTCCAAAAGCTCACCGGCGAACCCGCCCGGGCCGCCTTCCTGCTCGATGAACCTTTGGCCGCCGGCGAGTCCCGCCGCTACTACCTCGCCCCCGCGCCGCCCGCGCCCCAGTCTCCGGTGGTGACGGCGATCGACGGCCGCGGAAGCGTCACCATGAGCGTTGGCGGCCGTCCTGTGCTCGTCTACAACCGGGCGCGCATCGAACCTCCGGCGGACGCCGATCCGGTCTTCGCCGCCAGCGGCTTCATTCATCCCTTGTACTCGCCCGCCGGCAAGGTGCTGACCGACGATTTCCCTCCCGACCACTACCACCAGCACGGGATCTTCTTTGCCTGGGTGGACGCCACCTTCGAGGGCCGCCAGGTGGACTTCTGGAACCAGGCGAAGAAGACCGGTAACACGGAGCACTTCACGCTGAAGGACATTCGCTCGGGCGATGTGTTCGCCGAACTGACGGTGGTCCGCCAATACCTGGATCTGACCGCTCCGGAGCCGCCGAAGCCGGCCGTCGAAGAGACCTGGGTCATACGCGTCTACAACCGCGCCGATCCCTTCCTCATCGACATTGAATCCGAGCAGCGCGCCGCCGGCTCCAGCCCGCTCATTGTCAACGAGTACCACTACGGCGGCTTCGCCATGCGCGGCGCGCGCGAGTGGTTCGATGACCCGGCCGGCAACTTCCTCACCAGCGAAGGCAAGGGGGAGGCAGACGGCAACCATACGCGTCCGGACTGGGTGGAGATGTACGGCCCGGTGGAGGGAGCGCCCGCGGGAGCCGTTCTCATGGGGTCGCCGTCGAACTTCCGCCATCCCCAGCCGGTCCGGCTGCATCCCAACAAACCATACTTCTGTTTCGCGCCCATGGTGGAGGGCGAGTTCCGGATCCAACCCGGCGAGCTCTACTATTCCCGCTACCGTATGGCCACTCACGACGGCGCGCCAGACCCGGAAGTCAACAACCGCCTCTGGCGCGACTATTCCGCGCCGCCGCGCGTTAGGGTCACCGCGCCGCCGCGCGTTGGGGTCACCGCGCCGCCGCGCGTTGGGGTCACCGCGCCGCCGCGCGTTGGGATCAC
>CAYXVG010000116.1:0-10571 GCA_964468205.1 uncultured Solibacteraceae bacterium | reverse complement strand
ACTCGACGTCGTGCCACACCTGCGACCGCTTGCTGCGTCCGTTCGTCCGCGATGCCCGTTCGACGAGAAGCCGTTCGCGACCCTGCAAGAGCAGCTCCCCGTTTTCGCCAAGCGAAACCACATCGCTCTCCATTCCGACAACGGCGGTGCGCACCACGAACTCGTGCGCAGCCAGCACCCGCAATCGGCGGTTGAAGCTGTCCCACCTGTTCTTCGTCAGCCCGGTCGGATGCAGATGCTCGTACAACTGCCGGATGGTCAGGTGACCCGCCCGGTACACGGTCCTGAGGATTGGGATGTCGGTGCTGTCGGAGATTGCGATCGTGCCGGGCCGGTAGCGCATTTCTCACGACCCGTTCTTCCGCGGTCGCTTCGCGCCCAACTGCGCTTCGGCACGTTGCAGTCGCGCGACCAGTTCCTGGTTTGGGTCCGCCTTCCGGCGCTGGAGTTCGGCTTCGAGTTGCGTGACGCGCTCCTCCATCTGCGCCTGGATCCCCTTTCGATCCTCAAGCTGTTTGGCTAGGCGCGCGGCTTCCGCTTCGGCGCTCACCAACTTGGTCTGCAACCGCCGCATCTCGTCTTGCCAATCCGGCGCGCCCCCGCGCGGCAGGCCCGACTCCTGCGCTTCGATCGCGCGGTTGCACTTCTCGATGTGCTCGTTGTAGCGGTCGATGGCTTCTAGGGCTTTCTGGTCGGCGAACGATTTGGCGTTGAGGGCGTCGGTCAGGTTCTCGGTCGCGATCTGTTTGGTCTTCTCGGCTTTGTCGTACCAGAAGTAGCAAAGCGCCAGCAGGAAGACGATCAGCGCGAGCTGGACGGCGCACAGCCGGAAATACGGGTTGTTCACCGAGTGGCCGAGAAGGTTTTGGACGCGCCGGTCGATCTCCGCGCCCCAGTCAATCTGCCGGGGATTGGCGGATCGAAGCAGGAACTCGAAGAAGTTCTGCTGCGGTGCTCGCGCGCGCTCCGCCGGAATCGGCCGGTACGGTTGCTCGGGATTCACCGTGACCCCGCCGGCGCCGCTCTGCATATCCTTCCGTTGCGCCGAGGGTTCTGGGTAGGCGCCAGTTTCCGATTCAGGCGGCGCTTGCGCGATCAGTGCACTCACCGTCAGAGCAAGGCTGACAATGATCTGCATCGTCAACCTCACATCCCTCGCCGCGGCAGATTGATGGTCGCCGCCAGTTTCTGATCCTTGAACCGTAGGTTCGCGCCTTTCGAGTCGGCGCGGGACGAACGAAGTCTGGGGAAGAGCGTCGGCTCGAAACACGGGACGCGCACGTCGGACGGCGGCCGGATGTGCAACTGACCGTGCACTGTTCCCTTGACCGGGTCCGTCATGAGGATCTCCATCTTGGCTTTGCCCAGGTTCTTCAGATGGTGATCTTGCGCCCGGTACTCGAGCTGTTCGCGCTCACTGGCTGACGGTGTCATGTCGTACCGCTCGAACCCGAGGATGGCCTTACGCCACAATGTGTGCGTCCGTTTCTGCACCGGGATCTGGGAGGAAGCCCGCTGAAAGAACTTGGATGTCTCTTCGTCACGTGTCTGCAAGAGCATGGTTGTGCCGGGCGCCGATGAGACATCCTCTTTGAATCCCCGGCCGACCTGGAGCAATTGCGGCAGCGACTGCATGGAGAACAGAAACGCCGTGTTGGTGCCGCGCGCGGTTTGCAGGATCTGCGCGAAGTTGCGGTAGCCGAACGGCGCGAACTCGTCCAGCACCACCGAGAACAGCGGCCGGTTCTTGCGCTTGCGTTCCGTCTCCGACTCGTACCGCTTGCCAACTACGAGCTGCAGGTTCTGCAACAGCATCTTGCCCAGCGCACGCACCGGCGCGGTGTTCTTGTTGATGTTCAGGCTCGCGAACAGAATCAGACCTTGCTCGATGACGTCGTTGATGGAGAGCAGGTCGTCGTACGGCCCGGTGATGACGCTCAGCTCGTCATCGAGAAATGTCATGCACTCGTTCAGCAGACCTTGGATCTTGGGTACCCGTTCCCGGTCGCGGAACGACTGGTACAGGTTCTTGGCCGACATCTCGAAGTTCAGCCGCCGCTGGGTCGACACACTGGAACTGCGAGTGATGCGCGCCCGCGCAATCGCCACTTGCTCTTCGATGACGCCCTGGTCGAGCGCCATCACCATCACGTCGTAAAAGTTGAAGCGTTTCCCGGTGTAGTGCAGGATGCGCACGATGTCGGCCAGGTAGTTCAACTGGTGCTTCGCGAAGAATTCGTCGTGCAGGTCGAACGACCCGAACACCATCGACACCTGCGCCATGTAGTCGTCGTCATCGGAGGCGAACGGGTTGTACTGCACCGACAGCTCACGCCGCGAGGGATTCAGCAGCCGCAGATCCGCCAGGCGGCCGGCGCGATGGATGTAGGGAACGAGCGATTCGAAAAACTCCAGGTCTCCCTTCCCGTCGAAGATCATCATCGGGATCTTGCGCCGGTTCTCACCCGAACCCGCCTGGCGCATCAGGTCCTGGGTGATGATGCTACGCAAGAGAGTTGTCTTACCGCTGCCCGTTTGACCGAGCACCAGACCTTGCATTAGACGCGTGTCGTCGGACCAAAACCATGGCTTGCCGTGGACATCATAGCCCAACACCACTGCGTTCTGCTTCCACGCCTGTTCCATTATCTTCCGTTCGCCGCGAGTCGGAACGGTGGGGAGTTGGTTGGGCCAGGCGGCCTCGCGGGCCTTCGGCGCCTTATGAGTTTCCCAGAGGACGAAGTAGCCGACAACGCTGAGCCATGCCAACCAGAGACACGCTTCGACAATCTGCTCATCTCGAATGAACCAGGCGTACTTCGCAAACATGACCAACACCGCGCCCACACCCACAACGAGCAACATCACGAGGACCGCCGGGTTATCGTCGACAAGCGACGGACGATATCCCATGTTGGGTCGTTGGTACACAGAGGATCTCCCTCAGAGGATGTGGAAATAGCACACGATGAGCAGGGCGAGGCCCGTCAGAGCGCCAACAATTGAGACCCAGCGCTTTGGCTGACGCCGACTCGGTTGGAAGGGATTCCTCGGCTCGAAAAAAACATCGGTGAGCCAGTTGCACAGCCCAATGTCCGTCCGCTCCTGAAGAAGTCTGCCGAGTTCGTCTGAGACTTGTTCACTGGTCACCCGCGATGGTGTGGGTCTGGACATTGGCCACCTCCCGCTGTTCAGTGTATTGTTCGAGCACAAGCACGGCTTCGACGGCGCCGCGGCGATCCGCCGCAAACCGCATGCGCAGGATCGGCGATTCATTCGCTGGCATCTGACGGCTGTCAAGAATCGCCCAGCCGAGACCCTGACCGTGAGGGTCAACGTATTGGCTCTGGCCGGCATTCACGACCTTGACCTCGGTCGAGCCATTCCACTTGAGTCTCTTCACAAGGCGCTCGCTGAGCTGGCGGTTGCCCGCACCGAGCAGCGAGATTGGAGATCGCACCCCGCTCAATTCCCAGACCGCCGGCTCGACAGGCTGGTAGGCGGCGTCGCTCCTGTTGACAAAGGCGTATCGAATGTAGATTCGTTCGCCGTCGCGGTAGAGATCACGAATTGTGACCTCCACGCGATGCTCGGTTTCCCGTCTGCCTTCGACGACGATCGGTGTCCCGTCGGTCAACATCTCCAGCGGCAACACTGGCGTCTTGGGCGCCTGGTCACGCGCTTCGTCCCTAAGGCTGGCGCGCGTCACCGTGGGTGGCTGATCGACGGCAAAGTGCATCTGCTCAACGCCGGCGGCGGGGACAAGCTCGTAGGCGTAGCGGCCAGCACTCGTCCATATGAAAAGGTTGGTGCGCGCGTCGTCCTGCACCGGCTTGATGAAGACCTTGTTCTGCCTGCGCTCCACGTTGAACGCGCCGGGAGCGCCGACCGCCACCATGGTTACGGGATCGGCAACCTCGATCACGGTCAGGTGATCCCGCGCCGTCTCCACTCGCATGACGTGGCTCGGATCGAGCTGTTGTGTTTCGAGTCTCTGGGCCGACAGGCCGGCGGCAATGATGCTGCCCAGTACTCCGACAATCATGACCATCCGCATTGTGTGTCCCTCGAATCTCTGTGGGCGGTGCCGGCCGGGCCCAGGCTTCCGGGCAGACGCCCGAAAACCTGGACCAACCGGGTTGGACTGACTCAAGCTGGACTGGCCCGCTCTTGTCATGTCGCCATCAACGTGCAGGGCCGGAATTCCGCTCCCCACAATCACTACGCAGACTTCAACTGCGTATTCACCTGTGGCAGTTGCCGTGTGCCGGGAACTTCGAGCTTCCCGTCCTGAATGACCCCCGCGCCCGCACGAAACGGGAACGGATGCACCCAGTCCACACGGCCGCTGTCGTAGACAACCTTTCCGTCGGCGGTCACCTGCATCAGGAAGGTCATCTTGGTGTAGGCTGTGCCGCTGTCCGACCTGATCTCCTCGACCAGGAAGCAGCGGCCCTCTGGGTCCATCTCGATCGCACCTTCGCTCACCCGCGGCACCGCCAGTTGTACTGGCCGGCCCCCGGTTCGCTCGACGACCGCTTTCAGGAGCTCGTTAGGAAAGGCGTAGAAGGGAAGGGCGCCGGAGGCCCGTTCACTCTTCGAGCTGCAAACCACTGTGTGAAGAGCCTGCAGCCATCCCATCCGGTTTTCTTCCTTGTGTGCCGCCCAAGTGCGCACGACCCAAATCAGCGACCGGATCTCTTCCTGCCACTGCTTTTCGTATGCTCCGAGGGCAGCACGTGCCTGACACAGACTGTGCAGCAGGTTTGAGCGGCGCTCTCGGTCGGACTTGCCTTCCTCGAACGCCTGTTCCGCCTGCTGCGCGTTGCCGACGAGCAGTTCCTTCTTCTCGATCCCGGCCTGGATGGACATACCCCAGACACGGTTCAGCTTGCGGCATTCCTCGACCATCTCTCGGGTGAACTCGTACCCTTGAACCAGGCCGCGGAATTGCCCCACCGGCATGCGATTCGAGAAGAAGTCGCTGAGCTCTTTCCGAATCAGGTTGTACATTGCGCCGATGCGGTCGCTGGGCGGACATTCGAAGCGCTCGGGAAGGTCTCGTACCTGTTTGACCTTCTTCGCCCGAAGCCACTGCGCCGCCGGGCTCTGCTGGATCTGCTCCCGGATGGAGCGGATCTTCTCCTGATCCGGCTCGACACCATGTTTGAGCTGGTCCAAGGCGAGCTGAAGCTGCGCGACAAGCTCGTAGGCGAGATCCTCCCGGCCGGCCGCAACGCACTGGGTTTTCAGATCGGTGATCGAGCCAATCTGATTGCCCTTCGCGCTCAGAGCGACCTGCGGCAGGTTCCACCATGGGCTCCGCACCTTCCGTGCCTTGGTCTTTCCGACCGACCCCTTGCCCTTGTACTGGAAGCGATGGTCCACGAAACGCGGGAACCGCTCGCCCTCCACCACGCAGACAAAGTCAAAGTCGTAGTCGCCCCCGTTCTTGGCCGCGGTTTTCGAGTGGAGCACGAACGTGCCCTCCATCTCGAGTTGCTCTCGAATGAGTTTCGGCGCGAGTGTGTCCGTCTCTGGACAACCCTGCCGCCGCAACTGCTTCTCCAAGAGTTCCCGTAGCGCCGACGTGGGAAGCTTCGTATACGGCAGGAGATCCTCCTTCATCCGGACGGGGTACCGCACCACCAGTCCGCGGGCCGAAGCGAGCGAATTGATGGAGTGGTCCTCGGGAATCCAGTCGGAACCCGCGTACACCTTGCCCTGGTGCTCGAACAGATAGCCGTCATCCGCCAGCGCGAACGCCGGCATCTTGAAGCCGCCTGCTGTGCACACCTTGTACGCCCAACGAGCCAGCACACGTTGAAGCTGGTTGTTGACCCAGGGATGCTGGATCAGGTAACCCGTTGGATCGGCTTTGAGAATCGCTTCGAGAACACTGCGCTCAACGGAGGTGGCCTCATCGTCTTCGGCGGGCTCATCGATCACAGGTTCCTGCGTCTGGGAGATCCCGAGCAGATCGAATAGCTCTCCGTAGTTGCCGCTCTCGACAACGTCTTTCAGCCGTTGCGCTTGTTCGAGGGCCTGCGGCTTGATTTCGAGCTCGAACGAGTCTTCCGGCGCGTGTTCAATTACCGTGTAGCTCGACTCAAAATTCAGTGGCCGCGAGTAGTCCCGAATGCCGAGGATGAGGTCTCCCGCATAGGTGCGCGCCTCGCCGGTGAGCCAAGCGAGCACTTTGCTGGTTCCCTTGTATTCGGGTTTGACAGACGACTGGGGCAGGACGATGTCCGTCTCCAAGGTATCGGCGACGTCGTCGCTCATCACCTTGAAACTCCCCTTGGCCTGCGTGTTGGCGAATGCGAGTCGGAACTGGTAGAAGCGACCCTCGGGCAAGCTGAGCTTGTCAAACAGCGACTTGCGCAGCCACCCTCGGCAGTCGTTGGTGCCTAACTCATGGTCGGGCACCACCGTGACCCGTCCGTTCGGTATCTCGATCCTCACCTTGCAGGGTGAGACCAGAATCCCGAAGTACGTGATCGCGGCTTGCGGCCAGTCCGAGAAACGCTTAGCAAGTGGCCTCTCGTGTTCGGCGCCCACGGCGTAGTACTTGCCGTTCTTCGCCGATCCGGAAGCCCCAATGAGCCGAAAGTCCCCACCGTCGATCTGGAACCGCGACAAGGCGCTTTCCACCTTGGCGCGCTCCACCTGATCGAGCGGCTCAGGCGTTACCGAGACACACGCCACTCGAATCCCCGGATAGAGGGCGTCGAGCAGCGTATTCTTCAATTGCGCCTGCGGGCTGAGGTCCGGCATTTTGCGTTCGATTCGACCATCCTTCGTCAACTGGAGGTGTATGACCCCCAGTGAGCTCTCTCTGGCGACGGAATCGGTTGTCATGAGAGTTTCTCCTTAGCAGTCTGCTGTTCAGCTACGGACCGTACGTGAGGAGAGTCCTCACGCTGGCTTCCGCCAGGGGCCTGTTGCCGAAAACCAAGGTTTCCGGCCAGGCTCCTTGGGGCGAGCCAGACCGTATTCCGTTGTTCCTGCCCGTCCGGTGGATTCCTCGGTTGGAATCAGGACCGGGCGGGTTTGCTGCCTCACCTCCGGTGAAGTTCAGCAGCACATCCCACGTGAGGCGTGGGCGCCTTCTACATCAACCTCTGTTGACGTTAGAAACTCGCGGGCCGGCGGCAACGGGCTGCTTTGCCAGGCCGACCTTGTCCTGGTTGATCACTTCGGTGACCTGGTACTCGGTGACCAAGAAGAGATGCTTGTCGCCCTTGTACCCCATCAGCAGCGCCCGGGCTTCACTGTCTACCTCCTCGCCCAGCTCGGGCGTCTCGTTTCCCTTGCAGGGTTTGCCGAGGAAGTATCGCGCCGTCCCGGCGCCGTCGGTCATGCTTCGTGAGCGGCGGCCTGAACGACGCTTCTTGGTGTTGGGGTCCGTCCTGGTATCCGTTTCGGATCTCGCCGCTGGCGTGTCCGGTCCTGGAAAAACTCTCTTCGTTTCGGTCGCTTCTGCCATTTGTGGTTCCTTTCTCCCTTCGTTCAGCGGTCCAGCAACCCGCTGTTCTGCTCCAGACCGATGTCCCGCTCGCTGACCATCTGTTGTTCCCAGAACTCGCCGACGAGCAGTCCGCTCGGATTGGTCTGGCTGCGGCGTGACTGCACCAGGCGCACCTGGTACCGGCAGACCATTTTGTCGGTGTACTCCGTGCCATGGCTCGACAGGCGGCGAACCTCCTTGGCGGCGAACGCCTGGTAGGTCCAGGGCATGCCCGGCACCGGCTCAATCGACCGGATCCTGATGGTGGAGGTGATCTCGTCAGCCTTGATCTTGCCCACAATGTCCTCGTCCCGAAGCTTGTTCATCGTCAGGGTCCTGAAGTTCCGGGTCATCATGTTCATCGCCTCGGCGAAGTTCCGCTCGACGTTCGTCGGTGTGTAGGTCAGATAGCGCATCAGGAAGCGCCGCACCATGCCGCGGCCTTCCACGTCGGTGGGAGCCGATTCGACCCCGCCGGCAGAAGCCGTAAATGCATCCAGAAGTCCATTCCCGAGAGCAACGGTTTGGCCCCCTACGACCCTGGCTTCACCCTGCCTGTCGACGCGGATCACGACCGGGGGTTGCAGGCGCACATACGCCGCAAAACTGAGAGCTCCGACCGCCAGCAATCCGCAGACCAGCCCGATGACAGCCATGCGGTTGGCGTATGCGCGCAACTGGCCATCCATCTCGTAATACTTTGAGAGCTGAGTTATCTCGGGCAGTTCGTCGCGCTTTTTCTTTGTCCGAAAGAACACTGTCTAACCTCCTTGCTTCGGCGAATTCTGAGAGCTTGGCGGTGGTTGATCACCGCTCACCAGACCACGAACCGCGCTCACGGCGCCGGCGGCGCCCTTATACCCGAGTGCGGCTCCCGCTCCGACGACCCATCCAACCGAGTGCGGAATACTCACACGGCTCGGACGTGGGGTCGGGGCAGGCGGCGGCGTGTTGCTGCCCGTGATACTGCTGCCGCCGGAACCGCCGGCGTTTGCCGCGCCAGAACCGCCGCCACCGTCGCCGCCCGACGGGGACGTGACCGCACCCCACCCGCCGGCAGGCCCGCGGGCGAGCGCGATCGTACTGTGCACCAGCGCCGCGGTGCCCGCCAGCATGGCGAACATGCTTGTCCCCACGTCGCCTTCGACAATCCTTCTGGCCAGGAACGGAATGAGGAAGATGCACAGGGAGAACAAGATGCTGGACGCCGCAAGCAGCACCTCCTGCGACGCGCCGGCCATGGCGCCTGCGAAGCTTCCGGCTCCGGTGATTGCCGCCATGCTGTTGACATTCAGAGCGATCGCGAGGCGGCAGAAGATGCCGTAGATCAGGCCCCAGCTCGCGAAGATCATCAGGTTGACGCCATAGCGCCGTGCAAGAGAACCCACGCCCATACTCGGCATCAACGCCAGGACCAGTGGCCCGATGACGTACAGGATCGCACCATAGAACGCGTACAGGATGGAGAACAGCAGGTACGCCACCGGGTACAGGATCATGGCGATGATTAGCAGCAACGTGCTGATGAGTCCGGCCATTGTCCCGGTGACAAAGTTCAGCATCGTTGGCCAGCCCGCGGCCGCTCTCAACTCGCTCAGCCAGCCCCGAAACACATCGGTCGGACCGGCGCCTGCCATTGCATGCGCGATTTGATTGAAAGCCTCGATCACCGACCGGAAGACTGAGTCATACACGGCTCCGGCGTTCAAGAACAGAAGGCCCAGGGCCAGGTACTTCACGCCCGCCGATCCCAGCGCCCGTACATCCCCTCCTCTGGCCCAAGCTTCGTAGGCCGAGAACAGCAGCGAGGCCAGCAGAATCCCATAGGCGGTCGTCAACACGGCGCTCATCAGGCCGCTCGACACAATGCCGTCCAGCGCCGTGTTGAACATCTGCTCGAAGTAGAACATCGCTGCCCCTTATTACCGGTTCAGGTTCTCGATCTTCTCGCGGCTCTCCCGCGTGTATCGGGCCGCTGCCTTCATCCGCGCACTCTGCGCTGCCAGCTCCAGTGCACGCACGCGCATCAACTCCGCGAGCGCCTGCTGGGTGTAGGCGTGTGATCGCACGAGCCAGGCCCCGGCCTGTGCGCCGATCATCTCCGCCGTGCCGGGCGCCGTTCCTGCCAGTTCTCCGAACATGTATTCCGCTGCTTCCAGCTCCTGATCCGCAATCGCGTCGATCGCGATGGCGCGCTTCATCGCCGCCCGCGCCACGGCGTCCGACATGTCGATGAGGTCCCGCTCGGCCGGGTGCACCTCGGTGGCTGCCGGCAGTGGCGTATACACATCTGCGAAGCGGCTGCCGACGTTCGGGATCTGACCGGGATCACCGCTCAGTATCACGTCCTCGAGCGATTGCGGCCGGGGCAGGGTCGCGCTACGGATCACCGTCTGCCAGATCGCCCTGATCTGGCTGTAAATGCCCGCTACGGCCCCGACCACCCCCTGCGCCGCGGCGATGGCTTCCTCTGGGTAGATCACTTCTCTCTGGAAATCAAAGAGCTGCTGCACGATGCTCTGAATCGCCGACAGCGTGTTGTGAATCGAGTCCAGAAGCGGGCCAATGACATTTCGCAGGGCGTCACTCACCTGGGCCATGATTCCGCTGAGTGCGCTCAACCCGCTTCCTATGAGATTGCCCAGCCCAATGATGAGTCCGAGCTGCCCTTCCGCCGGCTGCGGGGCGAGTAGCGCCAACACAAGCAGGAGAGCAACGGCCGGCATCCGGTGGTCGCGTACAAACCGCTTCGTTGCTGTGATCAGTTCCATCGCGCTTTCCCTCACTGGTTCAAGTCGCTAATCTTCTCCCGGGACTCCAAGGTAAGCGTGGCGCTCCGTTTGAGGATCATCGTGTCGTGAGCCAGTCGCGCCGCCTCCTGTCTCATCTGTCCCGCGATCATCCTTTGCATGTGTGCCTGGCTTTGAAGAGCCGCGATGTAGGCCGCCGCCGATAAGTAAGCCGCCGTCCCGGGGGCGGTTGTCGTCGCTTCATCTTCGATCTGCTCCGCAGCCGCCAACGTCCGGTCCGCGGCAGCGTCGGCGATCTTGAGCGTCATCAA
>CAYXVG010000115.1:0-10705 GCA_964468205.1 uncultured Solibacteraceae bacterium | reverse complement strand
AACCTCTCCCCGCCCCCGGCAACCTCACCCTGAGAACCCAACTTGCGCCCGCACTCGTCCCCTGCTCACCTCACACCCCACCTGGCGCCCGTCCCCACCGCGCCAGCGCCCCAAATTTCCCCTTCGCACCCCCTTCGCGTTCATTTGCGGCCCTTAAAATCGGCTTCATTCCTCCCTCGCCCCCAACAGCACCGTTCATCCGCGTTCATCTGCGGCTCCAAATTCGGCTTCGTTCCGCACGCACGCTCCTGCCGCCACGCCACTACTGCATTTGGCTTGGCTGGCCCGCCGTCGCCTGCTCCAGGGTGCCGCGGGGAACCTCGCTTCCAGCTTTCGCCGTGAATACAAACTCCACCCGCCGATTCCTCTCCCGGCCCTCAGCCGTGTCGTTCGTGTCGATGGGCACGGTTTCGGCCCGGCCGATGGCGCGCAACCGGTCTGCCGGAACGCCGTGTTCCACCAAATAACGCACAGCCTGTGCGGCCCTGGCCGCCGAGAGTTCCCAGTTGCTCGGGTAAATGGCCGTGGATATCGGGCGATTGTCGGTATGTCCCACCACATCCACGTTGCGCTCCACCCGGTTGATGCACGCAGCCAGACCATTGAGCAGGGCGTACGTCACTGGAGTCAGCTCCGCTTCTCCCGAATGGAACATCAGGTCGCCTTCCAACTGAAGGACGACGCCAAATACTGTCTGCTTGGCCTCTCCCTGGGCTTCGAGCCCGAACTGTTTCAGTACCTTGTCGAGTTCCTTCTCGATTTCCGAGGGCGAAAGCCCGGCGCCCCCGATATCGGCCACATTCTGCGTCAGCGGATTCTGGCCCACCGGCACCGTGGAAGCGTCATTGGGGGACTTCATGCCCAACGCCTCCTGGATGGACCCCATCGCCTCCCGGAATTTAACCACCTCCGTCGTGGAAAACGAAAGCATCAGCACAAAGAAGGTGAGCAAGAGGGACATCAAGTCGGCAAACGTTACGATCCATTCCGGCGCCCCCGCCGCCTCTTCGGGTTCGAGTTCGATCACGCCGCCCGCTCCTGGTCTCGCAGCTTTGGCGAAAGGAAAACCTTCAGCCGCTGGTCGATCGAGTTCGGGTTCTCCGCGTCCACGATACCGGCGATGCCTTCCACGCACATCAGCATGATCTGCAGTTCCTCCTCGGAACGTATCTTCAGCTTTCCGGCGAGCGGAAGGAATACGGCATTTGCCAGCAGAGCTCCGTAAAGAGTCGTCAGCAGGGCGACGGCCATTGAAGGGCCAATAGAAGCGGGGTCATCCAAGGTCGCCAGCATCTGAACCAGCCCGATGAGCGTCCCGATCATTCCAAACGCCGGCGCCGCCTGACCCATCCCCTCGAGTACGGAACGGCCCGTCCGGTGCCGGCCGATCGTCGACCGGATGTCGTTTTCGAGAACCGTCCGGATCTTCGTCCACTCGATCCCATCGACGCCCATGCTCACGCCCTTCGCCAGGAAGTCGTACTCAATGTGGGCCTTCTCGAGCGCGAGCATGCCGTTCCGCCGGGCGTTCTTCGCCAGCTCGACTATCTCCTCGTTCAGGTCAGCCGGCGACGGGAGCCGGGACAGGAATGCTTTGCCAACCACCGCCACCGTCCCCAGCACTACCTGCAGCGGGTTCTTGACCAGCGTGGCCCCCACCGTCCCTCCGATCACCACCAGGATTGAAGGAACATTGAAGAACATCTGAGGCGAACCACCGAGAACGATGGAACCGGTAATGAGCGCGATACAGGCGGCCAATCCGATGACGGTTGCGATGTCCATACACCCAAGCGGGGCATTCCCCCTCATTACTCCGTATCGGTTGGAATGAGGGTTTCTTGGGCTGGATGCGAGCCCGATTGGACGGCGCTACCCTCTGCTTGAGGTGACGCCCAGCCGGGCCGGCGCGGGGCAGCAGTTGGCCGGGCAAACATCGTGGGATGGGCCGAGATTCCCAAGGGCGGCCCGGTCGCGCTTCGGGTCCATGCGCTCGAGCACGAGGTCCCGAATCATGGACACGAATTTCGGATGCGTGCCCACCGTCGCGGCGCGGACCATCGTCAATCCCAGCCCCCGCGCCACCGCGGCGGCTTCCGTGTCGAGATCGTACACCACTTCCATGTGGTCCGAGATGAAGCCGATAGGAACAAGCACGACATTGGGCGTTCGCTTCGATGCGGCGAGGTCGCGCAAGTAGTCCGAGACGTCCGGCTCGAGCCAGGGAACGGAAGGCGGGCCGCTCCGGCTCTGGTAAACCAGCCGGTAATCGGAACGCCCGGCGCCTTCGGCCACCAGCCGGCACGCCTCTTCCAGTTGCTCGACATAACGTGAAGTGCGCGCCATCGCCATCGGGATGCTGTGCGCCGTGAATACCAATTCTACGGTGTCGCGCAACACGGCTGAGAAGCTGTCCAGCGCGCGCTGGACGTTCTCGATCATCGGCTCGATGAAGCCGGGATGATTGAAGTAGGCTCGGAGTTTGTCCACTTCCGGCGCTTCAGGTCCCACGGCCGCCCTGGCCTCTGCAATGTCCTCCCGGTACTGCCGGCAGCCGGAGTAGGAACTGAACGCCGCGGTGACAAAGGCGAGAGCCCGGCGGATTCCGTCTTCCCGCATCCGGCCAAGCGTCTCGGCCAGGAACGGACGCCAGTTCCGGTTGCCCCAGTAGATCGGCAGATTCGGACCACGCTGCCGGAACTCTTCGGCGAGCGCGGCGATGAGCGCGCGGTTCTGTTCGTTGATCGGGCTTTTGCCGCCGAACTCGTAGTAATGCTCGGCCACCTCGATCAAACGCTCGCGGGGAACCGGTTTGCCCCGCACCACGTTCTCGAGGAACGGCATCACGTCTTCGGGCGTCTCCGGCCCGCCAAATGACACCACCAGCAGAGCGTCGTACGAGTCCACATTATCTTGGATGCGCCGGGCGCTCGCTGGGGTGTAGCCGGGGGCGGCTTCCGGTTCGGATGAAGTCACGGGTTTCGCTCGGTCAAGGAGAGTTCGGACGGCACGTGTTCCCACGGCATCGGATCGGGCGCCCCGAAGGCGGCCCACATCGGCATGGCGGCTGCGTCGAACATGGTCATCGGATTCAGGCCCAGGATGAGTTCAATGGTTCGCAGAACCGAGGCCGGGTTGTAGAAGGTGCTGTCGACAACGCGGCGCCGGGTATAGGGCGATATCGCAAATGCGATCGAGCGGTGCGCGTCCACGTGATCGCCTCCTAGCGATGCGTCGCTCTCGACAACGAAGATCGCCATCTCCTGCCAGAACCGGGAGTTCGAGCATGCCTCTACAATCAATCCGAGTGCCGCATCATTATCGGCCATGGCCGATTTCGGCGAGACCTTCCCGGAGACGGTCCCATACGTATGGTCGTTGCCCAAGCGCATCACCATCAACCGGGGCATCTCGCCGGCCGCCTCCATCTGCTCGAGGGCGTTCAGAAAGGCTTCTGCCCGTTCCGTGTCCGGGTACTCCAGATCGAAACCGCGGAAGGTCCGGTCCGTGAAATCGGTGAGGGCGGGATCCAACACCTTGGCAACCTGGTCGCCGCTCTCCGGAGCGGGCGAGATGTTCTCAACGGCGAATCCGAAGTTGCGCAGCGTCAATCCGGCCTGGGTGGCCTGATTCCAGAGGAAGCCGGTCGGCGGCGCCGAGGCCGTGCCGTGGCGGTCAAGTTGGCCGGCATCCAAACGGCCGGCGTATACGGCGGGCCACAGGCGCTCGACAAATGCGGGCGCCATCGCGGCCGTCGACCAAAACCAGCCATCCGCAAGGGTGTCGCCGCTGGCATAGAAGTTGTCGAAAAGCACGAAGTCCCGGGCCAGCTTGTAATGATTCGGAACCTCGGCTTCGCTAAACACAGCTCCCGAAGCGTCGCGGCGGCCCTTCTCGAGTCCGCCGAACACTTGGTCATAGGAGCGTCCGGACTTCACGATGTACAGGACATGACGGATCGGCGACTGCAACTCGTCCGGGACGATCGCCCCGGGCGGAATCGGGTTGCCCTCCGGGATTTCGGGAAAGCCGATCATCCGCTGATCGACATAAGGCGAAAGCCCCAGGGCCTGCTTGGTGTACTGAAACAGTTCGGCGTCGCCACCTGGTTCGATGACCGAAGCGGAGCCCGCTTGCAAAGCCCCCACAAACTGCGCGGACTCCACACCCTGCAGAGGCCGCATCTCATGGCGAAGCGGGTTGGGCGGACGCTCGCTGTTCGGTCGGCTGCCCTGGCCCTTGCCGTTCAACACTACCAGGCGGCCGTCGTCGAGGACGCTGGCCGCGGTCGGGTACCAGCCGGTGGGAATGAGTCCGAGCAGCCGGGTTTTCGGCCCCGAAATGTCAATCGCGGCGACAACGTTGGCGTTGGAGCAGACGGCGTAGAGCCGTTTCTGATCCTTGCTGAGGGCAAGCGCCGACGGCGTCATCCCTAGCGGCTGGCGCGGCCAGGGCGAGAGCTTCACCGATTCGATCGGCCGGATACTCGCGCCGCCTGAGACAGCCAACACGTGCAGGACGTTCGAGTTCGCGGTCGTCACGAACAGGCGGGCGTCCCAGTCCGGCCTCTCCTCGTCCTCCTCGAGTTCGAGCGGCTCCCCGGTCCAGGCCATGTCCATCGGCTGCATGCCGAGCCGGCGCATGAACAGGTGCTCGCCATCGGCCGCGTTAAGCTGATGGACCGAGCCCTCGGTCCAACTGGTGACGAAAAAGGACTGGCCGCCGGGGTGGAAGAGTATGCGATAGGGACGGCGGGAGGTTTTGAATCGCTCCGTAACCCAACCGGACTGGGGGTTGATTACCAGCACCTCATCCCGGAAAAGCGCCGCGGCGTAGATGAGGCGCCCATCGGGCGAAACCTGCACGTCTCCGATGAAGTCAGCGGAGGTCTTCTCCTCCCCTCGCGGGACGGTGCTGAACTTCCTCTTGGGCTCGAGCTTTCCCTCCTCCGACAGGCCGATCTCATAGATGTCGGCCGTAGCGCCGCCGCTGGCGTAAAGCAGCTTCCCGCCGGGGGCGAAGCTGAGCCCGTACCAGGCGTCTTCGAGCGCAAGCTGGTCCGTTACGCTGAAGTCGCCGGTGCGGAGGATCCATACGCCCGGGCGGCTATACCCGGAGTGGAGCACCGCCAGGAAGCGGCCATCGGGCGAGAGCCGGCAGTTGATCGGCAGCGTGTCCAGCGGGATTTGACGGCCGGCCGGCTTGAGGGTCCAGAGAGAATTCAGTGCGAATCCGCCATCGTCTGTCGGCCCTACGTCCTCGGGAAGCAGAGGTTGGGCCAGAGCCGCGACTGTAAGCGTCGCGGCCGCGATCAGAGTTCGAACAAATCTCATTGAGAGAACCTTTGGGCGATCGGGAACCGCCACCCCATCCCGAAGGCCTTGGAGGTGACTTTTAAGCCAGGCGCCGCCTGCTGCCGCTTGTATTCATTGTGATCCACCAAGCGCACCACCTCGCGGACCAGTTCGGGAGCCAGCCCCGTTTTCTCGGCGATGGCGGGAGGGGCGAGGTAGTCCTCGACGTAGAGGCGGAGCACGGCGTCGAGCGTTTCGTAATCCGGCAGCGAGTCCGTGTCTTTCTGGTCCGGCCGCAGCTCCGCGGACGGTGGTTTGGTAAACACGCTTTCCGGGATTGGATCCCCGAGCCGCCGGTTGGCTACCCGGCCAATCTTATAGACCAACGTTTTCGGAACGTCGCTGATCACGGCCAGGCCGCCGCACATATCTCCGTAGAGGGTGGAATACCCAACGGCGAGTTCGCTTTTGTTGCCCGTGGTCAGCACCATGTCGCCCCACTTATTCGACAGCGACATGAGAGTGACGCCGCGAAGCCGGGCCTGCAGATTCTCCTCGGTGACGTCGCGTGGCGCGTCGCCGAAAAGCGGATCGAGATCTTCGAGCATCCTTTCGTAGGCGCCCGTGATGGAGACGACTTTGAAACGGATGCCCAATCGCTCCGCCATCTGGCGCGCGTCGCGAATGCTTCCTTCGGAAGAGTATGGGCCGGGCATCGCGACGCCGGTGACGTTCGTTTTGCCGACGGCGGCCACGGCGATGGCGGCGGTGACCGAGGAGTCGATGCCGCCGCTGAGGCCAATCAAAACCCGCTCGAAGCCGCATTTTTTAATGTAATCCCGCGTGCCGAGCACGAGCGCTTCGTAAACTGCTTCGGTCTCGTCAGGCAGATCTTCATGCTGATCTCCCTCATCGGTCTGTAGATCGGCGATGACCAGATCTTCCTCAAACGATCGAGCCGAGGCGATCACGTTTCCGGCCGCGTTCATCGCGAAGCTGCTCCCGTCGAAGACGAGTTGGTCATTGCCGCCAACCTGGTTGACGTAGACCACCGGAATTCCGTACCGGCGGGACGTGGTCGTGAAGATCTCGCGGCGCAGTTGGCGCTTCCCGAGATGGTAAGGCGAGGCGTTTATGGTGATCAGCGCTTCGGCGCCGCCCGTGACCAGTTCCTCCACCGGATCGCGGTCGTAGAGGCGCCGCTCGCGAAACTGCTTGTCGTTCCAAGCGTCCTCGCAAACGGTGAGAGCGATGCGGCGCTTCCCCCACGTCCACAGGTCTTGCTTCTCGGCGGGGAGGAAGTAGCGGGACTCATCGAATACATCGTAGGTGGGCAGCAGCATCTTCCTTTGCTGAAACACCACCTTGCCCCCAATGAGCACGGTCGCGAGATTGAGCGCCGGTTTCCCCGTGGACGCTTCCGTGCGGGCGACCGACCCGTAGATAACCGTCAGTTCGAGGCCGGCCGTCTCTTTCGCGAGGCGCCTCTCCTCCTCCGCGGTCCGGTCAAAGAAGCTTGGTTTTTCGAGCAGATCCCGGGGCGGGTAGCCGGCCACCGCGAGTTCGGGGAAGGCGACTATCGAGGCGCCGGCGTCCGCCGCCCGCCGGGCCATGGCGACCATCAAATCGACGTTGCCGGTAAGGTCGCCGACAGTGGTGTTGATCTGCCCGATGGCAATTCTCATTGGAACCTTATATTGTACTTCGTAGGGGACATTGGCCCCCATTGGAGATGCTAATGGTCAAGATGATGCGTATCATTTCTGTGGCCCTCGCGGTTTTGCTGCCCGCCGCCGGGGACTGGCCCGCCTTCCGGGGACCGTCCCGGCAAGGAATATCCACCGAACGGAGCGTCCCAGTGCGCTGGAGCGCCACCGAAAATATCGCCTGGAAGACGGAGGTTCCCGGCCGCGGCTGGTCCTCGCCGATCGTCTGGGAGGATAAGGTCTTCCTGACGACGGCGGCCGAGGAAGGCGCCTCGGCCCGGATTGTCGCCCTTGACGCCGCGAGCGGAAAGATCCTCTGGAATCGCGAGGTCTTGCGGCAGGACACGAGAAAGAAGCGCGAGCGAAATTCTTATGCCACGCCCACGCCGGTCACCGACGGCGAGCGAGTGTACGCAGTGTTCGGCGACGGCAGCCTCGCCGCCGTCGACTTCGACGGCGAAGTTCTCTGGAAATACCGCGAGGTCCAACACTACAGTGAGCACGGCCTCGCGGCCTCGCCCGTCCTGCACGGCGACCTGCTTATCATGACCTATGACGGTTCCTCGGAGACCGAGCAGAAAGTCGGCTGGAAGATCCCCTGGGAAGGCGCGCAATTGCTGGCGCTCGACAAGAGCGCGGGCACGGTGCGCTGGCAGGGCAAACGCGGTCTCTCCCGTATCGCTCACGTGACCTCGAACGTCGCCATGGTGGATGGCCGGCCGCAGCTTGTCTCGGCCGCCGGCGACGTCATTCAGGGATTCGACCCCGCCACCGGCGAGCGGGTCTGGTCCGTCTACGCCCAGGGCGAAGGCGTGGTGCCTTCGGTCGTGGTCGGTGACGGGATGATCTTTACGTCCTCGGGATTCGAGAAGTCCACCCTGTCGGCGGTCCGCCCGGTGTGGTCCGGCGAACCGGAGATTGTGTGGCAGCAGACAAAGGGTGTTCCGCACATTCCGTCCTTCCTGTACCGGAAACCGTACCTCTACACGGTAAGCGAAGCGGGCATCGCCATGTGTCTGGAAGCCGGCTCCGGCGAGATTGTCTGGCAGGAACGTCTTGGCGGCAAGCACTCGGCGTCGCCCGTCTGGGCGGATGGCATGATCTACTTCGTCTCGGACGAAGGCGAAACGATCGTCATCAAGGAAGGGCCGAAGTTTGAGGTCGTGAGCCGGAATCCGATCGGGGAGGCCGTTCAAGCATCCCTCGCCATTTCGGGGGGGCGCATCTTTCTCCGGAGCGATACGAGCCTCTACGCCATTGGCGGAGAGGAATAGTTGTTCGTCCGGCGCTGGCGCTTCTCCTGTGCGGCGCGGGAGTCGCGCCGGCCGGCAATCCCTTATGGGAGGTTCCGCGCCGCGAATTCCAGCCGGTCCCGCCTATGTCTCAGGGATCAGTTCAATAGCGTTGACGCAGGCGTTCTCCACCACCGGGACAAAGCGGACGGCAACGTTTCCCTGGGCATTGGCTTCAATCCCGCGGAACTCCTTCACGACCGCTCGATTCGGGCCGCCGGCTTCGCGGTAGATGTCGAAATCGCGGAGAATCTCTTTCCCGTTGCAGATGACGTGAAAGACGCGGCTGCCTTCGCCTCCTTCCGGAGTGCCGGAGCCATGCCATGTCTCGGCGAAGCTGAGGCGTAGGGTGTAGCGTCCCTCGGCCGCCGGCAGGACATAGATGAACTGGCCGTAGCGCTCTCCTCGAAAGCGGCCCGGGTCGTCGGTTCCCGACACCCGGACTCTGCGGTTGGTGCTCTTGCCGCCCCGGTAGAACTGATCTTCGCTCCAGAATCGGTCGAAGGCGTCGTGGCGCGCCGCGTTCTGTCCGGCCAGAATCCGCAGCGGCAGCATGGAGCCTTCGCGGCCCCGCAGGATTTCCAGGCCATGGAGGATCCCGGACCCTCGGGAGAAGCGGAGGTGCAACTGGCCGTCCGAGGCAGGGGACAAGCCAGCGAAGACCCGGACGTCGACACTACCCCGGCCTCCGGCATTGCCAGCGAGGTCGAAGTGCTCTAACAGCGGATCGCCGTTGGCGGTGACATTGAAGTTCTTCGCCGGACTCGGGCCGTTATCGGCAAAGTAGAGACGCACGTCATAATATCCCGGCGGCAAGGGAACTGCGTACTCGAAGTTTCCAAACCGGGCGGATGAGAACAGCCGCTCGGGCAGGCCGGAAAGCTCGGGCGGCGCAGGCGTCTGAACAGCCTCGCCGCCGATAAAGAACTGGTCGCGCTCCCAGATCCGCCCGGTTGGCTCGACGATCCGGCCGCGGACCACCCCGGGGCTTATCCGGATGACAGCGTCGGCCTCCGGGACAATCGACGCGGCCTCGGCGCTATCGGTTTCGTGCGGGTCCACGACGGCAACCCGCCAAATCATGATGGCCAGGGCCACGGCACAAACAACGGCCAGGGCCATGAGGGCAACCGGCCGTTTCGGATTTCCACCCGATTCGGAGGCGACAACCGGCCCCGGAGGCCCAGTTGCCTCTAAGGTGTCCGGGCGGGGAACGAAGCTTGGAGCATACTGCCCGGACGGGATCTCAATCTGGAGGTCGTGATTGGCGCCGGGGCCTTCGTAGAACTGGCGCAGCCGCTTCCTGAGCCGGTGGGCCTCCACGCGGACGATGGAATCGCGGGTGTGATCGAAACTCTCGGGGCGGCCGAGCGCCTCGGTGGCGATACTGTATTCCTTGATCTGGTCGGCCTCGCCAGCAAACGCCTTCTCACAGACGAAGGACAGGAACTTGGATAGAAGCGGCGCACGGTCAAAGACTCCCGAACGCAAGATTGCGTTAAGTTCGGCACGCTGCCGCCGCAGATTTGCGCTCTGCTTTCTCTGCCCCACTTCCGGCGCTCCCGCAGAAAGTATATCACCAGAAATGCTTCCTGTGGGCTCTTTGTTAGGTGAGTTACCGATGCGGAGAGTATGTCCACGGCGGGCGGCTTCCGATCATGTTGATTTCACGGCTACTTTTGGCGCCGGTGACGCGCTAAACCGGCTGCAGTAACCGGCCGGTAAGTGCGTTAACGGGCGTTAGCTCCTTTAACCTTGCCTGTTTCAACATGCCCGCGCACACTTAGACCGGGTTAGCTCGTAGATCCGCTCAAGCAAACGGGGCGGTCTACAAGGTGAGATCCCAGACGGGATAAAGAGGACATGAAAAGACAATTCATTTCAGTAATTGGCGGGATGGTGATCCTGTTGCTACTCGCCGGCGCCCTCGCGGCGCAGCAGATGACCGGAACACTAACCGGTATCGTCACAGATCCTGGGGGAGCCGTAATCCCCGGGGCCGAGGTCATCCTGACCAACGAGGCTTCGGGCAACACTCTCCGTACAGAAACCAATGGAGAAGGCTATTTCTCCATCGCGGCCATATTCGCCGGCTCCTATACATTGCGGGTCCAATCGGAAGGGTTCTCCGCGCTCGAGCGGACTGGCGTCGTATTCCGGCCAGGTGATAAGCGCTACCTTTCTGATCTGGTAATGACCGTGGGAGCAATCACGGAAACCGTCACGATTTCGGCGGCCCCCGACACCATTACGCCGCTTGACTCCGGCGAGCAAAGCTCGGTCATCACTGGCAGTCAGCTTCAGGAACTTTCGGTAGTGGGCCGCAGCGCCGCCGAGTTCATTAAGATTCTCCCTGGGATGGCGCCCACCGGCAGCGGCATCTTCAATGCGCCTGGCTACAACGGTGAGGTGA
>CAYXVG010000114.1:0-10848 GCA_964468205.1 uncultured Solibacteraceae bacterium | reverse complement strand
GATGCTAAACGGCGACTTCAGCGATTCGGCCTACCTGTCGAAACTGGCTGGCGCCGACGCGCGAAAGGTTCCAACCGGTGAAGGCATCCAGGGCGGGATCATTCCCGCATCAATGTGGGAGAACAGGGGCCGGACCTTGATGCAGTTGACCCCTCGCCCGAACGTTGATCCCGCGGTGAACGGAGGCAGGAACTACGTGGAGGCGTTGACGCTCCAGCAGCCGATGCACCAGTTCACTTCCAAGGTGGACTACAACATCAGCGACTTCACCAAGTTGTTTGTACGCTATAACTTGCAGCGTGAGAAGCAACACTTTCCGGTGCAACTCTGGGGGCGGGCGGGTGACCACGTCCCGTATCCGAGCGAGGTGCTGGGCAAGAATGCGTCGGATTCGGTCAGCGCTTCCTTGACCAACGTAATTTCGCCGACGGTGACCAACGAGTTCATCTTTGGCTACACTTTCGTCAATTTTCCGAACGAGTTGGTGGACCCGGAAGCGGTTTCCCGAACCGCGAACGGATATCCGATCGAGGGTCTCTACGACAACGGAATTGATCAGATTCCCAACGTACGGTTTGCCCAGAATCTGGCCCGCATCGAGAACCGCGGCGGGTTCGACCCAATATACCCGGCGATCAAGTGGCTTTATTCGGCGGGTGAGAACCTGTCGATGTTCAAGGGCAATCACAGCCTCAAATTCGGTTTCTACTGGCAATACATTAAGCAAGAACAGCCTAACGGCGGGCACAGCCAGGGGAGATATCAGTTCCGGACCAACCACAAATTCACGACTGGCAACTCCTACGGGGATGCTTTGACCGGGATTTACCAGAACTACTTCGAACAGAACCTGAACACGAACCTGATCCAGGGGTACCACACCTTGGAGGGTTACGTGCAGGATAGCTGGAAGGCCACGGCGAAGCTCACGGTCGAGGTGGGCATGCGGTTTGCCTATCTTGGCAACTGGACGGACCGGGGCGAGCCAGAGGTCGGATTCGCAATTTTCGACGAATCGAAGTACAGCAACGACCCGGCGGATCTCGGAAAGCTCACCGGTTTGGACTACACTGGGATCAACCCGTCGCTCCCGCTCTCAGGAACTACTCCCCAGAGCCTTTGGTTTCAGCCGCGTTTCGGATTCGCCTACGACCTGTTTGGGAATGGAAAGACCGTCCTTCGAGGCGGTTTCGGCGCGTTTCGATTCAATGAGCCGACCGCGGTCAGTGGGGCATACCATACCGCTGCCGGCTTGAGGTCGAACTCGCGACCAGCCGGGGAGATGAACCTTGTCGATGATATTTCACCCCGGGATGTCAAGACCGGTATTACAGTGGTTGACGCAAATGACGACAAGAAGCCAGTCAGCTATAACTGGAGCTTCGAAGTCAGCCAGCGGCTCCAACGCGACATGATGTTCCGCGCGGCCTACGTCGCAAACGCCGGCCGGGACCTGCTTGACGGCGGGGGCATTCGGAACATCAACCAAGTCCCCTACGGGGCGATGTTCGACAGTCCCGACCAGAACGCGGACAATTTCCGGCCCTTCCAGAACTACAGCTCGATCAACCGGATCATCCACCGGTTCTACTCGAACTACCATTCGCTGCAGTCGACCTTCGCCAAGCAGGCGGGGCCGGTGAACATTCAGGCGGCCTACACGTTCTCCAAAGTATTGGGCATCCGGGGTTCGGGCGATACCCTCTCCGACAGCATCAATATGGTAAACAACTACGGAATTCTCGGCATCGACCGGACACATATGTTCAATGCTTCTTATGTGATCCAGCTTCCCAACTTCGTTCAATCGAACGCGTTTGGCAAGGCGGTCGCCAACGGCTGGCAGGTCTCGGGGATCTCAACCTGGGCCAGCGGCGTGGAGGTTTCGGCGAACGACGCGATCAATTTCGGCGTTACCGGCTACCTTTCCGACGGCGTGACCAGGGTCAGCAATACGAGCGTCACCGGGACGCCGTCCCTGCTTGCGCAACCACTCCTGGTTCCAGGATGCGACCCAACTAAGAACCTCGCCTCAGGGCAGTACATCAACGGCGCCTGCTTCGCGCCCCCCGACCGGGGAGTCAACGGTCCAATCATGTATCCGTTCTACTTCCGGGGACCAGCGCTATTTAGCCATGACCTGTCGGTGTTCAAGAACTTCAATTTTGGGGAATCGAAACGCCTGCAGATCCGGGCCTCGGCCTACAACTTCCTCAACCACCCGCTCGATACCTTCCGGTCGGGTGACAACAACTTGGATCTCAATTTCGACCAGGCGGGCAATCTTGACGCTCCGAACTTCGGCTATGTTAGCCAGAAGACAGGGCGGCGGGTGATCCAGCTCGGTATCAAGTTCTACTTCTAGATCCGCTTACAATTGCCTCGAATCCGGCCGGGCGAGTGGTGCGAACCACTCGCCCGGCGTTTGTTTACCCTCCGGTAACGAGCGACGGTACCATCCAGCTCACCACAATCCATCACCTAGCTGCAGCTATGTAAGTGTTTAGTGAGTATAGACTTCTGATTCGTTAACATCTACGCTAACCCCACGTCGGACGGCGCCGCTAACGGGCTTAACCTTGCGTATGTAATTCATTACGTGCATTATGTTATGGACATTTTACGCCATCAGCACGAAGAGCGATGGCGGGGAACTTTCTAGGGGTTCGTAAATGAGAAGAGTACTGACACTTTCCGCACTGCTCGCAGCCTTATCGCTGCTTTCCAACAACCTCGCCGCCCAGCAGATGACCGGTACGCTCACCGGCATCGTTACTGATAGCGGTGGCGCGGTTATCCCCGGCGCCCAGGTTAGCCTGACTAACGTCGCGTCCGGGAACACGCTTCGCACCGAAACCAACGGTGAAGGATACTTCTCCATCGCCGCAATCTATTCTGGTACCTATACGCTGCGCATCGAGACGGATGGCTTCTCCACGTTGGAGCGTACCGAGGTGGTATTCCGGCCTGGTGACAAGCGCCACCTTTCCAATCTTTCCATGCAGATCGGAGCTGTGACCGAGACGGTTACAGTTTCCGCGGCGGCCGATACCGTAACACCGGTGGACTCAGGCGAACAGAGCGCCGTTGTCACCTCGAAAGAGTTGCAGGAGTTGTCTGTGGTCGGCCGTAGCGCCGCCGAGTTCATTAAGATTCTTCCGGGCATGGCCGCGGTCGGCAGTGGCCTCGTCAACAAGCCCGGATACAACGGCGAGAACATCGGTATCAATGGCAACGGCGATGGAGGCCGGCAGAGCGCTCTTGGCTATTTCTCGTCGAACGGCCAGGACGGCCAGGCGATGGATATCGTCACTGACGGCGCCAACACAGCCGATCCGGGTTGCAACTGCGCCACACCGGTGAACCCGAATGTCGACATGGTAGAGGAGTTCAAGGTCCTCACGGGGACCTATACTGCCGAACATGCCAAGGGTCCGACCATCATGCAGGCCGTCACCAAGTCCGGCGGCAAGGACTTTCATGGCACGGGATATCTCTATGTGCGCGACTACCGGCTGAACTCAAATGACTGGGAACTGAACCGTGCTGGCCAGGAGCGTCCGCAGAACAAGTACCGTTTTCCTGGCGGCAATATAGGAGGTCCGGTGCTGTTGCCGGGGACAGACTTCAACAAGAACCGGGACAAACTCTTCTTCTTCGCCGGCTACGAGTTCTTCAATCAGAAGATCGACACCGGTGTTCTTCAGGGGATTGTTCCGACCGAGGCCATGCGCAACGGAGACTTCTCCGACGCGGCCTATCTACAGAGCCTCGGGAGCGTGGACGTGCGCAAGGTTCCGACGGGCGAAGGCATACATGGTGGCATCATTCCAGCGTCACTATGGGAGCAGCGGGGCCAGACTCTGCAGAGCCTGCTACCGATGCCGAACGCGGATCCGAACACGTCAAATGGCAAAAACTACGTCCAGGCGCTTCTGCTCAGCCAGAACATGCACCAGTTCACCACGCGGGTGGACTACAACATCAGCGACTACACGAAACTGTTCGTCCGGTACAATCTGCAGCGCGAACTGCAGCATTTCCCAGTGCAGCTTTGGGGACGGGCGGGCGATAGTGTTCCGTATCCGGCCGAAACGGAGGGGGCCAACCGGTCCGACTCGATTTCCGCCTCTCTGACGAAGGTGTTCAACTCGAGCACGACGAACGAGTTTATCTTCGGTTACACGTTTATCGATTTCCCCAACAGCCTTACCAATCCCGAGTCGGCAATGCGTTCAAGTCTCGGATACCCGATCGAAGGCATCTACGACAATGGAGTCGATCACATCCCGAACTTCCGGGCGCAGCGGGGACTGGCGCGGATCGAGAACCGGGGCGGGTTGATTCCCGGACCGTACTCGGCGACAAAGTGGCTGATCTCGGCGGCGGACAACGTCTCAATGTTCAAAGGGAACCACAGCCTGAAGTTCGGTTTCTATTGGCAACAGATTATTCAGGACCAGCCGAATTCAGGTCACACGCAGGGCCGCTTCCAGTTCCGCCCGAACCACGGTTTGACTACAGGGAACACCTATGCCGACCAGCTTACGGGGATCTACCAGCAGTACTTCGAGCAGAACCTGACCACGGAGGGGCACCAGTTCTACAACACGTACGAAGGCTACATTCAGGACAGTTGGAAGGTGACGCCGTCGCTGACTCTGGAACTCGGGGTACGCGTGGCCCACTTCCAACCGTGGACCGATAAGTCCGATCTCGGAGCGGGATTCGGCGTCTTTGAGGAAAGCCTTTACAGCGATGATCCGGCCGTTCGCGGCGACCTGACCGGGCTCGTCTACCACGGGCTCGACCCAAGCATTCCGAAGTCTGGCCGTGAGGTGACAGCGCTCCACTTCCAGCCGCGGCTCGGTTTCGCCTGGGACATGTTTGGTAACGGCAAGACCATCATGCGCGGTGGATTCGGGGTGTTCCGATACAACGAACCGACTCGCTACGGGGGCGCCTTGGGTCCCCCGGCAGGGCTGAAGTCCACCAATCAAACGGCTCCGGGCTTCATGAGAGATGTGGACGCGATCCAGCCGAAGGTAGCCCGCACAGGCATCAACGTGGTTGATATCACCGACAAAGACCACCCGGTGAGCTACAACTGGAGCTTCGAACTCGGCCGCAGGATCGGGCGCGACATAATGTTCCGGGCCGCCTATGTTGGCAATTCGGGTCGCGATTTGCTGAAGAACGGCGGCCTGCGCAACATAAACCGTGTGCCGGAGGGCGCGATGCTCGATAATCCGGACGGGAATGTAAACGATTTCCGTCCGTTCTCGAATTACGGCGCCATCAACCGGATTAACCATGGTTTCTACAGCAACTATCACGGGCTGCAGTCCACCTTCTCGAAGCAGATGGGGTGGTTGAACATCAACGCCGCCTACACTTTCTCGAAGGTGCTAGGCATTCGCGGCGGCAGTTCCGGAGACACAGCGGACAACCTGAACCTGCGGAATAACTATGGTGTTCTCGAGTATGACCGTACGCACATGTTCAACGTCTCTTACGTGGTCGAGCTTCCAAACTGGAACGGAGACAACAAGTTCGTTAAGGGAGTGATCAACAACTGGCAGATCTCGGGGATCACGACCTGGTCCAGCGGCGTGGAACTGGCTGCCGCCGGCGTCTCGAACTTCGACCTCTCCGGAAAGCTCGCCGACGGCACCAACATCAAATCGACCAGCGTTACCGGCACAGACTCGATCAAGGCGATGCCGTTCCTGACGTGCGATCCGGGCAAGAACCTTTCGGACGGCCAATATATCAATGGCGCCTGTTTTGCTCCGCCTTCGCGAGGACAAAACGGGGTGTTCACGTTCCCGTATCTGCGCGGGCCGGCTCTGTTCAGCCATGACCTTTCCGTCTTCAAGGATTTCCCCTTGGGGGAGGGTAAACGGCTGCAGTTCCGTGCCTCCGGCTACAACTTCGTGAACCATCCGTTGAACAGTTTCGTAAACGGCGACACGAACCTTGACATGACCTTCGATGCGGCCGGCAATATGGCCAACGAGAACTTCGGCTACGTTGGACAGAAGGTGGGCCGACGCGTTATCCAGCTTGGAGTGAAGTTTTACTTCTAGCGTTCCACTTGCACTCTGTCTACCCCTGGCGGGCGGTCTTTAACTCCGGACCGCCCGCATTTTATTTCATGGCGCGCCGGCTCAACTGGTGGTGCGCAGAGATGCGGGACGAACGAGCGCCACAGAGACGGAATCCTGCTACGCTGACAAACAAGTGATATTACGTTGCATTCTTGCCGTGCTTTTGACCACCACGGTAGCCGTTTCGCAAGAGGCGGATTCGCTCTACCGTCAGGCGTACGAGATGCAGCGCGCCGGTGATCTGGCGGGTGCGGCGAGCAAGTATCGAGAGGTCTTGGAGGCGTATCCGGGGCACGTTGGCGCCCGTTCGAATCTGGGTGCGGTGCTGGCAGGGATGGGCCACTACGAGGAGGCCATTGGCGAGTACAAGCAGGCCTTGGCGTTGCTGAACCATCCCGGAATTCGCCGGAACCTTGCGCTGGCCTTCTATAAGTCCGCCCGCCTGCGGGAGGCGATTGGAGAACTCGAAGGTTTGCGCGGAGAGGCGCCGGAGGATCTGGATTTGGCCATATTGCTCGCCGATTGCCACTTCCGTCTGGGCGAGGAGTCCGCCGTGGTAGAGGTTCTGGCTCCGCTGGCAGCAAGCTACCCGGATCATCTCGGCCTTGCGTATTTGCTGGGAACGGCCTACATTCGGCAGGGGGAAGTTGCCACGGGGCAGGCGCTTATCGAAAAGATCCTCGGCAAGGGCGAGTCGGCCGAAGGGCACTTGCTACTTGGAATGGCGCGGGAGCGGGGCGCCGCACTGGAGGAGGCAGCGGCCGAATTCGAGCAGGCGGTGGCGTTGAATGCCGACTTGCCGACTGCGTGGTCATTGTTGGGCATGGTGCGCCTGCAGTTGAATGAGCGGGAGGCCGCCGCGGAGGCTTTCCGGCGCGAGTTGCAAGGCGACCCCAACAACTTCGAGGCGAACCTCTATCTAGGGGTCATTCTTAGAGAATCCGGCGAGGCTAGCGAGGCGCTTGCCTTTTTGGAGCATGCGGTTCGCCTGCGTCCTTTGTCGCCGAAGGCGCGCTATCAGCTAGGGAGCGTGCTAGTACAGTTGAGCCGTTTTGGCGAGGCGGTTCCAGTTTTGAAAGCTCTCGTGGAGGCAGAGCCGAATTTCCCGGAGGCGCATGTCTCGCTGGCCACCGCTTACCTCCGGCTTGGCGACAAACAACAGGCCGCGGAGCATAGGAAGACCGCGCAGCGGCTGATGACGAGCAAGAAGTAGCGGCGGCCGTCCTGGCCGGCCGCTTTCCGATTCTGATTTCAATTTGACAGTCCGGTTTCCCTGTGGCATCCTAGAAGAGTTTGGCAGATTATTACTCTGCCCCTGCGCAACCGCTCCTTCCGTGCTCAGCCTTAAAAGGGCTTCAGAGCGCCGTAAGAACGGCTGAGGGAGTACGGCCGGGGGCCGGCCCCGAGGTTCCGGGAAATGATTTGTTTCCGGGGCATGGGCTTGTCCGAAACGAATAGTCTTAACCAACAATAATTACGCGAACACCGCTAAGCCGGTGGACAGCGCCTAAGGCGGTCTGGATACCCCAGCAGACGCCTGATTATGGGAGCCCTGATGGCCCCATGATTCCTTTGTGTGAGGGTTGCGCCGTGTGCGCGGTTTCAGGTCCGGTTTCAGAGGGAAACTCCTTGCCGAATCCCGGACCGCGCAGAGCGGAGATCACTCAGGAGACAGCAGTTGCCGACATTTAATCAACTTGTGCGGAAGGGGCGGAAGCGGCCGGTCGAAAAGACGGCAAGCCCGGCGCTGCAGGCATGCCCGCAGCGGCGCGGGGTCTGCACGCGTGTGTACACGACGACGCCGAAGAAGCCGAACTCAGCATTGCGCAAAGTGGCCCGCGTTCGTTTGACCAATGGAATTGAGGTAACGACCTACATTCCCGGTGTCGGGCACAACCTGCAAGAGCATTCGATTGTGCTCATCCGGGGCGGACGCGTAAAGGATCTCCCCGGCGTTCGTTACCACATTGTTCGCGGGACGCTCGATACCGCCGGCGTGGACGGGCGGAATCAGTCCCGGTCGAAATATGGCGCCAAACGGCCCAAGAGTTAGAAGGATCCGAGGCTATGTCACGCAGAAGAAGTGCAGAATCGCGTCAGATACTTCCTGATCCGGTGTACAACTCCACATTGGCGGAGAAGTTCATCAATAACATGATGTGGGACGGGAAGAAGACCACATCGCGGCGCATATTTTACGGCGCGATGGACAGAATGCGGGAGTCGTCTGGCGACGATCCATTGAAGCTCTTCAAGAAGGCTGTCGAAAACTGCAAGCCGGTGGTAGAGGTGAAGACGCGGCGTGTCGGCGGCGCCAACTACCAGGTGCCAATCGACGTTCAGCAGGCCCGCCGGGTCAGCTTGGCGATTCGTTGGCTACTGTCCTATACGCGCAGCCGTCCGGAGAAATCGATGGCCGAGCGGTTGGCAGGCGAGTTGTTGGATGCCGCGAATATGCGCGGCGGCGCTGTTAAGAAGAAGGATGACGTGCACCGTATGGCGGAAGCCAACAAGGCATTTGCGCACTACCGGTGGTAGAGAGATGCCGGTCCTTACTGCCTAACACTATGCCGAGAACGACGCCAATTCATCTGATGCGCAACATCGGGATTGCCGCGCACATTGACGCCGGCAAGACGACGACGACCGAGCGCATTCTCTATTACACCGGCCGGACATACAAGATCGGTGAAGTCCATGAAGGCACGGCCGTTATGGACTGGATGGATCAGGAGCAGGAGCGGGGCATTACGATTACCTCCGCCGCTACCGCTTGCAGTTGGAAAAACGTCACGATCAACATCATCGACACTCCGGGCCATGTGGATTTCACTGCCGAGGTGGAGCGCTCGATGCGTGTTCTGGACGGCGCCGTTGCGGTGTTCGACGCCGTTGCCGGTGTGCAGCCGCAGTCGGAGACCGTGTGGCGCCAGGCTGACAAATACAAGGTCCCCCGGATCTGTTTCATCAACAAGATGGATCGTGTGGGCGCCGACTTCTTTCATGCCGTGGACACGCTGGTGGAGCGATTGAAGGCGCACCCAGTGCTGCTGCAGATTCCGGTGGGGGCCGAGGACGGATTCAAGGGAGTGGTTGACCTTGTGTCGATGAAAGCGCGCGTTTGGCTGGATGAAACTCTCGGTGCGGCGTTTGACGATATCGACATTCCCGAGGATCTCCGCGCGCGGGCCGAGGAGGAGCGGGAGAAGCTGATCGAGGCGGTTTCCGAGCATGACGAGGTTCTCTTCGAGAAATTTGTCCATGGGGAGGCGATTACCCAGCAGGAGTTGATTGCCGGGATTCGCAAGGCGACCTGCGAACTAAAGGTATTCCCGGTGATTTGCGGTACGGCGTTTAAGAACAAGGGCGTACAGAACCTGCTCGACGCTGTTGTCGACTATCTCCCTTCGCCCATCGAGGTTCCGCCGATTCAGGGTACGTCGCTGGATGGCGAAGAGGTTCTGGAGCGTCCGGCGGATGACAAGGCTCCGTTTTCGGCTCTGGTATTCAAGATCATGACCGACCCTTATGTCGGTCAACTGGCTTTCATCCGGGTCTACTCTGGCCGGCTTCTAAGCGGGGACAGCGTCTATGTGGTGGTCAAAGGGCGCAAGGAGCGCATTGGCCGTCTGTTGAAGATGCATGCCAACAAGCGTGAAGAAGTCAAGGAGGTTTACGCGGGCGATATCGTGGCCGTTGTTGGGTTGAAGTCGGTGACCACCGGAGAGACGATTTGCGATGAGAAGGCTCCGGTGATTCTCGAATCGATCGACTTCCCAGAGCCAGTCATACAACTGGCGATCGAGCCCAAGACGAAGGCCGACCAGGAGAAGCTTGGCAACGCCATCGGGAAGTTGGTGCAAGAGGATCCGACTCTTCGGGTGAACACGGATCCCGATACCGGCCAGACGATTCTCGCCGGGATGGGCGAGTTGCACCTGGAGATCGTGGTGGACCGCATGCTGCGGGAGTACAGTGTCCAGGCCAACGTTGGCAAACCGCAGGTGGCCTACCGGGAAAGCATTCGGAAGCCGGTCGAGTCAGAAGGGCGCTTCGTGCGGCAGAGCGGCGGCCGCGGCCAGTATGGGCATGTGAAGCTGCGCCTTGAGCCGCTGGCGCCAGGGAGCGGATTCGAGTTCTCGAACGAGATTGTCGGCGGGTCAGTCCCGAAGGACTTTGTGCCCGCAGTGCAGAAGGGGGCCGAGGAGGCGCTCGAAGGCGGCATTCTCGCGGGCTACCCTGTTAGCGACGTGAGGGTGATTCTTTTCGATGGAAGCTATCACGAGGTGGACTCCTCGGAGATGGCTTTCAAAATCGCCGCGTCCATGGCGGTCAAGAATGGCGGCAAGAAGGCTCATCCGGCGTTGCTCGAGCCGATTATGAGCATCGAGATCGTCGTTCCGGAAGAGTATATGGGCGACGTCATCTCTGACCTGAACTCGCGCCGCGGGCGCGTCGAAGGTATGGAGTTGCGCGGCACGTCTCAGATTATCAAGGCGATGGTGCCGCTTTCGGAAATGTTTGGATATGCCACTGATCTGCGTTCCCGGACTCAGGGGCGAGGCAGTTTCACGATGCATTTTGGCCGTTATGAAGAAGTGCCTGGAAGCATCGCAGAGGAAATCATCACCAAGGTTCAGGGCAGAGTCTCTGGCTAGTTTTACAGCTCACTAGGAGATCCATAGCTATGGCGAAGGAGAAATTCGACCGGAGTAAGCCGCACGTCAACATTGGGACG
>CAYXVG010000113.1:0-11065 GCA_964468205.1 uncultured Solibacteraceae bacterium | reverse complement strand
CACCAACAGGAGATCTTTCTTGCATCGCCGACCCTATACATTCAAACAGTCCGCGCGTTCCCCCATTTTCAAAACGCCCCCCCTCGCACCGTCCGTTCCCGCCTGCGCGCGAAACAGCAGGCGCCGCAAGTCACGCCCTGGCCGCCATGATCGCCCGCCGCGCGGCCAGTTTCACCGGCTTGGGCATGTCGTCGCCGGTCAGCAGCTCGTACATCTCCAGCGCCGTCCGCCGGTCGCTCGCGAGTAGCCTTTCCGCACAGACCAACGCCGCGCGCGCCGCCACCGGACGCACCGGAGCCGCCGCTCTCGCCAACGCCTCCCGCAGCAGTGCAGCGGCTTCGCCGCTTCCGATAGCCCCCAACGACGACGCTGCCGCCTGGGCGATTCCGGTATCACCGTCGTACACAAGTCTTCCCAGGGCGTCCACCGCGTCGGCGTCCCTCCGCACTCCGAGCGAATGAATCACTCCCACGAGCAGCGGGCCTCTCAGCCGTCCCAGCGCCCCCCGCAGAGCCTCATCCACCGCCGGATCCGGAATCGGCTCCAGGCCGAAGCGGGCGTAGTGCCCCAGCCGTTCATCGTCCAGCAACGCCGCCAGGGCCGGAACCGCCTCTCGCGTACCCACCATGGAGAGCCGTTTGCAGGCAATCGCCTTCTCAAACAGCGTCGAGCCGGGGTCTTCGACCATCGCGATCAGCTCCGGCTGATTCAGCTTCATGATTGGCCCCGCGTCGTACTCGGGCGGAATATCTGGCAACGGCGGCCGCTTCGGTTTCGCCGGTTGTACAGCTTGTTGTGACATCACAGCAATCCTTTCCTCTCGAATCGATGTTCCCTAAGCCGATGTCGCCAGCGCGTCGACCCGCCACGGCTCCCGGTATGCGCGGCTTCGCAGGCGGTTGGCCTCCTCGTCGTTGACGAACGAACCCGTCGCGGGATCCCAGTTCACCTTCCGGCCGAGTTGGCACGCAATGTAAGCCCCGTGGCACGTGATATGCGCATTGGCCGTGACCTCCGCATTCGCCCTGGGTTGCGAACGCGAGCGGATGCAATCGAGAAAATCCTTCGCATGGAGCGTCGGATCCGTTCCCTTGATCCCAATGTCGCGGTTGAGCGATTGCAGGTTCTCCGATAGCATGATGACCCCGCCATCGCCCGTTTCCACCCAGCCTTCCGTGCCCTCAAAACGCACGGCGCACGTGCCCACGTCCAGCCAGTTGTCCGGCCGCAGGACCAGCTTCACTCCGTTCCCGTAGCGGCTGTTCACCGTCGTGCCCTCGGGATCATGTTCGATGGCGTGAGTATCGTCGACATCGGCCGCCCACTGGCAAAGGTCAACCGTGTGCGAGCCCCACTCGAGGATGCCCGTGTGGAAGTCCCAAAACTGGCTTCGGCCGCGATCCGGGTACACCGAATTGTACGGCCGCCAGGGACAAGGCCCTAGCCACTTGTCCCAATCAAAAACGCGTACGTCGGGCTCCGGCTTGTCCGGAGGCCACCAACTGTGCCCCAGCGGCGTCAACAGCCGTCCCCAATTGTGAGCATGCACGGTGTGCAGCAGGCCGAGCTTGCCGCTACGGGCCAATCCCACCGCATACTCGAAATGCGGCAAATTCCGCCGCTGCGTTCCCGCCTGGAACACGGCTCCGTAGCGCTTGACGTTCTCGGCCAGCGCATAGCACTCCGCGATCGTCATCGCGGCGGGTTTCTCGCAAAAGATGTCTTTGCCCGACTGCGCCGCCCAGATCGACATCAGGGCGTGCCAGCGGTCGCTCGTGGCGATAATCACCGCCTCGATATCCTCGCGCGCCAACAGGTCGCCCGCGTCGTGTACCATGGCGCAATTGTTGTTGCCGTAGTGCTTGTCCACCTGGCTTTTCACCAGTTCGCGCCGCTCCTCGCGGATGTCGCAAATGGCCACGAACTGCACCCGGTCATCGGGCAGAAACGCGCTGAGCACCCGCCGCCCTCGCCCTCCCAGCCCGATCCCTCCCATGATGATGCGGTCGCTCGGCGGCGTCGCGCCCTGCAAGCCAAGCGCCGATGCGGGCACAATCGTTGGCCCCGCCGCCAAGGCGCCCGCCCCCGCCGCAGCCTGCGCCAACTGTCGCCGTGAAATACCATTCGTTGATTCCGGCACGCTTTCCTCCCACATAGTTATACATTCAATAGCAACCTACACTGCACGATCATAATGCCACAAATGCGGGGACAGCCCGCGCGTTCCCCAATTTCCCCACAGCCCTCGTGCCAACCCATGCCACAAACGCATGTGCCGGCCAACCCCCATGTAATGGCCGGGGCCAACACCGAGACGCACAATCAGCCGCCATCACTCCCCCCACAGCAAAACCACTTTCGTTGCAGCCCTTGTTTGCCTCCCCCGTCTGCCCTCACAAAAGAACCTTCTCAACGCCACCTGTTCCAGCGGCTCTACACCAACCTGCCAAACTGTCGATACATTTGGCCGTCTTGGCCGAAGGGAGTAACCCCTGTCGGCTAGTCTCCGGCGGTCCCCCTCATCACCGCCCTCGCACTGCTAGCAGCTTGCAGCCAACAGCCCGCACTCCAGGATGAAACCTACATCCCTATCAATGGCAGCGCCTACCGCATCACTCTCGCGGACGACAATAGCGGCGGCGCCAGCGAAAGGATGTACGGCGCCTACGACCGCCACCTGCGGTGCGTCGATCTCCGAATCCGCGCAATGCTCTGGGAAGCGGCCACCCACTCCTCCCCCCAGCATCGCCGCTCGGGATCCCCGGGCTTCCTCGCGCGGCTCGAACGCTCTCTTACCCGGGTATTAAACTAAGAAACTCTTGTGCTCTCGCGCCTTCCGTCTCATACTAGGTTACGGTCCCGCGTCCTCTCGAAGTCGGAAAACCCGCCACCCCGAGAGTCCGCCCGAGAAGAAGGAAGAGTCCGCCCGAAAAGAAGGAAAGGAGTGCCGCCGTGCTGCTCAACCCGAGAATCTACCAATGGAATATTTCCAGTAGAGAGCCATTTGTTAGTGATGAGACCTCTCCCTATAGCGCTGAGTCCCTGCGCGCCGGAGACGGGCATGCCATACCGTTTCCCCGTACCGTCCTGCGATCGGAGTACTACTGGCGCGCCGACACCTGCCGCGTTAGGCTGTTGGTCCAAGACGGGGAATCGCCGTATCCGGGCGTATCGTACGTGATGGAGATCAACCTGACCGGCTACAACCGGAGAATCAGCGAGCACATTGAACAGCGAATGCGCCGCTGGGTCCCAACTCCCAGACACTTCCGCGGAGGACCCGTGGATGTCGCCATGCGCATTCTCACCACGCCTTCCCTCGGCGCCGGCGAGTCCCACTGGACCGCACCCGTGACCCTGGTCTCCAACGTGTCGATGGAACAAGTCGGCCAAAGAAGGCACGAACGCCCCTTGGACGCCCGGGTGCAGGTCACCGCCACCCTCCGCACTGTCACCGTCCGCTATACCGTGACACACCCCATGCGTTCGTAGACTGGCGATCGTCCCTCGATTCACCAGCTTGGTTTCTGTTCAAACAACATACCCGGCCCCCCCTGCCGGAGTCACTCGATCGGCGCCGCCCGCGATGCATGGGGAGCTGAAACATATCGCCGAGGAGATCAGCCGGCGGCTCCACATCGATCCGTACGCCTACCTCCGCGGCGTCCTCGATCGCATCGGCGCTCATCCCCATCGCCCCCTTGACGAACCGCTGCCCGGCAACTGGATGGCCACGCGCAAAGCCGATCCCCCTGCGCCGGCCTCAATCCCGAACCACACGTCCGCCATAGACTCGATACAGGTTCACAGGCCGCACTCGAACCCCGGCGAATCGCGCGTCCCGGAAGCACGGCACGCCGGAACAGAAGGCCGCCATTCTGAGGCGGCATCTGCCGGCGAACACCAGGACCGGCGCCGGGCGGTTCATCGTGTGGCTGGACATCGCCGCCGGCAAGCCGCTCAACCTACATCGATAGCACCCCGTTGCGCGTCCTTCCGCTGGTAATGGAGCCCGCGCAATCCGGCCTCGCCGCGACGCGTGGAGAACTGAACCTCCGGTTGGCCGGCCAAGCACGCGGATTCCGGCCCGGCGAAAGCCAAGTTGGAGTATACTAACCGCATCTGGGCGGGCATGACAACAATCTCAGGTCCGGCCACGGAGCGGACTCGATGGCCACGCCGCTGGAGCACGCTAAGGCAACCACGAGTCAAATCCCCAAGAGACAAACGCAATGGATCTTGTTGATCGGCTCGCGGAGCACAGGACACTGGGCGCGGCGCCTCGCGAGGAGCTGGCGTGGCTGGCCTCGCACGGCTCGCTGCGACATCTGAACGCCGGAGACGTACTGACCGCGAAAGGCGCGAAGGTGGAGGGCCTGGCCGTTGTGCTGTCGGGATGCATCGCTATCCACGTCGATCGCGGCTCCGGGCTGAAAAGGATTATGGAATGGCGGGGAGGCGACGTCACGGGTCTACTTCCATACTCCCGCCTGGTCAGCCCGCCGGCCGACACGGTCGCCCAGGAGCCTACGGAGATCCTGGAGGTTCCCCGCGGTTGTCTTCGTGCGATGACCCGCGAATGTTACGAGAGTACCGCGATCCTTGTCCACCGCATGGTCGATCGGGCCCGCATCTTCAACTCGAGCGACCTGCACGACGAGAAAATGGTCTCCCTTGGGAAATTGTCAGCCGGGCTGGCCCACGAGCTGAACAACCCGGCGGCCGCCATCGAGCGCAACGCCACCCTGCTCGCGGACCGGCTGGGAGACTCTGAACGGGCTGCGCGCACCCTCGGCGCGGCAAGGCTGACGGACTCACAACTGCAGGTCGTCGACGAGGTTCGCGAGGCCTGCGCATCTACGATCGTGCCAGTCGTGCGGTCGCCCATCGAAGAAGCCGAAAGAGAGGAAGCCATGGCCGATTGGCTCGCCGATCATAGCCTCGACACCACGATAGCGGAAGCGCTGGCGGACACGGCGGTGACGTTCGAGGGGCTCGACCAACTTGCCGGAGCCGTCGATGGACCGGCGCTGAACGCCGTGCTTCGATGGGCCGCCGCCGGATGTGCGGTTCGGGGTCTCGCCTCCGAGATTCAGCACGCCGCCGTTCGCATCGCGGGGCTGGTTTTGGCGGTCAAGGGCTTCACGCACATGGATCAGGCAGCGGTCGCCGAATCAGTGGACCTGCTGCAAGGTCTCAGCAATACGATTGCCGTCCTGAGGTCAAAGGCGCGCGCGAAAATGGTCGCGGTGGCTGTTGACGTCGAACCCGGCCTCCCGCCCGTGCGCGGCTTTGCCGGCGAACTCAACCAGATCTGGGCGAATCTGATCGACAACGCCCTCGACGCCGTCGCCGACTCGGGCCGCATCGAGGTGCTGGCCAGCGCCGAGGGACGACGCATGGTGGTGCGCGTGGTCGATAACGGGAGTGGCATTCCCGCGGAGATCCGCGATCGCATCTTCGACCCATTCTTCAGCACCAAGCCGACAGGACTAGGAGCAGGTCTGGGGCTCGATATCGTTCTCCGCTTGGTCCGCCACAACGAAGGCGAGATATCCGTCGAGTCGCAGCCGGGCCGGACGGAGTTTCGCGTGGATCTGCCCCTCGCTGAGACCGGCCGCACCCAAGGGGCCTTATGAACAAGCCCGTCCTTCTGATCGTGGACGACGATCCACAGGTGCTCGCCGCCGTGCGCCGCGATCTCCGCTCTCGCTACCAGAAGCAATGCGCGGTGATGGGTGCGGCCTCGGGAGAGGAGGCCCTGGCGGCCGCCCGCGAGTTGAAGACCCGCGGCGACTCGCTGGCAATCATCATCAGCGATCAGCGCATGCCCGGCATGTTGGGCAGCGAAGTGCTCGCCAGATCGCGGGAGGTGTATCCAATGGCGCGGCGCGTCCTGCTCACGGCCTACTCGGACATCGAAGCGGCGGTCCGGGCCATCAATGAGGCCCATCTCGATCACTATTTGTCGAAGCCTTGGAATCCGCCCGAGGAACATCTCTTCCCGGTGATTGACGATCTCCTCGATGCTTGGCAGGCCGAGTATCTGCCCGAAGCGAAGGGCTTGCGGTTGGTCGGAAACCAGTGGTCGCCCCGATCGCACGCCATCAAGGACTTTTTGGCCAGCAATCTCATTCCCTATCGCTGGCTCGACGCGACGCGGGACCCCGGCGGGCGCGCTCTGCTGGAAGCGGCCGGCGTTGGCCCCGGCGAGCTTCCGGCATTGTTCTTCGACGATGGGTCCCCCGTGCTGCGCAACCCGGAACCCCGCCAGGTGGCCGAGCGCCTCGGCCGATCACTCTCGGCAGCCCTCGAAGTCTACGACTTGGTGATCGTCGGCGCGGGGCCGGCCGGACTCGCGGCGGCCGTCTACGGTGCATCGGAAGGGCTGCGTACCCTGTTGCTCGACCGGCACGCGCCGGGCGGGCAGGCAGGTTCCAGTTCCCGGATCGAGAACTATCTCGGGTTCCCGGCCGGCGTCAGCGGCAGCGATCTGACGCGCCGCGCCCTGATGCAGGCGCAGCGGCTCGGCGCGGAATTTCTGGCGCCACTCGAAGTGACCGGAATCTCGATCGATGCCGGATACAAGCGTCTCGTGTTGGCCGACGGATGCGAGTTGGTCACGCGAACCATGCTGGCCGCAACCGGCATGTTCTATCGGGAGCATCCCGCGCCCGGCGTCGCGGAGTTCACGGGCGCGGGGGTCTATTACGGGGCCGCGACCACCGAAGCGCCGGCAATCACCGGCCGGCGCGTGTTGGTGGTCGGCGGGGGGAACTCGGCGGGCCAAGGTGCCATGTATCTGGCGCGCCATGCGAAAGAAGTGCAGATCGTGATCCGGCGCGATGGCTTGCGCGGCTCCATGTCGCAGTACCTGATCGATCAAATCGAGAAAACGCCGAACATCCGGCTGCGTCCGCGAACCCAACTCGAGCGCGTCGAGGGCGACGGCCACGTCGAACGGGTCGCGCTCACTTCACTCGACAATGGCTCATCCCAGGTGGAGGAAGCCGGTGCGCTGTTCGTGTTCATCGGCAGCCGTCCACGAAGCGACTGGCTCCCTCCCTCCGTCCTCCGCGACGCCAAAGGATTCGTCCTCACTGGCCGGGACATGATGGCGGCCGGCGATTACCCCCGCGTCTGGAAGGAACGCCGTGAACCGCTGCCACTCGAGACCAGCGTTCCCGGCGTATTCGCCGCTGGCGACCTCCGCGCCGGCGCGATGAACCGTGTGGCGTCAGCCGTGGGCGAGGGTTCGATGGTAGTACGGCTCGCGCACGACTACCTTGCGCTGACGTGAATCCAAGCTGGCCTCGCCTACCAAGAAACGCTCAGTTCGGCAGTCGGCCTGTACAACCAAGAAGGAAACCGCAGCTCCCACAAAGCCCGCATAGAATGTCGAATCCGACGGTGGAGATTCAACCGATTCGGATCGAGTTCGAACCCGAGGAAGACGGGCGGATTTTCACTTCCGTTCCCGGCCCTCCTGGAGTGATCGCGCACGGCGGCGCCGAAGCGGAGTCCATTCGCAAAGGCCGGTCGATAGCCCTTCAGGTGCTGGCGGACAAAATCGAGACCGGTGAGGAAGTCCCGGCTGGCCAACTTCACGTCCTGCTTCCACCACAACGAAGAAGGTGGACCCGCCGCCCTGGCTAGAATCGGAAAGGACACGGGCCTGCGTCCCGAGAACCTCTGACTCGACCCTGCACCGTTTACAACAAACACCTGTGCCTCCTCATCGCCGAACGCCATGCAATAAACCGGGGCATTTCAGCCGCCGTTGAGCGTTTCGGCAGCGCCCTGCCCTTCTTCTGCCTCACCGGGGCGCTGAACGGAATCGATACGATTCCGGTGGACTGGATGGCGGCCGTCGAGAGGGGCGCATTGACCGATCCGATCCCGATTGACCGTCGGACCGCGCCCGAGCTTGCATTAGCGCTTCTGACGGCCGCCTTGCATGAGCATGCGCGGGCGAAGCCTGTCGCTGCTGAGGCGGGTTGGTTATCGGGGAATCATTTCTGCCTCTAGGCGCCAATGCGGCCGTTTGCATTGCTTACGGATTGCCGGCCATCCGGGAACGAGTCACAAACACTGGGGCGTCAGGGAGCAGTAATTCACTATCAGCGGCGTGTCTTCCGGACGAGCCCGAACCATCGAGGCTGGCGCCAAACGAATATGGACCCTTGGCGATTGGACGCCCCGTTGCATCCTGTCGGTATCACGTCGCGCGCGAGCGGAAAATGATGTCCCAGAAAGGAGTGGTGACGCCGAAGTGGCTCGATGCATTGCGGAAGTGGTGGTGGAGGTGATGGTCGCGGAGGCGGCGTAGGAGGGGGCCGCGGATGCTGGCGGAGTGGATGCGGTAGTGAATGCCCTCGTAGGCGCCATAGCCAACGAGAATACCGAAGAGGAGGGCGGAGGCTGGGGGCCAAGCGCCGAGGGCGAGGCGAAGGCCGGCCCAAAGGGCGAGTGTGACGGGCAGGGTGAAAGAGAGCGGAGTGACCATTACGGAGAGATCGGTAGGGCGGGCGTGGTGGCCGAGATGGGGGCGCCGGCCGTCTTTGCCCACCGAGAACCTCGACTCGTGGGCGAAGCGATGGACAACATATTCGAGCAGGGTCCAGAGGAAGAGCCCGCCGGATAGGTATCCGAGCGCCGCCGGAACGCCGAGGGGAGCGGCCACTATGGCGGCAGTCGCGAGCAGGGGCGCGAAGGTGATGAGCGGCAGCAACGCGTTCCAGTGCGCCGGTTTCTTGGCTGAAACGAGCAAAGTGACCTTGGAACGATCATGCCACAGTGAGCAGCCCTTGGTCAGCGGACCTTCGACCCGCCTCCGGCCAGGACGAGACAGAGCGATCAGATAAGCGCGGCCCAGTGTTCGGGACAATGGTCGGGCATTCGGGAGCTGATTCCAACACCGCCGTCCCAAAGGCTAAACCCTGCCTGGTCGCCGAGCATTGACAAACCCGGCCGTTGTGTCGGAATCACGGCCCACTCGGAAATTACGCCCGCGGGAGCGACTCCTGTTCCCTTCCAAAACCGCATCGGATCGCCAAACCCGACGCCTTGAAATCTACGCCCGCAGGGCGGAATACTCGCTAACGGAAAACACCAATTCTCCCCCTCCCGCTGAACCGGGACAGCTACGGGTAGGTCTATGCTGGGCGACAAGGCAGGAGAAATCTGCGAAAACACGAGGATCAGAGGGCTTCACCGTTTGCAGCTTGCCCTCGGAGTAGGAAAGTTTTGGGATACGATCCGCTGCCCCAGACTTTGAAAGAGCCGAAATCCTTGTACCAGTCGCCCTCGGGCGCCTCAGCCCGCGTCTCAACCCAGAGGCGAAGTTGATTCAGAGCCGACACGCTGATCTCGCGGTCACGCATCCGCTCGATCAGATGTCGCCGCACTCGCTCGGGCAGGCTGGGTGAAGGAGGCTGTCGACGCATGGAAGGAGGCCAGCGGCGTCAGGGAGGGCGTGCTGTTTCGATCGATCAACAAGGCGCGCCGAGTCTGGGGCAGTGGAATGACCCCGAAGGTGTTGTGGAAAATCGTCCGGGAAGCCGCCTCGCGCGCCGGCATGGAGAAGCTCGCTCCGCATGACCTTCGCCGCACGTGCGCGAGGCTATGCCACCTCGCAGGTGGCAAACTCGATCAGATCCAAGTCTTGCTCGCGCATGTATCCATCCAGACCACGGAACGCTACCTCGGGTGCAAGCAGAAACTCCGCGGCGCGGTCAATGATCGGATCGGCATCGAGCCGGAACCAAACCGGTGACGAAATCTGGGTGGCAGATCGGCCGGGACATGGCGACAAGCGAGGATCCATCCGTCCCCGAGTGGACGACGCCGATGGCTTCCGCGTGGCTGACGATCCGAGCTCCGCTATATCCCGGCACTTCTGTCGGCGACGGTGTTACTTGACGGGAATCACCGAAACTGGCGCCGTGCCTCGTCTAACCTGGCCATCACCGGCGGCTACCGGCGGCAATAAAGCACAGGAGAATTCCCGTCCGAGTGCATGGCATGGTTCGGCCTTCCATACTCAGCTTGCCAGCTTCCCTTTCAAGGTTGAGAGGTAGTTAACTGCCGGAGAAGCAGAAGCTTGTGCCTTGTCTATCTCACGTTTCACATCCAGGGTGTTCTTCAGAAACACCATTGAAGCCGCCACTATTGAACCGACTAAGATACACCCGGCCCCCCCCAGAGAAGTGAACGTCACTGCACCAACCCCACCCCCCGCGAGAGTACTATTGAGAGACGAAACCAGTCCGGGCCAGATCCTCGCACGCGCCTCTGACAGCCTCGCAGTGTGTTCCCGTAGCTCCTTCTGAAGGCCAATCTCGATCTCACGCTGGGCATGAACCAGGTCATCAGCATCTGGAACTCGGGTCAAGACCCCGAGTCGCGACTGGAGGTCCCTTACGAATGCCAGCCGTTGCGATGCTGTTTGCTCCCTGAAATCCATAATGTCCTCGAAAGCCAGCTCACAGAGCCTCGAAGGCGGAAAGAGTTCGTGCACCAGCGAGATCGCCAGATTGTTGGCCATGGTTGGAAGTGACTGCGAAGGGATTGGCCTGGGCACTGCTGTATCAGGGTACTTTTCCCTGAGCGCCTTACCGACCAAGAGGAGGTGGTGCATAACGCTGTCGGTGACTGGCGCTAGAGCCAACTCTTCTGCCGCTGCAAGATGCACATTCACCGCCGCAGCCGAGCCTGCCGCATATGAAACAGTCCACGAACTCGTCTCGTCCCCCTGGCTTATCAAGTGCTTTCTCAGATCATCGGACTCAAGAATCGTGGTCACGTACTCGTCGGGAAGCTTGTCGCGGAAGATGTTCCACGTGGCCGAACCATCCGGTGCGAGTGTCCTGTGGGGTAATGAGAAACGCTCAGGATGGGCGGCCGTCTCGACCCAAGTCGGATCTAGCAAGTCGCTTATTGCAGAGGCAGATACGGTGCTTCGTTTCGGTAAAGAGAGTTGAGCGGGCGAAACACGTTCGACGATGCCCATATGATGGAGGCGATCCACGTGGGAGCGGCCATGGCGGCGGGAGACACGCTCGCC
>CAYXVG010000112.1:0-11270 GCA_964468205.1 uncultured Solibacteraceae bacterium | reverse complement strand
CCTTCACGACCCTTTTTACTTCAGCCAGCGCTGCGGCCGAGGCATCAATGTTGGATCGCTGCAGAGTGCTATTGCCCGCGTCCTGCCGCCGGCAACGGTGATGTCCCTACCAACTCCGCCACGCTGTGTTCGATCCGCTCCGGCGCACGGTCATGCTCGAAGCAGGCGGCGAACTGCAGCATAATCCCCGCTCACTGCACCGTCTTGTGGAGCAACAAGGCGTCCGCCTCTGCAGTCGTTGCGGAATTCGGTAAAGAAATTCGGTAAAGAGTAGCCTGTCACCGAATTACGGGTCGGTGATGGGCCAGTTGGGATCGGGAGTGCGCGCTTCGGCCAGGTAGGCTTCGATCTGGCGGACGGCGTCCGGGTGCTCGTTGGCGACGTCGTGCTGCTCGTCGAGGCCCTCCCGCAGATCGTAGAGTTCAAGCGGGTGCTTCCGTGACCACCGGACACCCTTCCAGTGCTCCCACCGCACGGATTGGCGGAAGTGCGGGCGGTGGAATTCCCAGTAGAGATACTCGTGTTTCTTCTGCGGCTTCTCGAACAGGTCGGGCACAAACGAGATCCCGTCGATCCCGCCCGGTACAGTTGCGCCGGCGATCTCGCCAAAGGCCGGCATCAGATCCCAGAACGCCCAGACGTGGTCGCTGACGCGCCCCGGCCGGATCTTCCCCGGCCACCGCGCGATGGCCGGAACCCGGATGCCGCCGTCGTAGAGATCGCGCTTGTAGCCGCGCAGCGGGCCGTTCGAGTCGAAGAATTCGTGCTTGTGCCCGCCCTCCTCGTGCGGCCCGTTGTCCGAGGAGAAGAGGACCAGCGTGTTTTCGTCCTGGCCGGTCTGCTTCAACTTGTCGAGGATGCGCCCGACGTCGCCATCCAGGCGGGACACCATCGCCGCGAAGCCCTTCTCCGGGTTCGGCCAGTCTTCGCCGGCGTAGCGGCCGTAACTCGGGACCTCCTGTCCGTCACCGGTGTCGCGCCCCAACTCGTTGTTCGTGTGCGGCGTGTTGTAGGTCAGGTGCAGGAAGAACGGTTCCTCGCCGCCCTGTTCAATGAAATCGAGCGCGCGGCCAGTGAACAGGTCCGGCGCGTACTCTGTCTTGTGGACGCCGAAGTTGCCGCGCAGCAGGCGCGCCGTGCGGCCGTCCAGCAGATGCTCCGGGTAGAAGTTATGGGCGTGTCCCTGGCTGAAGTAGCCAAACCACTCGTCATAGCCCTTGTCCATGGGATAGCCGGGCGTGCCGAGGCCGCCAAGCGACCACTTGCCGATCAACCCGGTGCGATAGCCCGCGTCCCGCAGCATCTCGGCGAGACCCGGCTCCCGGAACGGAGGAACCGGCCCGTTGCTGCGTACGAACGCATGGCCGGTGTGCTTGCCCGTCTCGATGCAGCATCGCGACGGCGCGCAGACCGTCGAACCGGCATAGGCCTGGGTGAAGCGCACTCCCTCGCTCGCCATCCGGTCGAGGAAGGGCGTCTGGATCACCTTCTGCCCGTAGCAGCCGAGATCGCCGTAGCCGAGATCGTCGGCCAGGATGAAGATAATGTTCGGCCGCTTCGGAGCGGCTCGCGAAACGGAGGCGGCCATCGCTCCGCCTCCCAGTGTGTTCAGAAACTGTCGTCGATTCATTGTCTGCCGCCGGTACGCCGCGCCCCACGCGCGGTTCCCTCTTAACAGACACTATCACGAAGGCGATCCGGCGCGAGACCGCCGGGCCGCCTCACTCGGGCGCTGCAGTTACCTTGAGCTTCACGGTGTGAGAGCCGTTGTCTTCTGTCTCCACCTTCTCGCCTTCGTCCTCGATCGCGGCGAGGAAGTCCGGATCGAGATGCTGGCCGTACTCGAGCCGTTCGAAGGCCCAGGCGCGGTATTCTCCGGGAACTACGTTCCGGAACGAGAACTTGCCGTACTGGTCCGTGCTACCGAATAGGAACAGGTCGGAACGGTCGCGCCTGGAAAGCTCGGGAGCCAGCAACACCTTCGTGTCCGGCAGCGGGCGGCCGTCCTCGTCCTCGACCGAGCCTTCCACCGTCGCGGCGCTCATGCGGATGCGCACCGTCAATGGCCCTTGGACGCCTTCCACCACCTCGAATTCCCGCCCGTGAACGTCCTGGTCGCCGAACAAGGCCCCGGAAAGGTAGCCTCCATCCGGAAGCCGCGAAACGCGCACCCGGTACCGCCCCGGCATCACCTCGCTGAGCGTGAACGAGCCGTCCGGCTTAACCGTGCCGAAACCGCGGCTTCCAATGGCTCCCAGTCCAACCGGTTCCAGGAAGACGGCGATCTGTCGCTCCTCGAGATCGGGGGCCTCCGCTCCAGCGGCCTCGATGATGACCTGTCCGGGAACCTCCGCGCCGGCGCCGAGGTTGATCACCACCCCCTCGACGTTCGCCGATGCTACCTGGACCTCGACCCGCCCCTGCAGGCGATCGCCCGGGTTTGGACCCATCTTCATCGCCTGGACCACGTAGTTCCCGGGCCGGATGCCGGCGAACTCAAACTCGCCGGTCTTCGGATCCGCTCCCTGATTCTTCCGGTCAAAATGCGAAGAGCCGCTTTCGAGCAGCATCACGTATGCCTGGCGCGCCGGCTTGCCACCCTCCAGCACCCTGCCCGAGACCCGCACCGCGCGGTCGCGCACGAGCCGGAAGTCCATGCCCTGCCGCTCCTCGCCGGCGCGCAGGTTGAGTTTCTGCGCACTGTCGGATTCCAGAACCCCGGGGTAGAACAGGGGCGGGTAGCTCGATTCGTCGGCCTTGGCCTGCCGCGCCTCGCGGCCCCACCGGTTCTCCTCGTATTGGGCGCTCAAGTAATATTGCCCAGGGGGGACGTTAAAGATCCGGTATTCCCCACGGTCGTCGGTGCTGTCACCGTTCAACGGCATCAACTGCATCTTGCCGTTCACATACCGGCGCCGCTGCAGGCTCACCCGGGCGCGGGGCTGCGGATCACCATACTCGTCATAGACCCGGCCGGTCACAACGGCCCCAGGCATCATCTTGAAGACGACGCCCTTCACCGTCTGCCCCTCGGCGACGGTGATCCTCCGGCTTGCAATCGCGCCGGAATCGCCGGATTCATCAGCCGGCACGAACCGCGCGTGGCTAACGCTGAAATTGTATTCGCCCGGCGGAACGTTCTCGACGGCGAACCGCCCGTGCTCACCGGTGGCGGCGATGAGGGGAATCGTCATCTTCGGACCGGTCAAACTGACCTGGGCGTTGCGGACAGGGGCTTCACTTCCGGCCAGGAGCACCGCGCCTTCGACGCGGCCCGGCTCGCCGGCATCTGCTTCCTGACTTTCGCCTGACTGCGATTGAGCGGGCGGTGCAACTGCGCCGGACACCGGGACCTGGGCGGCCGCGGCCGCCGCCGCGAGAATCACTGAGAAGACCACTCGGATCATGGTCAGCCTCCTCAAACAGAGATTTTCGACTTCCCTCGCCAAGCCTCAAGCATTCCCCCGCGCCCCGCGAGAGTTGCGAGCGCGGAATGGCGACTCCCGGTCCATGACTCCTAACGCATCGGAAACCGCCGCGGTTACATCTCTTTTTCGTCTATTTCGCCAATCTGACCGCGTAGCCGCCGCCCGGGACCATGGCCGCCTTCAGGGTGCTCGAGCTATTCACCTCTTGCTTGCTGATCTCCACCTTCGTGGGGTCTTGCTTTGAGCCGGCCGCGTCCGCGTAGATCTGCGCCGTGTACGTGCCGCCGCCCAGGAAGCGGAGTGGAATCTCCAGTTCCCGCGGCGTCCAGTCCGTGGCCGCTCCGATAAACCACTCCTCGCCCTTCCGGCGGGCGATGACGATGAAGTCGCCGACGGCCGCGTCGAGCACCCTGGTCTCGTCCCAGGTTGCCGGAACGTCCTTGATGAACTGAAACGCGGGCGCGTTCCGGTACCGCTCCACCGTATCGGGAGCGCAGAGGAAGGGGCTCTCGAAGATGGCGAACAGGGCCAGTTGGTGCGCGCGGGTGCCAAGGACGACCGGCTCGTCAAAGCGGGGAACGAACTCCGCCCGGGTCACGTTGCCGAAGCCGCCCGGCGTGTAGTCGAGCGGTCCGGCCAGCATGCGCGTGAAGGGCAGGTGCATGTTGTGCTCGGGACCGGCGCGCCGGCTCCATTTCGTATACTCGAGCCCCAGCGCGCCCTCGCGCGTCATCAGGTTCGGATAGGTGCGCCGCAGCCCATCCGGCTTATAGGCTCCGTGGTAGTCCACCATCAGCTTGTGCTTGGCGGCGAGCGCCGTGACGCGGTGGTACCAGTTGACCATCCACTGGTCGTCCCGGTCCATGAAGTCGATCTTCAGGCCAACCACGCCCCACTTCTCGTATAGAGGGAATGCCTCCTGCATGTGCCGGTCGACGCCGGTCCAGTGCAGCCAGATCCAGACGCCCACGCCCTTTGACTTGCCGTACCGCACGATTTCCGGAATGTCGATACCCGGATTCGCCTGCAAGATGTTCTGCCGCGGGGACCAGCCGTCATCCACCAGCACATAGTCAAAGCCGCTCTCGGCCGCGAAGTCGATCATATACCGGAACGTGCGGGTGTCCATGCCGACTTGCCAGCCGTCTTCCGTCGTGTATTTGCCGGCCCACCAATCCCACAGGCTCTTCCCCGGCTTCACCCAGGAGAAATCGCCCTCCGGCGCGGGGTTCAGATTGATCACGATGTTGGATTCGACCAGCCGGCCGATCTCGGGCGCCACCATGATGACTCGCCAGGGGGACTTGTGCGGCAGGGCGTGCTCGACTTTCGGACCGCCAGCCGATGAGAGGCCGGTCACCAGCGCCGGCCCGGCCTTGCGGAGATAGGTTCCCGGGTACTCCTCGATGTGCGCCTCGGTGACGGCCGCCCAGCCGACTTTCGGGTACTCCACCAGCAGCGGCAGGCCGATCAGATGGTCCGCCGCAATGCCGCTGATCGCCTCCCGGTGATACTCATCCTCGTAGCTCGTGAAGTAGTTCTGGAGATAGATCGGATAGGCGATGGAGTCTACCGCGAAGCGGAACTCGGTCCGCTCTCCGGCCAGCCGGAATCCCAGCGGATCCGGGATCGCCGCCTGCGCCGGGACGTGGTAGCGGAACGCGACGCCCTCATCGTAGGCACGGGCCTCCACCGACATTCTCCGGCCACCGGCGCCGGACTCCGCCAGTTCCACGCGCACCGAGCGGTAGCGGTTCCGCACCGGATTCGATTTGCCATGGATGACTTCGTAGGTCTCGTCCGCCCCGCCCATCGTATTCGAGATGATCGAGACGCGCCCGCCGAGCGGCGCTCCCCCGCCAAACTGCAGACCCATGTTCGACGGCGCGATCACCGCCTCGCCGCCATGGGAAACCGAATAGGACAACTGCCCGTCGGCCGAAGTCCGGAACTCGATCGCGAGCCTCCCGTCGGGCGAGCTCAACTTCACTGGACCAGACTGTGCGAAGGCGGCCAGGGACAACGCGAGCGTTACCAGCGGTAGTCTGAATGCAATCTTCCGCATGACAGCCCAAGTTTAGCATCCGCTGCAACCGCTGCTGCCTCGCGCGGCCTCCTGGTATATACTGCTCGCAAACGCCATGAGAATCTGCACTCTGCTCCTGCTTGCCCTCACCATTTTCGGTTTCGCGGCCGCCATCGCCGCGGAACGCCCGAATGTGATCCTCATCATGACGGACGACCAGGGGTATCCCGAGCTGTCGGCTCATGGGAACCCGGTGCTCAAGACGCCCCACCTCGACCGCCTGCACTCCGAGAGCGTCCGCTTCACCGACTTTCACGTCGCCCCGATGTGTACCCCCACGCGCGGCCAGCTCCTCACCGGACTCGATGCGGCGCGCACCGGCGCCATCAACGTGAGCAGCGGGCGCACCCTGCTCCGCGCCAACCTGCCGACCATGGCCGATTTCTTCACCGCGAACGGCTACCGCACCGGCATCTTCGGCAAGTGGCATCTTGGCGACAATGCGCCCTACCGGCCCGAGGATCGCGGATTTCAAGAGGCTCTGTGGTTCCCCTCTTCCCACATCAACTCCGTGCCGGACTACTGGAACAACGACTACTTCGACGACACCTACATCCGCAATACCCAGCGCAGGGGCTACCAGGGCTACTGCACCGACATCTTTTTCCGCGAAGCCACCGCGTGGATGAAGGATCGCGCCGCCGCCCGCGAGCCGTTCTTCGCCTACATTCCCACGAATACGCCGCACGGCCCGCACTGGCCGCCGGAGAAGGAGCTGCGGGAGATGCGCGAGGCGATGCAGGGCGCGAACTTCCCCGATCTGAATCCCGCCGGGCGGGAGCAGCTCACCCGCTACCTGGCGATGATCCTGAACTTCGATACGAACGTCGGCCGGCTGAGAGAGTTCCTGCGGGAATCCGGCATCGCCGGGAACACCATTCTCGTTTTCCTGACCGACAACGGCAGCACCTTCGGCCACCGCTACTACAACGCCGGGATGCGCGGGCACAAGACCGAGCTATGGGAAGGCGGACACCGCGTCCCGCTGTTCGTTCACTGGCCGGCCGGCGGCTTCGGCGAGCCGCGCGACGTTGACGGGCTGGCGCAGGTGCAGGATCTGCTGCCCACGTTGATCGACCTCGCGGAGCTCATCACGCCCGCCGCGCCGAAGTTCGACGGCATCAGCCTCGTCCCGGTACTCCGCGGCCAAGCCTCCCTGCCCGATGGGCGAATGCTGGTGATCAACTACAGCCGCATGCCCCACGGGTTCGAGTACCGTTCGCCGGAGAGCCCGTCCATCATGCGCAAGGAGGGCGCGGGCGTGCTCTGGAAGCGCTGGCGGCTGCTCGAGAATCGCGAGCTCTATGATCTGGCCAGCGATCCGCGGCAGCAGAACAACGTCATTAACGAGCATCCGGAAGTGGCGGCGCGGATGCGGGCGCACCTCGATTCCTGGTGGGCGGAGGTGAAGGATCTCGCCAACGAACCGCAGGCCGTGACCATCGGCGGCGCCGAGAATCCTCTCACGCTGACCGCCTGCGAGTGGCTGGACGTCTTCGTCGATCAGCAGCGCCAGATTCGCAACGGCGTACTCAAGAACGGCTACTGGCATCTCAACGTCGCCGAAGCCGGGGACTACGAGTTCGAACTGCGGCGCTGGCCGCGCGAAGCCGATACGCCGCTGCGCGCCGGCATGCCGGCGATGGAGGTGACGGCCGGAGAGCTCGTGGAAGGGGTGGCTCTGCCCATCGCGCGGGCCCGGATTCTGGTGGGCGGCGAGCAGATGGCGAAGCCGGTTCAGGAACACGACCTCGCGGCGGTATTCGACGTCCGGCTGGAAAAGGGGCCGGTGCTGCTGCACACGTGGTTCGACGACGCCAACAATGAGACCATCGCCGGGGCGTATTACGTCTACGTGCGGCGCAAGTGACGCCCGGAGCCGGCGCCGATCGTTTCACCGCAGCTCGTGGTTGCCCCGCAACCCGGCGGTCCCCTCCTCCACCTCCGGCGTCCCGCTCCAGGAGTTGTTCACGATCACGTTGTTGCCGCCGCCGGTGACCTTGACGGGGAACGTTTCGTCTGACTCCGAATGGATCAGGCAGTCCGACAAGCGCGAATCCGAGGTCCGGTTGAACCACACCGCGCCGTGCCGGTAGTTGAGCAGCGTGGCTCCGCTGACGTTCACGCGCCGGCAGAGCTCGAGCAGCAGGGCCGCCCCTTTGGCCAGGCTTCCGTTGCTGTGCAGTCCCGTCAAGGTGCAATCAGAGGAATCGCGGAAGACGATGCCGTTGGCGCTGTCCGCCGGCCGGTAGTCGGGGTTGCGGTCGAAGAGGTTCGGGCCAACGACGATGTTCGAGCTTCCTTCCACCAGCAGATCGTGCCGGAACCCCTTCCAGAAGGAGTTGCCCGAGATCGACACGCCGCGCACGTTCTTCAGGTGAATGTTCACCATCACATCGCTGAGAGCGTTATCGGAGATTGAGAAATAGCCCGCCTTGACGGGCGCGCCGCTGTTTCCGATGAGACGCACGTTGGCGGAGTCCGGCGCATCGTGGTTGTGCTGCAGGGTGCATCCGACAATCGCTCCCTCGCGCACGCTGCCGTTGCGGACATCGATTAAGACGTTCGCGGTTGGCTCGCCCTCCGCGTCCATGTTGCTCTCGATGTCGCAGGTCCCGATGTGGAGGTTGCGGACCTCGCTCTCGCGCACCACGACCCCGCCGCCGCCGTTGTAGCTGATGTGCGAATTCGTGATGTTCACCTGGTGCAGGTTGAGCCGCTCCATGAGGATGCCGGCGCCCCTGTTGCCGTAGAGGTGGCACTCGGAGACGATCACGTTCCGGTTCCGGCCGGTGAAGCGCAAGGCGTGCAGGGCGCGCCGCACCACGAGGCGCGTGATGGTCGCCTGCATCGTCCCCTCCAGCTCGATTCCTATTGCCCGCGCATTCGCTCCCACAATCTCGAAGGCATCCACCAGCGGCGCGCGCTGCCGCAGCCACACGTCTTCCTTCACGGTGGCGGGGCTGGCCGTTCCGGCGTGCGTGCCCACAAACCGGAATGCCGGCCCGGGGCCGGCCATGATGACGGTGGCCGTCCCGTCACCGAGCAGCGATAGCGGTCCGGCGCTGTCGAGATCGATGGTGACGGTCTTCGTGAGGCGGTAACGGCCCCGCGGCAGCCGGACGGCGCCCGCGCCGGATTTGACAGCTTTTTCGAAGGCCTCCGTGTCGTCGGTCACGCCGTCGCCAACGGCGCCGAACTCCCGCACACTCTCCGCCGCCGCGGCCCGCGCCGGACTCGACGCCCCCGCGGCGAGTGCGCATGCCGCCAGTGCCAGCGCGCCCAGGCTCCCGCTCACCTGTCTCAGCATTTCAATTAGTATAGTGCTGATATGCTTTCCACCATGATGCGGACCTCGTTGGTTCTCGTTTGTATGCTGGCCCTGGCGGCAAGCGCGTGGGCGCAGGTTCCACCGGCCCTGTTCTATGACGGCTCGGTGGCGCCGGCCGCCTTCGCCGCCTCGGAAATCCGGCGCGCTTACGTCGAGCGCGGCGAACAGTTGCAGGAGCGCCCATTCGAGGAACTCGATAGCAGCGGCGCGACGATCCGGCTCGTGATCGCGTCCGGCGCGGACCAGTGCCGCCGCACCGCCTCCGAGTTGGGAGTGCGGCCCCTCGGAGCCACGGGAGCGCAGGCCTACTCGATCCGCCGGAAGTCCGATGGCGGCGTCACGACGTTCGCGGTCCTCGGCGCGGACGCCGCGGGCGCCATGTACGGCGGGCTTGACCTCGCCGAAGCCGTGCGCCTCGACACGCTCGCCGGCCTCGCCGAATCCGACAACGAGCCGTACGTCGAAAAGCGCGGGATCAAGTTCAACATCCCACTCGACCTCCGCACGCCGAGCTACTCCGACAACAGCGACGCCGCGCAGAACAACATCCCCGAGATGTGGAGCTTCGATTTCTGGCGCTCCTACCTCGACGAGCTGGCCCGTAACCGCTTCAACGCCGTCACGCTTTGGAATCTCCACCCGTTCCCGTCAATGGTGAAGGTTCCGGAGTACCCCGATGTGGCGCTCGACGACGTCTGGCGCACGACCCACCCGATGGACGATTCCTACACCCACTCCGGCTCGGACATGGTGCGGCCGGAGTTGCTCGAGAGCTACGAAGTAGTGAAGACGATCTCCATCGACGAGAAGATCGAGTTCTGGCGCGACGTGATGCGCTACGGCCGCGACCGCGGCATCGAGTTCTACATCTTCACCTGGAACATCTTCACCTTCGGCGCCGAAGGCAAGTACGGCATCACGCCGGAACAGGACAACGAGAAGACGATCGCCTACTTCCGCGCCACCATTCGCGAAATGACGCTCACCTACCCGCTGCTGGCCGGCTTCGGCATCACCTCGGGCGAGCAGATGGAGCGGCGCGACGACGGCTACTCGAAGGAGCGCTGGCTCTGGCGCGCCTACGGCGAAGGCATCCGCGACGCGAAAAAGTACCAGCCCAACCGCGACGTGCGCCTCATTCACCGCTACCACCAGACGGCGCAGACCGAGATCACGGACGAGTGGAAGGACTACCCGGACACCTTCGACCTCAGCTTCAAGTACGCCATCGCGCACATGTATTCCGTGCCGGACCCGCCCTACATCAAGGCGGCGCTGCCCTTCCTGGGCGACGGCCTGCGGACCTGGCTCACCGTGCGCGACGACGACTTCTACAGTTTCCGCAACGGCGACCCCGACTTCGCGCGCGCCTTCATCAAGAACATGCCGCCGAAGGACAAGGTGGTTGGCTATTACATGGGTCCCGACGGCTACATCTGGGGCCGCGATTTCCTCTCGAAGGAGCACTCCGTTCCACGCCCGACCATCCTCGCCAAGCGCTGGTACAACTTCCTGCACTGGGGCCGGCTCAGCTACAATCCCGACCTGCCGAACGACCTCTTCGAACGCCACCTCGCCCACCGCTTTCCCGAAGCGCCGTCCGCCAGCCTGTTCGAGGCATGGCAGCAGGCGTCGATGATCTTCCCACAGCTCACGCGCTTCTTCTGGGGCGACATCGACCTGCGCTGGTTCCCCGAAGCCTGCATGAGCCACCCGCGCTGGCGCGGCTTCTACACCGTGAAGGACTTCATCGAGAAGTTCACGATGCCGGAAAGCGGCGTCCTCGACATCATGCAATGGCGCGAGAAGAAGCTCGCCGGCCAGCCCATGGACGGCCAGACCCCGCTGGAGGTGGCGGACAACCTCGCCCAATACTCCGCCCGCGCCCTCGAACTCGCCCGCGAGATGCGCCCGGCGGCCGGCGCCAACAAGGAGCTGATCCAAACGCTCGGCGACATCGAGGCGCTTGCCCACCTCGGCCACTACTATGCGGCGAAGATCCACGGCGCCGCCGATCTCGCCATCTTCGACAAAACCGGCGACGAGCAGCAGCGGGCCGCGGCCATCGCCCACCTCCGGCGCGCCGTCCGCCACTGGCTCGACTACTCCAGCGCCTACACGAGCCAGTACCGCCAACCCATCCTTTATAATCGCGTCGGCTGGATCGACATCCCCGGGCTCAAGGCGGAAGTGCAACGCGACATCCTCATGGCCCAGCTTTGGCAGGTGGGGACCGCCGATGAAATCGAGGCCAAGAAGCGGTATGGCGACAACCCGTTCCGGAAGTGAGCCGCGGGGAAGGCGGGAGACAGAACGAAGCCAATTGAGGGCCCCAGATAAGCCCGAATGAACGGTGATGCTGGGGGCGGGGGCGGAACGAAGCCAATTTCCGAGGGCACGGATGGGGGCGAATGGACTGAAATGG
>CAYXVG010000111.1:0-11602 GCA_964468205.1 uncultured Solibacteraceae bacterium | reverse complement strand
GCCGAAGCTCTTCGACTTCCATATCAAGGATCTCGGCAACCTCATGGACAAAGGCAGCCAGGTGGAGGTTGGCCGGGGCGCCGTGCCGGTTGTGCAGATTTTCAAGGACCTCATCGCCACGAACTACCAGGGCGGTGTGATGCTCGAGTACGAGATCAAGGCGGACGATCCGCTGCCGGGCATGCTCGAATCGGTCTCCTACATGCGCGGCGTGCTGGACGGGCTCGCCGGGTAGCGGCGCGGTTAACCGAGCCGGATTCCCTTTTCGATGGCCCGCCCGAAATCGATCAGGCTCCGCACTTTCTCCGCGTTCTTCAGCCGCCACTGCTCGCCGGCTTGGATCACGAAGGAATCCGGCGCGAAGAGGACGCCGTTCGCGCCCGCCAGCCCCTTGCCCGGATCGAATCCGCCCGGAGTCTCGGCGGCGCGAACGAAGGCCCGCTGCACTCCCGGCGCCAATGCCACCGGGCCCGCGCCCGTTCCCGGCCCGCAGATCATGAACCGCTCCCGGAATTCAGGCAATTGGCCGGCCGGATCGCTGCATACCTCCATGCCGAAGCGCTGTATCAAGCCCATCACGAATCCGCCGAGACGGCCCTCGGGAGGCTTCGGCAACACGCTGAACGGCCGGTCCACACCGGTCGGCCCGAAGTGGAAGTACTTTTCGGCTGGGGAGTAAGTGGTTTTGCCGCCCCGCTTCTGGATCTCCGTGACAGACGCCAGGTAGGCCTTTCCGCTCGATATCACATAGGCGCATCCGATCTTTGTTTTTCGCCCCGCCGCTGCTGGCAGAGCAGCGAGTTTCTGTTCGAGGATCGAGAGCTCCGGATCGCCTTTGTCGAGCAACCGCAGTCCGAGGCGGGCGCCGTCACCGATGACCTTCTGTAAGCGGCGGTTCGGTCTGACAATGAGCCACGCCAGCGCGGCCATGAAGACCACGAACAGCGCCATGGCCGACCAACCAAGAAGGTCCATACTCGACATTCGATCTCCTTTACTCTCTCATCGGCAAGCCTGGCGCGGCCCTCCATAGAGAGGATTGCCCATCAACTATTGCGGAGTTTCAGGTATACTGATTGCCAATCAGTTACGACAGGAAGCGTTTGATCGGAGGATTCCTGTGAAGCATTTACCGTGCCCGCAGCGCAGCGTGCGGAGATCGGGAGAGGTATGCAGGCGGAAACCTCACCCGACCCGGCATGTCGTCTCCCACTCCGCGGCCGCTACTTCATTAGAACCCGCTGCCTTCAGGCTGGAGACGCCACCGGGCGATAGCGCCGAATCGCGAAACCAGGGCCGCGGCCAGGGCTGCGGGGCTGCGGGGAGTGAAACCGGTAATGGTCCGTTGCGCGAACGTACCCGCCGCTGCCGCGGCCAGGGCTGCGGGGCTGCGGGGAGTGAAACCGGTAATGGTCCATTGCGCGAACGTACCCGCCGCTGCCGCGGCCAGGGCTGCGGGGCTGCGGGGAGTGAAACCGCAGTCCGCACTCTGGTACAATTTCCCCCCGCGAAGAGATCAATGATTCGGAGGACTTCTGTGACAGTACGGATACTTACTGCCGCCATTTTCTTCGCCGGGAGCCACCTCGCCGCGGCAGGGGCCCCGCGCGTTTCGCTGGAGAAGATCCCGATGCATTTCGAGCCGGCCTCCGACGGGCAGTACGTCGCGCGGGCCGGCAGCTACGCGGTAAGACTCGCGGGAGAATCCGCGGTGATATCGATGCCGGATGGAGTTGCGTCGCTCGAATGGCTGGGCGCGATGACGGATCCGGCGGCAATGGCCGAGGAGAGGCTGCCGGGCGTGAGCCACTACTTTCTCGGCAACGATCCGGCGGCGTGGCGGTCCGGCGTTCCGCATTTCCGGCGCGTCCGCGTGCGGGATTTATACCCCGGTATCGACGCCGTCTACTACGGGCGCGGGCGGTCGCTCGAGTTCGATCTGGAATTGCGTCCCGGGGCCGACCCCGAAATGGTGCGGTTTCGCTTCAGCGGCGCCGAGGCCGACCCGTCGGGCGCTCTGTCGGTGCGCTTCCGGGACGGCGTGCTTCAACAGCTCGCTCCCGAGGTCTATCAGGTGATTGAAGGAGAGCGCCGGCCGGTTTCCGCGCGCTACGTGGAGTACGGCGGCTTCGAGTTCGGCTTCGCGCTGGACGAGTATGACGCTGCCAGAACACTCGTGATCGACCCGGTGCTCGTATATTCCACCTATGTCGGCGGCGGCCAGTTGGACGTGGTCAACGCCGTCGCCGTCAATGCGAATGGTGAAGTATTCGTCACCGGAGAGAGCCACTCGCCCGACTTTCCCGCACCCAGCTTCGCGGCCGGACCCATGACCGGGAACCCGCCCGGCAACGTCTTCGTGACCAAGCTCACCGCGGACGGGACCTCCATACTTTCCTCGGCCTTTTTCGGCGGCAGCAGCCGCGACGCCGGCCTGGACCTCGCCGTGGGCGTGGACGGCTTCATCCACGTCACGGGATATACGCAGTCCGACGACTTCCCGGTCACGGTGACCGCCGCGCAACCGGCGATCGGGGACAAGGATTCGCCGGAGGGCGACGCCTTCGTGGTCAGGCTGATCTCGGGTGGCAGCACGCTGCTCTACTCGTCGTATCTGGGCGGCGAGCGCCGTGACGAGGGCCGCGGCATCACCTTCGGCGCCGGCGGCGATATGTTCATCACCGGCCTCACGACGTCGCCGGACTTCCCCGTAACCGATGGCGCATTCCAAACCACCTACCACGGCCCGGAGGGCGCCGACGGCTTTGTGACGCAGTTGCTGAGCGCTGGGCCGGGTATCGTCTTCTCCACCTATCTCGGCGGGTCAAACAACGACGCGGGCAACGGCATCGCACTCGATACCGACGGCTACGCCTACGTCACCGGGTCAACGGAGTCGCCGGACTTCCCCACGCGCGCGGCCGCGCAACCAGCTCTCGCCGGCGACGGGCAGTTCGTGTGGGCGGACGCTTTCATCACGAAGCTGATGCCGGACGGAACCGGCGTGATGTTTTCCACCTTCATCGGCGGCTCGCGGGGCGACGCCGGAAACGCTCTCTCGCTCGACCGGGAGACCAACGTCTACATCGCGGGGGAGACCGGTTCCACCGACTTCCCTGTCACCGCGGGCGCGCTGCAGACCCAGAACGGCGACGGCGGCGCGGCTGCCGACGCCTTCGTGGCAAGGCTGAACCGCTCCGGCTCCCGGCTCGACTGGGCCACCTACTACGGCGGCGACCGGACTGATTTCGCCCACGACATGGCGGTCACTCCGTCCGGTGAGGTGACCATCGCGGGCGAAACGGACTCGTCGAACCTGGTAACCGGCGACAGCGATTGCAACCTCTCTTTCGCGGCTGGGGGCAGGGACGCCTTCGTCGCCCGCATCCTCGCCGGCGGCGCCACGCTGGGCTTTGCGTCCTATCTCGGCGGAGCGGGAGCGGACCGGGCGCTTGGAGTGGCCGTGGATGAGGCCGGCAACGCCTACCTTGGCGGCTCGACCGACTCGCCCGGATTCCCCACAACCGGCGGAGCGCTACGGGCGGTGGTGCAGCAGGCCGAGGGTTTCATCGCGAAAGTATCGCCGGCCGCGGCCGGCGCCCCCCGCTGCATCAGCGTGGCCGGGATCGTGAACGCGGCCGGCTACCAGTCCGGCGCGGTTTCGCCAGGCGAGATCGTCGTGATCTACGGTAAGGAGATCGGCCCGGAAGACCTGATCCCGGGACGGGTGGTGGCAAACAAGTTCACCAATGACCTGGCCCAGACGCAGGTCTTCTTCGGCGAGGTGGCCGCCCCGATCATCTATGCCTACCGGACCCAGGTAAGCGCCATAGTGCCGTATTCCGTGTCCGTCCAGCCGACCATCAATGTGCGCATACTTCGCCACGGGACATTTTCGAACGAAGTGCATGTGCCGGTGGTTCCCTCAATGCCCGGCATCTTTTCACTGGACTCTTCCGGTCAGGGGCAAGGCGCCGTGTTGCATCCGGACTACTCCGTGAATGGCCCGGCCAATCCGATGGACCGGGGCGGAATCGTCATTCTGTACACGACGGGGGAGGGGCTGACCGATCCGCCAGGAGAGGACGGCCAGCTTGCCATGAGCGTCTATCCCAAACCCCGGCTCCCGGTGTCGGTCCGGATCGGCGGGGTGGAAGCCGAGATACTGTACGCCGGCGCGGCGCCCGAATTGGTGGCCGGAGTGATGCAGGTGAACGTGAGGGTTCCCGGGGACATTGAGCCGGGTGACAACGTGCCCGTGCTGCTCAAGGTTGGGGACCGGGTGAGCCAGCCCGGCATCACGATCGCGGTGAGGTGACGATGCCCGCCACCGGCATTCACCGGCCAGACGCAAGATTCGGAGGATTGCTGCAATGAGGAATTGGATTGTTTCTGTCCTGCTGCTCTGCGCGCCGGTACCGGCCGCAGCGGAGCGCTTGATCGTGGAGTTGACGGAGCCGCCCGCGGCCGAAGCCGCCTTTGACGCGGCGCGGGGCCGCCGGACCGCAGTGGACGCGCAGCGCGACCGGGTCGTCCGGCAGCAGCATCTGGTGGAGCGGCTGTTGAGCCGCGAGGACGTGCGCGTCTTGCACCGGTTGGATACGCTCCTGAACGCCGTGATCGTGGAGGCCGACGGCCCGGCGGCGAGGGTGCTGGCACGCCTGGACGGGGTCAAGGCGGTTCACCGGGCGGGCAGTGTGCAACTGGCCATGGACAAGGCCCTCGAGCTTCACAACGTCGGGGAGGCATGGTGGTGGATGGGCCAGGAGAACGCCGGCAAGGGCGTTAAGATTGCGATCATCGATACCGGCATTGACACCACGCATCCAGCCTTCAACCCGGCCGGTTTCACGATGCCTCCCGGGTATCCGCGCGGGAACACCGCCGGCGATCTGGCGCTCGCGACGCCGAAGGTGATTGTCTACCGGTCCTTCGACGCACTCGCCCCGGAGGACAAGCGGGGCGGCCCGGAAGACTGCGGCGGCCACGGCACGATGGTCGCCTCGTGCGCGGCGGCTGTTCCAGTGGATGCTCCGGCGGCTGGCTTTTCCGGGGTCGCACCGGCCGCCTACCTGGGGGCGTACAAGGTCTTCCCCGGTTGTCACGGCAAGACCGGCCGGGACATCGTACTGGCCGGGATGGAGGCGGCCGTCGCCGACGGCATGGACATCCTGAACCTCAGCTTGGGAGGTGCTCCAGCCCTCTCGCCCGAAATGGACTTGGTGCAGGCGGCGGCGAACCGCGCGGCGCGCCTCGGCGTCCTGATAACCGGATCCGCCGGCAACTCCGGACCGACACCGGGTACCGTGGGGGCGCCCGCCAAAATGGGGCCCAACGTGTTGGGCGTGGGAGCCGCGGAGAACGGCCGGGAGCTGGCTGTGACCGCCGTCGTGGAAGGCGTCCGTTACAAAGCTCTGCCGGGCGACATGCCCCGGCCGGCCGCGCCGGTCAGCGGTCTCCTCGTGGATGTCAGCCGGCTTGACGGCGCGGGCACGGCGTGCGGCGCGCTGCCGTCCGGCAGCCTGGCCGCCTCGATCGCATTCATCCTGCGCGGGGGCTGCGATTTCGAGGTGAAATTGAACAACGCCGGAGCAGCCGGAGCCGTGGGGGCGCTTCTCTACAGCGACGACCGGCCGCCGACTCCCATGGCGACCAACGGAGCAACGCTTCCGGGCATGATGATCACCAACACGGAAGGGCTGGAGATCAAGGCGAAGTTCCCCGCCGGAGGAACGCTCAGCGCCACGCTGGACTTCGACTATGCGCCATACGAGAAGCCGCACAATCGAATCGCGGACTTTTCGAGTATCGGCCCCGGGCCGCGCTATCTGATCAAGCCGGACCTGGCCGCCATCGGCGAGTCCGTCTACGTCGCCAGGTCGAGGCACGAGTCCGGCGAGGCGGGTGGTTACGGCGTCACCCGGGGGACCAGCTTCTCGGCTCCGATCGTGGCAGGGGCGGCGGCCGTCCTCGAAGGCATGCGCCCAGGCCTCACTCCGATGCAGCAGATGTCGCTGCTCGTCAACACGGCCGACCTCATGCAGAACGATGGGGGGCAGTATTTGCCGCTCATGTCGCAGGGGGCCGGACGCATGAATCTCGGCCGGGCCACGGCCACGACGGTCACGGCGTCCCCGGTGTCGGTGAGCTTCGGGGCGAACCCGACCGGCACCGTGCAGCGCAGGCTGCTGATCACCAATACGGGCCTTTATCCGGACAGCTACTCGGCGACGGTGGAGGCCTTCCGCCCACCCAGGGCGCCCACAGTGGAACCGGCGAACTTCAACCTGGGCAGGGGGCAGTCCGCCTGGGTTACGCTCCGTTTCGACACGTTCCGCGCAAGCGCCGGGCTCTACGAAGGAGTGCTCCATATCCAGGGTTCGCACCCCGGGTCCAGGATTCACATCCCTTACTGGATGGGGGTAGGCGACGGCAGCCCGTACGAGTTCACGAAGTATGACCGCGACTCCGAGAACGACTTCAAGCCCAACACGGTCGAGACGGTCTACACGCGCATCAACGACCGGTACGGAATCGCGATTACGAATCCGCCGCCGGAGGTGTCGGTGCAGAGCGGCGGGGGCAGCGTCGAGAAGGTCTACATCCACCCGGCGGTCCCGGAGAACATAGCCATTGACTTCAAGCTCGGAGCCGGACCGGGCTGGCACTGCCTGAACATCTCGTTCGGCGGTCTCGCCACGACCGAGTGCTTCTGGATCGCGGAGTAGTTCCGCGGCTATTGCTTCTGCTTCCAGGTCAGGCGGGCGATGCGGACGCCCCGCAAATCCGGCAGCAGGGAAGCGATGTATTCCTGGCCTTCGTGGACGACGATCTCGGGCGCCGCCACGGGGAGCCGGGTCACCAGATAGCTGTCATCATTGATGCCGAAGTTCATCGGGTCTTTTGACCGGTAGACCGAAGTTTGCGGGTCTCCCCGGTAGCGCTGGGTGTGGAACAGATAGTACCAGCCGCCGCGGGCCACCACGTGGGGGCATTCCGCGCTATAGAACTCCGTTCCGGCGGAGCCGCCGAAGGCTACCATCTTCGACTCGCTCCATGTCTCCAGATCCTCCGAGGTGCGGACGTAGACGGCGCCTTTCCGGTCCGGGTGCGCCGTGTAGTAGCAGTGCCACCGCCCGCCGATCCGGATCACCATGGCGTCCCGGGCGTTGGCGTCGGGTCCTTCACCGAACATGCCGGCGTTGCCGTCCGGCGCGAGGCGGCGAGCGAAGGTCTTCCCGTCAAAGCTGGAGGCGCGGCAGAGGCGCACCCAGTCGCCATAGAACATTTCCCAGACATCACCGTGGCGGATGACGTGCGGGGCCTGCAGCCCGCCGGGCGTTTCGCCGAAGCCGGGATCGGCCATCATGGCGATGCCCATGGGCGTCCAATCCCGGTCGGTCAGGCGCTTGCCTTCCCAGCGATGCAGGAGGCGCGTCCGGCCGGGAATCGAGGTCTTGCGGATACAGGACCATAGCTGCCATGAGCCGTCCGCTGCCTGCCAGAGGCCGAAATCCACCGGTTCCTGCTCCGGGGTGGTGTAGGGATGGACGTCCGGGTTTCCGGCGATGGTCCAGGAGCCGCCGTCGATGGCGGGAATGAGAACGGCCTCCTGCGCGAGCAGAAGGCCGTTAAAGGTCAGAGCGAGAATCAGAGCGCCGCGCATGGGACCTATTTTAAGGCCTCCGCGCGCGGTTGGTCATGCCGGGTTACCGTCTATCGCGGCTCCCGCGGTCACCGCCGCGGCCGCCACCGCCGCGGTCTCCGCCGCGACCGCCGCCACCGCCGCCACCGCGGTCACCGCCGCGGCCGCCGCCGCGACCGCCCCGGCGGTCACCGCCGCGCCCGCCGCGTCCGCCGCGGTCTCCGCCACGATCGCCGCGCTCGCCACGGTCGCTGTGTTCGCTGCGTTCCTGGCGGACTTCAACATTGCCGCCGCTATCGTCGATGTCTTCCTCATCGCCGGCAGCTTCGCCATCGCCGTTGGCGCCCTCACCGGACTCGCCCTTGAGTTTCATGCGCTGCTCCCGCAGCACGGCCTTCCGGCTGAGTTTGATTTTATTTCCCTCGAGGGCCAAGACCTTGACGAGGATCTGATCGTCCTCGTTCAGCTCATCACGAACGTTGCGCACGCGGTTTTCGGAGATCTCGCTGATATGCAACAGTCCGTCGGTGCCGGGGAAGATCTCGACGAAGGCGCCAAAGTCCACGATCCGGACGACCTTGCCGAGATAGGTTTTGCCAACTTCAGCAGTGGCGCAAACATCGTTCACCATCTGCAAAGCCCTCTCAGCGGACTCGCCGTCGGTGGCGAAGATTTTGACACTGCCATCATCGTCGACATCGATCTTGACACCCGTGGCTTCGGTGATGCCGCGGATGACTTTGCCGCCCGGGCCGATCAGGTCGCGAATCTTGTCGGTCGGGATGCTGGTGGAGAAGATCCGCGGGGCATACTTCGAGAGGGCCTCACGCGGCTCGGCGATCACGTCTTCCATGGAATCGAGCAGGAAGAGGCGCGCCTCGCGGGCCTGGCCGAGGGCCTCCTTCATGAGGGCGGCCGTGACATTGGGCACCTTGATGTCCATCTGCAGAGCGGTGATGCCCTTGCGTGTGCCGGCCACCTTGAAGTCCATGTCGCCGTAGTGGTCTTCGGCGCCGGCGATGTCGGTGAGGATGGCGTAGTCCTTGTCCTCCATCACCAATCCCATCGCGATGCCCGCGACGGGCGAGGCGATCGGCACGCCGGCGTCCATGAGCGCCAGAGTCGCGCCGCATACGGTGGCCTGCGAACTGGAGCCGTTGGACTCCATAATGTCGCTCACCACGCGCATGGTATAGGGGAACGTTTTCTCATCCGGAATCACCGCGGTAAGCGCGCGTTCGGCGAGCGCACCGTGACCGATTTCGCGCCGGCTGGCTCCACGCATGAAAGAGACCTCGCCCACCGAGAACGGGGGGAAGTTGTAGTGAAGCATGAAGCGCTTGGAGGTCTCGGCTGGATCGAGCAGCTCGATGCGCTGCTCGTCGTCCTTTGTCCCGAGCGTCGCGGCCACCAGAGCCTGGGTCTCGCCGCGGGTGAAGAGGGCGGATCCATGGGTCCGGGGCAGCACGCCGACCTCGATATCGAGATCCCGGATCTCGTCGAAGGCGCGGCCATCCGGGCGGCGGCGATCCTTCAGCATTTCGTCGCGGAAGATGCGCTCCTTGAGACGGTCATAGAGGACGCCGGCCGCGGCCGCCTTGGTTTCATCCTCCTCGTATTCGGCGAGCAGTTTCTTTTTGAGCCCGGCAACCTTACGGTAGCTTTCGAGCTTTTCGTATTTCTGGGTGTTGAGCGCGTCGGCGAGGTCTTCGCGGTACTTCTTGTCGATTTCGGCGTGCAGATCCTCGTTGACCTCGGGCGCCTGGAACTCGCGCTTCGGCTTGCCGGCCAATTCCCGCAGTTTCTTGATGCCCTCGATAACCTTGATGCAGCAGCGGTGCCCATATTCGATGGCGCGGACGACCTCGTCCTCGGTAGCTTCGTTAGCGCCCGCCTCGACCATCACGATGCCTGCTTCGGTGCCGGCGACCGTGATGTTCAGAGTGGAAGCCTTGGCTTCTTCATACGAGGGGTTGGCAATCATGTCGCCGTCGGCATGAGCGACGGTGACGGCGCCAAGATATTGGGGGAAGGGGATATCGGAAACGGCCAACGCGGCCGCGGTACCGATGATCGCCAGCGGTTGCGGATCGTGCTCGGTGTCAACCGAGAGCACGTTTCCGATAATCTGGGTTTCGCATTGGAACCCGGCGGGGAAGAGCGGGCGGATCGGCCGGTCAATCATCCGGCAGGTGAGAATCTCTTTCTCACTGGGCCGTCCCTCGCGTTTGATGAAGCCTCCGGGAAAACGGCCGGCGGCGAAAGTGTACTCCCGGTAATCGACCGTGAGCGGGAAGAAGTTGATGCCGACCCTCGGCTCATCATTCGCGCAGGCGGAAACGAAAACAACGTTATCCCCGGAACGAACGATCACGGCGCCGTTCGCCTGCTTGGCGACCTTGCCGGTTTCCAGGGTAATGATCTTACCATCGAGATCAATCTCTACTTTGTGATGCATGAGGTGTCCCTCCATCGCGGAGCTTTAATTCAGTCTCATCAGTCGACTGCTCCGGCGAAAGTGAAATAGTGAAAATTGCGAAAAGCGGTTGGACGAAGCGCGGGAGATAAATATGCGTCGCGCCCGGAGGCGGGCGTCCGTTGCCGGGTGAAATTTCGTTTGCTCGACTTCCAACTTAATCCGGCCTGGCAGCACGGAAGAGAACGGACAGCCGAAGTGTCTGCGGCCAAGCGTTGTCCGGCGCCTCAGGAGTCAATTCTAGCGGCGAATGCCAAGGCTCTGAATCAAGCTCTTATAGCCTTCCGGATTCCTCTTTTTCAGGTAGTCCAGAAGACGACGGCGCCGGGCCACCATACTCAGTAGACCTCTACGGGAGTGATGGTCCTTCTTATGCGTCTTAAAGTGCTCGGTGAGTTGCTGAATCCTGGTGCTCAGAATGGCAACCTGGACCTCGGTGGAACCGCAGTCTTTCTCGTGACGCTTATAGTCACTGATCACTTGTGATTTAACTTCAGCCGCAAGTGGCATTCGGGAACGCGAACTCCTCGTCTTACCTTAATCTTTATCCGTTTCGGTACCATTGTAGGATACCACAGAGTGTGGTGGCGGGCACAAGGATCCCCGCTGATCCATCCAGGTACCTTTATTCTACAACACCGGTCCAGAGGCGGCCAAATTCGCGCCGTGGGAGGGCGGCGCCGGTGAAGCGATGATGGGAAAGCGCATCGCGGGCTGTTATATACTGGCCCAAACCGGGATCCATGCATGTTCGATCTTGCACAACTGTGTTCCGGCTTGCAGGCGGTGGAGACACGGGCGTTGCGAGCGCCGGATCTGCTGGAAGGCCGGGCCGGCGTCGCCCTCATTTTCACGGGCCCGGCCGGCGAACTGAGCCTCTGTCTCATCAAGAGAGCCATCCGGCGGGGTGATCACTGGTCCGGTCACATGGCTTTTCCCGGAGGCCGTGCGGAGCCCCGGGACGACTCGCCGCGCGCCATCGCCGAGCGGGAGACGCAGGAGGAGGTTGGACTCTCGCTACGCGGGGCGGAGTTTCTGGGCCCGCTGCCGGAGCTTTGGATCCGCCACAGCGGCATCGTCACCCGGGACGTACTCTCGCCTTTCGTTTATTACACCGGGGAGGAGCGGCCGGAGCTGGGACGGAGCGAAGAGGTGGCGGCCTCGTACTGGATCGGGGTAGACCATCTGTGGGACCCGGCGAACCGGACCACGCTCGAGTACCAGCGGCCGGCAGCTCGCGTCCGGCTACCCGGCATCCGCCACAACGACAATGTCATCTGGGGGTTGACCTACATGATTCTCCACTCCCTCGGCGAGGTTGTCGGCGCTCCGCTCCCGCCGCATCAGGCCGAGGAACTCTAAGCGTGCGGCAGTGAGCGTATCCACCACTAGTTCGGAGTGGCTCCGGTGTGGATGTTATTTGATTCAACGTGCAACTTACTTTTCTAGAATACTTTGCAGAGATAGATTTTTGTCTTTTT
>CAYXVG010000110.1:0-11700 GCA_964468205.1 uncultured Solibacteraceae bacterium | reverse complement strand
CACAGCCCCCCATCCAGGTCAGCGGCGCAAGGCTGTCGAGCGAATTCATCCGGGCACGGAATTCGTCGACGGGCCGCGCACCGCTGAAGGAGAATAGCTGCGGCATGAGCCCCGGCGCCTCGAAGCGCGGATCGCCCTCCCGCAGCAGCCAGAGCGGCGTGGTTCCCTTGGTGAGCGTGAGGCGGACGCCCTCGTTGGCCGCCGCCGCGGCGTCCCGCGGCGAGAGCTCGAGATCCAGGGTTTCAAACGGACACGACACGCGCATGTCGAGAAGGCCGAGCCGCCGCCCCGACCGCGCGAGATCCGCCGCGAGTTCTTTGTTCTCCCGCTGATCGGAGGCCACCGCCACGCGCAAGCGCGCAGGACCGTCCACCGAAACGCCGCGCCATGAAAGCACTGCGCCGGACGTTTCGGGCTCGACCGCGAAGAAGCCGAACCCGTAAGGGCGGCGGCTGGGCGGAGGTAAAGCGCCCTCGTCCCCACCGGGGGTCCGCGCCCGGTAACGGCGCACAGGTGGTTCCGCCGCGGAGGCCAGCGGCACGAACGGCAGTGCGGTGAACCGCGTCAGTATCATGCGCCGACTGAGTGTCATGGGACTATCTCCGTCCTTTCCCAATTCTTGTATAAATATCCACTGAGCGTATCACCAGTGCGTCAATACGACGCCGCGAGCGGGGCGGTCCGATCCGGCGGATCCCGGCTGGATCACGGTGCCGGTGCGGCGGCTCTCCCGGGTGGATCACGGGTTCTGAGGACGCTGTCGTCAAAAGCTTTCCAGTAGAAACCGAATTTTTCTAAGTCTAGCTGTTCGTAAAACTTCCGCCCGTTGTGCTCCACCCCGTCCACCACGAAAAACTCGTGCTCGACCCCGAGCCGGTCAAGCAGCTCATGGAAACGCTTGTTCCAGTCGAAGAGCCGGTCTTTCGACCCGACGCCGATACGGATCAGCGTTCGTCCCCGAATCTTACCGGCGTATCGGTCCGCCAGCACCCATGGGCTGTGCTCGTCGTAGCGGGCCTTGTCGCTGCCGAAAACGGCGGCAAAGATCTCCGGCCGCAGTTCCGCCAGCGTGTCCGCCGTGTGCAGCCCCCCGGACATGATGGACACCGCCCCAAACAGCTCCGGATACTTGAAGCCCAGGCGCGCAGCGCCGAATCCGCCCATCGAGTAGCCCTCCACTGCCCGGCCGTCCCGGCCGGCGACCGTGCGGAACGAATCGTCGATGTGCGGGATCAGGTCCTTCACGATCATCGACTCCACCGGTCTCGCGCCGTCGAACGAGTCGCAGTACATGGCGTCGTGCATGCCATTGACCAGCACCACGATCGCCTCTGGCGCCGTTCCGCCGGCCACCGCCCGGTCAAACCCCCGTACGAAATGGGCGCCGGTTCTCTGGGTGCCGCCGCGGCCATGGAGGAAGTAAATCACCGGATAGAGCCGGTCGCCGCTGTGCTTGTAGCTTGGCGGTAAGTAGATCAGGCAGCTCACTTCCCCTCCCGCGGAGGGGCTCGGGAAGGTGTGGTAGACCGTACCAACCGGGGTGGATCGATCCGGGTCCACCCAAGCCGGCGGGCGCTTCGGCTCCTGCTGCGCGAGCAGCGCGGCTGCCGCCAACAGCAACACCGCCCCGCCCGTGATCCGACGAAGCATGGGATTCCTCATGGGGTTCCTCCTGATGACAGTCAATAGCATGACCTTACTGGATTACAAGGGCAACCCGCCAGCCTCAGGCGGAACCGCCAACATGCGCACAGGGTTGCCCGCCGGGCACCGGGGGACAATCGAGTCCTTCCGGCGCCCAGCGTGCGATCGAGCCATTAGAACACATACTTCAGTCCAAACTGAATGCGCCGCGGCTCGTCGGCCGTGGTGATCCGGCCGGCATTGGCCGTGCCGAAACTGGTGTTCGGGCGTCCGAACGCCGGCGTGTTGGTGAAGTTGAACGACTCGAAGCGGAACTGCAACGAGTGTCCCTCCCACGGCATCATGAACCGCCGGGAGATAGCGACATCCAGGTTCAGCCGTCCGGGTCCCCAGATCATGTTGCGGCCGGCCGGGTCGATCTGGCCGAGCGGCCCGGCAATCACCGCCGCGGTATTGAACCAACGGTCGATGGTCCGCTCCGACCTGGGCAGGTTCACGTCGGCAACGAACTGGCCGCGGTTGGCGCCACCGACGTTGGTGGTGTCTGCGTTGATCGTGTGGCTGTCGGGGGTTCCGCTCATGGCTGAGAACAGCCCCCCAAGCTGCCAGTCGCCCAGTATCCAGCGGCCGACTCCGCTATTCAGGTACGGTTTGCCCGTGCCGAAGGGCAATTCATAGACGGCGCTCGACACGAAGGCCAGCCGGCGGTCCAGCGACGCGTTGCCGCGGTCATAGCCGCGGTCATAAGTGAACGCCATCTGGGCGGTTGTACCCTGCGTCAGGTTCTCGTTCGCGGAGTCGATGTTGTGCGACCAAGTGAAGGAGCCAAGGAACGTAAGCCCTTTCGTGAAGCGCTTCTCGGCCTTCACTGTGAGGGCGTTGTAGTTGGCGTTCAGCCGCTGGGCGCCGAGCAGATTGACGTTGGTGAAGAACGGCCGGGCCTTGCGGTCCTGCCAGCGAACTGTTGGGTGCGGCGTCAAAGGGTGGTTGGTATTCATTGTCACCGGGATGTGCGAGGTGGAAGAGCCGTGATAACCAATCGTCAGCAAGGTGTCGAAACCCAGCTCCCGCTGAATGTCGAAGAACCACTGGGCGGCATAGAGCTGTGGCCAGGCGCCGTCCTGGTAGACCCACGGACTCAAGCCCGCGCGCGGCAGACCATTCGGGTTCGCCGCCGGGAAGCCGTCCCGGACGATGAGGGAAGAGAAGTCGCGCGGCTGCGGGGCGGTGAATTCGTTGGCGAACGGAGGCCCGGTATGGAAGCGCGCGGCCTGCACCATAATGCTGTCGCTCTCGCCGTAGAAGATGCCGGCCCCGGCGCGGATGACGGTCCGGTTATTGGCGAGGAAGGCGATGCCGACCCTTGGGGCGAAGTTGTTCTTGTCCATTTCGCCGCCGCTGTCGGACCCGTTCTTCGGCAGGACGAAGTGCGGCAGGAACTCCGCCTCGCCCCAGGCGCCCGGCGTGCCCGGGCTGAGACCCTCACCGGCGCCGAACGGCCGCCCGTTGACCTCCGTGAGGAAGCGGCTCAGCGTGCTGTTCAAAGCGTGGGTGTCGGGGTCCGGCCACCTCGGCAGCCCATAAAGCTCATACCGCAGCCCCAGGTTCAGCGTCAGCCGGTTGGTGACCCTCCAGTCGTCCTGGACGAAGAAACCCCAATAAGCTGCGATGAACTCCTCGCCGTTCGGCCAGCCGTACGTGCCGTTGCTCGCCCAACCGAGCAGCATGTCCGCCAGGCCGGCGCCCGTAGTGGAGCGGCTGGCGGCCACGTTCGGCTGCTGCGCGGTGAAGACCCCGTTGAAATCGAACCGCCCACGGCGGCTGCGCGAGGCATTCCGCAACAGGTTCGTGCGTCGGTATTCCACTCCGACTTTCAGCGTGTGCCGGTTCCGGATCAGCGAAAGACTATCGGCCAGCTGCAGGTTGTCCAGGTTGTTGATGTTGGGCCAGGACAGGCGCGACCCCACCGGGGAGAAGCCGCCCGGAGTGAATCGAGCGAAACCGTGGTTCAGCCCGTCGTTAATGGTGTCCCCCGGAGCGCCCTTAATGCCAAACTTCTGGTTGAGTGGCTCGGTGAACGGGATGTCGAAAGCCGTCGGGAAGTGGGTGTAGCCGAACCGCACCTCGTTGAACATCGCCGGACCAAAGGTTGTGGTGATCGCGGCCGCCCAGTTGTGCCCGGGCAGATCGACCGTCTGGCCGGAGGCGCCGTCGGCGGGCCGCGGCAGCGAACCCGGATCGTCCACGAACTCGTCACGAATAGAGTACCGCCCGAAGACTCGGGTCGCGTTGCCTATGTTCCAGTCCACCCGCATGTCGTACTGGTGCGAGTCGATTTTCTTGCTCGGCGAAAGAAAGAAGTTGTTCTTCAGGTGCCCGCGCCCGGTGATGTTCGGCGATGGATACAGGTCTACGATGGCCTTCGACACCGGATCGAAGCGGCTGGCCGGGATCACGAAGCCGGGGAAGGGTTGCCGCGTGCCGCCGCTCAGCGTCAGCGGGTCATAGATTTCCCGGTCCGGGTTCGGCTGCTGGGAGAAGTCGCCGTTGCGCACGTCTGCGCTCGGCACCGACGAGGTATAACTCCGGCCAGTCCGGTCCAGCGTGCTCTGCCAACTGAAGAAGCCGAAGAGCGTGTTCTGGACGAACGGCCCACCGATAGTGGCTCCGAACTGGTTCCGCCGCAGTGTTGGCTTGGTCGCGCCAGCGCGGTTAGCGAAGAAGTTCGTGCCGTCGAGCTTGTCGTTACGAAGGAACTCGAAAGCCGATCCATGGAACTGGTTCGTCCCAGATTTGGTGCTCACCAGCACCTTGGCCCCCATCCGGTAACCGTATTCGGCCGACATATTGTTCGTGACCACCTTGAACTCGGCCACCGCGTCCACCGACGGCTTGGTGGCCTGCGCCTGGAAGCCGAGCGCCCCGCCCGAGTTGCGCGACGAGTTGTCGGCGCCGTCGACCAGAACGTTGGTCTGGGCAGCGTGCATGCCAACGGCCAAAATGCCGCCCTCGCCGCCGGCATCACCGTCGTGACGCGTGCCTTTCCCAAGTTCCCGCGACGGCAAGACGCCGACAGCGAACGTGGCCAGTTCCAGATAATTCCGTCCGTTGAGCGGCATCTCGAGAATTCGCTTCGAGTCGATTACTTGGCCGACCTCCGTCGTCTCCGACTGAATGAGCGCCGCAGCGTCGGTAACTTCAATTCTCGATGTAGTCACGCCTAACTCCAGAACGAAATCCAGACGGAGAACCTGGGCAACCTCGAGGGTGATACCACGCTGCACCACCGGCTTGAAGCCATCCTTCTCCACAAGAACGTCGTACCCGCCAGGATTGAGGAACGGAACACGGAAGTAACCCACGTCATTGGATTCCACCCTCCGTTCCACTTTCCGGTCCACGTCCAGGACAGTGATGACGGCGCCGGGTATCACCGCATCCGTGAAATCGGTGATTCGCCCGGTGATTTGGGCGGCCGTGTTTTGTGCAAAAGCGTTCACGGCCGGAAGAAAAACAACGGCCGCAAGGGCGAACGCGCCCCACGGGAATGCTTTCATTCTGTACGTCACAATTGACCTCCTTGTTGGTCCGGCTACTTCTGAGGCCGCTGTGATACGGTGAGAAGCAGTGGATGCATGATCTGGTTCGCCAGATCGGCCCGAAGGGTGTTGGCTGAGTGGTCCAAACCTGCCACGGCTGCGGCCATCTCGGCCAGCCCCTGTCCGGCGCCTTCCGAGGATTGTCCCGAGGCGGCGAACAATACCTCGGTCCTCCTGAAAACCAGTTCCGCGCTTTCGACCAGCCGGGCGCACTTAGCTGCCCAGGAGCCGTCCTGCGCAAAAAGCAATTCCGGTGCGCTGCCCGCGCCCTCGCCCGGCAACGGCGCCAACCCGGCTGATTCGACAACCGGTGTTAGCAACTCGGCTTGCCGCCGTGCGGCCCGGCGGATCTCGTCCACGTGTTCGCGAACCATCGTTTCCAGCCGCCCGCCGGCCGTGGGTGAAAGCAGTAGCCACGATTCGCCGTAGCGTTCGATGAGCCGGTCCAGGGCCCAGGCGCTTCGCCGCATGTCCTGAGAATTGCCAACGATCTCGTTCATGAGCGCCGCCACCCGGCCCGGCAGCGCGGAGGACCCATCGTGCTCCCTCAGGTACTTCTCCAGCAGCGAATCGATCGGGCCGCCACCCGATCGGATTTCCCGCCGGGCCTGCCCCTCCGCGACGAACTCGGTATCCGTGTGTGGCGCGACTTCATCCAACACCTGAACCGCCAGCTCAACGAATGGCAGAGATGGGATGATCTCCTCCAACTCCGTCAGCTGCCGCCGCGACTGCAGGTACCCCTTCAGGGTGATCTCGCCGGATCCTGAGCGGTGCATGTGTATCATCCCTTGCTGACAGTGGCCGGTGCGGTGGAGGATGTAACGAATCTCGGTTTCGACGCGATCAACCTCGAACGCGCTGGGCGGAAGCTGGCTGGGAATCTGATCCACAACAGGAGCCGGTTCGGGGACAGACGGCAAATGAATTTCCCGGCGGCCGGCGGTTTGGCTCCGCCGCGAGTGAGTCTCCTCTCGATACCGGTCCAGAGAATTCAGAAAACCGGGCGGAAGTCGCCGGGTGGCTGTGCGGGTCAGTTCACAACGGCCGCTTCCTTCCTCGGCCCCGATTTCCCACTCAAGACTCAGCGGGAGCCCGTCGGTCTTTCGAACGGTAAGCCGCGCTTCGCGGATGGCGCCCGTAGCCGAAGATCCTGCTGCGGCGCCACTGATCTGATAGACGGAGACCCCGTCCCGTTTCGTCTCTACGGCACGGGCTTCACAGCCACCGCCGCCGCGACACCACTGCTGAAAGGCGGCAGCGAACCGAAACTCCTCGTCCTGGATGTGGTTCCGAGCATAGAGCGGGCCGAGGACTTCCCATGACCTTTGTCCCTTTGCGTTCCGAATCGGTTCACGGCCGGGATGACGAAGGATGTCCTGGGTTGCGGCTTCCGGGGCATCCGCCCCGAAACCGGTCAGTCTCAGCGAGATCTGCTCGTAGATCACCGCCTCTTCCGTCGCGGTCAGGAGTTCGCTTTCGGTCTCGATGGCGCGGGCGAGTATTTCATCGGCCATGACCGAAGGCGGTGTCCGGAAACGATCCCAGACGAACACACCGATGAGGATGAGCGCCGCAGCCAGCGCCATGCGCGCCGAGGGAAGCGCCCGCTGCAGGGATCGGAGGACCGTTTGGAGTCGTGACTTCGCCGAAAAGACTTCCTCTTGATGGCGGGCAAGCCGTAAGGGAAACTCCCTCCAACCCTTCAGGGGCTTCGGTTTCACAAGCTTCTTATGCAGGTCTACGAACTGAGTGAGAGCGGCCTCCATCTTGTGAAGCCTCGCCCGGCAGTTCCAGCACAGCTTCAGGTGGCTCTTCACCCGATGCGCGTGGGTGGGCTGCAATTCACCGTCCAACAAACAGAGCAGTTCGTCGTCTTCAATGTGAGTCGTGTTTTTCGGACCTATCATGAACATGATCTACTTCTCCAGCTTCCGTGTGATCTTGCTCACCGCTCGCCCCAGATACTTCTGGACCGAAGGTAGCCGGAGTCCAAGCACGTCGGCGATTTCGCGGTAGCACAAGCCCTCCAATCGCAGGTGTATGCACTGCCGCTCCTGTGGACTGAGGACATCAAGGCTCTCATAGAACTGGCGCCGCTGTTCCTCGGCCACGAGGTCCTCGTCGAAATTCCCCTTTGTGTGTAACGCCGCTGACAGGGAATCGCGCTGCTGCGCCGCAGCGATCTCGGCCTCGGGACGCTTCCCACGGACCATGTCGATCGCGGCGTTGTGAGCCACCCGAAACAGCCAGGGCCGGTTCTCGATCCGGCGGCTGGAGCACAGCTCCTCAAACAGCTTTAAGAACACGTCCTGGGTGACGTCCTCGGCTTCCCCAGGGTCATGCAGGATGCTACAAACGTAGCGGAACACCTGATCGCGGTACTGCTGGAAGGCCGCCATAACCTGCCGATGCGCCTTCTCCACACACTCATAACCGGAATCCACGCCACCCCTCACCTGGAAAGCGAGGACCTTGCCGGTGTTGGCGTCAGAACTCTGCACCGTGCCCCCTTATTACCGGTTAACGATCACGTCCGGGCGAATTATGACACACTACTGCAATCTTTCGGGACAAATAGAATCTCCCAAACCATATTGAGGCTGGAGGTGGCCAGCAGGGGTACTGCGGGTGAATGGCCATGGCGGAAGGGCCAGCGGAGCCAAACCCGCCATATTGGCATTTGAGTACTAATCCATCACCAGCGCCGGGGGATTCACCGCCAGCCTGAGCTTCGGCCAGTTTCCTCACCGCCTCAGCGCCGCTCTCACCGCACGCCGCCGCCACCGCACACTAAGCCGTTCGATCACCCAATTCATGTCCGCTCGTGGCATCAATCCGGAACCGTATCTATTATCCGTCTCACAAGCACGTGCACATTTCCGAAGATCTTTGGTATTCAAGCACCCACTAGACATGGGTTCAAACTCAACGCCGCGCTGCTGGGGAGTCCAGCCGGCGATGGCACGATACGAATACTGATCTGCGAAGCGCCGAACTTCTTGGGCCGACCCGCTAGAGGCTTCGCTTTCAGCGCATCCTAGCCTCCGGCACGGTAGCGTGCCAAACAATGCTTTCGGGACTCGTCTAAGAATAGCCCGGCTACTCCATCCCACCCTCCGGCGCCGCCACCGCCGCGCTGACCGCATTTGTTCGTCTTGCTGCGCCGGCGGGCCGGTGACCGGAGCGGTCACGGCCACATCGGTCTCGCCAAGCGCGGAAACATGGGAGTTCGATCCAGTGATTGGCCGGATCGACCGGCAGGCATGTGCACGCGCGGGTCCGTGGCTTGGCGCCGCCTGGCGGCGTTCATTCGACGATCTCGAGGATGTAGACGCGGCCGCCCTGGTCGCCGGCGACGAGGGACAGGGCGTTGGCAGCGACGGCGCAGCAGAGGAGGCCGCCTTCCGCCGAGAAGGTGGAGAGGCATTCGCCGCTCGCCAAGTCCCAGAGTTTGAGGCTGCGGTCGGAGGCCGAGGCGGAGACGGCGCGGTGGCCGTCCGGCGTGACGGCGACGGCGGTGATGCACGAGTGAGCTTCGAGTGTGCGGATCACCCGCCAGTTTTCCAGGTCCCAGAGCTTGAGGGACCGGTCCGAGGAGGATTCGCGGGCATTCCAGGAGGCGGTAACCGCATGGAGGCCATCGGGCGTGACCGCGGCGGCTTCGACGATCTCGGAATGACCGTGCAGGGAACGAAGCTCGCGGCCATTCTCAAGGTCCCAAACCTTCTGCATTTCGTCCAGGCAGGCGGACACAGCGCGGCGGCCGTCGGGTGTGATGGCAGCGACACGGATATCGCTTGTGTGACCCTCGAGAACCTGCAGTTCCCGTTCGTGCTCGAGATCCCACACTCGTAGCGCGGCGGCCGTCGCGAAGACCGCGCGGCGGCCGTCGGGCGTTACAGCTAGCGCCTTCGACCCCGCCGGGACAGCGTCCAGCGAGCGTAGTTCGCGGCCGGACTCGAGGTTCCACAGTTTTGGGGAATGGTGACGGGAAACGGATACGGCCAGACGGCCGCCGGCTGTCACGGACACCGCCAGGGCCCGCTCCGAGCGGTTTTCCAGGGGGCGGAGCACCTGACCGGTACTCAGGTCCCAGAGCTTGAGCGTGCGGTCGTCGGAGGCCGACACCGCATGGAGGCCATTGGCGTCGACGGCCACGGCGTTCACCATGTCCGAATGTCTAGCGTGGGTGTGGAGGTGCGGGCCGCTTTTCAAATCCCACAGTTTGAGTGTGCCATCCGCGGAGCCGGAGATGGCCCGGCCGTCGGCGGTCACCGCTACGGCGACAACCTCTCCCGAGTGGCCCTCGAGAGTCCCCTCCTCGCTACCGCTGTCAAAACCCCACAGCTTGAGGGTGTTGTCCGAGGCCGCGGATACGATACGGCGGCCATCCGGGGTTAACGCCACCGCCTGCACGGGGTGCGAGTGACCTTCCAAGGTAAGGATGCAGCGGCCGCTCTCGAGGTCCCATTGCTTAAGGCTCTGGTCAACGGAGGCGGAGACAGCGTGGCGGGCGTCCGGAGTCACCACCACCGCCTTGACACCACCCCGGTGACCCTCGAAGGCGTGGACCTCCCGGCCGCTGTCAAGGTCCCATTGCCTGAGGGTGCGGTCGTTCGCAGCGGATAGCGCGCGGCCGCCATCCGGGGTCACCACCACCGAGTTGATACCGCCCAAGTGGCCTTTGAGGGTGTGAACCGCCCGGCCGCTCTCGAGATCCCACAGCTTCAGGGTGTAGTCCCAGGAGCCGGAAAGGGCATAGCGTCCATCGGGGGTGACTGCCACCGCCCGAACCCAGTGCGAGTGACCCTCGAGGACGGCGAGTTCCCGCCCGGTATTCAAGTCCCAGAGCCTGAGGGAGCGGTCATCAGAGGCGGAAATGGCAAGGCGCCAGTCAGGCGTCACCGCGACCGCGCGGACAGCCCCGAGATGGCCCTTGAAAACCCGGAGCGCCTGCCCCGTTTCCAAATCCCAGAGCCTGAGCAGATAGCCGGAGTTCGCCGAGACAGCGCGGCGGCCGTCGGGGGATACAACGACTGCGTTGACAGCGGAGTGGCCCTCGAAGGTACGGATCAGCGGACCTCCGGCCTGCGTCAAGGCAGGTTGAGTAGGCCAGATCACGGGCCGGGGACGATTCTCCTCCGTAGCCGCGAGCAACCTGCCGACGTCCTCGCGGCCGCGGCAGGTCATCAAACGCCCGTAGAGCTGGCAGCAGAGCTGATCGGGATCGCGGGCGAGCACGTGAGCCGACAACCGCAGTGCACTTTCGAGCAGGCGCAGAGCCTCATCGCGGGGGCCGCACAAGAAGTCCGCCAGCAGGGTGTTGATGTCGGTCGCCCGGAGCTTCGCATCGAGCCAGCGGTAGTCGAGGAAGAGGTTTCGCAATTCTTCCGGCCTGTGGGCGCTGGACAGGTGCCATGGCAGGTGCCGGTACAGGAAGGTATCCGTGCGCGGCATGTCCCACCAGTTGCCACCCTCAGGCCGGACGGTGTCGAGAAGCGCTGAGTTCCACTCCGCCAGCCGCTCGCCCGCTTCTTCCCGAAGAACCTGGCGGATTGTATCGTGGAGTCGAATGGCGCGCTGCTCGAGATCGAGTTCGAGAAGCAGGGAGAGGTCGAAGAAGCGCGCGCACAGTTCGTCCGTCTCATCCTCGTCGAGGCCGCCGGTACATTCCCAAAGGGTGGCCACAAGGCGAAGGGGAATATCGACGTCTTCGGCGAAGATCGACAGTTCGCCCAACCGCTGCCGCTCGGTGGCGTCCAACTGTTCGAAACTCAGGCCCAACGTCTGAGCAGCGGCTTGGTGCCGGCCGGACGGGCTCTTCGCGTCAAATGCCGTGAGACCATGGCGATCCAGCCGGCGGTTCACGTAGCGGTTCGCGTTTTCAGGCGAATCGCCGCGTTCGATGCGCTTTCGCAGCGCGCCATTAACGAGTTTCAGGAGGAGCGGCCATTCTCCCAACCGCGTGGCCAGTTGGGGCAAACCGGCGCGCGCCTTTGCGCCCTCGGGCAGCTTGTAGGCCAACAGCGCGACCGCCTCGGATTGGCGCATGGCGTCGAGATCGTTGGTGACGCATCCCTCCGGCAGCGTGCCAGCGTTCCTGGTGGTGATCAGGCGGGCGCAGCGCGGGCCACCGCGCAGAAACGGCCGGGCATGGGCTTCGTTCCAGACGTCATCGATCACCAGCAGGGAGTCGCGTTCACCCAGTGTTTCGGCCAGCTTGGCGGAGGCGGCCTCCAGATCCTCGAAGCCGGGGCGCTCTCCGGTGAGGATCAGGATAAGGTCGGCGACTTTGGAGGTGAGCTCACGCGGCTGTTCGCCAAGCGTTACCCAGAGAATTCCATCGTGGAACTCTTCCTGGATCTCGTCGTCGTGGCAGGCCGCGCGCACGAGCGTCGTCTTACCGTACCCGCCGGCCCCGCCCAGCGCCACCGTTACCGGCGCCGGGGCGTTT
>CAYXVG010000109.1:0-12028 GCA_964468205.1 uncultured Solibacteraceae bacterium | reverse complement strand
GACGGAATCATGAAACACTATATGCTCGGAATCACTCTGTTGTTTGTCGTACCGCCGGTCTGGAGCAGCGATTTCTGCGTGGAGGTCACGGACCCAGCCGGATTGGCTGTTCGACAGGCGGCGATTGCTTTGAGCCCGGCTGAGGAGCGGGCGGTGACGGTTGGTTCAACCGATGATCAAGGGCGGTTCTGCAGGGCCATGCCTGGCGGTTGGTATTCGCTGAAGGTCTCTTCATCCGGTTTTCTGAACTATGAACGGACCGTGCGGGTGTTTCCAGAGAAGGCGGATACGGTGCCGGTGGAGCTACAGCTTGCGGCGATCTCGGACCGGATCCAGATCACCGCAAGCCGCTTGCCCGAGAGCCTAGTCGATTCTCCCGTGCCGGTCCAGATGGTCAGCCGGAAGGAGGTGGAACAGATAGCGGCCCGGCATATGGGTGATGTCGTTCAGGAGCAAGTGAACATCGTCAGCTTCGCCGGGGGCTCCCACTCGGGCGGAAGCAGCACCAATATTGAGGGCTTTAAGTCCCGGGATGTCCAGTTGCTCATCGACGGGCAGCCGCTTACCGGACGCATTGCCGGGTACGTGGATATGTCCGAGATCGACACCGGTATCATTGATTCCGTCGAGGTGCAGCCCGGCGCGAGTTCGGTGATGTATGGCAGTCAGGGGATGGGCGGCGCCATCAATATGGTTACCCGGCGGCCGGAATCCGGATATCAGATCGGCGCCGAAGCCGGTTACGGTTCATTCAATACCGGGCTGGCACGGCTCGACGGAGGATTCACGGCTGGCGGTCTTTCCGGCTACATGGCGGCGTACGGCCTGCGCTCCCTCGGCTACAATCTCGATCCGGATAGCCCGCTCAAGACGCAGGACCCTGACCGGCAGACGAATCTGTTTGGCAGCTTCTACCTGCCGCAGATCAAGAAGCTGAGCCTCGGCGTCACCGGGATGTACTTCGGCAAACGCTACTGGGGCTTCGAGGAAAACGTCCAGCTCGGGACATACGACTTTGAGCGTCCGCGGCAGCGGCTGGTCATCATCCCCCGCGGCAGTCTGCCCACCAGCGGCAACTCACTCTTGAGTTTCCGGATGCGCCATGTCGGCTACCGGCGGACGGAGGATGTCTACTATCGAAACCCGAGACTGTCGGAAATCGAGACCAACAAGCAAAGCTCCACGGGAGCGGAGGGCGAGTGGAATTGGGAGATCTCTGGCCGGCGCCGGCTCGGCCTCGGCGGTTTCTTCAACCATGAGAGCGTTGACAGTCCCAGAATCAATACCCCAACCAACACCGCGGACCGGGACAATGGCGCGGGCTTTGGCGTGATCGATATCAGTCTCGCCCGGAATCTGAAACTCGACGGCGCCATCCGCTATGACCACGATTCCATCTACGGGGGAGCCTGGTCGCCGCGGGCCGGCATCGCCTGGCACGTTGCCGAACCCTGGTCGCTCTCGTTCTCGGCCTCCAGAGGCTTCCGCGCTCCGGACTTCAACGAACTCTACCTGCGGCACTCGCATGCCGGTGGGCGGGTGGTGATCATTGGCGACGAGAATCTCACGCCGCAGTACTCATGGTCTTATAGCCTGAACTCTCTACTCCGCCTGCGCCGTTTCGGGCGCCTGGAAACCCGGCTCTTCCGGCACGACATGACGGACCTGATCAACGCCAGTTTTGTCGGTCGGGCCGGCATTGCTTCGACATACCAATACGAAAACGTCGGAGAGGCTCTGTCTACCGGAGTTGCGGTGAACTACCGGAAGAACATCGGCCGCAGTTTCGACCTGTTAACCGGCTACCAACTTCTGTCCACCAACAATAGGGACGAGCATACGCCGCTCGAGTACTCCCCGCGGCACCGGTTCACCTACCGGGCCACCTACTGGAACACGAAAGCCGGGTTGATGTTCAGCGGCTTTGGCAGTGTGACAAGCGACAGCTTTTTCGGAGTCGCGCGCAGCGGCGGCTGGGACTGGATGGACAAGTTCGAGATGATCGGCGTGACTGCCACGAAGACCCTGGGCAAGGGCCTTTCAGTGCGGGCAACGTTCCGCAACCTCAGCGACAACGTCGATCCGGTGTACCGGCTCACCGCTCCGCGTAGCGCGGAGGTGGCGCTGATTTACCGGTTTACGAGTGAGTAGCCGAACCGTCGCCAGGCGGTTCTCACAGGATCGAAAGGAACTTATACGGTGCATTGCAGAATTGAAGTGCTTGTTTCAAGGGAGAATCTCGGAAGTGTGTCGATTTGCCGTGAGTGCCAGCAAGTACACGTCACTCTTGGGCCATTCACGATCCGCCTGCAGGTGGATACGTACCTGCAATTCGTCAACATGGTCAACAGCACCCTCCCAGCCTTCCAGAAAGGCAGCGTCAGGAAGCCGGCCAGGGCGAGTTGCGCTGACAGCGAACTGGTCCACTGATTCTCCTGTTTCAGCCATGTCAAGGCACTTGCGCAACTTTGTACGTAGCTCGCATCCATCTCGGCCGTCCGTTCCCCACCTCCCATGTCCAGGGAGCGGACGGCCCCCTTTTTGATGCGGGCCGGCGCCGGATTGGTGAGAACGTGCGGAGTGAATAGATGAAGACTGAAGTCAAGTTGGGATCCGTTCCGGAGACTCTTCTGTTCCCATTGCTCGGGAGGGCGGAGTTGACACGAAAGGGTTCGCAACTGATCTATGATCAGCGAGCCGTCGAAATCGTCGAAAGCCTTGATTACGATTTCTCGAATTGGATCGGCGGGCCAAGCCTGACCGGCACGGTGTTGCGCACAAGGATCCTTGATGAATGGGTGAAGTCGTTCCTGGACCAGCACGACTCGATGAAGCATATGGCGAAGGACAGTTGGTTTCGTTGGGTTTGCGACGGCCCGCGGGAACTCGAGGGATGGGGCGCCGGGCTATCCCTGGTCCGGTCAATGTCTCTGCTGGACGCGGACGCGGAGCTTCTTGCGGCGGCGTCGATGCAGTGGGCCTTAATCGCGCGCCGGCGCCCGTGGCTGATCCGGCGGAAGGTCGAAGGCTACCGGTTGAACGAATTCGCCACCGCCGGCTGCGAGACGAACGCTTCCCGGGCAGGAGTACGCCACCAATGAGGCGCGTCCGGCTCTTCTACGGGAGCACAACAGGTAACACGGAGCGCGTCGCCAACCTGATTCGCAAGGAACTTGGTGAGGCTCGGGTCGTCATCACTCCCGTCAACACCGCCTCGGCCGCCGACCTTGAGGCTGGCAAGGACGATCTGCTCATTTTTGGAGTCTCTTCCTGGGGCGCGGGTGATCTGCAGGAGGACTGGGAATCCTTTCTACCGCAGCTTGACAGTGTCGACTTGACGGGCCGAATCGTGGCTCTGTTTGGCCTCGGAGACCAGGTCGGGTACCCGGATACCTTCAACGACGCGATGGGGATTCTTCATGACAAATTGTGCGGCCGCGGTCTGACCGTTGTTGGCAAGTGGCCAGCCGACGGCTATTCCTTCAACCAGTCGGCGGCCCTCGCAAACGGGAGTTTCGTCGGCCTTGCACTGGATGAGGATAACGAGGCGGAAAAGACGCCGCAACGAATCAGCCAATGGATTTCGGGGCTGGATGCCGACCTGGCACACACCGTCTCCACCCCGAACGGGACCGGGCTTCGCGCCAGCAAGCCGGAGGAGAAGCCCGGTCCCCGCGCGAGATGGGTCCGTTGGCCGCTGGCGGTCTCGCGATGGCTACACAAATGGGTGGGTCTGCTGCTGGCTCCCTTCTTTCTGTGGATGGGAGTTTCCGGAATACTCCTGAACCACAAGAGTCTGGTTGACCCATTCTCCGTGCCCCTATGGCTGCTCGGCGGCGAACATCGGTATAGGAACTGGAGTCGCGGGGCGGGGCGGGGCGTAACGTTCTCCGTCGTCGACCCGGAACGCGCCTACTTCTACGGCAAGGAAGGAATCTGGGTCACCTCCGACCGTGGCGAGAGTTTCGCCCCGCTTAACAATGGTGTCCCGGCAGGCGCAGGCCGGGATATCACCGCGCTCCTCGCGGTTACCTCTGGTGGCGCCGATGAACTGCTGCTGGCCGGGGGAAAAGGCGGGCTGCTCGCCCGGGGCGAGTCCGACGATGCTTGGAGGGCGGTCGAGCTGCCTGCGGCGGACGGCGAGATCAGGCAGATATTGCAGGTTCGGGACCGGCTTCTTGTCTTCTCAGACTCCGGCGCGTTCGCAGCCACTGTCCCCGCCGCGGGGCAAATTCCGGTGTTTCAACGGATCTCTCTCTTGCGTCCTCGAGAGGACGGCGCCCGGTTAATCGGTGGTGTTCCGTTCACGTTCGCTCTCCACAGCGGCGAAATCCTGGGTCTGCCGGGTAGACTAGTCATGGACGCCGCCGCTCTGATCTTGATCTTTTTGGCGGTCAGCGGATTCTTCACCTGGTATATCCAGTGGCGGTACTGGCTCTGCAAACGCTGGGGTTGGGCTCGCCCCAAGCGGCGCTCACAGGCGCTTGGCTGGTTCAGCCGGAATCACAACAAAGTGGGGATTTGGAGTGCGCCGGTTCTGGCCCTGGTCTGTGTGACCGGCGTACTCATGACGATCCCGATTGTCATGATACTGCGTAGCGTATCGGTCAGCGACGCGTGGGCGCCCGGGCTGCGCAGTGACAACCCCTGGCGCCATCGGATTGAATCAGCGCTCTTCGACGCCAGGCGGAATGTGATCGTGATCGCCGCAGACGGCTACTGGGAGGCTCCGTCAGACCTCTCGCAGCCGTTCCGATTGGTCCAGAACGGTCCCGAAGCCAGCCTGATGGGGGTGAACGCCTTCCAGCAGAATTCCAAGGGCGACTACATCGTCGGTTCTTTTGGCGGTCTGTTCCGTTGGGACCGGAGCGGCGATCATGTCACTGAGGTCGGAGCGCCCATGCGGACGCCGAGCCCCGGAAGCCCTGTGCGGGGTTTCATGACTACAGGCTTTTTTGAGGATCCGGCGGGCCGGCAATGGGGCATCAGTTTCTCGAGCGGTCTCAAATGTTTCGACGGAGACAGTGATGACTACCGTATGCCGGGCGTCGTCGCGGATGAGGGACGCATCCCAATGTGGCTGGTGATGCACTACCTCCACAACAATCGCATCTGGAGCATGTTTAGCCGCCCCACCCGAATCCTGCTCGCCCTCCTGGGGGGCTGCTTCGCGCTCGGGGTTGTCATTACCGGGATTGTCGACTGGCTCGCATTGCACCGCCGCGGCCACCGCGGCGCCACAATGACCCGCCAACTCCAATCCGCCGGCGGTGAGGAGGTCCGCCGATAGATGTGGTTCTTTCTCGCGGTTATGTTTGCGCTCGCGACAGCCGTCACGCTCGTAAAGGCCAGCCTGCTCGAACGAAACCACAACTGGCTGCTGGTGATCCTCGGGACGGCGATGACGCCGCTTGCGTTCGCCCCGATTGCGGTCCGCATCAGCGGGCAAAGTCTCACCGCGTTCGTGAACAACTATGCCGTGCTGGCAGACGTGTGTACAGTGCTGGTGGCCGAGTCCTTCATCATGCTGCTGCTGGCGGCGCACATGATCAATGCCCACTACGGTGGCGGCAACCGTACCTGGGGAAAGGCGATTTGTCTTCTCCCATCAATCGGATGCGTGGCGGGGCTTTGCGTCCTGCTGACGTTTCTGTACAACACTCCCACGGTGCGCAGCTTTGCCTTGCTGGCGGTTGGCTTCGCGGGAGGAGTGCTGCTACTGCTTCTCGCGGGATCGGCCTTTCTGAGATTCGTCTTCAAGGATTGGGTCGGGCGGCTGGAGATCATGCTCATCGCGTCATTCCTCCAACTGGTGGCTGCCATGTTTCTGCCATTGATTGCCGGTGGACTCAGTCCGCCCGATCACTTGGTCCAGCCGGATTGGACTGCGACCGTGGCTTGCGCGGTTTGCGCGCTAGCCGGCGCGATGGCCGGCTATCTCTGGCACGCTCGATCTCAACTTTATAGAGGAAACGCATCTTCATGAACGCTCTCACAAGTATCCTTTATTGGCTCTCCACGGGAATGCTGATTCCCGTCATCGTGCTGTTGCTCTTATCCTTTGGCCTGGCCCTCGTGTTGGCGGGCGACCTCTACGGCCACTATGCTCACCGCCGGCGGAACGCATCGCGCATCAAGGAACTGCTCGAGCGCGTCCGGCGGGAGCCAGTTGGCCCGGTCGGCATCGAGAACCTCCCGCAGGCCCAAAGCGCCCTGATGGACCATCTTCGCCAGATGATCGATGTGCACTGGCACCCGGTCCACGGCGAGAAGATCATCAGCGACTTCGAACTGGAATCCAAACGCGACCTTGAGAAGCCCGCGACGCTCATGCGCGTCGGACCGATGCTCGGCCTGATGGGCACCCTGATCCCAATGGGCCCGGCCCTGGTCGGTTTGGCCGCCGGCGACATCGCTTCCATGGCGTCGAACATGCAAGTCGCCTTCTCCACTACGGTCGTCGGCATCTTTGTCGGCGCGATCGGGTTTGTCGTCCAACTGGTGAAACAACGGTGGCATCAAGGCGACCGCGAGCTTCTTTTGTACCTCTTCGATCTCTCCCAGGAAGGGGGACAGTCGTGAGGCGGCGCCGCATGGGTTTGTTCCCGGCCGGTTCCGGCGACTCGGATCCGCTCTCGGGCATGGCGAACCTCTTTGATCTCGCGATGGTCTTCGCCCTGGCGCTCATGGTCGCGCTCGTCTCCAGTTTCCAGATCAGCGAATTGCTCACCAGCGAAGACGTGACGATGGTCAAGGATCCAGGCAAGGCAAACATGGAGATCATCGTCAAGAAAGGCAAGGAAATCACGCGTTACAAAGGCAGCGAGAGTTCCGGCGAGGGGAAAGGAAGACGAATCGGCATCGCCTACGAACTGGAGAACGGCCAGATCATTTACGTTCCCGAGAACCCCGAAGCCGATAGCGGAGCGCAACAGTAGCGCCTGGGCACGCGCGAAAATCCCGCCAGCGGGGATGCGAAACAGAAAGGGTTGATGGATGTCAGCAATACGACAGAGATTAGTGCGAGTTCTTCGCGACAAGCGCTTTGTCGCCGCAATGGCCGTGGTGGCTCTCTCGTGGTTCCTCTGGAACCGGTATGTCAGTCCCACGCGCATCGCGGTGATCAACTACACCGACTCGCAGTACTCGCAACTGCTCGATGTGAACGACAACGGCTTCATCGGAATCGAACGGATGGAGGAGGCCGGCGTCGTGGAAAAGGACCTGTCCCGCTATGCCGTCACGCTCATCTTCGGCATGGGGCTTCGATTCGACGAGGCACAACTCGAGGCGATCAGGAAGGCCGCCGCCAAGGGCGCGCGCATCTACCTTACCGCTAGCACCAGCCGGGAAAACGAACTCACCAACCTGTCCCGGGAGGACCTCGAACAGCTCGGCGACTACGTCAGCAACGGGGGACGCAAGAACACCCGCCGGCTGCTCAACTACGTGCGAAGGGTGATGGACGGCAAGACGCTGTTCACTGACCCGGTGGAGAAGGCGGACATCGTTCCGATGGACGCCCTATACCATCTTGCCGGCGACGTCTTCTTCGAGAAGGTGGCGGACTACGACGCCTACCGCCGTGAACAGGGACTCCACAAAGAGGGCAGGCCGCGGGTTGCCCTGCTCTCCCTGATGGCCGGACCTCGCCGGTTGAACGGCCCCCTCATCAACGCCTTGATCGAGAAGCTGGAGTCCAGGAACCTCAACGTCTACCCGATCGCCGGCTACGTCAACCGCCTCAACTATCTGAAAGAGATCGCTCCGGATATCGTGGTTCACCTACCGCACGGGCGACTCACGATGACCGGCGCCGAAGACACGATTGCCTGGCTGAAGGAGCAGAACATCCCGCTGCTCTGCCCCCTCAGCGTCAACCAGCCTTACGAGAAATGGGTCGCGTCCCAGGAGGGCCTCGTGGGCGGAATGCTCAGCCAGAGCATCGTCGTGCCGGAGTTGGACGGCGGCATCGAACCGTTTGCCGTCGGGGCCCAGTACCCCGACGAGCGCGGGCTGTTCATTGCCGGCGGAATCCACGAGCGACTCGATACCTTCGCCTCCAGGGTCGAGAAATGGCTCGCGCTCAAGGCAAAACCCAACAGCGAGAAACGTTTGGCCATTGTCTACTACAAAGGCCCGGGCAGGAACGCGATGGTCGCGGCCGGTCTGGAGGTGGCGCCGTCGCTACTGAACCTTCTGCGGCATCTCCAATCGGAAGGGTATCAGACCGGACCTCTCCCCGAATCAGACGAGGTGTTCATGGAGATGATCCAAAACAAGGGACCCGTGCTCGGCCCTTATGCTAAGGGGACGTTCGACCAGTTTCTGCGGGAGGGTGATCCGGAACTCATCCCCGTCGAGGAGTACTTAAGCTGGGTGCGCGAGCAGCTCGACCCGGGTCTCTACGCTCAGGTCGAAGAACAGTACGGCGCGGCGCCCGGGGAGTACCTGAGCGTCTCCCGCGACGGCGTGGCCTACCTCGTGCTGCCGCGGGTTCAATTTGGCAACGTGGTGATCCTTCCTCAACTCATGCCGGCGCTGGGCGAAGACACGAACCAGTTGGTGCACGGCGTCAAGCAGGCCCCGCCCCATCCGTATCTCACTACCTACCTCTGGGCCAGGCACGGGTTCAACGCCGACGCCCTGATGCACTTTGGCACCCACGGCAGCTTTGAGTTCACTCCCTGGAAACAGTCGGCCCTCTCGCAGTTCGACTGGGCCGACGCGCTCATCGGCGATCTGCCGCATCCCTACTTGTACGTCATCAACAACATCGGCGAAGCCGTGATCGCCAAGCGGCGCAGCTACGCGACGATCGTTTCCCACCTTACACCGCCGTTCATCGAGTCCGAACTGTACGGCCCGCTGATGGCGCTGGACCGCGCGGTGAACGGCTACCTCCATTCAACCGATCAGGCCCTGCAGGTGGAGTTCGCCAAGGACATCCGCAAAGGCATTCTGGAAATGGAGCTGCACAAGGACCTCGAAATCGAGGGATTCGGCGAGTATTCAGAGGTCACGCCGGAAATCGCCGACAAACTGCACGATTATCTCCACACTATCGCTCAGGAAAAAATCACCGAGGGGCTCTACACCGTGGCCGTTCCGTACAGCGCGAAACAGTCTCGCGAAACCGCGCGGCTGATGGCGATTGACCCCATCGCCTACAGCCTGGCTCACCTGGCTGAGGCGAAAGGAAGAATCAAACCCGCGAACGGGGAGCAACTGCGCGCCTTTTCGGACAGCTTCCGCTCCGAAGCGAACTCCATGATCGGCAGGATTCTGGACGGCCAGGCGACCGTGGACGATTTCGTCGAGCAGGCCGACCTGGCGCGTCTCGACGCGTGGGACCAGGAACACCAGAAAAAGGCGCCGGCCGGGATGATCGGCGGGGGCCGCGGGAAGCCGCAAGGCGATGCCGAGGTTGACACCGGACGACTCCGGGAGCTCTTTCTAGAGATCACCGAGGATGACGAGCAGTTCAAGTTCGTGAGGGACCTCCGCAATGAATCCCGATTCGAGAGCACTGCCGGCGTACTCGACATGAAGAACGCCGACAATCGAAGGAAGCTGGAATTGGTCGTGCCGGGGCTGCGCGAAAATGCCGGGGAACGAAAGACGCCGCAAGTAATCGAGTTCCTCCAGATGATGCACGGATCCGCCGGCGCCAGGGATGAGGCCCGCCGCCTGTTGGATTCGCCGGAGGTCGTGGCCGAACTCCGAGAGGCGCAGCAGCGCGCCCGCCAGGAGCGGGTGGACATCGCCCTCGGGGACGCGCACAAAACCGCGCTGTTCGCCACCGCGGACCCCGCGGGTTTCGAAAAGGTGGTCGAAGACTGGGACGCGGAGAAGCTGGAGGCGTTCCTGAAACGGATGGAGTTCTACGCTGCCAATGTTGATCTTGCCGGCGATGTCGAGCAGCGTGGCGGAAAGGACGCTGCCGCCGTCGCGGCGATTCTCCGTCTCGGACGGGGCAACCTGGAGCTTGCCGTCAAGGCCGCCCGAAACCGTCTGGCCGTAATCGAGGAGGAGGAAAGCGAATACGTTGAGGCAGTGCGCACTTTCCGTGACACGCTACAAGACGTATGCGACTATGAGAAGGCGCTGGCTGACTCACCACAAGCGGAGCTCGCGGGCGCGATTCGCGCTCTCAACGGCGGTTACATCGAGCCTTCGACCGGCGGTGACCCGATCATCAACCCGAACTCCGTGCCGACCGGCCGCAACCTCGCGGCCATCGACATGGTGAAGACACCGTCGCCGCAGTCCTGGAAAGTCGGTGTTCAGCTTGCGGATTCGATTATCCGCAAAAAGCTCGATGAGACTGGCCAGTACCCGAAGAAGGTCGCGGTAACCCTCTGGGGCGGAATGATGATCCGGTCCGAGGCCACGGAAGTCGCCACGATTTTCCATCTCCTCGGCGTTGAGCCCGTCCGGGATTCCCGCGGATCGGTCAACGCGGTCCGGCTCGTGCCCATGGAGGAACTGAAACGGCCGCGGATCGATGTTATCGTACAGACCTCCGGACAGGCCCGGGACATCGCCGCGTCGCGCCTGTTCCTTATCAACGAGGCGGTCAAGCTCGCCGCGGAGGCCGATGACCCGCCGGACACAATCAATCACGTGAGGGAGGGCGCCCTCGCCGCCGAACAGGTTATGAAGGATCGCGGCTTGTCACCGCTGGACGCACGCGCCTTCTCCACCGCCCGTGTCTTCGGCGGTGTAAATGGTAATTACGGCGCGGCGATTATGGGGCTGGTGGAGTCGGGCGACCGCTGGGAGTCCGACGAGGAGATCAGCGACCGCTACCTCAACAACATGGGCGCCCTCTATACGAAGGAACACTGGGGCCGCTTCGTGCCGGGCGTCTTCGAGGCCGCACTGCAGAACACGGACACCATCGCTCACACACGGAATTCCAACACCTGGGGCCCGCTCTCGCTGGATCACGTCTACGAATTCATGGGCGGCTTGAACGCCACCATCCGCAACGTCACCGGCAACGACCCCGACGCCTACTTCACTGACCTGCGCAACCGCCACAATCCCGTCGTGCAGGGCGCCAAGGAAGCGATTTGGACCGAGACCCGGACGACGTTGTTGAATCCGAAGTACATCGAGGCGCTGCAGCAGGGTGGCGCCACTTCCGCCGAAACCTTCGCCGAGACCTTCCGCAACACCTACGGCTGGGACGTCATGAAGCCCGATGTGATCGACGAGGAACTCTGGGAGGGCCTCTATGACGTCTATGTGGAAGACAAGTACCAAATGAACATGGAGGCGTACTTCCGCGACAAGAACCCGTACGCGCTACAAGAGATGACCGCGGTTATGCTGGAGACTATCCGCAAGGGATATTGGGACGCAACCGCGGAGACCATCGAGCGCCTCGCCGAACTCCATGCGGAACTCGTGCGTGACCATGACGCCGGGTGTAGCGGATTCGTCTGCGACAACTCGAAGCTGCGGGACATGATCGCGCAACGCCTCGCCCCGGAACTCGCTCAGAGGTACAACTCGGCCATCGACCAGGCCCGTATCGGTGGCGCCCAGGAACCCGTTGAGGGCATGCGCCTGGAGAAGCAGATCACGATGGATGAGGTGAAGCGGATGGTTGCCAACAATATGACTACTCTGCTGGCCCTGGCCGGCCTCGTGATTGCATTTGCGGCGGCCGTCATCATCGGCGCGCGCAGACGGCGGAATTGAGCTGCTGCGAACCATCGTCGGTTTCCGGCAACTCGGGCTCCGCGATAGTCTTAATCGCTTGTCCCGGTCACCAAAGCGACCGGCATCTACAGATCATCGTTCCGAGATGGCGCCACAGTTCGTGTCGAGCTTCTTCGCGTGGAATTCAACGTGCACCAGAAAACGGTGGCCGGCAGGGGTGACTGCTGGCCATCGAAGTCTAGATTTGCGGACCGTCCCCCCCGGACCCGCCCTCCGATCTTCAAGAGTGGCAGACGGATGATCGAGCATTGCGCCCGCGTCATCTTTGTCTCGGCCACACCCGGCGCCGCTCCTT
>CAYXVG010000108.1:0-12563 GCA_964468205.1 uncultured Solibacteraceae bacterium | reverse complement strand
TGCCATCCGGTTTGACAACGTGAGGTTGGAAGTCCGCGGCGCGACCCTGCTCGAAGGCTTCTCCCTCTCCCTGGCCGAAGGCGATCGGTGCACGCTCTCCGGCGTCTCCGGGGGAGGGAAGTCCACGCTCTTGCATTGTCTGCTCGGATTCGCCCAGCCGTCAGCCGGCACAGTCGCCGTCCTCGGAACGCCGGTTACAGCCGCAACCGTATGGGAAATCCGCAGAAAGGTCGCTTGGGTGGCTCAGGAACCGGACCTCGGGAGCGGTTCCGCGCGCAATGTCCTCGAGCGTCCCTTCCACTTCAGAGCCAATAAGCGTCTGTCCGGAAACCTGGAACGCGTCCCGGATCTCGCCGCCGCTCTGCGATTGCAGCAGAGCCTCCTCGACCAACCCGTCGACGAACTCTCCGGCGGCGAAAAACAGCGCGTGGCCATCCTCGCCGCGCTGCTGCTGGACCGCCCCGTGTTGCTGCTCGACGAGGCCGCCTCGGCCCTCGACCCGGCCAGCCGGGACGCGGCGCTCGAACTGCTCCGGTCGTTAAAGAACACAACCCTCCTGTCGGTATCCCACGACGCCGAGAAGTTCCACATCGGCGGCGATACCGTTCGTGTTGAGCCCGCGGAGTCCCCCGATGGATCTCGTTGACATCTCCCTGCCGCGCCTCGCCCTCGGGTTTGGGCTTGCCATCATTCCTCTCGCGCTCCTGCTCTGGCACCGCATCCCGATGATCGGCGAGACGCTGCTCGCCCTCGTGCGCATGGCCGCGCAGCTACTCTTCGTGGGGTTCTATCTGACCGTCGTCTTCCGCCTTGACAGCGCCTGGCTCACGCTGCTCTGGCTGCTGGCAATGCTCATCGTGGCCGATCTCTCGGTGCTCAAAGGGTGCGGCTTGCGCCTCGCCCGCATCGGCCCGATCCTGCTATTGGCGCTCCTCGCCGGCACTCTTCTCCCGATGCTATATTTCACCGCCCTGGTACTCGACCGCCCCAACGTCCTGGAGGCGCAGTATGCCATCCCGATCGGCGGCATGGTGCTCGGCAACTGCCTCCGGGCGGACATCGTCGGCCTCAGCCGCTTCTTTGACTCCCTCCGCTCGCACGAAAAACCGTTCCTCCAGTCCCTCGCCCAAGGCGCCGCGCTAACCGAAGCGCTGCGGCCCTATCTCCGGGATGCCTTGCAGGCGGCCCTCTCTCCGACCGTCGCCACCATGGCCACCATCGGGCTCGTCTCGCTCCCCGGCATGATGACTGGCGTCATCCTCGCCGGCGCCGATCCGATTCAGGCGATCAAGTACCAAATGGTCATCATGCTTTCCATTCTCTCGGGAACCGCCATCACTCTCTGGCTCGCCCTCCTGCTCGCCCGCCGCTCCGCCTTCACGAAATACGGGCTCCTCGACCGGCGCATCTTAAAACACAAGGACTAGCACCGCATTCTTTCTGTATACTGGTGCCGTTACCACCGAGGAGGTGCCGGCTATGCTGCGTCAGGTTTCCGGGTTTAAGGCCGAATGTGGACCTCTGACTCTCTTCATCGCTTCCGACTTCGACGAGTGGCGGGTGCTCGCGCGAACCTCTGACACCCTCATCCGCGGCGGGCGCGCTTTCTCCGAGGCCAAGGCCAAGGAGCAAGCCCTCGGCATCGCGAAGGACTACCTCGCCGAGTTTGGCGGGCAGGCTCCGGAAGACCTTCAATGGGCCGAGATGCGCCCCGGCGAATGGCTGAACTGGCAGCCGTAACGGGCTTTGCCCGCAGCCTGGGTCGGAACTGCCTCCACCCGCGAGTCATCGGGCAGACGCACCGGCGCCTGCTGATGACGCCGTGTCCAAAGAGGCGGATTGCGGGTCGCAGCGCACCACCTCCAGGCCTTCCGCGGATTTGCAGTTTCCCCCGCGGGTTCTGTGAAATGCGGTCCCACACCACTCGGGAGGCAATTATGCTGGAAGCAAGATGGAATCAGCTCGCGGTCCTTGTACTCTCAACGCTGTTTGTCCTCGCAAGTTGCGGGAACGGGCTCGGTAATGGCGAGTCAGCGGGAGTGTCTGCATCTGTCGATTCAGGTGATGACGCGCCCGAGCCGTCCAACGAGTTCTATCTCGGTGAACGGCGCGACGACCTGGAACGCTTTTTCGGCCTCTACGGCGAACCCGGCCGGGGCCAGTTCTTCGTCACGTCAGCGAAGCGTCCCAAACATGCGGAGAAAGCGCCGGAAATCCCACCGGGCTACTTGGCCATCGGCGCCATGTGGGGCGATATCGCACCGATGAATATGAAGTCTCTCTCGGAGACGAAGTTTGAACAAGTCGATCTTGGCGACTTCGCCCCGGATACGCCCAACGTTGCGGAATTCGAACTCGGGCCGGACGGAAACCCCGTCGCACTAGCCTTCACCAGCGGAAGCTTCAGCGAGTTCGGTCGCCGCGTGCGCATCGGCGACCTTCCTGAGAAGTGGCGTTAGCGCTCGCTAACGGTCATCTCAACCGGCGACCAGCCACCGTAGTAACGGTCTCGGAAATCTGCGCCACCACGGGCGGGGTTTCCGTCAGGCGGAGGCATTCGCTCCCTGCCCTTAGGCTATTCCTTTCATCGCCCGAAACTCTATGACACGGCCCTCAGCAGCCCCTGGATATACCCGATCGCATGCGCATATGCCTGGCGGCGCCGTTCATCCCCCTCAATCGCCGGCACATGGTCCGGCATCAACATGCCGTCGTAGCCGGACTCCGCGTACGCACGAACGGCCTGCAGCATGTCCACGTCACCCTCGTCCGGAAACGTCTCCTGGAAGTTCAGAAATCCTCCCTTGATGTTCCGGAAATCGACCGCGACAATCTTGTCGCGGCTCGCAAAATAGCGGATAACGTCGAAGATCTCCCGGCCCGGGTTCCGCAGGCTCTCCGAGACCGTGCCTTGACAGAACATCAGGCCGTGATACGGGCTCGGAATGATCTCGACGAATCGCTTGAGCCCTTCCACCGTGTCAAGCACCCGATGCACTCCGCGATAGGCCACGCCCTTCGGCATGGCCGGATCGTGGGGATGACAAGCCATCCGCACTTTGAACTCCTCAGCCACCGGGATGACGCGTTTGAGAAAATACGTGATCCTTTCCCACGATTCCTCCGTGCTGACAGCGCCCGCCGCCGTCAAGGGCGGTTCCGCCTCTCCCGGCTTGGGTCGAGGACCGTTCCCGAAAGCCAGCCCCTTCTTGGCCTTTTCATAATCGAATGACGAGTACATTGCCCCGCCGCGCCCCGCCGTGGGTTCCGTGCGAATCACTCCGAGAATCGTCAGATTGTATTTGGCGGCGGAAATGCCGGCCCGCGCTATGTTGCGGATCATGTTGCAGATGTCGTCGATCTCGCGGTCGCGCTCCGGGCTCTTCCCCAGCATGATGTTGGGGTGCTCGGCCACTTCAATCGGTCTCGCGCTCATCGGCAGCGCAATCACGTCCATCTCGATGCCGTGGGACTCCACCCGCTCCCGGAACCTGCTCAGCCCCGCAACGGACCAATTCTCGTCCATCCGCCGGGAAGGCATGTTCGCCAGGATGTGTTTCACGCCGAGCGCCGCGAGAACCTTCAGATCCGCATCGGAAGATACGTGCTTCATCCCGACCTGCGGCGGCCCCTTTTTCCTGCGCGCCTGCTGCGCCGGAAGATTCGAACTGGTCGCCGCCATTGCGTACACAAAATCTCTGCGCTTCATAGCTCCGTCCTCCGGATTCAAAGCGACTCTGACACCAACACTATAATACTGGTGCAATTCCAACCCAGCCCAAGATGTCGGGAAAATCGGGATCACTTCCCCAGCAGCCGGATGCACTCCATCATCGCCCGGCCATTGTGATACGCGCTCTTCCAGATGCCGCCCTTGTTGCCGGTGGGGCCGTCCGCGGTAAACGTGGCGTGCCACCCGCCGTGCTCCCAATCCACCAGGTTGTCCCGCGTGAAGTCCCACGTTTGCTCGAATACCTCTCTATACCGCGCTTCGCCTGTGAACTCGTGCATGTAGAGGGCGCTTACCAGCGCCTCGGCCTGCACCCACCACTCCTTGTTGCGGTTTGTGGCCGGCCCGTCCAGCGGCCCCCAGTAGAAGAACCCTCCGTTGTCGTGGTCGTAGCCGTTCTTGAGCGAGAAGGTCCACAAGTCCTTATAAAGCTGCAGATACTTTTTCGGGTCGATCCCCGCCGCCTCGCACGCGTCCGCCACCAGCCAAACGTTTTCCACGTCGTGGCCGTAGGAGACGCGGTTGTACGGAGGCTCCAGGATCGGCGTCCAGTCGCGCTTGTACTTATCGGTGCAGGCCCCGACATCCTCGCGCACCACCTCGTCCGTCTCGATGCCGATCAGCTCCACCAGCCGCTCCCTGGCGAGCGGTGAGGGAGACGCGCGGTAGTAAGTCGTCAGCGCCTCCAGCAGATGTAGGTGGGTATTCATGAGCTTCGCGTGCGGCAGTCCTTTGTCGAGGTAGTTCTCCTCGTCGTCCTCCACCGGTGACCAATCCCGGTTGAAAAACTCCACGTAGCCCCCGTACTCTTTGTCATGGGCCTTCTCCTCAAGCAGCCCGAAAAGACCGTCGGCCAAAACCAGCGCCTCCTCATCGCCGCTCGCCAAGTAGTACTCGGAAAGCGCGTAGAGTCCGAACGCCTGCCCGTAGAGGTGCTTCTTCGGTGCGGTAACTGCCTCGCCCGCTGCATCCACCATGAAGTAGAATCCGCCGTGCTCGGGGTCCCACATCTTGTCCCGAAGGAACGCGAAGCCGTGTCTGGCCGCGGCCAGCAGATCCGCTTCGCCGAAGGCACCCGGTTTTTCGTATCCTTCGCGGGCGAGTTTCGCAAAGAACCAGACCATCCGCGCCTGCGTCACGATCATCTTGTTCCCTGGATGCAGCGCCTCGCCCTGCGGGCCGAGATCAAGCATATAGCCGCCGTTTGCGCGGTCGAGAGACCGCGGATACCAGAAACCGGCAATGTTGTCGAGCAGCGTCGCCTCCAACTGTGCCGGAATCTCGAGACCGTCAACGGGAGCTCCCGCGTCTCCCCCTGTGGGCGGGTGTCCCACGCAGCCCGCGAGAAGAACCAGCAGGCCGGGAACGATTGCGTTTCGGAAGTCCATAGACCTTCAACGTAATGCGCCCCGCCGGTGCGCCGCAATCCTGGTGCGCTATTTTGCTATTTTCTAGCGAGTTTCCCGCCGGCAACTGTCGCGGGAACCAGCAGTAGCCAGAACGTCACGTGATACCAGAGCGGCGTCAGCGCCCAGCCGGAAATCTCCACCGCAATCCCGACGGCGAGCAGAATCAACGCCAGGATCATTACGTTTCGCTGCGCCGCGTCGCGTGAAACCGTCGCCGTTGTGCAGCCGGCCGCGAGCGAGCAAACCACCGCGACGGCCAGGAAGGCAAGCAGCAACCCCGCGCTTTGCACGGCGCCATCGCTTCGGAACGAATCCGGCGTAATCGCTTGGGCCACCGCGGCCGCACTCACCCAGATGACGCTCCACACTACAAAACCGGCGGCAATCGCCAAAACGCTTCTCATCGCACCTCCTCCACGCCAGCAACTGCGATCCGTTTGCAGTATACATGCTGGACGCTCCAAATGCTCTCTGGCTGCCACTATATACTGATGGTTCTGGACGGAATGCGCGCCCACTGCGGCCGCGCCAGGAGAAGTAATACCGTGAAAAAGCTCGCCGCCTCTCTCATCGTGACACTCGCCGCCGCCATGGGCGCCGATTGGCAGCCCGTCGAAGGTCATATAATGACCCGCTGGGCGAAGCAGGTCTCCGCCGAGAATCCCTGGCCCGAATACCCGCGCCCCCAGATGGTCCGCGACGAGTGGCAGAATCTGAACGGGCTGTGGGATTACGCCGTCGTCTCGCGCATCTCGCCGCGCCCGCAGCGGTGGGATGGCAAGATCCTCGTTCCCTTTGCCGTCGAATCCACCCTCTCCGGCGTTAAGAAGCCCGTGCTCCCGGACCAGCGCCTCTGGTATCGCCGCGCCTTCACCGTTCCTGCCGCTTGGAGCGGGCAGCGCCTGCTGCTCCACTTTGGCGCTGTCGACTGGCAGGCCGAGGTCTTCGTCAACGGTCACCGCGCCGGCGAACACCGCGGCGGCTACACGCCGTTCGTGTTTGACATCACCGGCTACCTCGCTCCCAGGGGCGAACAGGAACTCGTGGTTGCGGTCTGGGATCCCACCGATACGGGCACCCAGCCCCGCGGAAAACAGGTCCTCGAGCCCCAGGGCATCTGGTACACCGCCGTCACCGGAATCTGGCAGACCGTGTGGCTCGAACCGGTTCCCGAGGTCTCCATCGAGCGCCTGAAGGTGGAACCCGACGTCGATAACAGCACTCTCTGGCTAACCGTCGAAACCAGCGGCGATGCATCCGGCTATCAGGTGGACGCCGAAGCGCTCGACGGCGGAGCCAGCATCAGCCGCGCCTCCGGAAAGCCGGGCGTGCCCCTCAAGCTGGAAATCCCGAACCCCAATCTCTGGTCTCCGGCGAGCCCGCATCTCTATGACCTCAAACTCTCGCTCGCGCGTGGCGGGACCGCCGTGGACTCCGTTTCCAGCTACTTCGGCCTCCGCAAGATCTCCATCGCCAGGGACACCCACGGCCGCGAGCTGCTCTATCTCAACAACGAGCCTCTTTTCCAGTTCGGCCCGCTCGACCAAGGGTGGTGGCCGGACGGCCTCTACACGGCTCCCAACGACGATGCCCTGCGGTATGACATCGAGATTACAAAAAGGCTCCACTTCAACATGGCGCGCAAGCACGTCAAGGTGGAGCCGGCCCGCTGGTACTATCACTGCGACAAGCTCGGCCTGCTCGTCTGGCAGGACATGCCCAGCGGCTTCTATAGCTGGCGTGGCGAGGGCAGCCTTTTCGTCGCCCCCGACGACAAGGAAGACGCGCGCCGCGACGGCGTCTCCGCAGCCCAGTTCGAAGCCGAGCTCCGCGAGATGATCGACAGCTTCCATCACTTCCCCTCGATCGTCGTCTGGGTTCCCTTCAACGAAGGCTGGGGACAATATGACACGCCCCGCATCGCGGATTGGATCAAACAGTACGACCCGTCGCGCCTCCTCAATGCTACCAGCGGCTGGACCGACCGCGGCGTTGGCGACATTTTTGACGCGCACATCTATCCCGGTCCGGGCATCGAACAGGACGTCGGGACCGGCCGTGCCACTGTACTCGGCGAGTTCGGCGGTCTCGGTTGGCCCGTCGAAGGGCATCTCTGGTGGGACAAGCGCAACTGGGGCTACCGGACCCTGCAGAGCCGCGAGAGTCTCAATCGAAAATATGAGGAAGTGGTCGGGAATGCGGTGGGCCTCCGCGGCTTCGGCATGGCCGCCGCCGTCTATACACAGACCACCGACGTCGAGGGCGAAGTGAACGGCCTCATGACCTATGATCGCGAGATCATCAAGTTCGAGCCCCCCTTACTCGAAAAGATCCACGCCCGGCTCTACGCTCCCGCCCCGGTCGCCATGATCCTCACCCCCACGTCTAAACGGGCCCGGGAGTCGTGGCGCTACAGCCTCGCCGATCCAGGCCCGCGGTGGGCCGCCCTGGAATTTGACACCAGCGGGCTGCGGCTCGGCGCGGGCCCGTTCCAGAACGGCAACAACGCTCTTTTCCCCACCGGCACGAAATGGGAACAGGGCGAAATCTGGATCCGCCGCGAGTTTTCGCTCTCCGAGGCGCCGAACAACCTGTGGTTGGAAATCCTCGAGAACGTCACCTCCGGTGCGGTCTACCTTAACGGCGCGGAGGTGCTCCGGCTGGACAATCCCCGCGCGCGGCACCGTCACTACACCAACTACGACCTGAGCGCCCATGCCGGAACGCTCCGCGCCGGGAAGAATGTCATCGCGATTCACGCGCGGCGCGATGACGGTGATCCCGCCATTGATGCCGGCCTCTACGCTGTGAAATAGCAAGCTAGACCGTGACTTCCCGGCGCGAATCGGCGCATCAGTCTGTAGAATTGAGGAGTAAGTTCCTTCGGGCGAAGGGTCTTTGGCCCGCAAGTCCGGCCTCCAACCGGACCCGAGATTCGCTTTACGGCAGTTTCTTGCCCGAAGAGGGGGTAATAGTGCGCCCACTACTGTTATTGTTTTTTTCTGTTCTTCCATGCTTAGGAGTCGAAACCGCCGAACCGGTCCCCGTGGAACCGGGCGACGTCTGCGTCGTTTGCGACCGCCCAGTAAGCGAAAACGCCTCTGCGTTCTTGCTCGGCGGACAGCGCTTTGCCGTTGACGCCGATGAAAAGGATATGCTCCTGAGTGACCCGCAACGTTACATTGCCAGCTACCGGCCGAACAATATCTTCATGCACGGCCACGAGCGCGGATGGTTCTCATCCGGATGGCTGTGGTTCGCTCTGTTCATGACGGTAATGGTAGTTGCCACCGGCATGCTTGCGGTGCGCCGGCTGCAACGCTCCGGCTTGCCGCCCGGACAATGGAAGTTGCGGCTCACCCGTGATCCCGTCCCTTGCCCGTCGTGTGGCGGAACCAACCACCCCGCGGCTAGCCAATGTGCCGGCTGCGGCGCCGCTCTCAATCCCGTAGCGCCATCGGAAACCAAGGTTCTCGGAAAGGACTAGATCTTTTCATGATCGCGAAATTCAAAGAGACAGTTCAGGGTCTGCTCGACAGTCCGAATATGCCGTCCCGCCGGCCTCTGGTGGACGGCAACCGTCAGAGTACCGTCCCGGGCCTTTATGTCATCGGCGATCTCGCCGGTGCGCCCGTCGTCAAGCTCGCCATGGAACAGGGCTACGAGGTGGCCGAACACATCGCCGCCAAGTCTGACGCCCGGGCCGGTGATGCCGCTGAATATGACGTCGTTGTCGTCGGCGCCGGCGCCGCCGGTCTGAACGCTGCTCTCGGATTGCAGGACCGTGGTCTCAAGGTCGTCGTCCTCGAAAAGAACAAGATCGCCAGCACCATCGAAAACTTCCCCGAAGGAAAGTGGGTCTATGCCGAGCCGGATTCCGTACCCCCCAAAGGGAAGCTCTGGCTTGACGGCGCGACCAAGGAGGATCTGCTTTACCGCTGGAACCAGATCGTCAAGGATAACCAGCTCGATGTGCGCACCGAAGAAGGTGTCACCGGTATCGTCAAGCGGAACGACGGAACCTTCCGGGTGGAAACATCGGGCGGCGAATACACCGCCAGGCGGGTGGTGCTTGCCACCGGTCAGCGGGGTAACCCCCGCAAGCTGAACGTCCCCGGCGAAGAACGCGAGGAGGTCTATCACCGGCTTTACAGCCCGAAACATTACTCGGACGAGGACATCCTCGTTGTGGGCGGCGGCAACAGCGCCGTCGAGGCAGCACTCGTCCTCGCCGAGCGCAATCGTGTCGTCCTGAGCTACCGCGGAACGGAGTTCTCCCGCCTCTTTAAAGACAACCGGCAGCAAATCAAAGCCGCGCTCGACGCCGGGAAGCTCGAGGTCGTCTTCGAGTCCAACGTCAAGAGCTTTGAGGACGGCGAGTACGTGCTTGACGTCGAAGGCGAGCAGAGCCGGCGGCCCTACCAGCACGCCTTTGTCCTCATCGGCTCTGAGATTCCCACCAAATTCCTGAAGTCGATGGGGGTCCGGCTGGAAAACGAGTGGACGGGAAATCCGGCTCTCACCGCCGTTCTTGCTCTCGCCGCCTTACTCGGACTCTGGCTGGCGGGCGGGCAAACCGGCTTCGCTCCGCTCGACGGGGTCGCATGGGCGGGTACTGGCTTGGCCGCCGCCGCATTTGGCGCGCTCCTCTACTCTGGATACAAGGGAAGCCGCTGGGCCTGGCTCGGCGTCTCGTTCTTGGTTTGCTATACAATTTACGGCGCCAAACAGTCGCCCGGCCACGAGTTCTGGCCGTTCAAAGGCTGGGGCTATGACGCCCTCTCGTTCTTCAGCCGCCCGTGGGCATTCTGGTACACGGTCCTCTACACCCTTCTGATGACCTTTTTCGGCATTCAGGCCATGAAGCGCTGGGGATTGGACCGCAAGGATAAGTTCCAGATCTGGCGCTATGTGAGCCTGCTCAGTTTCCAGTGGCTCTTCTTCTTCTTGATTCCAGAGTTTCTGTTCCGCTGGGCGGTGGAGTATCAATGGGTGGGCGAAAAGCTCGCCTCGGACCAGGTCTTCGCCGAGCAGACCTGGCGCTCTTACGGAATCGTCCTCGCTTGGCCGCTGTTCTTCTACACCTTCTTTGGCGGGCCCCATCAAATCTGGATCGCCTGGGGCGTCCTCCTTTCCTTCGTGATCATTCCCATCCTGGTGCTCTTCCACGGAAAGCGCTATTGTTCCTGGATCTGCGGCTGCGGCGGCCTCGCGGAGACCCTCGGCGACCGCTGGCGGCACCTTGCGCCCAAGGGCAAGGAGAGTGTCCGCTGGGAACTTATGAACGGAGTGGTCTTGGCGGCCGCCGTTGCCATCACCCTCATGATGGTCACCCGCGACGCTGTCACCATCTTTCAGAAGCCCGCCGCCACCGGCCTGGACTGGTATCACCTCATCGCCGATGTCTGGCTTGTCGGCATCCTGCCCGTCACCCTGTACCCGTTCTTCGGCGGGAAAGTCTGGTGCCGCTACTGGTGCCCGCTCGCGAAGATGATGCAGGTCTTCAGCAAAATCTACACCCGCTTCAAGGTAAGCCGCTTCGCTATCCACTCGAACGACAAGTGCATCGCCTGCGGCGAGTGCAGCCGGAACTGCCAGGTAGGCATTGACGTTATGAGCTTTGCCTTGAAGCAGGAGGAGTTGAACAATGCCAACAGTTCCTGCATCGGCTGCGGTATCTGCGTCACCGTCTGCCCGATGGACACGCTGTCATTCCAGGCCGAGGATAAAAAAGAGTCCAATTTGGTCCAGATTACGTCCAACAAAGGTAAGGAGCACTCTATCCCGGTATGACGCAAAGGATCCTGTTGTCTTTTCTTTTGGTTTTCGTCTGCGGGATCGCTTTCGCGGATACCCCCGCGGAGTTCGACCTGAAGTTCGAACGTCTGCAGCCGGCCATCGATACACTCAGCGTGGCTGAGCGCGAGGCGGTGGCCGATGCCATCAGCCTGATCAAGCGTGGGGAAAACGTGCTCGCTCTCTCGCGCCTCTCGGGACTCAAGCAGCGGCGCCCGAATAACTCTTCGGTGCGCATCCTGGCATCTTACGCTCTGCTCCAGGTGGGCAACCTGCTGGGCGCCTTCGAAGAAGCTGAAAAAGCGCACGACGCGCCGGACGGCAACAGTTACAAGTGCTGGTTTCTCGCTAAGATAGCCCTTATGAACGGAAAATCCGCCATCTGCGAACGCGAGTTGGATCACGTCCACAGCGCCGGTGACATGGTCGGGGAAGCCCGCGAACTGGAGGAGGAGTTAAAACGCAACTGAAACACATGAGGAAATCAAGACTCTCTCGGAGATCTGTGTTGGGCGGCCTGGGTGGTGTTGGAATCGTGACGACCGGCGCAATGGTTTACAGGGCCGCGCCGCGCTTCTGGAATCAATATGTGCGTGAGTGGAACCGTCCGATCAGCGAGCCCGTGAACATACCCGATCCCCGCTCGTGGCCCGACACCGGACTGCACGCTGCTTGGCTGGGCCACGCCACGGCATTCGTCAAGATAGAAGGATTCACGCTCATCACTGATCCCGTCTTCAGTGACAAAGCCGGAATCCACCTCGGTCCGGTCACTCTCGGAGTGAAGCGCCTTGTCGGAGCGCCCCTGGGCGTCCCGGAACTCCCTCGTCCCGATCTGGTGTTGCTCTCGCACGCTCACATGGACCACTTCGACAAACGGTCGCTTCGGGCGCTCGAGTATCTGCGCACTTCCGTCGTTACCGCGCACCGCACCACTGACCTGCTCCGTCCCGCGAACTACCGGAAGGTGCACGAACTCCACTGGGGTGAATCCGTTCAAGTCGGGCCTGCGCGAATCCGCGCGTTCGAGGTCAACCATTGGGGCGCCCGCGTGCGTACCGACACCTATCGTGGCTACAACGGCTACGAAATTGAATGCAACGGCCGCCGTCTCCTGTTCGCCGGCGATACCGCCGACACGGATCTGTTCCGGAGCCTGAAATCGTCACGCCGCTATGATCTGGCCATCATGCCGATTGGCGCCTACAATCCTTGGATCCATTTCCACTGCACCCCGGAGCAAGCCTGGCGCATGGGAGAGGACGCTGGCGCCGAATTCCTGATGCCGGTCCACCACAAAACGTTCGTCCTCAGCAGCGAGCCGCTCTCGGAACCGATTCAGCGTTTCTACGCCGCCGCCGGTCCCTACCCCGACCGCGTCGCCCTCGACTCCATCGGCCAAGAATTCCACCTCACGTAGCGCGATTTCATTAGCCTCCGAAGCGCTAATCGCCTGCAAAGACCACCCCAAAGGTGCACTTCCCTTGGGCGCACCACCTTGAACGGGGACCCTCACGTCTGTCCCAAAGCGTACCGCTCCCGAAGGGACCCACCCACGGCTGTCCCAACGCGTACCGCTCCCGAAGGGGGACACCCACGGCTGTCCCAACGCGTACCGCTCCCGAAGG